>NZ_AUMM01000090.1 GCF_000430685.1 Tuberibacillus calidus DSM 17572 | reverse complement strand
CTGAAAACCAATAAAAAAGAGTGGTACCTTCACCAACATGTTTTGGTGGGTACCACTCTTTTCAATTTAGCCTACTGGGTTTTGTCCCAGCCTCTCGGAAACTGTCGAAACTCTAAAAATTTATTCCGGCTATATTCTTAATTTTACACTCGGCTGTACCAATTCAGTAGATCCTGTGAAATTTTCTAATCGAATCTATAAAACAAAAAGCACCACGCTCAAATGAGAGGCCGGTGCTTTTAATAAATTTTGTTTAAACTTCTCGTAAAAATAGATCATAAGATTGTTTATTGTTCACGATTTAAATGAAAAACTCATTACCAATAATCATTTATTTATGTTATTCCATTTAATTCCGTCAGGATTACCCGCCATATAGCCTCCTCCAGCATCTAATGGACGGTCAATGTGAGTGTTTCCATCGCCATCACGGTAGTACCCTTCAACTAAAGTACCGTCACTCTTTATATAAGAATGGACATAATGTGGTTTAACAAAGTGAGTATTATTTAAATTTGCATGAAATGGTTCAAATTGAAATTGATGCACATGGCTTAACGGATCTTGGTACTGTAAGATGTCATTTGAATAACTTCCCGATGTCAAATCCACCTGTGACATCAACGGAGCATTGGGATCATTATTTAAAAATTCGGTTGATTGGTTAAAATGGTGGTTAAAATCATCAGAAAATTGAGTTGGATCGTGGTAACCATTATCACTCATAATAGAACTCCTTTCATATTAAATAGTTTGTAAATACTCTTCAACTAATCCCCTCAGTTGATCAAGTTCATTTTGGAACTTGTCATTCCGAACGACTTCCTGATTTCTTTTTTCAAACTCCATTGTTATCTGACTCTTAAGAGAACCAATCAAGCGTGTAAACTCATCCAATGATTGAGCCTCAATTTCTCCAATAAATTGGTGGATATAATGGTCAAGTGCATTTTGGAATTCATCTATCACATTATGGATATGTTGGCGCATCATAACTATTAGTTCAGGTTTAATTTTTTCCAAATGACTTTCCGAAAGCTTTTGATTTAAAAATGGTAGCCCAACTAAACCGACAATTGGAACGAGAAAAGGCGCTCCTACCGCCATAATTAACGCGCTGGCTCCGCCGACAACTAAACCAGTTTTTACTGCTGTATTGCTATTATAATTA
>NZ_AUMM01000089.1 GCF_000430685.1 Tuberibacillus calidus DSM 17572 | reverse complement strand
CCTCTATTTTTACATCGAAAAATGGGGGAAAATTTTTTTTGACAGGTCTCGCAAAGTTTTGCGGGACAAGTTATTGCGGACAGCGCAATTAGCTCTGACTCATTAATTTACAAAAGGCTTCACAAGAAATTCATAAATTGATAATGATTATCATTACCGTTTCTAGCCTATAACCATTTATAATTAGATTAGGATAATGAATCCATGGGGGTAAAAAATATGGCACACTTCGTTATTGTTTATGCAAGCATTACTGGTAATACGGAAGCGATGGCTAAAGCTATCGCCGAAGGAATAAAACAGAATGGTTATCAGGTCGATCAAATCATCGCGTATGATGCCCATGCCTCCGACTTAAATCAATGTGATGGGGTCTTGATCGGAACATACACTTGGGGAACCGGGGAACTACCTGATGAAATGCTTGATTTTTATGATGAATTACAAGTCGTCGATCTATCAGGGAAAAAAGCGGCTGTCTTCGGATCTTACGACTCCTTGTATGGGGATGACGGGATTGCTGTGGACATCATGATCGAGGCTTTGACGAAACAAGGCGCTGACGTCATCGCTGACGGGTATAAAATTGAATTGACCCCGAACGCTGAACAACTGGAAGCGTGCGCCGCATTCGGCCGATGGTTTTCGGATCAAGTGGCACAAAAATAATCTACCGATAAACAAAACTTACCGATAACTATACCTTGAAAAACGCAAGTCTGACTTTGCTGCACTTATCCTTTTTCGTAAAAATTTTATCGATAGAAGTTGCCTATCGCAAAATTTTACTCAAAAAAATGGATTCGCACCGGATGATCCGCGCAGATCCATTTTTTTATTTATTTTACAATGTTATCAGCTGGCATGGCCATCGTGGGCTGATGGTTCAAGCGTTTCATATATTGATAGATGAGAATCCCTGCAGCAACCAGGAATAAAAGCGGAACCACACCAAGCAAAACACGGAAACCGATCACGGTTTGTGGACTTTGGACTTCTAAATTGGCGTTATAGCCGCTCACATCGAAAAACACGGCCATGACCACATATTGCAGAGACATGCCCAAACGCACGATAAAACCGTTCATGCCGAGGTACATCCCTTCGCGTCGGCGTCCGGTCAGCGCAGCATCCCGATCAATCACATCAGCAAGAAGAATCGTAAGCAGCACCATGAATCCCGAAACCGGAATCCCGAGCAGAAAACCATATCACGGTCATGGATGCTTTTACAATTAGGGCATGTCCATTCACGAACGGCCAGATCTTTTACCCTCTTGTTATGATAACC
>NZ_AUMM01000088.1 GCF_000430685.1 Tuberibacillus calidus DSM 17572 | reverse complement strand
AAACTGAATCCCCCAAACAATGTAAGGAATTCAGCTTCACCCAGTTATCCCTTTTGCTTTAGGAACTCAGCGATCCCATTGATGGCCTCTTCATTATCTTTGTACAAACGAAGGGGGATTTTATCCGTGGAAAGTAATATAATATCCATCAGGATCTTCTACTGTAAACACCTTACCAAAGGGACTGTCTGTTAAATCCTTAACAATCTTCACTTCTTTGCCACGCACATCTTCATATCGTTTTTCCACGTCAGGAACGGAAAACCAAAGTGCGACTCCCCATCCAAGCTTGCCTGCTCTGTCCAAATCAACCAAAGGTTTTCTAATAGCAAAAGAAGCGCCCTTTTCATTTTTAAAGACATAGGCTCCTGGATTTTCATTTTCAATTTCAAAACCTAAGGTATTCTGATAAAATTCACGTGATTTTTCAAGATCCCTTACCTGAATAGATGAAAAGTCGAGTTGCGGTGTAGCCATGTACTTCATCTCCTTTAATATTGTGGTATATATTAGCATTTTGTATTTTGAACGATTTTATACTACTCTATTTTGTAAATGCACCCAAAGCACGAAGATAATGGGCCCAATATCCTTTCCAATTTCCATAATGATTAGCAATCACCTTAACATCCTGATCACCTTTATAAGTTTCCGAAAACACCTTTAATAGCATTTTTTCGCTAACAGGTAATCGTTCCATTCTCCCAATCCCTCTGATAAGAATAAACGAGGCTGACCATTCACCTATTCCTTTAATGGCTTTTAACCAATATTCAACTTCATCATAATCTCCGTCGGTGAGGAACTGTTCATCAACATCGGAAAATGCTTCGCAGACTGACATCAAATATTGGGTCTTTCGCTTATTTTTGACCATTTCTGCTACTTCTTCCTCGGAAGCCCTAAGGATATTTACCGGCTCGGGAAATGCAGAATAACATTGATTGTTTATTTCTAGTGATTGACCAAAATTTTCACAGAATCTCATCTTGATTTCCTTGGCGATATTCGTGGGCGTCTTTTGGGTAAAAATCGCCCAGCAGGCACTTTCAAAAGGGGTAAGAAATTTAACCTGATGATAACCATATAGTTTTTTATTAATGTGTTGGAACCACGGATCTTCCGATGCCAAAGTATAAAATTCCTTGAGATCATCAGATAAACTTAAAAAATGATCGATTTTCTTCTCAAGCATTTTTAAGCTCTTATCCGAGATATCCTTGTCTGAAAATATGGTGTATATCAATTTTGGGTTTTCAATATCACCTTCTGATTGTAAATCAAAGACAAATATTTGATCATTCATTAAAATGGCTTTGGTTAGATGATTTTCATTCAGTGTTTGTTCTTTTTTAGTTGGGGGAAATCCACCTAAAAACCTTATGGTTTTTTCAAAATCAAAAGGGGTTTTAGGGAATAACTCACCAATTTTCTTGTACAACATTAAAAATCACCTTTTTCCATGGGTTCCAAACCCATTAACAGTCACAATCGGATTTTCTTCCAATACGATTCATTATTTTTACTTCTTCGATATGGTTGTCCATACCCTTAATAAAATCGATTTGAGTTCCTTTTGCTCCTTGACTGAAAGCCCTAAAAGAACATCCAATTCAATAGTTTCGAGATAATGCTCCCCCTACCTTAATTTCTCCTTGGCTTGTTTCGTGACCCTCAACGCAAAAAATCCCCTATCTTTTGGATTCCTCACTCGTTGCACACACTGGATTTCCTCCAAATAATCAATTTGAGATACCATTGTTGTCCGATCAATTTTGAAGGCTTCCGCTTGTTTTTGTGAGACTTTTGGATGTTCTTCTAAATATTGAAGAACCCCAAATTGCCCACGTCGTCGGTGATGATGCGTACAGAAGCAAAATTCACGAAATACCATCCTTTATGCTTAAATTACTCCGATTATAAAATAAGGTGGACCCCATCGTCAAGACACAAATTTAAAATGTATGTGTCAAGATTTTCTCGACAACCTTTATAGATCAATATCTCCGGCACCCTAATTTTGTACGCCTACCCTACCGCGCTATCGCTTGG
>NZ_AUMM01000087.1 GCF_000430685.1 Tuberibacillus calidus DSM 17572 | reverse complement strand
GAAAAACCCTTGTTAAATCAACATTTTTTTTGTTATTCAGTAGACCCTAAATAGAAAAAGATAATTCCCCTATTCTCCTTTCAGTCTTAGTAATCAAAATCCGCTGGATGATATTCAAGCCCATCTTTGTTGAAGTACTTATAAAACAGTTCATTTAGAAGTATCCAACGTTCTCCATTTTCCATTTTCTCAATTGCATCAAGAATTTGCTGTGCAGTCATCTTATTGTTCATTTAAATCTACTCCTTTAAATTATGCTGTTATAGAATAAATCAATTGACTTTCTTTGAGCCCGAATGGAAGATTCTTATTTGATCCACTAGTGTCCTTTTACGACGAATTGTTTTTATAAGAAGCTCTATCTCTGTTATCCAATTAACTCTGTTCTTCTTTTCACAATAAACCTCCTACGCACACGATTTTGGATTATTTTTGACGTGTAAAAATCAAATAAAAAAGACCTCAACCTAATCGTTGAAGTCATGTCGTATCAGTTATGTATTGGTGCCAGTGGTGGGAGTCGAACCCACACTCCTTGAGGGAACACGATTTTGAGTCGTGCGCGTCTGCCAATTCCGCCACACTGGCAATTCCTAATGTAAAAGTGGTGCCGAGGGCCGGACTCGAACCGGCACGGTAGTCACCTACCGCAGGATTTTAAGTCCTGTGTGTCTGCCAATTCCACCACCCCGGCTTGGCCATATTTATTTTGGAGGCGGCACCCGGATTCGAACCGGGGGTAAAGGTTTTGCAGACCTCTGCCTTACCACTTGGCTATGCCGCCCTAATTCCCATAGCCATCAACAAGTGGAAATATTACATGCTCCAAATTATTTGTAAAATGGAGCGGAAGACGGGACTCGAACCCGCGACCCCCACCTTGGCAAGGTGGTGTTCTACCACTGAACTACTTCCGCATATGGCTGGCCCACCAGGATTCGAACCTGGGCATCGCGGATCCAAAATCCGCTGCCTTACCGCTTGGCTATGGGCCAATGCAAGGTAATGGGGCGGTTGATGGGTTTCGAACCCACGAATGCCGGATCCACAATCCGGTGCGTTAGACCACTTCGCCACAACCGCCAAAATTCATTAAGAAATGGCAGGGGCAGTAGGAATCGAACCCACACTGGAGGTTTTGGAGACCTCTGTTCTACCGTTAAACTATGCCCCTAAACTGGTGGTGGTGGAGGGGGACGGATTCGAACCGCCGAACCCTGAGGGAGCGGATTTACAGTCCGCCGCGTTTAGCCACTTCGCTACCCCTCCACAATATATGAAGCTTAGAGGAGTAAAATCCTTTTTTATTAAAAAGTATATTCCATATAGAATAATGGTGCCGGCCAGAGGACTTGAACCCCCAACCTACTGATTACAAGTCAGTTGCTCTGCCAATTGAGCTAGGCCGGCATCAATGATAAAAATGGTGGCTCGGGACGGAATCGAACCGCCGACACGAGGATTTTCAGTCCTCTGCTCTACCGACTGAGCTACCGAGCCATAAATGGCGGATCCGACCGGGATCGAACCGGCGATCTCCTGCGTGACAGGCAGGCATGTTAACCGCTACACCACGGATCCATTAAATCTATGCACATTATATTACGAGATTTAAATTAAATTTGGTTGCGGGGACAGGATTTGAACCTGCGACCTTCGGGTTATGAGCCCGACGAGCTACCACTGCTCCACCCCGCGATAATGGTGGAGGATGACGGGATCGAACCGCCGACCCTCTGCTTGTAAGGCAGATGCTCTCCCAGCTGAGCTAATCCTCCATTTATAGTCGTTAAAGACATTTTCTATTATACCTTATTTTTACTAGAAAATCAAGCATTTTTTATTAAGGTTGGTGACCCCTACGGGATTCGAACCCGTGTTACCACCGTGAAAGGGTGGTGTCTTAACCACTTGACCAAGGGGCCTTGCTTATGTATGGCGGAGAGCGTGGGATTCGAACCCACGAGACAGCTGTAACCGTCTACACGATTTCCAATCGTGCTCCTTCGACCACTCGGACAGCTCTCCGTGATGGCTCCGCAGGCCGGATTCGAACCAGCGACCGATCGGTTAACAGCCGATTGCTCTACCACTGAGCTACTGCGGAATGATCTGGAAAAGGTATC
>NZ_AUMM01000086.1 GCF_000430685.1 Tuberibacillus calidus DSM 17572 | reverse complement strand
CAATGGGATCGCTGAGTTCCTAAAGCAAAAGGGATAACTGGGTGAAGCTGAATTCCTTACATTGTTTGGGGGATTCAGTTTCATCTCCGCTTAAATATATCGTTAGTATTCACGATATATTTTTTTGAATAAACATATCGATAATTAGCAATATATCGATGTAAAAACATAAGAATAAGGAGGGACATCATTTGTCTAATACTTTGAAAATTTATATCTTGGCAAGCGTTAGTTTTTTAGTGGGAACTTCCCAATATATTGTTTCAGGAATTTTAGATACGATTGCAAATTCACTTGAAATAACTTTAGCTACAGCAAGTCAATTAATGACAATTTTCTTACTGGTATATGCAATATTTACACCCATTCTTATGGGAATAACCTCTAGGGGACCGCCAAGTTTCTAAAGCAAAAAGATAACTGAGTGAACCGGAGTTCCTTTCGAATCCTTTCAGAAGCTTCAATTTCATCTCCGCTTAAATATATCGTTAGTATTCACGATATATTTTTTTGAATATACATATCGATAATTAGCAATATATCGATGTAAAAACATAAGAATATGGAGGGACATCATATGTCTAATACTTTGAAAATTTATATCTTGGCAATCGTTAGTTTTTTAGTAGGAACTTCCGAATATATTATTTCGGGAATTTTAGATACGATTGCAGATTCACTTGAAATAACTTTGGCTGCAGCAGGTCAATTAACTACAATATTCTCACTTGTATATGCAATATTTACACCTATTCTTATGGGAATAACATCTAGTATTGACAGACGTAAATTAATGATTTTTTCATTAGGTTTGTTCGTAATAGGTAATATCTTGGCATTCATCCTACCAGGTTACGGATTATTTGTAGTAGCTCGAATAGTTATGGCACTCGGGGCAGGGATGGTTGTTGTTACAGCATTAACTATCGCTGCAAAGATAGCACCAGAAGGTAAACAAGGTAGCGCTATTGCTACAGTAGTTATGGGGTTTACGGCTTCATTAATCATAGGAGTACCTCTTGGAAGAATTATTTCTAGTTTATTAGGTTGGAAATTTATTTTTGGTGGAATAGCACTGCTGGGAATTCTTGCAATGATAATAATTAGAGCATCTATTCCCCTTATTAAGGGTGATAAGCCTGTACGACTAGTTAAACAGTTGGCTCTTCTTAAGAAAAGAAGGGTTACAATTGGATTAGCAATTACTTTTTTCTGGCTTGGAGGGTATTCCATTGCTTACACTTACCTTTCACCTTACTTGTTAAATGTATCAGGAATAGAGGAAAAACTTTTAAGTGGTGTATTGCTAATCTTTGGTATAGCAAGTTTATTCGGTTCTAAATTTGGTGGATTTAGTACAGATCGTTGGGGAGTTCAAAAAACATTGTTAGGTGGAATGTCGTTACACGTCATTATGTTAATATTATTATCTCTTGTAACAAATTCTTATATTAGTGTTTTAATAATATTAATACTATGGTCATTTGCTGCATGGTCATCGGGACCAACACAACAATATAACTTGGCTACAATCGAGCCAGAATCATCAGGTATATTATTAGGCTTAAATCAGTCAGTAATGCAATTGGCAATGGCGGCTGGTGCAGGAATTGGAGGTATTTTTGTTGAGAAAGTATCACTCTCTTCAGTTACTTGGATAGGCGCACTGGGAGTTACAATAGCTATTGGAGTCGCTTTGACACTTTCTAGAGCACGATTAAGTAAGATGCCAGAAGAGTAAAAAATATCACTCCTTTTAGTTATTGGAAAAGCAGGTTTGAAACAATAAATTAGAATAGAAAGTAAAAAATTATTTATGAACTGGAATAATGTAGCGTCGTTGATTCGTAAAATAGAGACAAGTCCATCATCTTGTGCAAAATACACTTATCACTCTACTTCTGTCAAACCATGTCATCGTTCGAATCTTCAATTGAACGTTTTTAATGACAAAAGCATACCATTGACTGAGAATTTATGGGCAAACTGAATTCTAGCAGGTATTAAGTATATATTTCTTTTCCTGGTCATCTCGTTCCTATTTTTTGCTTTTATATCCGTGAACATGCAAACTTGAAACGATACTCTTTTTGGATTGAACATTCAATCCAAAAAGAGTATTTATTTAAAAATAGAAATCATCCCACATGTTTTTTATTCTAAAACTATGACTTACATCTATTTTCAGCGAACCAAAAAAATTCCCACAAAGTCTTGACTGACTCATTTTAAATGTATGTGTAAAATATTTCTCGAAGCAAAATGATGGAAAAAAATAGAGAAGGCACTCTAACATAAATGTATGC
>NZ_AUMM01000085.1 GCF_000430685.1 Tuberibacillus calidus DSM 17572 | reverse complement strand
TCTATTTTTACATCGAAAAATGGGGGAAAATTTTTTTGACAGGTCTCGCAAAGTTTTGCGGGACAAGTTATTGCGGACAGCGCAATTAGCTCATGTATTATAAAGCAAAAAAACATGCTCCCTTGTTATAGCACCAGCTCTTACAATGAAAATGAATAGTGACCCGTCGCCTTTTTTCGCCATTTCATATTAAACTTTTGTCAATGACACCCGAAATATAATATAGAGACTTTTCCAGGGCGCCTTAATGAATAAATGGGTCCTCGGACTGCATGACACGACACAGAAATCCAACGTAAAGGGGGAGGATTCCATTGAATTGGACGATAAAGAAAAAAATCAGACTACTCCTTAGGTCCAGTTTAATCGGAATGATCATATTATGTTTATTTACAGGTGTGGCTTTCTTGGGACAGCACTACGCCTCCAAAAAATCCTTGGAAATCAATAATGCCGTTTCCACCGTAAAGGACATCGGGGTGCTAATGGAGCGAGCGAGAAAGTACGATGAATCCTTCATGATGTCACCTTCCGAAACGGGGGCAAACCTCGTCTTTACCACCATTTCAAAAGTAAAAGCAAAAAACAATGAGCTTAAAAAAGAAGGCTTGACCAAACAAGCCGCAACCATTGAAAAATCATTAAAAAGTTACGAAGAGGGCTTTAAAAATTTACAAATAGCCAAAAACCAAATCGGATACGATGAAGATAGCGGCCATAGAAAATCGATTAATTCATCCATCTCAGAAATAACCAAATTTATTGACACCACCCATAATCAAGCACTCTCCTTAGAAACAGCAAAGATGACTATTGCCCTATTGAACTATCAACGTAATCCGACTAAAGAAAATTACAATAAATTTCTTAAAGAAAAGGATTTATTGGATCACCAGGTCAATAATGAACTGTCAGATAAGGACAGTAACGTTTACGATAACGCCATGTTAGATCTCTGGATTTCCACTGAATCAATGCACGACGCCGATCAATTGACCATACAGATGCAAAAAGACTTTAATAAAGGTACCGAAAAGATTCAAAATGCCGTTAACGATGCGACCAGTGCGCTTGTTACACAGCAAAATCAAATAAATAAAAAGCTAGCGGTCTTGCAAACGATTCTTTTAATCACTATGGTCATCCTCGCAATGGCGGTCATCCTCGGCATCGGTTGGTTCGGCATGCGTTTAATCCGCTCCATCACGGAATCCATTCAAGCGCTTAAAGACGGTGCCAAATTATTGGGCAGCGGTCGCTTAAGCCATCGCGTTCATATTCAAACGAAGGACGAAATGGCTGAACTCGCCGAAAGTTTCAATAATATGGCCGAGAATATGGAAGAGACGGTCCAGAAGGTGACAGAAGCAGCGGAAACCTTATCCTCTTCCTCGCAAAACCTTGCCGCCGTATCTGAAGAAACAAGCGCACAAGCCTTTGAAGTCAATGAAGCCATCCAACAAGTTGCGGTCGGGGCGCAAAATCAAGCCGAGCATTTGGAAGAAAGCATGACGCTTCTTTCTCGCGTATCACAAGCGATCAATGAATCAACAGCCTATAGCGAAGACATCTATCGCCAATCGCAAAACGCACAAGAAATCAACCAAAAAGGGCTGAAAGTCGTACAAGTTTTGGAAGAAGGTTCTGCTCAATTCCTGCAAATTGCTAAACAATTAATTACGGAAATTCAAGCCGTTGCTAGTGAATCTGAAAAAATCACAAACATCCTGAAAATCATTCAAGATATATCCAGCAATACGGACTTGCTTGCTTTAAATGCCGCCATTGAATCGGCACGGGCCGGAGAAGCGGGCCGCGGCTTTGCGGTCGTCTCGCATGAGATTCGCAAACTTGCCGAACGGTCCAAAAAAGAAACGGCCAACATTCAACAAGTTATCGGTGGCATTATTAAGAAATTGAATGAGATGGTAAGCGCCGCCAACATGCTCAATGATTATACGAATCGCCAAGACGAAAACGTCACCGAGACGAAAAAAGCTTTCGGCAACATTGCGGATAATGTGACGGCCATTTCCGAAAAAATTACGAGCATCAAAAAAGCCATCGAAAATGTTAGCCAAGCTAATGTGGATCTTTCCACCAAACTAGAAGAAATCAGTGCGATCTCTGAAGAAACGGCAGCTAGCACCGAGCAAGTTACCGCCTCCAGTGAAAATCAAACAGCTGCCATTGAATCCGTCAATCACGCGGCGATGAAACTCCAAGAAATCGCCATTGTGCTTGAACAAGAAGTTTCAAAGTTTGAAATCGGTAGTGATGAAGTAGCGAAAGATATCGATGAGGAAATCACCCCAGCGGTTCAACCCATAGACGAAAGCGAACCGGAAATCGATGCTGAAGCAGAAGAGGAAACAGTTCTCTTAGAAGAAACGAAGATTTCCGAAAGCCTAAGCGAAGAACCTCAAACAACTGAAAAAGAATAATGCATAAAGGAAGAGGCTGGGACAAAACCCAGTAGGCTAAATTGAAAAGAGTGGTACCCACCAAAACATGTTGGTGAAGGTACCACTCTTTTTTATTGGTTTTCAG
>NZ_AUMM01000084.1 GCF_000430685.1 Tuberibacillus calidus DSM 17572 | reverse complement strand
TTTTTATCATTATGGTATTTTAAAAAATCGCCAAGATTGATTTGAGCCATTCCACATAAATGTAATTATATTCCAGCTATTTGCAAACCTAGTGGCATAAATCAGGTTTTTGCTCAGTTTTGGCAGCCGATCGACCTGAAATTGCGCATATGCTCCAGTTTTTTACAGCCCCACCTTCATTTTTCCATTTATTAGGGTGTCTGCTTGTTTTTTATTGTGGATTGCTGCAAAGGATCACTCGCCGGACTGGGGTGGGCCTGTTTTACTGTGGGGTGAAAGATAAAAGCGTCCCGGTCTGGGCATCGGCGACAAAGTCATAATGAACAGCTTCCCCGTCTTGATTTTCCGTTACACCGCCGCGATAGACGGTCTGTGTCAACATGCCGTTTTTCCTTTGTTCGGGCTCTGAATAAATCCACGCGCCGTCAATGGCAAAGGCGTTTTTTATTTGGCTTTTTACCTTAGTCAACACTTCGTCCGAGCGGAGGAGACGATGTTTTGAAAAGGCTTTGGTTAAGGAGAAACCAACGGCGGTACCAAGGGCAAACGCAAGGATCGCGGTCCGGGTCGTTTTCATTTGGCATCACCCTTTCGAGTAGTTATAACTATTATAACGGACTGTAGTGCCTGCGTTCAAAAAGACGAGAACCCTCTCATCATTATATCCTTTAAGGAACGATAAAATTTTTGTTTCTTGAAATGCCTATGACAGCCGTAGCCATATTCTCCTTAACGGTAAATGGTTTAAGGTTGGTCAGGCGCGGGTGAACGGACATAGTGGCACCGAAATGAAGAAATATTTCAGTTTTTTAGATGGAAAAAGGTCGTTCGATTCGTTAAACTATATACGATGATACATACGAAAGGGATGTCCGTGATATGAATGAAGAAACGCTTGCGCTTTTTAAAACGCTGACAGAGTTACCCGGAGCCCCTGGATTTGAAAACGAAGTCAGGGCGTTTATGAAAACGCAATTATCTAAATACTCTGACGAAGTGATTGAGGACAACCTTGGCAGTGTGTTTGGTGTGAAAAAAGGACCGGATGATGGTCCTAGAGTCATGGTTGCGGGACATATGGATGAGGTCGGTTTTATGGTCACGCAAATTACCGACCAAGGATTGCTCCGCTTTCAACCGCTCGGCGGGTGGTGGAATCAAGTGCTACTGGCACAAAGGGTCCAAGTCATTACACCGAATGGCCCGGTGCCTGGCGTCATCAGCTCGATTCCGCCGCATTTGTTAAGTGATGAACAGAGAAAAAAACCGATGGAAATCAAAAATATGTTGATTGATATTGGTGCTGACGACAAAGAAGACGCAAAGCGGATCGGCATTCGCCCGGGCTTGCCGGTCGTTCCCGTCTGTCCGTTTACGCCGATGGCCAATAACAAAAAAATTCTCGCAAAGGCTTGGGATAACCGTTATGGATGCGGACTTGCCATTGAATTATTGAAGGAAGTGCAAAACGACAGCCTTCCGAACAACCTTTACTCAGGCGCTCATGTTCAAGAAGAAGTAGGGTTGCGCGGTGCCCAAACCGCCTCTCACATGATTCAACCGGATATTTTCTTTGCGCTTGACGCCTCGCCCGCCAATGACATGGCAGGCGACAAAAATGAATTCGGTCATTTGGGAAAAGGGACTTTGCTGCGCATTTTTGACCGTTCTTATATCACCCACCAAGGGATGAGGGAATTCTTGCTCGATACCGCCGAAACCAACAACATTCCTTATCAATACTTCGTTTCTATGGGTGGCACGGATGCTGGCCGCGTGCATTTAAGCCATAATGGGGTGCCTTCTGCGGTCATCGGCATATGCTCTCGTTATATTCATACTTCTTCTTCCATCATCCATGTCGATGATTATGCCGCAGCCAAAGCGCTACTTGTGGCTCTTGTACGAGCTTTGGACAAAACGACCGTTGAAACGATTAAAAACAATGCCTGATTAAAGGATGGGTAATGTGTTGTATACCATTGGAGTTGGATCAAAAAACCCAGCCAAATTAAAGGCTGTAAAGCGTCTGTTTGAGCCGCTGGGATCGGCGGTAATCTCCGTCGACGTCCCCTCAGGTGTCTCTGCCATGCCGCAAAGTGATCGAGAAACGCGACAAGGGGCTGTTAATCGGTCATTAGCCGTTCTGCGCGAGTCGCAGGCTGAGATTGGTATTGGCTTAGAAGGCGGTGTCATGGACATTGACGGCGAAATGTACTTATGCAACTGGGGGGCACTCTCAGATCGCAATGGCTGTACCATTACAGCAGCCGGTGCACGCATCAAACTGCCAGAGGCGCTCCGTGACGGCATTTTGTCTGGTTTGGAACTCGGCGATGTCATTGACCGTTATGCCGCGAAAAAAGACGTCAGAAAAGCCGAAGGAACGGTCGGTATTTTAACCAATGGGCGATTGCCGCGGGATGACATGTTTTATCATATCGTCACCCTTTTATGGGGGAGTTATGAATTTCAGTTGAAATAAAAGATATAAAAGCTGGAAACGTAAGAAAAGGGGCCGGGACATAACTAGCCCAAAATAACGTAAAAAAGGTTCCGATTATCGCTTTTTGATGGTCGGAACCTTTTTCAGGTGTTATTTTCC
>NZ_AUMM01000083.1 GCF_000430685.1 Tuberibacillus calidus DSM 17572 | reverse complement strand
GAAAAACCCTTGTTAAATCAACATTTTTTTGTTATTCAGTAGACCCTAAATACATAATTTCATCTTTTGCCCAATGGTTCGTCACATCTGAAAATCCGTTCTGATTTATTTCTGGTGTAACAGATTGCATCAATACCTTGATTTGATAAAACTGAGCCGACCAATGGCTGTAATCGTCGAACACACCGACATAATATGTTCCGGCATCGGCATTAAATGTAAAGGATTCATTGACGCCTCGAGCGCCGTTATCCATGACACCTACTTCAGTCAAATTGCCTCCGTCATCCTTTAAAATGTATCCCACAAGATCTAAAGTCGAAGACACATTTTGCAGGTCGATGGTTATTTTCGCGGAGGCGGTCACATGAAATGTATAAAAATCCATATCTAGCGGTGCATTCACTTTTTGCGACAATGGAACGCCGTTTTCCAGTTCGACGGCATGAGAAGGGTCGTCCGGAACATCACTTGTCATATCGGGCTTGCTGTTTAAAACCGCTTTATAGGCGTTCAAACGGCCATAACCATTTTTATCATTCCATTCGATCGTTCCCAATTTATCTGTTCCTTTTTCGATCGCCCACTCAATTTGGTTGGGCAGCCAATCCGGATGATGACTTTTAATCATCGCAGCGATTCCGGTGACCATCGGCGCCGAAAAGGATGTGCCATCGTCTAAGACGTAATGGTCATCCTTATCGACGGCAAGTATGTTCACCCCTGGCGCGGCAAGGTCTATCCAATTTCCATAATTTGAAAACGATGCGAGGCGATCATTTTGGTCCAATGCCGACACGCTCATCACCGTGTCATAGGACGCCGGGTAATTAGGTGTGGAGCTAGAATCATTCCCGGCTGAGGCAACCGACACCAATCCTTTATTGTACGCCTCCCAAAGAGCATCCTCCTCCAATGAACTTGCTTCCGGACCGCCCAAACTCATATTGATAATATCCGCTCCATGGTCAATGGCATAATAGATACCGTTGATCAGATCCTCTTCGTCGACCATCCCGTTTTGGTCTGCCACTTTTACCGGGAGAATTTGCACCTTCCAATTGAGGCCAACCCCCCCTATATTATTAGCATTGGCAGCGATGATGCTTGCGACCATTGTTCCGTGACCATTGTCATCATTAGGGTCATTATCGTTATTGACAAAATCATAGCCTTTAAGGATTCTTCCTTGAAGATCAGGAATGTTTGGATTGACGCCCGAATCCAAGACAGCCACAACAACCGACGACTGTCCAAATCCCAACGCCCAAGCCTCCGGCATATGAATTTTATTCAAATACCATTGTTCACGCATGTAAGGATCTTGCGGGAGCTCCTTTAACTTTTTCGTATAATCCGGTTCAGCGTCTAGGACATTCGGATCTTTTTGAAGCTTAGCCAATATTTCGGAAAAATCCTTATCCGAAGGCACTTTGACGACAATGATGTTCCTCTTTTGTAAAGACTTAGGCACAGTTGTTTTTTTTATCCCAAGGCTTTCGCCATCAAATGATTTGCCGTCTTTTAATTTAACCATGATTTTTCTGTTTTTTATATTAAACGGGGTACCCGACGCCATTATTTTGATTGGTTTCTTTCTATAAGAGGCGAGGATTTCTTGACCTATTTTATCGGATTCTTTAAACGTCTTAACCGTTGGTGTTTGTTGAATTTCTTCGGCATTCGTTTTTCCAAACACGGTTAGGGGATTGATGATCATACATAATAGCAACCCAACAATGATAAAAACCGTGCGACGTTTCCCCATGGTGTACCCCTTCCTTAAATGAAACCCACTGTGGTAAAGTTTGATTTATCGTTTTCTATCATCATGACACGACACGACTGGTTCATGCGTTCTATACATTTAATATCGGCTTTGTAAGGAAAAATCTCCATATATCATTTGAAGAATATTTAAGGCATTATCCACTTGAGAACAGGGATCCTTTGAATAAATAAAGAAATTATAAAAGATACGGCCATCGTCAACAGTGCCAAGGTAGGAATCGTTATGAAAGTATGAGACTGGACATCAATCAGATGCTTGAACATATTAAGGAAAATGGGGTGGATCAAATAGACGCCGAAGCTTGAGATACTCAGCCTAACGATGAAAACATTTTTATTCTCTCGCAATCCAAAGTGCTTAAACAAGAGAAAAACAGCCATCGCGATCAAAATGGTATTTGGCGTTAAATAGGAATAAAAAAGCCCGTCATATTTCCCGCCGTTCGCAGCCGTCACTGTCTTTGTCCCCCAAAAAGTAACGATCAAACTGACAACCGAAAGCATATAAATGATCACTCTTATATTCCTACCAATCTCATAGCGGTATAAATAATAACCGAGTAAATACAAACCAATAAACCCGCTCACCGTATCTAAAACGTGATGGATATTCCATTCGAGCAATTGATTAACAATCGGGATGAATGACGAAATAAACCAAAGGATTAAAAAATAGCGCACGTTCTCCCTCGATGCATGCTTCACGTATACTTTGAAAATCGGCGTAATTAAATAGAGTCCGATGATGACATAAAAAAACCATAAATGATAGTATATGCTCTCATTCAAAAAAGCTTTTAATGAACTTCCAAAGCTGAAATGCTTTCCTTCGTAGAAATGGCTGTATATCAAGTAGATCATCGACCAGGCGATAAATGGAATGAGCACCTTCTTTGACCGTTTTACAAAAAACAACCTCGGAGGCTCATCCTTTCTTGACTGCAGCATGAGCGCCCCGCTTACCATAATAAATATAGGTACGGCCCACCTCGTTAAGGAATCATAGAAATTTCCAATATGGAAAGAAAGCGGATCACTATTGTATTTATAAAGCGGTTCCGCCGAAGCGTGCAGCAAAACAACAGCCGCAATGGATACCACACGCAGCCAGTCAAAGTATACAATTCTATCATTTCCGGTTGATCTTATTTCCATCTGTTTTACATTTTCCGACTGCATAAAATTTCTGTACCCCTTTTACCCTTTTTCTTATATCTTGCTTTTTTATTCTACCACAATGTTACATTCTTGTATCATCACCACGGTCAATAGATGCAGTCAAGTTTTTGTGGGCATTTTTTTGTACAATAAAGTTTGAATTATTTTGTAAGCGTTTACTTCTCCCCTTAGTTTTGCTTTATTTGAA
>NZ_AUMM01000082.1 GCF_000430685.1 Tuberibacillus calidus DSM 17572 | reverse complement strand
CTACTCGGCGATGCCTTGCTTGAGTGCTCTACCAAGCTGAGTTTGTTCTGTTCCCTTCTCAATAAAATTTAAAACAGCCACTTTCGTGGCTGTGAATATTTTTTTATGTATTATTGATAAAAATAAAATGATCCAAATCGTGGATCACTACTTTTCGACTTTTCACGTACTACAGTTTATTATCGTTAAAATAAAAATGGTCGGGAAGACAGGATTTGAACCTGCGACCCCCACGTCCCGAACGTGGTGCTCTACCAAGCTGAGCCACTTCCCGATTGCTAAGACACAATATGGTGCGGACGAGAGGACTTGAACCTCCACGGTCGTGAAACCACTAGAACCTGAATCTAGCGCGTCTGCCATTCCGCCACGTCCGCAAAATTCAATGACAAATTATATTATACTCGGGTTTTAAAATTTTGCAAGACGTTTTATGAAGGAATTTTTTCCCGATCACACATCGTTGTTTAATCATCTTTGTCCAGCTTTGCCGTTTTATTCAAGCATGCATTGCCCGGCTTTGTTTGATGGCGCTTGGATGTTGGAAAACCTTTTAAAATGATCACAAAAGCTAAGGAAAGTAAAATCAGCAGCATGGCATGCCATAATAAGAAGTCAATCAGCTTGACTCAACTCCTCGAATCTATTTTACTGCCCTTTGCCCGTTGATGCAACTGCGGGGGACAGGATGCCCATCCCCCTAATTTTATAGTTTAATGGTTGGAGTGTTTATAAACTTGAACGGCTTTTTCGATTCTTTGTAAGGCTTCTTTCAAGACTGATCGCGGGCAACCGAAATTCATTCGGCAGAAGCCGTCGCCTTGTTTGCCAAATTGAAAACCGTCATTCAAACCGACTTTAGCTTCCCGAATGAGGAAATTCCTTAGTTCTTGGCCATACAAACCGAGCTCTCGGAAATCGAGCCAAGCAAGGTAAGTGGCTTCTGGAATGGTCATTTTTATTTCAGGGATCCTTTCGCTAAGAAAATGGCGGATCATGACGGCATTCTCGTGCAAGTAGTCCAAGAGTTCATCCAACCATTGGTCACCGTGATTATATGCGGCGGTGCTTGCCACGATACCAAAAAGATTGATGTGATTGAGTCCCATTTTGTTTGCTGTGACCCGGAATTCATTTCTCAGTTTACGATTTTTGATGATGGCGATGGATGTAAATAAACCGGCCAGATTAAAGGTTTTACTTCCGGAAATAAATGTGACGGATTGGTTTGCCAGTTGCTCGGACAGCGTATAAAACGGGGTGTGCGCCCCTTTTTCGTAGACTAAATCGGAATGAATTTCATCAGCGATGATCATAATGCCTTTTTCCGCACAGATTTCACCGAGCTGTAATAAATCTTCCCGCGACCATACCTGACCTATTGGGTTATGCGGGCTGCACAAAACGAATAATTTTGTGCGCTGATCGATTTTTTTCCGCAAGTCGTCAAAATCCATTACATATTTTCCATCCACCCGTTTTAATGGATTTTCTACAATGCGCCGGCCAAGTTCCTCCGAAGTTGAAAAAAAGGGCGGGTACACGGGTGGCTGGATGATGACCTTATCGCCGGGTTTAGTAAATGCATTGATGGCGACTTGAATGCCGGGGACAACGCCTGGGATGGCAACCATCCAGTCGGTATCGACTTCGGCACCAAAGCGGCGGTTCACCCAACCTTTAGCCGCCTCAAACAAAGCTCCGTTATCCCCTGGATATCCATAAATGGGGTGCTTCGCGCGTGCTTCAATGGCTTGAACGACTTCGGGTGGGCAAGGCAAATCCATATCAGCCACCCATAAAGGAAGAACATCCCCACTACCAAATATCCTTTCTCTGGCATCCCATTTGACAGAATTTGTTCCTAATCGGTCAATGATTTCATCAAAAATCGTCAATGCGTTCACCCCATTTCGCTTTTGTCAGACTTATCATAACACGCCCCGAATATTTCGGAAACCGGAATGCGTAAAGGTTTATCCTTCCGAACAGAAAAACCCCCGCTTCTAGGAAGGTAATCAATAGGAAGCCGTAGTGGCGTGTGCCCAAGAGTCGCTAGGCTTTGGGTAAGTGGGAGGACGCATGCATGGCACTTAGAATGCCTAAGACCCTCTCAACATCCCGAACGACGTTTTCCACGATCTGTTTTGCCGGAGCATTTTGACTAAGTGAAGCGGCTTGTCCAGCCCATAGTGACATATATTCTTTATTTCCGTGTTTTTTAGCGGCATTTCGCAATGGCTTCGTCAAAGCGTTTTGGATCGGATAGGGTAAGATGTCCGCTTCAAAATCACGCATAACCCTTATGTATTGATTTTCAATACCGCGAGCTTTTTTCCCAGAAAAAGCTTTTGTCATGACCGTTTGATCATCACGCGCTTTTCGAATGGCTTCTTTATATACCGGATGAATCCCGCTTTCCTCACTCGTTAAAAAGGCTGTACCCATCTGGACACCGGCAGCTCCAAGGGCAAGACTTGCTACGACGCCGCGGCCATCCATGATCCCACCGGAGGCAATCACGGGAAGTTTGACCCGGTCGACCATTTGTGGGATGAGCGCCATCGTGCCGATACCCTCGTTTTCGGCATTCTTGAAAAAGGTGCCGCGATGGCCACCGGCTTCACTTCCTTGCGCAACAATCGCATTCACACCGGCACGCTCCAGTGCCAAACCTTCTTGCACATTGGTAGCTGTTCCAATGATGACCGTCCCATTCGCTTTCAATTTTTCAAGCCAAAACGGTTTTGGAATGCCGAATGTAAAGCTAAATACTGGCACTTTTTCATCCAAGACAATCTCAAGCTGCTCCTCAAAAGGTTGAGGGTCAAGCGAGAGGTTTTCAAAGGAGAAAGGTTCTCCAAGGTCTTTTTCAAACCTTTTCAAAATCCCTTGCATTTTATCAATGGCATCTCTATCGGCGGATGCGGGTTCTGTGACCATTAAATTAACGGCAAACGGTTTGTCGGTTAAACGGCGGATTTCGCGAACAGCTTCACGAATCGCATGAGGCGAAAGGTACCCCGCCCCCAATGTCCCTAAGCCGCCGGCATTGGAAACGGCAGCGACTAACTCCGGTGTCGTTGCACCACCCGCCATTCCAGCTTGGATGATCGGATATTTGATCCCCAACAAGTTTACTAAGGTATTTGTCTCCCACATCGGTTCGACCTCCACTCATTCTTATTTGCGAAAATACATTAAACATATTATGATAATTGTGACATTAAAAAACGAAGGTGAAAACATGGGTAGCTTAGGATTCGGCGAAATTCTTTTAATCCTTATTTTTGCCCTATTTATTTTCGGACCGAAGAAGTTGCCTGAAATCGGGCGAGCAGCCGGTAAGACGCTTAAAGAATTTAAAAACGCTTTAGAAGGAAAATCAAGTCCAACGGAACATGATAAGTAAAAATTGGAAGGTTGACCCAACAGCTAGGGGCAAGCGTCCCTCTTGAGTCAACCTCTTTTTTTTTAAATGACTAAGGCCACTGACTTTGCAAATAAATGTTTTTAAACGGTAATGTAAATAAAATTTTACAAAAAAGGTATTTTTTATTAGACATTTATAAGAAAAACTCCT
>NZ_AUMM01000081.1 GCF_000430685.1 Tuberibacillus calidus DSM 17572 | reverse complement strand
ATAGGTAGGGTACTCCTTTCTCTGGAATGTGTTATGGCTAAATCAGAGAATACCCTACCTTTTTTCTTTTGGTCTAGCAAAATGCTTTACACAAAATTTTATACATCATCGACAGCCTCGATGGCTTTTTAGCCGGTAAAGCGGAGAATGTAAAACTTCGTCAAGTAGTTCCTAACGTTTTTTATTTTATGATCCTGTTTGATCAAATTGTTGATCCCATCATTGTCAAATTTATCCCTTTATACGTTTGATAAATACATTGATTCATTCGGCGTTTGGATGTTTGCGCTGCTTCTCAGCTTATCCTCCATGTATTTATCTATTAAAACGTTTGTAAAAATGAGGAGGAAGGATTAAAACATTCAAACGAACGTTCGGCCGTATATACAATAAAATCCTCCCCCCCTCTTTTATAAAAATCAACGGGATGTCATGTAAAGAATCTGCCGCTACCCACGATTTTGCCCACCCTCTCCGAATCAATCAACCATATCCCGCTCAAAGCTGCGGACCGTTACGCCAATGCGACCACCCTCGTACAAATTTTCGTCACCTCGGGGTCGTGGGTGACGATGAGCACGGTCTTTCCCTCCTGATTCAACGATTGGATGAGGGAAAGCACGCGATCACGGTTGGCTGCGTCGAGCGATCCGGTCGGTTCATCGGCCAAAATGATGTCGCTCTTCTTCAAAAAAAGGCGGGCTAAGGCGACGCGCTGTTGCTCGCCGCCGCTCAGCTGGTAGACCTTGTGATGCATTTTGTCGGAGAGTCCGACCTTTTCGAGTGCCTTTCTTTTTAAAGCGTTTTTATCGACTCCTCTGACGTACTCAAGCGCCACGTCCAAATTTTTGCTGACGGTTTCCTGATCAATGAGCGCGTAATTTTGGAATAAATAGCCGATCGTATCACGCAAGAGTTTGATCTTCGTCTTTTCCCTTTTCCACGGGTTTTTCAGCCCTTGTATGTAGACATCTCCAGAATCCGGCGCTTCCAAAAGCCCGACGATGTTCAATAACGTCGATTTCCCCTTCCCGCTCGGACCGGTGATCGCCACGATTTCCCCTTTTTTCACGGAGAGATTGAATTGGTCAAAGATCCGTTTGTCGCCATAGGTTTTGACGATGTTTTTGAGTTCAATTTCCATACATGTCATGCTCCCTTTAGGACGTCCTTGATTTTTTTCATTTCTGCCGTCCGAACGACCAGAACGGTAACGCCCAGCTCAATCGCAAATAACGCGGGCACAAGGAAAAAGGTCATCTCCCAAGCATCATGAGAGAGAATCATGACGGCTGATAAAAGCATGAACCAAAAGAGGCCGATCATAGCGAAAAACGCCCCATGCCTTTTTAAGGATGAATATCCATGCAGCCATTTGACCGCATGAATCGTCTTGTTTCGTTCCAGATGGTTAAAAGTCATAAAAATGGTGACGATGAGTTCCATTATCACGATCAGGATCATCAAGAAAAAACTCCAGCGAAGTTCGCTTTGCAAATGATAAAGATAGGCGTCCACCACGCTGTACAAGAGCGGAGCGGTAAGAATCGTGTTCCCGAGCCCCGCTGTTTTGATGTCGCTTTTCAGTTCGTCATACGGATGTTCGGTATCCTTGACGTAAGGAAAAAAGGTCCTTGATGATAAATAATTGAGGTAACTGTCGCCGCCCAGACTTTCCGGACCGATGACGATGAGGACGGAATCCTTGCTGTAATTGTTGTTTTCTTTTTCATAATCGGGATGATACAAAAAATGTTTTTGTCCGTTTTGAATGTATCGAATTTTTATCTGCACATTTTTGTGGACGGGCACTTGTTTGCCGATCCGCTTCATATGAAGGTCATCATCAATATATTTTTTAAATCTGAACCATTCCTTGTAGGTCTTGCGAATGTCGGCTTCATCCTTTTGAAATTTCTCGGGAACCAAGACGATGAGCGTGTGACCCGATGCCTCTGTGACGTTCACCCGCCGACCGTTGACATCATAGACGGGGTTGTCCTTTAAATAGTTGCGATTGACTTGCAAGACATTCCCCAAATCGGGGTCGTAAGGTTTGACCGCGCGGCCGTCGTTGACTGCTGTTTGGAGATGGCCGTTGAACACGATTCCATCCGATGGTTTCACCAGCATCGCACCTTTTTCCGAGGCTAATTTGAACAGTATTTGACACTTTTTTCCCGTTTGATAAACCCAATTTTCCCGATCCTTTTCGCCTGCCCAACTGTCTTGAAGTTCATAAAAAGCATAATGCATTGCTTCTTCCCATTTCGCGTGATTGGCCTTTTGCATCCGTAATTCCTTGTTATTTTGGGCGGCATGCAGGAACAACATCAGCAGAATAAACGAAAAGATCAATTTCGAGACGTAGTTTAAAAATTGGACGAGCTTTAACGGCTTCCGGTTTTTCAGCATTTCTCCGATTCGAATCAGATAAACCATTAAAAACGGAATAAGCCCAAATAATACTGAAATGCCTGTAAAAAGAAACTGCCAGATAAACCAGACGCCGGCAAACGGCATCCAACGATTCCAACCGTTGTAGAAGACGAGAAAAATCGCTTGAACGAATAGGACGGTAAGGAAAGCGACGGCATGGATCCGTACATTTTCTTTCACCAAGTGTTTAAAGATGAGCGATGGGTTGGAAAAACCGAACAGCTTCCGGACGGCCAACGCTTTATAATTGAGCAAAACATAATAAAGATCGCTCAAAGCGATGAGAATGAATAGAATGCCAAGAACTGCGATCAGATAAACCGTCATTTGCTGATCGGCCAACATGATCAAAGCATTTTTCGTCGGCTGATCGGAAATTTGCAAGCCGACAACAGATCTTAATTGTTCTTTAGTATGATCAACGAGGGTTCGATTGCGGCTGTCGATCCAATACACACCGCGTAAGTTCTCTTCTCTTGCCGCTGTCATCGGTCGAATTTCGACAACGATGTTTGGGTTGAACAGAGCGATTTGCCCCGTCTGATTCCGGGAACTTGTCCGAATGGAGGACAAAAAGGCCTTCCGATCGCCTCTATTCCATCGTTTTCCCCATTGAAGAGGAAATGCCCGCTGTGATCGGATTGGATTACCGATTGCCGCATAGATGACAATTTTAGGATTCTTAGTGCTTTCCACTGGTTTATAAACGAGCTTATAGATATTGACTTTTTCTTGGAGTGCGAGGTTAGTCAATGCCTGTAATTTGTCATCAGGGCTTTCATTTTTGCGCCAATCGGTGACGGTGAACACGGTTTGACCGGTACCGTTGATTTCCGCCAATTCT
The DNA here is from genome assembly GCF_000430685.1 of Tuberibacillus calidus DSM 17572. Classification (GTDB taxonomy): domain Bacteria; phylum Bacillota; class Bacilli; order Bacillales; family Sporolactobacillaceae; genus Tuberibacillus; species Tuberibacillus calidus. The sequence goes on along the minus strand of NZ_AUMM01000081.1, from coordinate 456 downwards.
TTGGCCTCGAAAAATTTGGTGCATAAAAAGGCGGAAACCGCATACGCGACCACCACTAAAGCGATGAGTATTTTTTTCATAGAACACCCCTTAAAAACGTAAAAATCTTATTTATTTCTTCTAAAATATGTTTTCAACGATTTTATGTTAGGTGTAAATATTTAATATATTAAAATTATATAAATATATTTTTATGCAATTAATCAAATATATTTATATATAATTTGTAAAAAGGTCAATTTTAAGGTACCGTCAAGAATTTTGTGTAATGTAAGATAGATAGGGTATCTCTGAAATGGATTTGGAATAGAGGGGGGGCTGGTTCCCCCCCAGGGGACTGAATATTCAGTCTCTTGAGGGGGGAAAGGGAGAATCCCTTTATTTTGTTCGTTTACAATATTTGGTTAGTTATAACGTTTTTCAAACATTTGTTGAAGGGTTTCATAGGCTTCAGCA
>NZ_AUMM01000080.1 GCF_000430685.1 Tuberibacillus calidus DSM 17572 | reverse complement strand
TTTTTATCTTTACGTTCTCTTTTCCATCCTTCTTTTCTTTTTTCATTCACAATGGCTTCATCGAGTTGACCAAAGACAATGCCCATCACGTCGGCAAATGTGCTGTACATCAGCCGTTTAAGCTGTTCTTCAAACGAAATAAAATCGCGAGTTTCATTTAACAATTGGTATATTTTTGGTATAATGTTTTCCATGAGAAGGCCTCTCTTCAAATGTATTTGCTTGGTCGCATACATTTATGTTAGAGTGCCTTCTCTATTTTTTTCCATCATTTTGCTTCGAGAAATATTTTACACATACATCAAAAATTTCTTCGATTTATTTGCCCTTATATTTTGTGGGGAATGTCAACCGTCCATTCGTCCATATTTGTATTATTTTAGCCATTCTTCTTGGACAATCCTCTCCTTTTGCGGTTGTCTAAAGCAAAAAGCCATACCTGACACTCCTAAAGTGAAAAAAGGGTTCTCAGCATAACTGAGCCCCCTTCAGCATATGATTTGTATAGCATTGACGTTCGAACTGCGTTTAAGATTCCTTTTTGCAAAAAAAGGAATAGAGCATTTCCACCGCTCGGTCCGCCATTAACGTCTGGCCGTATTCCGCTAGACGGTGGCTTGTAACAGTTGAGGTGTGGCCAAATTCCGCCATCACCGCAATCAATGTTTCCATATCTATATCAACCGGGAGATTGGTTTCCTCGAAGACCAGGTAGTAGCGTTTCTCAAAGAGATACAGTGTGCCACCATTTATGCCCATTACATGCAACTTTCGGGCGAGAGCGATGACATCTTCCAGATCGTAAAATTGGAAAATGACATCGGACGTTTCGTCCAATGTGACTTGCATCTCAATGTATTCATCATCATCATCGATGAAATCCGGGTCCCACCGCTTGGACACGATGACAACTAGACCTTGGGCCGGTAAGGAAAACACTTCTATTTCAATCGGGCCGTCCGCGTGAAAACCGAGTTCATCGTCGGCCTCCATGATCATGTCGCGGAATAGCTGCTGGACTTTCGGTAAATTCCTCCATAAATCGTCCTTGGAGATGCCGCGTTCTGCGAGATCATCAAAGGTTAGAAAAATCTTGATTTTATTGCCGTTTAACCGCTCCAACCGCATCGCAATCGTCCTCCTTACCTTAAGCGGGATCCTTTTTATACTTTATGCCTTTAGTATTTATGTTGTTCATAGATCAAGTGTGTTTATTCCAACGGAATGAGGTTTACCCTAAATTGTTTGGTTACCTTCCCTCAGTCCCTGATCTTTCTTTAGTGTGATGAGCCACGTATCCGCTTTGGCTCCCAATCTTAAATGAAGATGTGTCGTACCATAACCGGCACTGATGACAAGTGTGCCAAAAGGCTTAGCCTTCAAACCACCAGCCTCCCTTAATCCCCAACCGAATAAACGAATTTGTCCGCCATGGGTATGACCGGACAAAACGAGCGGAATCTGGTGTTCGGGTGTGATTTTATCAACGATGATGGGATTATGGCTCACTAAAATCCGAAATCCCGGTTTGGCGGATGATAAAGCCAAAGGTAAATCATCCCGTTCAGTTGTCGCATCATCAACGCCTATGACATTTAAAACAGCCTGGTTCCTTTCGAATGAGAAGCTTCTATTTTCAAGGACAATGATCTCTTGTTCTTGTAATAAGTGATGAAGGGCAAACACATCATTGACTTGCCTGTCGTGGTTTCCCCAGACAAAAAGGACAGGCACACCCCACCGCTTTAATTTTACAAGGTTTTGTTCCACTCTGCCAAATGGAACTCCTTTTTCCGTCAAATCCCCACCGATAATGACAACATCCGGGGCCTTGATGTGTGCCAACATTTTTTCAGAGATGCGTCGGCGATGAACGTCGGAAATAAAATAGAGGGTAAACCCTTCAAAGGCATCCGGCAACCCTGGAAGCGCCAGATTTTTTTGAATCACGGTGTTTCGGTGGGCTTCCAAAACCATATATAAAAAAACGATGATGACGGCGAAAATCACAGCGAAGAACCACAACGTCACGCCCCACTCCCCCTACTGGGCTTTGGACTTTTCTCTCTTTAACCGCTCTTTTGATAAAGCGAGATAAATCAAAGTTAAACTATAAACAATTAAGGAGATATAAGGTGACATAAGAAATAGTATGCCCCAAATGATGAGAACAAGGGTAACCCCTATCATACCATAAAATAATGCCGATTTCCTCTTTTCACGCCACCAATAAAGAATGACTTGCATCGCCCTTAGGATGGAAAAGGAAAAAATGACAAAGGCAGCGAAGATAAAAACCGCCCCTTCTAGAAACGTCAGCGGTTCAAGAATGGATTGAGACAGTATATAAGAAAAGCCTTTTTGTGTTGGAAAACAAACGGCTGCCTGGTAAGTGCAGAAACCGCCCATGAGAAACCACACGAATGTTTTCATGAAAAACCCTCCCATACGGCAGTGTATGAGAGGATGTTCAGCGTGTTGCTTAATCCGTCTTTTTCACACTTAAGATCTTAAATCCGTTTTTCTCCAATCTTTCAATAAAGCGATCCGTATCGTTGCCATCTTCCACCTTTATGACAATCCGACGAACGAGTTTATCCGAATCATCAAAAGTCGTAAGCACAATAATATTTTGATGAAATTGTTTCGTAATCTCCGACAGCCTGAGGATGCGTCCTTCGGTTTCCACTGTCGACATCACGATGCGCACGCCTTTTTTATTCATGCCGAACACGCTTTGGAATTGTTCCAACACATCAAAACGCGTGACGATCCCTAAGCATCGGCCCGATTCATCGACAACCGGTACAAGGGGCACATCTTTCACTTTTAATAAGGTGTCTTCAAAGATATCCGTTTCATCGACCATAAGATTTTTTTTGATGGCAATCGTTTCGACCTTCACCTGATCTAAAAATTCATCCCTAGGCAAATCGGAATGAAAAGCCGCTTCATAGATGGCATGCTTCGTAATGAGCCCGATATAACGGTCTCCCGATAAAACCGGCATGCCGTCGATATGATGGGCATTCAGCCGATCCAAAGCCTCTCTTACTGTTATTCCTTCATTCACATAAATCATCTTGTGTTTCGGAATCATAACGCTTTTGGTAAACATGAACACACCCCCATTATTCGACCTCATCATTGTATTCCACATACGCTCCAATATTCCTTCTAGAAATTTTGACAAAAAAATAAGCCTTCAAAAAAGTTATATGACGAGCTCAGGAAACATAATCATTTGATGACATGAACCCTTTCGACACGGCCGCTTGCGGCATGACACATGCCGGAAAGGAGGGAACGAATGGCCTTTACGAATCGAAAGACATACACCCCATTTATCGGGCGTTACGATCCCTGCCAACCCATTCGGGTAAAAACATACGAAACCCCGCCGCACCTATACCTTGGCTTTCAACCACCTGGTCTGGAACAATTTTCACCAAAGGAGGCGTTAAAAAGAGGAACTTTATGGAAGGCGTTATACAGCCCGTACACTAGTCCATACGGGGATTATCGTTAGGGAGGTGAGCCTTTGACAAGAGAAGCGCTTCCCGAAGAGTTTTATCAGTTGATGGAAGATCTGCAAGCCGTTGATTTTGTGCTGATTGAACTCAATCTTTATCTCGATACGCATCCAGAAGATTTAGAGGCATTAAAGCAATTCAACACGTTTGCCCAACAAAGTCAAGCTTTGCGCAGGACGTTCGAGGAACGCTTCGGTCCGCTTCTTGGGGGCGGTAAAAGCTTCTCGACATTTCCTTGGGCATGGAAGGAACCCCCTTGGCCATGGCAAATTTAAGAAGGGTGATGATGTGAAATAACCAACGGGGTGTGATCGCATGTGGGTGTATGAAAAAAAACTGCAATATCCTGTTCGAGTGAGTCAATGTAACCCAAGGCTTGCCAAGTTTTTAATTGAGCAATACGGCGGAGCAGACGGCGAATTGGCCGCTGCCCTGCGCTATTTAAACCAACGGTATACCATCCCTGACAAGGTCATTGGGCTTCTCACCGACATCGGTACGGAAGAATTCGCCCATTTGGAAATGATTGCGACAATGGTTTATAAATTAACGAAAGATGCCACGCCAGAACAATTAAAAGAAGCGGGGCTCGGCGCCCATTATGCTGACCACGACAAGGCGTTGTTCTACCATAACGCTGCCGGTGTCCCCTTTACCGCTACTTATATTCAAGCGAAAGGTGACCCGATCGCCGATCTTTATGAAGACATTGCCGCCGAAGAAAAAGCGCGGGCAACCTACCAATGGCTCATAGATATGTCGGATGACCCGTTTCTCAATGAATCACTAGCCTTTTTGCGGGAACGTGAAGTCGTGCATTCGCAGCGCTTCCGTGAGGCAGTGGAAATTTTAAAAGAAGCGCGCGAGCAAAAACGATTTTTCTGAATGAGGCTGGGACAAAACCCAGTAGGCTAAATTGAAAAGAGTGGTACCCACCAAAACATGTTGGTGAAGGTACCACTCTTTTTTATTGGTTTTCAGAAGTCAAATAAGGATACCTTCTGATAAAATTAAAATATAGCCAAATTAACTTATCGGAGGTATCCTTATGTTTCAATATTATAACATGAATCAAGTGGTTTTGCCCCTAGATTTAGAAATTAAATTAAAAGAAAATGACATCGCCTTTCATATTCACCACCTCATCGAACAGATTCCTGATGAAGCGTTTGAAGCCTTCCTGCGTGATACGGGTCGTCCTT
>NZ_AUMM01000079.1 GCF_000430685.1 Tuberibacillus calidus DSM 17572 | reverse complement strand
CTGAATGATCAATGAACCAAGTGCCAAACGAACCGAAAAGGCCTTGTGTCCTTGCCTGACGTCTCCCAGTGACTTGACATATTCTTTTTCAGCTTTTGACCAGGGGATGAGGTTAGACAAGACCACCCAACGGTTATTGGGATTTAATTGTCCACCAAACGGCAGGAAAAATTCATGTGGCAGGATGAGTTGATCGGCATGATGTTCGTACAAAGTTAGTCCCTCCAAGTGCAAGGTTTTTGATGAGTTTCCGAATCATACCCTTGCATATAAATTCGACAAAAAAGTGAAAAACCCTTGTTAAATCAACATTTTTTTGTTATTCAGTAGACCCTACTTAAAAACAAAGGCTCTGCCATTGGCTTAAAGGCATGGTAGAGCTAAGTTTTTTAGAGTATTGGGGCGAAGAATTGGTTGACTAATCCTAAATCACAGTCTTTTCCCGTACTGTAAGATTTGTTGCCAAGCTTTCTCTCAATATTCAACCAGGCTTCGTGACTTTCGGTTTCCCAATATCGCATGATTTCGGGAAGGATGGCATTTGCTTCATTTATGGCATCGGCAAAAAGATCGTCAAAGCTTTTCCTATACTTCAGGGTGCAATCGGTCGGGTCAAGCCATTCCGATTTTTTACGATTGAGATAATCAATATTGGGATCGACCGGTTTATAAACGAGGGCGCTGATCTCCGGCGCAAGCCAACGACTTTTGCGGCCGGCAAATTTGAATAATACTTTTTGAGCTTTCTCCATATCCCGATAAGCTTCATTCACATAACCGGGTGGTATTTTTTTAGAAAGTTTCGGAAAATGTTTGGCAATGATTGTCTCCATGGCTTCGGCGACGGATGGATGAAGCCGAGAGCCCACATCGATTTGTTTGTAGACGGGCGTTTTCCACGTGATGACTCCGCGTCTTTCCTCCATCCAAATCGTGTCAATCGCAAATTCCAATTCTTGATGCTTCCGGCCTTCGTTTCCAGATCGATAATTAATATACGGGTGAGCATTGCGGTCTAAGATATGGTGGGTAACAAAACCGATAACATACGCTTTAAGAATCGAATTTTCCGGTTGTTCCTTTACCGTGCGAATTAAATCCTGTAAAAACGGTCCGCACGCTTCGTCATGAATGCGCTTGCCGACTTCAACAGCGGGTTTTTCTTTAATCCAAGGCCAAAAACGGTAATAAAAAAACGGATCCGGTCCTTGTGCGCCGAGGCGTAAATAGGCCCATTCCAAATCGTTTTCAGGTTGCCAACCGAGCCCTCGAATGGCCTCTTCGGCAAAATCGATATGCGTCCAAATATTTGGCATAACCATCCCCCAATCCCATCATCTACCCTTATCATACCTGTTTTTCATAAACGATCCAAACCATATTTTCTAAGGCCAAGGTCGGTGAAACGTGGTGAAATAGGAAATGGCCAGATACCTCCGCCAACTCCAATTTACCTTTTAAAATATTTTCCTCATGACAAATTGAAAGGAATCCCCTATGATAGGGATAGAATGAGTTCTAAAACATTATTCCAAAAAAGGAAGCGGAAAAGAAATGCAACAAGTGTTGGCTTATCGTAAAGAGAAAGATTTTTTAGGGGAAAAAGAGATTCCAGAAGACGCTTATTACGGCATTCAAACATTGCGAGCAACTGAAAATTTCCCAATAACTGGTTACAAACTTCAGACGGAACTGATTCGCGCCATCGCTATTGTAAAGAAAGCAGCGGCGCTTGCCAATATGGAGACGATGGGACTTCCGAAAAACATTGGAGAAGCGATTGTCAAAGCCTGTGATGAAATCATTGCGGGGAAATGGCATGATCAATTCATCGTTGATCCGATTCAAGGCGGCGCGGGAACATCGATTAACATGAATGCCAATGAAGTCATTGCCAATCGCGGTTTGGAAATCATGGGGAGGAAAAAAGGAGAGTATTTCTATCTTCGCCCCAATAGTGATGTCAATAAATCCCAATCGACGAATGATGTGTTCCCGACAACCATTCATATCGCTGTTCTTGATTCATTAAATACGTTACTCGAAACGATGCGGCGTATGGTTGACGTTTTTAATGAGAAAGCCGCTCAATTTGATGGTGTCATCAAAATGGGCCGAACGCATTTGCAAGATGCGGTGCCGATTCGCCTCGGTCAAGAATTCCGGGCTTACAGCCGGGTTATTTCCCGCGATATTAAGCGGATCGAACAATCTAAGCAGCATCTCTATGAAATTAATATGGGGGCTACGGCTGTTGGCACAGGGTTAAATGCTGACACGCGTTACATTGAACGAGTTGTCAAACATTTAGCTGACCTAACCGGCTATCCATTCAAGAGCGCCGAAGATTTAGTAGACGCCACCCAAAATACCGATGCCTACACGGAAGTTTCGGCGGCGTTAAAAGTGTGCATGATGAATATGTCAAAAATCGCCAATGACCTAAGGCTTATGGCGTCAGGCCCCCGCGCTGGGTTGGGAGAAATCAGCTTGCCAGCAAGACAGCCGGGTTCATCCATTATGCCGGGGAAAGTCAATCCGGTGATGGCTGAAGTCATCAATCAAATCGCCTTCCAAGTTATCGGCAATGACCATACCATTTGTTTGGCTTCAGAAGCCGGACAGCTTGAATTAAATGTCATGGAACCGGTTCTCGTCTTTAATCTATTACAATCGATTAAAATCATGAATAACGGCTTCCGCGTTTTTACAGAGTATTGCTTAAAAGGGATCGAAGCGAATACCGAAAGAATGAAAGAATATGTGGAAAAAAGCGTCGGGGTGATTACCGCGGTCAATCCGCATATCGGGTACGAAGTGGCAGCGCGCATCGCCCGTGAGGCGATCTTAACCGGTCAATCCGTCCGTGAACTCTGTTTGAAATACGATGTCCTAACGGAAGAAGAGTTAGACTTGATTTTAGACCCATACGAGATGACACATCCGGGTATTGCTGGCAGAGAACTGCTTGAACGGGATTAAATGAGTAATATAAATTATTAGGAGCGTGGGGTTTCTTCACGTTCCTTTTTATTTTAATCATAGAGTTTAAACGATCGTTTAAATTTTAATGGAACAATGGCAAACATGTTGGTTGATGCTGTCGAATCACTAAATGTAAGAGGTCAAGCATGAGTCCGCATGTGCTCATTATATCGTTTCCAAGTATCGCATCGAAACCATAGCGTGTGCGGATATCACTCAAATGGAGCGTCAACGCAGCAAATTGGTGATCATCAATGCCAAGGCTGTATATTCTCTGTTCAATGCATGCCTCACTGCCACCCACGCCGTACATTTTAACGATCCGCGCGGTTTTACAGTCAGGTTTAAATCCCATGCTTTCCATTAAATCGATATCAAAAACGGAGGCCGCACAGCCCGTATCTAGCAAAACATCACTGAATACAGTACGATTTCCCTTATAGGTGATGGCGCACGACGCCATGAGAAGACCATCTTCCAATCTTAGTTCCATATAGCCAACCTCGCTTGTCCTTACATCAGTAATAGAGTATGTGAAGGCTGCCGAAGTCAGAACCGAAAACATGTGATGGATTTAGAAAGCTTTGTAAGCGCTTTACAACACTAAGAAATTTCTCCTATAATTGAATAAAGACAGTTTTGAATGTTATGAGAGGAGACGACGGGCTTGACTGAGGGAAAACTTCTATGGCAACCAACGAATGAGCAGATCGAAAAATCGCATATCCGAAAATATATGAATTGGCTGTCAACTGAAAAAGGTATTCATAAAACGGATTATCCATCGCTTTGGACATGGTCCGTAACGGATTTAGAAGGATTTTGGGGATCGATTTGGGAATATTTTCGTATAGAAGCAAAAACGCCGTATGAAAAGGTGCTCGCCGATGAAACGATGCCTGGGGCGAAGTGGTTTACCGGTGCAACGTTAAATTATGCCGAGCATATTTTTCGAAATCGAAAAAGTGATAAAGATGCCATTCTCTATGCTACAGAAGCCGAACCTATTCAACGAATGAAGTGGAAGGAACTTGAAACTTCAGTTGCCGCCTTTGCCAAAGGGCTCAAAGCGGCGGGGGTCGAGAAAGGAGACCGTGTGGTGGCTTATATTCCGAACAGCCCATATGCGGTCATCGCTTTTTTGGCCTGTGCGGCGATTGGCGCCATATGGTCGAGCTGTTCACCTGAATTCGGCACTCGCAGCGTGGTAGACCGATTTAAACAAATTGAACCTAAAGTGTTTATCGCCGTCGATGGCTATCGGTATAACGGTAAACCGTTCAATCGACTTGAAACGGTAAAAGAAATCCAAGCCTCCATCCCCACGCTGGAAAAAACGATTCTGATCCCATACCTCCATCGTGAGTTAAAAGGGGATGAAGTCGAACGTGCCGTTTTATGGGACGACTTTCTTCACGAACAGCAAAATGCGGAACTGGTTTTTGAACCGGTGGCGTTTGACCATCCTTTATGGATTTTATTTTCCTCAGGGACAACGGGCATACCGAAAGCCATTGTCCAAGGGCACGGCGGCATTTTGCTTGAGCACTTGAAGGCATTAACACTGCATACCGATCTCGGACCCGACGACAGGTTTTTCTGGTATACGACGACAGGATGGATGATGTGGAACTTCCTCGTCGGCGGGCTTCTGACAGGTGCGGAAATCATTCTCTATGACGGCAGCCCGACCTATCCCGATAACCTTTCGCTTTGGCGATTCGCCCAAGAGACGAAAATGACTGTTTTCGGGACCAGTGCCGGATATATCACGGCATGCATGAAAGAAGGAATCGTTCCGAAAAAGCACTTTGATCTCAGCCATCTGAAAGCGATTGGCTCGACCGGTTCACCGCTTGCGCCAAATGGTTTTGAATGGATCTATGAAAATGTGAAAGAAGATATCTGGGTGGCTTCAGTCAGCGGAGGGACTGATGTGTGCTCGGCATTCGTGCTTGGCGCCCCGATTTTACCGGTGAGGTCTGGTCATATTCAGTGTCGCGGCTTAGGCGCTTCGGTTTACTCCTTTGATAATCAAGGAAAGCCCCAGACGAATGCCATTGGTGAATTAGTGATAACGAAGCCATTACCCTCGATGCCTTTGTTTTTCTGGAATGATCCAAAAGGGGAAAGATATCACGATAGCTATTTTGATACCTTCCCGGGTATCTGGCGTCATGGGGATTATATTAAGATTACGGAAGAGGGCAGTTGCGTCATCTACGGCCGCTCCGATGCAACGATCAATCGCGGCGGCGTGCGGATGGGAACCAGTGAAATATACAGTGCGGTGGAAAGCGTCCCGGAAGTCAAAGACAGCCTTGTAGTCGATGTTCCGGTGACTGATGAACAATCCCAAATGTTTTTATTTGTTGTTTTAGAAAATGGTGTAGCTCTTGATGATGCGATGAAGCAAGGGATTAAACAAAAAATTCGAACGGAATGCTCACCGAGGCATATCCCCGACCACATCATTGCCGTCGATGAAATCCCGTACACGATAAACGGTAAGAAACTGGAAGTGCCAGTGAAGAAAATCCTAATGGGTGTAGACATTGCAAAAGCCGCTAATCCAGGATCACTAAAAAACCCAAAATCACTTGCTTATTTTACATCATTGAGAGAACAACTAGTATAAGAACGGAGTATGTGTAAAATATTTCTCGAAGCAAAATGATGGAAAAAAATAGAGAAGGCACTCTAACATAAATGTATGCGACCAAGCAAATACATTTGAAGAGAGGCCTTCTCATGGAAAACATTATACCAAAAATATACCAATTGTTAAATGAAACTCGCGATTTTATTTCGTTTGAAGAACAGCTTAAACGGCTGATGTACAGCACATTTGCCGACGTGATGGGCATTGTCTTTGGTCAACTCGATGAAGCCATTGTGAATGAAAAAAGAAAAGAAGGATGGAAAAGAGAACGTAAAGATAAAAAGACGTTGACGTTTACTTTTGGGGCTGTGACT
>NZ_AUMM01000078.1 GCF_000430685.1 Tuberibacillus calidus DSM 17572 | reverse complement strand
TGAGCGGACCGAAACTGGGCCGGCCTTTAAAAGACAGTGAGGAAGACAGCGCCCAAAAACGAATAGAATACCAGGACGCCTTGGATCGGAACGCCGTCGAAGGCAAATTTGGCGAGGGCAAGCGTACATATGGGCTTGGTCTTATTCGAGCACGCCTTCGACAGACAAGTGAAACCGTCATTGCCCTGCAGTTTCTGGTTATGAACCTTGAAAAGATCCTTCGGGATACTTTTTTTTCCTTTTTTCACTTGATCATTCGTCAGGTATTTTCATGTCACAAACTGCGAGTGGTAAGCTTTTGATCAAAATGTAGGTTGTTCAGTAGTCCCTAAGTAAACATGAAGATTGATAGACTTCCCTGCCCTTTTTCACCTACAAAGGCAATAACCGTTTGCCACCGACATCATCTGCCGCATGCTTCGACATCATTACTCCACTTGAGACGCTCTGCTTGCCCTTTTTCAACATCAACAAACTTTAGTAAAAAAATCCAAACTAAAATGAAGAGCGCGACGGAAATGATGCCAAGCCGGATCAAACTGAAAATTTCTTTTTTGCTTATAAATTTCCTCCTATATTATTCAATTTTCAAACGATTGATTTACCTTGATAAAATATAATTAAAGCCTCAATCGACATCACGAGAATTGTCGATGTTTAATGGTTTTTTATTCTATATGGAAGGATCATAGTTATGGGAATATACCCCATTTACTTGATCGTTATGGTTTTAACCCATTTAAAATAAACCGGATCGTTGCCTCCATTTCTTCGTCATCATTCCAATATTCCGGGTCTATAATTTTTCTTGCCAGCAAATAACCTACCCCGGCTGAAAAGACTAATCGCAAAATTGTTGCCGGAGATAATGGTGCAATGTCCCCTTTTTCTTGAAAGTGGCGGATCATAGCCATGGCTTTTTGAAGCGGTTCCTTGGCGACATGATTTTGAAAAAGGGCTTTGAGTTCGGGATGAAACGGAACTTCTTGAACGAGGATTTTAATCATCGAAAAATTTCTCTCCAAAAATTGTTTGCGATTTTCGATCAAAGCCCGCAGAAATGCTTCAAAGGTGTCATACTTTTGATCCAAAACTTTGTTCAGATCCCGGATAACAAACGGTGCGACAAGTTTTTTCATGACTGGTGTGACAATGGCGATTAATAGATCTTTTTTCGTTTTAAAATGGCGGAAAATCGTCCCTTCAGCGACACCCGCCTTTTTGGCGATTTCATTTGTAGATGTCGCAGAGTACCCCTTTTCCGCAAACGTTTCAATCGCTGCTTTGATAATTTGTTTTTGTTTTTCGGTTAATTGGCCGTCATCTCCGACCGTTTCAAAAATCCATTCCCAATCTTCCATGGCTAACCCTCTTAAACCATAAAAATTTTGTGTTCTTTCTCAACCTATCCGTATTATAACCGGCGGTATTTGCGGAGCGTCAATATATTTAAGGAGATAAAAAGAGCAGCGAATAGACAAAGGACGCCTAAATCAGCTGAGATCGCCGACCAGCCTTCTCCCCTTAGCATGACATCGCGAAGGGCATCCGCGCCGTAATAAAGCGGTGTGATGACCCCGATCCAGCTCACCCAATCGGAAATCGTCTCCAGATTAAAGAGGCCTGAGAAAAAGACTTGCGGAACGATCACAAGCGGGATGAACTGAATCATTTGTAGTTCATTATTGGCAAACGTCGATAAAAGGGTGCCGAGAGATAGCGCCACAAGGGCAAGAAGCAGCGTGATGAGAAGCACCCACCAGATGGACCCAGCCATCCAGAGATCCAATACATAGACACAATAAGAAACAATTAAAGCGGATTGGAGAATCGTAAACAGACCAAATCCAAAAATATAACCGATGACGAGTTCCGATCTTCTCAGCGGACTGGCCAAGATTCTTTCCAATGTTCCCCTTGTTCTTTCTCTCAACAAGGAAACGCCAGCGATTAAGAAGACAAAGAAAAACACAAAAATACCAAGCAACACCGGTCCAAAATTGTCAAATGTACTTAAGTTTTTGCCACCGTGCAAATAATAAACGATCGGTTTTAGCGCTGAAGGCAACTTGTCTTTCAACTGCTCTAAGGCTTGTAATACCGATTGATTTACTTTCGGATCACTGCCTTCCAAATAAATCTTCACTTTCCCTTGTTCGAATAAGACATAACCGTCGATGTGAGCTTTCTTTAACTGGGATTTGGCTTCTTTTAAAGTGAATGCTTTTATTGTCGTCCCGCTCGATTTCAGTTTTTCCTTAATCTGTGCCGGGGCGTTGACAAGGCCGATTTTCGGGTGATATTCGTCCCCTTTAAACACGAGGTTCATCAAGGTCATCACCAAAAGCGGGGCAAGGAACATCAAAGCGATCGTCCGCTTATCGCGTAAAAATTGGTGAATAATTCTCGTAGTAATGGCTCTAATTCGCATCATTTTCCCCCCCAAACTTGAGAAACGCTTCTTCCATGCTGTTGGTCTCGGTGGCTGTTTTCAACTCTTCTGGTGTCCCTAGGGCGATTAATCGACCATCCCGGATGAGCCCGAGTCTCGCACAACGTTCGGCTTCATCCATGACGTGCGAGGTGACGATGATGGTCACACCGCTTTTCCGAAAGTTTTCAAATGTCTCCCACAGTTTTTGCCTTAAAAACGGATCGATGCCGACGGTCGGCTCATCCAAAATAAGGATTTGCGGCTGATGCATGAGTGCGATGGCAAGCGATAGCCGCCGCTTCATACCGCCAGAAAAACGCTCAACGATCGTCTTGGCGTCTTGGGAGAGCCCCACAAGTTCTAAAACCTCTTGCGCCCGTTCTTTCATCCTTTTACCAGTAAGACCATATAAAGCCGCAAAAAAGGCAAGGTTTTCGAATGCCGAGAGCTCTTCATAAAGCGCATCCGATTGCCCCATATAGCCGATCTTGTTCATAAGCGCGAGGTCAGGCACTTTCTGCCCTAAAACGTGAATAGTTCCCTCTGTCGGCTGATCCATTCCTGCAATCATCTTAATCAGCGTCGTCTTCCCCGCTCCTGATGGCCCGAGCAAACCGAAAATTTCCGGTCGGTCAATGGAGAAGTTCACATCCTTGAGGACCCGTTTTTCCCCAAACCTTTTTGACACATGATTAACCGTTAATACCCCTGTGTTTGCCATATTCTAACCACCTATTTTTAAAAATGAGTGATTACTCACTTCTATTTTACCGCCAAAAAAGGAGAAGTAAAGTCCGTTCTGTCTCTTTTTTTCGACAAAATTCGCCACGACCACAAAAAAGAAGCGCCTCATGGATAGACGCCTCAAAAAAATTATCTGTTTTAACGCCCCTTTAAGAGGCTTCCTTTTTCCGTTTTTTTTCGTTTTTGACCATCGTCCTATAGCCCGATGTATAAAGCACAATGCCAAAAAGGACAACACCTGCGGTCATAAGATAAAGCACAGAGCCGTTCGTTGCATCAAAAAGCAAACCGCCAAGCCACGGTCCCGCAAAAAAACCGATGGAACGAAGCCCGTTCGCTCCGAAATAGGTGCCTCGTAATTTTTCACTGGCGAGGCGATCAATAATAACCCCACCCAAAGGAAAGACGAAGATTTCTCCTAGCGTTAAGACCAACATGGAGAGGATAAACATTACCCAACCGTGGGACAGGGAAAACCCAAAATAACCCATGGACATTAGCACCGTACCGACGATGAGCCCTTTAAGCATCGATAATTTCTCCGTAAATCGCATGAGTAGAATTTGTAAAACAACCACCGTGACAGCATTTAAGGATAATAAGACGGAATAAAGCAAAACCCCGTTAGCAAGAGAATCTTTTAAATACTGCGGCAACGTGGATTCAATTTGTGAATACCCCAGATTGACCATAATACCGGCAAGGATAAAATAAAAAAGGGCTTTATCTTTGCTGATGACGCGTATCGCCGAAGCAAAGGTAATTTTATGCGCGCTAGTTTCACCAGCTTGCTGAATAGGAAAAATCATAAACAATATGATAAGGGAGATTAAGTACATAAAATAAACGGCCGCCGTTATGAAAAAGGCAAGATTAGCTGCCACCGAACCGAACAAGGCTCCGAGTAACGGCCCGACTGTGGCACCGACATTAATGGCCGTATACCTCAGAGAAAAGAGTCTCACCCGTTTTTCCTGAGGTGTGAGGTCCGACATCAGAGCCTGACTGGTCGGTTCAAAAAAGGCGCGACACAACCCATTGACAGCGTTAAGCAACAAGAACACCCATGGGGCTTTTGCCGTTGCAAAACCGACAAAAACCATGCCATAGATGAAGAGTGCTGAAAACATCAATTTTTTTCGGCCGAACAAATCCGATAGTGTTCCGCCAATAAAACTCCCAACTGTCGATGTCAGCGGTCCCATTCCGATGACAAGGCCGATGAGAACTGGATTCATCGCCGTTGTTTTTGATAGATAGATCGCTAAAAACGGCATCGACATAAGACTCGCTGCCCTAACCATGACCGTACCGAGTAAAAGTGATGTCACGATCGGATGAAAGGTTTTTAAAGCTTTCATGGATGAATTTTCCCCTTTTTATAGTCTCTCCATCATCTTATAACGAAAAGATCGATAATAAAATTTTTAAATTTTTATGATTAAACATAAGGGAAACTTATTAACTGAAGCACCGAGCGTTTTTATCTTATAATGGTGTTCGGTCATGAGCGACATTTATCTATTTAACATCTCATCATCAATACTTAGTGTTCAAGTATTTTTCAAAAATCGGTCTGAGGCACAAAATTAGTTTTATTAGAATCGGTAATGGATGATAGGTGTAGAGCCGACCGCTTCACCATTGTTATATTCAATTTTAATTAAAACGACTTCGCTCAATTGCGCCTTAATTGGTTTAAAATCTCTTGCGATGAAATCGAACGCCTTTAAGAAATCTTTATGTGGTAAATGATTGGCGAGGGTGCAATGCGGCACCCATTTGCCGGGCAAGTAATAGGAATTTTCAATATCACAAAACTCACCGAAAAATCTATGGTAATCCATATGGAGACGCCATAGATCTTCGGTCATAACCGGTGCGAGAAATAGCGTTCCTGCGCTTGAAAAGCAACCGAGCGTTGAAAAATCAAGCGCAAATGAGGTTCTCTTCGAAAAAAATGATAAAAACTTATCCTTAAACGCGTCCAAATTGAGCTCACCGTAATCTGCTAGCGTCACATGCGGGCGTTTTTTCTTTCCATTTTTTTCGATATGGTAAAAAGAAATGTTCGCCTCAGCAAGTTGCGACCAAATCCAATCAATCTGTTTCTCTGTAGAATCGTCAAAACATAAGATGGTCCCATACATATTGGTTCCCCCCTCACCTAAAATTTCATATTAAAAAGAGGAGAACTCCTCTCCTTCCGTCAACGGAGTTCTCCTACGCTAAGAACGATTTTGCCGATATTTTTATTGGCTTCCATATATCTGTGAGCCTCTTGAACTTCCGCGATCGGAAACACGCGATCCACAATCGGTTTCAACTCGCCTTTTTTAAACAAAGGCAGCATGGTGTCCATAAATTCTTGGGTTAATTTGACTTTATAATCTCTGTCGCGTGACCGTAGCGTCGTTCCCGTAAGCGTCAGTCGTTTGCCCATAATGGCTCGCAAATCCACATTTTCAAGTTTGTAACCGGAAAGCGTGCTGATCAACACATGGCGGCCATCCATACCGAGGACTTCAAGATTTTGTTCCCAATACGATGCGCCGATAAAATCAAGAACGACATCGATTGAGGACGGGCCGAGCGCTTCTTGTATGACTTTGGCAAAATCATCCGTTTTGTAGTTGATGGCAAGATCGGCCCCGAGCTTTTGGCAAGCGTCCAGTTTTTCCTTAGATCCTGCTGTAACCGCAACATATGCCCCATTTAACTTGGCCATTTGTATCGCTGCCGTTCCGACGCCACTCGCACCGGCGTGGATCAACACCCTTTCACCTTGTTTTAAATGGCCGATCCAAAACAGCGTTTGGTACGCTGTTAGGAAAACTTCCGGAATGGCTGCCGTATCCTCATAACTCAAGGAATCTGGAATCGGCATCGCCATGTCTTCGTGCAAGACCGCATATTCGGCATATCCCCCACCTTCAAGCAATCCGAAAACGCGATCGCCCACTTTCCATTTGGTGACATTTGCTCCGGTCGCTTCAACGACGCCAGAAACTTCTAGACCGATGATCGGGCTTGCCCCTTTTGGCGGCGGATAATGGCCTTTGCGCTGGTGGATATCGGCGCGATTGACGGCTGTCGCTTTCACTTTGACAAGAATCTCCTTGTCTTGGGGTTCCGGCGTTGGAAATTCGCCGATATATAACTGCCCAGCGTCCCCCGGTTTTTTAACTAAAACGGCTTTCATTGTTTTTTCCCTCCCTCTATAAAATAAAGTTTTTCTTAAAATTACTCGCATTTTCTCCGGAAATCTGCACCAATTGTTTTTACCTGTCAATCAATTCATGGATATTATAGTTATTTTACCTAATAAATGGATGTTTAAGTTGACTTCGTGTAAGACAAAGGTTCTATTTACCTTTATCTGGTAACAAAGATATGATCGCACATAGGGATCTCCACAACGCTCATGGCGGTTTACCCTCCCATGTCTCACAGAGTCAAAG
>NZ_AUMM01000077.1 GCF_000430685.1 Tuberibacillus calidus DSM 17572 | reverse complement strand
TTCAAACGCTTCATCAGGAATCTGTTCGATGAGGTGGTGAATATGAAAGGCGATGTCATTTTCTTTTAATTTAATTTCTAAATCTAGGGGCAAAACCACTTGATTCATGTTATAATATTGAAACATAAGGATACCTCCGATAAGTTAATTTGGCTATATTTTAATTTTATCAGAAGGTATCCTTATTTGACTTCTGAAAACCAATAAAAAAGAGTGGTACCTTCACCAACATGTTTTGGTGGGTACCACTCTTTTCAATTTAGCCTACTGGGTTTTGTCCCAGCCTCTAGATGATTTTATTAGATTTTAAAATAGTGACGCTCAGGTCTGCCAACGACGCCATATGCGACTTCGGCCTTACATTTGTTTACAGAAATAAGAAATTCGAGGTAGCGCCTTGCCGTTGTTCGTGAAGCACCCATTCTTTCCCCGACTTGTTCTGCTGAAAGGCCTCCAGTAGCGTCTGTTAAAATACCTAACACTTTTTCTAACGTAATGGCATCGATTCCTTTAGGAAGATTATTGGTGTTTATTTTTTGGGACGTTTGACTTTTCCTAAACAACGAATCGACAAATTCTTGATCGACTTCTGTTTTCTGATCTAAAAGATTTTTATATTGAATATATTTCTTTACTACCTGAACGAAACGTTCCTTGGTCACTGGTTTGATTAAATAATTGAATACACCGTTTCTTATTGATTTTTCCAGTATATGTTTTTCTGTCGCGGCGGTAATCATGATAACATCCACATTAGGAAATTCGTTATGCAATGTCAAAAGCAAATTTGTCCCCAATTCATCCGGCATATAGACATCCAATAGCAGTAGGTCCACCTTTTCCTGTTTTAGTAATCTTAAAGTGTCAGAAGCATTTAGTGCTTTACCGACAACCATCACTTCGGGTATCTCGGATAAAAACCTCTCGTGTATATCGGCAATACGGAAATCATCTTCAGCAATGGCCACCTTGACCTGCTTCATAAGATTCACCTCCTGTAAATTTCGGCAAATAGACTGTAAAAACCGTCCCTCCCATTTTATTTTTCTGGACCTCGATTGTACCATTTAGTAATTCTACTGATTTCAATACATTCGATAGACCGTAACCTCTAGACTGATCACCTTTTGGCTTTGTGCTAAATCCTCTCGTGAAAATCTTAGGTAAATTTTCTTCCTTAATTCCACACCCATTATCACTTATTTCAAAGATAATATCGTTACCTAAATCTGTCGCAAAAAAAGTAACGACAGGGTGTTGACTATCCACGACGGCTTCAAAGGCATTGTCGATTAAATTCCCCAAAATTGTAATGAGATGCGATATTTTTATTTGCTCTGGCAAAACATTTAGAGAGCTATTGTTATCAATCCTAAATTCCAATTTCTTTTCGGAAGCCATGGCTAGTTTACCAAGTAAAATCGCCTGGACTTTTCGGTCATATATTTGGTCAAAAAGAATCCGATTCTGAAATTCATATGTTTCGGTCTCCTGCTGGATCATTTTTATCGCCTCATCGTACTCGCCTATCTGAAGAAGTCCTGACAAAACATAAAGTTTGTTTGTAAATTCATGGGTTTGAGCACGAAGGTCTTCGGAATATTTACGAACTTCGGATAATGTGTTCAGCATTTGTTCGATTTCGGTTTTATCCCGAAAGGAGGCGACGGCACCGACAACTTGTCCTTTATCAATGATAGGCTTTCGATTAACAATAAGTGTGTTATGTGGTAACACTAATTCGACATCGTGTTGGCTCTTTCCAGTTCTCAAAATATCATACATTTGTGTGTTTGGAATAACCTTTTCAATTTTTAAACCTGTAAAATCACCGTGGAAATTTAAAAGTCTCCGAGCGGTCTGATTCATGACGGTGATTAACCCGTTCTTATCAATGACTAAAATACCTTCTCTAACGGATTCTATGACCGCATTTTTTTCTTTATATAAAGCAGCAATCTGATAGGGTTCAAGGCCCATAGTATCCTTTCGAATATTTCGAGCTAAAAGACTGCTTCCAATAATAGCAATAATAAATGCTATTAAAGCAATACTGGCCACCTTTTTTGCATTATTAAAAATCTGCTGTTTTATATCCTGTTGCATAATTCCGACGGATACTATACCAATGATCTGACCATTGTCATCAAGGATTGGTGACTTTCCCCTTAATGATGGTCCGAGTGAACCTACGGCTCTGGAAATATAAGATTCACCCAGGACTAAAGCCCGATAATTGTCGCCGCCAACCATGTGCCTACCAATTCGATCGGGTATTGGGTGTGAATAACGAATCCCTTCTTTATTACCCACAACAATAAACTCAGCTCCTACTTGTTTGCGAATTTTTTCAACAATGGGTTGAATGATTTTTGCGGGGTCCGAAGTATAAAAAGCATTTTTTATACTTGGCATAAGTGCAATCGTCTTGGATAATTCAAGAACAAGACGGCCTTTTTGTCTTTCAATTTGTTCTTTTTCCATAACCGTAAAAATAGTAGTTAATGATATAATGATCAATAAAACGAGTGTCAACACCAATCCTAAAATTTTAGTTTGAAGAGAAATCCGAAACAGCTTCATCACATATTTCACCTGAGGCTACAAAATTAAAATAAGTTTAATAGTTCAACCATTATTACTAGTTCGTTACGTTCCCATTTAAATAGGACCCGGTTTTTTTATATTATAAATTAAATTTGAAAGTTGGTAACAATAAGAAACATCGAAAAATGTTCATTTAAATGTACTAACAAAACAAATACACAAAAATGTTTAATAGACCTCTAACTTTAACGCTTTAAACCATTGGGGGTCAGACCCCTTATACATACGACTTTTTCATCTAGGTTCAATCATAACGATAACTGAAACCCTTGATGGACAAGGGTTTTGGGGTGTGACCTTGCTTTAACGCTTTAAACTATTGGGGGACTGACCCCTTAAGAAGGCCTTAAATTTAATACTTTTGGCTGATGATGGGGATGAAGAAAATCCGGAACCCTTATTTGACAAGGGTTCCGGATTGTGATTTTGCTTTAGTACTTTAAATCATTGGGGGACTGACCCCCATACGGTTAGGCGGCTTTTTCTTGGGTTGGTTGTTTGATGGGGCTGCCGACAGGGAGAATTTGTCTGCCAGCGGTTGTGTTGATGACGACAGCGGCAGAGGTATAAAGGGCAAGGAGACCGCAAATTTCACCAATCCAGCCCCCGATTTGCTTAAAGCCGCCAACACCGAAGTCGCCGAGGGCGAGGAAGAGGAAGGTGATCCAAAGCGTCAGGAAAACGTAGAACAAGGCTTTATTGAGATAGAAGCTTCCGATCCACAGATAAAAAGTAAGAATGCCGAAAAATAGGAGATACCAGGCGACACCGGCAGCCGGTTCGGCTTTGACAATAAAATAGAATGAAATCCAGAAGGCGCCGTATGATGTAAAGGCTGTGGCACCGAAAGTGTTCCCTTTGCGAAATTCCCACATGCCCGCAAGAAGTTGGGCTCCCCCGCCATACGCAAGGGCTAGACCTAATACAACCCCCATCGCTGCGGCATCCAAAACACCCGCATTGATCAAACTTAAGATGCATGTCGTAATGCCAAAACCAGCGAGGCCGAGTGGGCCCGGGTCGGCAATTTTTACGCCATTTGCCATTGATCATACACCCCTTTTAACCATTAATGGACTTGCAGATTTGGCTCTTATTAAGTCAACACTTACTTTTTCATCCTGCATCGATCAAGCGGCCCATACTTAGGTCTGGTATTTACTCAGCTTTTTCAATTCCTCAATCACGCTTGGGTCAGCCAAAGTGGTCGTATCACCTAACACGCGCCCTTCTGCGATGTCGCGTAACAGTCGCCGCATGATTTTGGCGCTACGCGTTTTCGGAAGTTCCGCGGTAAAAATGATTTCTTCCGGTCGTGCCATTTTGCCAATGGCCTGCGCAACCGTTTCTTTGAGTTCAGCAACTAATTCATCGGTTCCTTGAACCCCTTCTTTTAACGTAACGAATGCTGTGATGGCTTGACCTTTGATCGCATCAGAGCGGCCGATGACCGCGGCTTCGGCAACAGCTTGATGACCGACAAGCGCGCTTTCGACTTCGGCGGTTCCAATCCGGTGGCCGGAGACGTTAATCACATCGTCCAAACGGCCCAAAATCCAGATATAGCCGTCTTCGTCCTTATGTGCGCCATCCCCCGGCAAGTACCAGTCCGGGAATTTCCCAAAGTACGTTTTTCGGAATCGTTCATCATCCCCCCACACCGTACGCAGCATAGAGGGCCATGGGTGTTTAATGACAAGCATGCCGCCGTTACCAGGTGCAACGGATTGGCCGTTTTCATCCACCACATCGGCGATAATACCGGGTAAAGGTTTGGTTGCCGCTCCCGGTTTCGTTGTCGTTAAACCTGGTAGTGGGGCAATCATGGCGCAACCCGTTTCTGTTTGCCACCATGTGTCCACGATCGGCACTCGGCCTTTACCGACATGCGTGTGATACCACATCCACGCTTCCGGGTTGATCGGCTCCCCAACTGTCCCAAGCAAGCGCAAAGAACTTAGATCATGTTTTTCTACATACTCCGGTCCCCATTTCATGAAAGTCCGAATGGATGTCGGGGCCGTGTAAAATGTTGTGACGCCATATTTTTCAATAATGGCCCAAAAACGATCGCGGTCGGGATAATCCGGCGCTCCTTCATACATCACAACGGTCGCACCAGCCGAAAGCGGTCCGTAGACAATGTACGTATGCCCTGTCACCCAACCGATATCGGCTGTGCAGAAAAAGATGTCGCTGTCTTTCAAATCGAAAACACTGCGCATCGATGTATGGACACCGACCATATAACCACCAGTCGTATGAACGATTCCCTTCGGTTTGCCGGTTGTTCCAGACGTATACAATAAATATAAAATGTCCTCGGCGTCCATTTTTTCCGGCGGAAATGGTTTCGTTGACGCTTTACCCATTTCATCGTCCCAATACAAGTCGCGTCCTTCGGTCATCGTATAGGTGGCACTGTCCCCTACTGCTTTTACAACTAAAACGGTTTCGATGGTCGTTCCCTCAACGGCTTCATCGGCAAACCTTTTTAATGGGACTTGATGGCCGCGGCGCCAGCCGGCATCTGCCGTGACGAGCAACTTCGCTTGGGCATCTTCAATCCGGTCTCTCAGAGATTTTGCCGAAAAACCGGCAAAGACAACCGTATGAATCGCACCAATCTTCGCACAGGCCAATAGCGTGATGGGAAGTTCCGGCACCATCGGCAAATAAACCGCAACCCGATCACCTTTTTGAACACCTAAATTTTTCAACATGTGTGCGGCTTTATCGACTTCCCGCCCGAGCATATCATACGTGTAAACCTTGCATCCCCCAAGTTCCCCTTCCCAAATAATGGCGGCTTTATTTTTGCGCGGGCCTTCACGATGACGATCAACGCAGTTATAAGCTGCATTCAGTTTTCCATCAACAAACCACTTCGCATGCGGGGGATCCCATTGGAGAACCTCTTTATAAGGCTCAAACCAAGAAATTTCTTCCGCCTGTTTCGCCCAAAAAGCTACGGGATCCTTGGCAGCTTCATCATAAATGTTGGGATCGTTAAAATTTGCTTGTGCTTTAAAGGCTTCCGATGGCGGAAAACGGCGATCTTCTTTTAGCAACGTATCAAGATAGTCAACTTCTGACAATACCTGTCACTCCTTTCCGATGTTTTGATGAGAGATTTGATAGCGCTTTCTACCATTAATATATTGCTAAATATTTTTTCAATGAACGAATTTTGCGTGAAAGGATTTTATTGTCCGAATGGTCGAAATAAGTGCCAGTTCGGTGATGATCGGTTCGTTTCATGAACCTCTTTGTAGCCGGCGGAATAACGTTTTGGCAGCTTTTTGGCTCACCGGAATTTTCACATCGCTCTTTTCCTTAAAAAAAATTATAGGCGCCGTTAAACCATGAAACAATTTCATGGATATAATCAGTTGCCATTTTAATCATCAAATATTTTGTTAAGGAGTATTTTGCCAAGAAACAATACAAGGCTTTTCGATTTCGCATTTACCCAAACCAAATGAAAAAACGTTGATAAGGAGAACCTTTAGTTGTACCATTAATCTCCACCCTAGCTTTGCTTGAGGATGGAGTCTTCAGCCATTGCTGTGATAAACGGCTACTCTTTCATGGGATAACAAAAACGGTGTACCCACTGACACTCAATGCAGTACACCGTATCTCGATAAGGGTATGGTTTATGACCGATTGCGCTGATTTACGAGAACATCATCAAGAAGAAAGTTGTTTTCTAGCGTTGCTTCTTCGACCTCGACGATTCGACGATCTTGGTAGTAGTTTGCTTTTGTGAATGGGTCACGTGCAAGTAAGGCTTCTGCTTCTTCTAGTGAGTCGGCTTTCAAAATCATGATTGCCGTTCCGTCTTTACAGGGACCACAAAAGGGTAATTTGCCCTGGCGTTTGAGTTCCCCCAAATATGAGACATGCCCCTGGATGAGTTCGTCCGTCATCAAATGCTTTTGCTTATTTGACAAATAAACGATGAATTGTCTGTTCATTACACGACCTCCTATAGCATCCGGTTCAATTTTTCAACTTGTTCCTTCAACTGTGCGAACTCTCCATTCAACAAGGTATTCAGTGCCTTGTCCGCTTCCACTAACAGTGGGTAAGCTTTATCGCATGCCTCATTTCCCGCATCGGTCAAACTGACCAATATCTCTCTCCTGTTACTGGGGTTCGAAACTCGGTTCACCAGTCCGCTGCGTTCCATACGAGACAGAAGTGTCGTGATGGTTGGGCGCTCCAGTTCAAGGAGATGGCTGATTTCGCTTGGACTTGCATATTCCTTGTCACGCAATACACCAAGTACGTAAACATAGGAGGGTGTTAGCCCAAGTGGCTTGAGAAAATTCCCATACCATGCAAAAACTTTCTTGCGTGCCTGTGTCAACTGGAATGCTAAACAGTTTGAATAGATCTCTCTATGTTCCATAATTTGTATACTAATAATTAGTATACAAATTTTCAAAGAGAAAATGACCCGACCTGGACTTCTGAACTGTTCTATGCCGAGGTTTTACCTGTGTTGAGGTTATGTCTGTAACGGAATATGTAAATGATCACCTTCATTTCTTTAGCCACACATTAATCACTGCGTCTTTTTATCCAGGTAAAATCAAGTTAAAATTCATGTACACGCAACAACTATCTTTAACTTGTATCGGGACAACTCAAGTTTAAAGGATTGAGGTTGCGTGTTTTTTATCAGAATTTTCCTCACACCCCAACAAATATTATAGAACCATCTTTATATACGTTAAAGAAAAAGAGAACAGCTTTCGCTGTTCTCTTCCATTTGCCCGGCAACGACCTACTCTCACAGGGGGAAGCCCCCAATTACCATCGGCGCTGAAGAGCTTAACTTCCGTGTTCGGGATGGGAACGGGTGTGACCTCTTCGCCATTGTCACCGGACAGATCTGATATTGAGCGTTCGACGCAAGGCTTAGCCTAGTCGAACTTCTTTTTCAGGTGCGTTTGCGCTCTGAAAACTGAAAACGAAGGTTTCGCGCATCTTTTTTTGGTTAAGTCCTCGACCGATTAGTATTCGTCAGCTCCACGTGTCGCCACGCTTCCACCTCGAACCTATCTACCTCATCATCTCTGAGGGGTCTTACTGGCTTATGCCATGGGAAATCTCA
>NZ_AUMM01000076.1 GCF_000430685.1 Tuberibacillus calidus DSM 17572 | reverse complement strand
AAAAAGGTAAATCCTAAAGTAGTTTCGGAAAGATTAGGACATGCTAATGTAAAAATTACTTTAGATACGTATTCACATGTTTTACCGACAATGCAAAAAGAAGCTGTACAAAAGATTGATGATATTTTTGAGTAACATTTTATAAAAAACCTGTTACTTTTATTTTTGTTACTTTTTTTGTTACTTTTTATAAATAAAAAACGCACTTCCTCGGAGACAATCTCTCGAAAAAGCACGTTACTCAAAGATTATGTATGGTGACCTGCACAGGACTTGAACCTGTGACCCCTACCCTGTCAAGGTAGTGCTCTCCCAACTGAGCTAGCAGATCATTTTTTAAGATTTTTTGGAATTTCAAAGGACAACTATAACTATACACGCCTTTGTTTCATTCGTCAAGGGGTTTTTAAAAATTTTTTTCGTGCCGATAAAAATACAGGTTTTCCCCCGTATAACTTGCTATCCGGTGGTTGGTTCATCTTCGGCTTTATTTGATGCATCGAATAGCGCTTCTTCTTCATCTCGAAGGTGGTGCGCTAATCGACTCGAGGCATTGGCAGCAATGCTCGCCACAAGATCGTCCAAAAAAGTGTGGACACCACGCCCGGTTTTGTTATCAAGTTTTTTTATAATGCCCGTTTTCGCCTTGTCGAGATATCCAAACGTTGTAACGGCAATGCTCCCATAACCGTATACCGCACCGATTGCGATGGTTTCATCGATACCAAATAACCCTTCGTCTTGAGCGACAATGGATTGCAACGGCTCCGAAAGTTTCCCTTCCTCTGCTAATTTATCCAATTCAATTCCAACGAGCAATGCATGTTGCATTTCCCTTTTTTCAAGAACAGCCAATACGCTTTCCAAACAATCTTGCATAGTTAAATTCGGTGCATATGGCGACTGCATTTCATAGACGATTTCGGCGATGTCCGAAAGCGCGACACCCCTTTCCTTAAGAAGAGAAAAGACCGCCTTTTTGACATCCCGGCTGTGCACCCGCTCTTTCATGGTGATTCCCCCTGTTATGCGTGACGTTTATGTCTGTCATGTGCACCATCATTATTCATTTTATGTTAAGATAGCTGAAGATGATGAAACGACGGAGGCATACTATGATTAATGACAAACCTACAATGGAAGCTTTTCGTATTAATAGCCTAGTGTTAAATACCATGATCGAAGCGCGGGTTTATCTTCCGCCGCATTATTCGCCTTTATATACTTACCCTGTGTTGATTGCATTGGATGGTCAGGACTATTTCAATCTCGGCCGCATTGCCGGTTTGTCCGAACGGCTCATTTCCGAACGGAAAATGCGCCATACAGTGATTGTAGGGCTTCCCTATACCGATAAAATGGAGCGTTGGGAAAAGTATCATCCCGAAGGCCGCCACCATGAAGCTTACATAAAATTTTTGATTCGCGAATTTCTCCCCGCTTTATCGAAACAGTATGCCATTGACGAGTTAGCAGGCGGCAGATTCCTCATCGGAGACTCTTTGGCCGCGACCTTTTCCCTGACATGTGCGCTACGCTATCCGCATACATTCGGAAACGTCATCTTGCAATCTCCTTATGTCAATGACGCGATCATTGAAAACGTGAGGAATTTTCGCTTGGCCCCGCAACTTTCCATCTACCACTCCATTGGGGTCAACGAAACAGCGGTCATGACGACTCGGGGCACGCGCGCTGACTTTCTCCGTCCCAATCGCTTGTTGCACGAAACCCTTGTGCAAAAAGAACTTGGCTTTTACAAATATGTCGAAAACGATGGAAACCATACTTGGACGTTTTGGCAAGACGACTTATCGGACGCCCTATGCACCATGCTCGCTTATGAAGCTTTATAGAAGATATCAGGGGTACAGGGTGCCCCTATGACATGCAACTTGGATGAACAGCCTTTTATTAAGGGCTGTTTTTTCATTCAGTCAGCGAATCGTTTTTCTCATCTCCACATGCGGAATGCCTGCCTCTTCAAATTCCTCAGAAGTGATCTCAAACCCAAGCTTTTCATAAAAACCGATGGCGTGGGATTGTGCATTTAAAATCAAAGTTGAAAATCCGGCACGGTAAGCTTCTTTTTCAATGGCTTCCATTATGGCTTCCCCAATGTGTTCCCCGCGTCTCGCTTGTAAAACACAAATCCGCTCGACTTTAGCAGCATCACCCTTCTTACGGTAGCGACCAGCCCCAACTGGTTTACCATTGTCATAGGCGACAAAGTGTACCGCCCGCTCCTCATATTCATCGATTTCGAGTTCCGGTGGGACGTGTTGTTCATGTACAAATACTTCCTGTCTGACGGCTAATGCATCCTGATATTGAGCATCTGTTTTTACCGTGATGACTTCCATGTTGTCTGATTCTCCTCCAACTTTCAAAAATAGGGTGCACGGGATGGCTTAAACTTTTTAGTCTCCAAGCTTAAATGTCTCGCGGACGTGCCACATTCCAGTGTCGTCCTGATACAGGAGGTGGAAGGTATCAATCATCTCTTCATGATAAAAGGAAAGCATTTTTAGTCTATCATAAATGTCGTTATGTTCGATATCCGAAAGGTCTTGTGCAATCGTAATATGTGGGACGAAGCGGTAGGCTTTTGTATTGGGAAAATCGGGGCCGTGTAAACGTTCGTGGAGTTCCGTCAAAGCCGCGCAATCCTCCACTCGCAAATAAATCACATTGTTAACGGGCCAAAAAGAATGGACGCGGCTTGCGACGAGTCGAATCGGCCCGATGCCTTTTTTGGCCGCTTGCACCTTTTTTATAAAAGCTTCCACTTCGCCTTCTTGTAACTCAAAAGGCTCTTTGACGGTGATATGCGGCGGAATCAAAGGATAGTGCGTATCATAGCGTTTGCGATAGCGATTGACGAGGTCTTGTAAATCTTTCGACGGGAATAAGGCAATACCATATTTCATCTCTTAACCTCCTTTTCTGAATATATAAAAAGATTATAACATTTTTTGCGAAAATCTCCAAGGGCATGGGTCACTTTGGTCCGACTGAGAAAAGAAAACCTGGCTCTGCCAAGCTTTAAAGACAAAGGCAGTGCCTTCATTGCCCATATATTGGACTAAAAAGGATATTTTCTTACCCGTGCAAGCCTTTTATGGGGAGATTGAGCTGATATAGTCCATATGCTGGCGTGAAAAAATTTATTTTACCAGTATAAAAAACGCTTTTTCAATGCAAACTGTCACGGGAGGTGGTTGCGTGAAAGGCTATTTGGAAATTACGGTTGAACTCGTGGTCGGTTTTTTCGCGTTACTCGTTTTGACAAAGGTGATCGGGCGCTCCTCCATCTCAGAAGCCACCCCGTTTGATTTTGTTGCCGCATTGGTACTTGGTGAATTTGTCGGTGGAGCCATTTATGATGATAACATTCATCTAGGGAAAATTTTATTCGTCATCGTCTTATGGGGAATTTTAATCTACAGCATTGATTTTCTAACACTTAAATTCAATCGCTTGCGGGGGATTTTTGAGAGCAAACCAAGTCTTTTAATTAATAATGGTGTAATCCTCAGATCCTCCATGAAAAAAAATAAAATTGACGTGAACAGGCTGCAAACGCTTTTACGAGAAAAAAACATTTTCTCCATACGGGAAGTCGCTTTCGCTATACTTGAACCGAACGGCAAACTCTCGGTCATCAAAAATCCTTTGTTTGAAAACGTCAAACGCATGGACCTTGACCTGCCGATCAAAACCGCTGAGTTACCTTTAACACTGATTAGCGACGGTGTTTTAATTAAAAACAACTTAGATATTATCCATAAAGATGAAAACTGGTTAATTGGGGAGTTGCAAATGCGAGGTATTCCAAGTATCAGAGAGGTGATGTTAGCCGAATATGACGCAGTAAACGGTCTTTATGTACAACCCATCTATAAAGGTGACACCAAGTAACGGCTGACAGAAGCGTCTTCCTACAGCCGTTCCGCTCAGTTTAGCTGGATGCGTTTTACCCGAATTATAGGTTCCTCGGTCCTCACACCAATGAGGAAAACAGTCTTTAGACCAAACGTTTTTCCTTCAGAGAAGTTTTACCAACGACCCATAAAATGGGGGCCTCGCCCCACCACGCGTTTCATGCGGTTTGCATGGAAGA
The DNA here is from genome assembly GCF_000430685.1 of Tuberibacillus calidus DSM 17572. Taxonomy (GTDB): domain Bacteria; phylum Bacillota; class Bacilli; order Bacillales; family Sporolactobacillaceae; genus Tuberibacillus; species Tuberibacillus calidus. The sequence goes on along the minus strand of NZ_AUMM01000076.1, from coordinate 4,116 downwards.
CCGCCATCAAACGCTTATTTGGCGGGACAGACCCCCTATGAGTCATGTGCTGATCAGATCCAGCCAGGAGGCGGACCTTGTTGGGTGCCTTGTTGGTTATTTGGATTGCCATCGGTGTTATCACCCGGTGGCGCGGCATTGCCTTGGGCTTGCGGCATCGGCGGTAACGGGAAACCCCAGAAATCGCGCTGAGGCCCTTGCGGCGCATTGCCTTGAGCGTCGTCCGTTCCGCCGGGAGCGCCTGCCGGTGTGCTGCCTGGCGGAGTGAACGGAAAAGTAAACGGTCCCGTAAACGGAACGGTGCGGCCATCCGGTGTATGGAAGACGACTTCGTTAGCATGGATATGCAACGTGTCGACGTGCAGCTCCCGCTTTTTCTTCTTACCTTCAGACATCGTTATCCCTCCTGAAATGGTTTCGTGACCAATATATGCATTTATCATGAATCTTGTATGGTTAACGGCCTATCGCAACTTTTTTAAAAATTTAAAGCGATTTTATTAACGCCTTTTATGCGATAGTCGTTTTTCTCAAAAAAGACAAACACTTCAACGGTCAAATGTTCGTAAAACCTTCTTTCGATCGGTATTTGCCAATCGTTAAGTTCGACCCGCTCCCCCGGAAGAATGGCAAAGGGTGCGGTTGGAGCAATCCATAGTTCGCCCCGTTCCTTCGCCTCTTTTGCCCAATCATTGTCAAGATAGACCCATTCCCAATGGTCACGATCATTGATCTCGGTTTCGACGGTCTCCCATGTTTTAATTCTCCCTTTGAGAATGGCGGCATCTCCGGGATTAAAACGAAAGCAGATGTACGGTGTGGAAAGCGCCTTAGATCCCTTATTTTCAATCGTTAAGTTCCCGCGAACCATCGCACGAGGCTCTCGGTCGATCAGGGCATAATCCATATAGGCGATCGCTTCCACAGCCGACCGCTGTATAAAATCGGCATCTACACTTGGCGGCTCGTTTAAGGAGGTTGCCGCGTGAAGCTTTAACCGTTTCTCAAGAATGGTGACGCGCTTCCGATAATGATTCAGCTCCCGATCCTTTTCATTGATCTCCCGCTGCATATCATTAAGCAAGCGTTCAAAGCCTTTCACTTTCTCATCAAGCGCGTTTCTATCGGCATCCGTACCGAATCGATTTTTATATTGTAAAAGTTCTTCTGTGAGTTGCTGATTGTTTGCCGTTTCTTTGGCATAATCTTCTTTCAGTGTTTCATAAAGCGCTTTGATCTGATCAAACTGTGCCCGCACGTCGTGGTATTCTTTTTCTCGCGCTTCATAAGCTTGTGTCAATGTTCGAACTTCTTCTTCCAAAGCCGAAATTCTTTCATTCGCGAAGATAAAATTTTTTTCAAGGCGCAATGCCTTCTCTTTGTAAAAACGTTCCCGGTCTATGAGGCGTGCGACGCTTATACCTCGTTTTTGTTCTTCCAAGCCCTCGCCCCCTCGGAGATAGTGAATGCATCTATATACAGCATATGTTCACTGTCCCGTTTCGGTTGCTTGGGCAATCTGTAAAAATGATGAGAAAAAATCAGGAATCATCAGCGGACGTGTTGGCCCGCTGATGACACCTATTTATAGCGCCTTAAATTTGAGATCTTGGAAGGTGACGCAATCTTCCACTGTCAGCTCGCCTTCCGTCACATCTACTACACCGGTGTCAAAAACAATCTTGCCATTCCTTTCGTTAATCAATTGAACATGGAATTTATCCCCGTTCGGGCTATCAAGAACAGCGAGATTGAAATCTAGCTGACGTCCGTCACTTGTGACCCCTTCACCGCTGATAATTAACTTCAAACCATCTTCACAGGGTTGGCATTCAAGTGTTTCGGGGTCAAAACTGGTCGCGGTAAAGTTGATGTTTTTCAGTCCGTCACTTGTTTCTCTGTCATCAAAGGTGAACTCAAATTCACTGTCAGTTAGGCTGCAATTTGGGCAAATATGGAGATTGATGCCGGCTTCCCCTTGTTCCGTCGCATGCTTTGCAGTCGGTCCGCTCGCTTCACCCATCGCTTCGCAATCACAATTTTTTTGTGGGAAAATCGACGGGCATTGAGCTGGAAACTCGATCGGCGGGCATTGGTTAATGATCTCTGGAGCAACAATGTTGTTTTCCCTTGGCGAGCAGAATTTCGCCAACACTTCGAGTTTGACTTCGGCCTCGACTTGAACATCGACGCAGAAGGTGACTTCGACTTTAAAGCTTTCCGGGCACGGATTGTTTAATAATAAAGATCCCGTTGAAATACGGCAGAAGATTTTCGACACCCGGCATAATAAATCCGTGCCATCCGGGAAGCAGAGAACAAAGGATTCCATGGCAGCCACATCGACTTTCGTTTCGGTGACGACATCGCCATGGCGATCAATGACTTTTATTTTTACTTCTGCATTGAATAAGAGGTCAACAAGTTGTGCTTCCGTAAATTCACCCGCAACCGGTACGGTGACATTTTGCTTTTCCCCTACTTGCTCGCAGAAGAAACCGCGCTCTTCTATGAGACGAGGATCGCTTTGATTTAGCGGGAAAAGCGGCGGTGTCTTCGGCGTTTTGCATATGATTCTGAGCGGACGACGATTGGGGTCAGACATCGCTTCTTCGATGGCTTCAAGTTGATGGCGATCAAACCGAACGGTTTTGCTGACGGTTAGCTGATCTGTGACCCAGTCATACACTTTTGGGACGCGTATGCATTCTTCTTGAAGACTGTTCGCCGCCTTCATGACCTTCCTCGGTTTATGAATGTTACCCATCCTTACCTTCCTTTCCACTCAACAAATACATTGTTGGTTGATTCATTACATAGTATGGATAAGACCGGGGCGTTGGCACCTGTCACTTCGCCCATTTTGAAAACGGCGATAGGCTTAAGAGCCATAGAAGTCAGATACATTGAAACGGGTGATCATGGAGCACGGATGGGAAGGATCCGGAATAGATTAAAAATGAGGTGGTGCCTTTGAAAAAATCAGAAGTGTTGACGCTTTATAAAGAAGTCAAGCGGCGCCGTGTGGCAAGGGGAAGCGGACAAAGAATGGTCTCCCGAGGCCCGGTGAGGCGCTGTGGATGCGGGGGTACGGTAAAAAAAGGGATGTATTAACAATAAACAGCGCGGTGGAACGCCTCATGATAGCGGGAACCACCGTGCTTTTTTAGTACTAGTAAATAAAGGGGTCATTTTGACCGTCTAAGACAACAAAGGCTCTGCCACTACCTAAAAGGCAAGACAGAGCCAGGTGTTCGTTTTCTCAATTTTAAATAGCAAGCGTTTCTGTCATTCTGTTTCGGGTGCTTGTCGTTGTTTACGCAATATTAAATGGCAATAATGTTGAATCCGCTGTCGACATGAAGCGTTTCACCGGTAATCGCCGTCGCCCAATCACTCATCAAAAATACTGCCGCATGACCGACATCTTCAGGAGTGACCGAACGGCGCATCGGCGCGCGCTCCTCGATTAACTTTAACACACTGTTAAAGTCAGCGATCCCCTTTGCTGACAAGGTCCGTATGGGACCGGCTGAAATCGCGTTCACACGGATGCCGTCTTTGCCAAGGTCATTCGCCAAATATTTGACGCTAGCGTCAAGTGAAGCCTTGGCAACGCCCATCAAATTATAATTTTTGACAACCCGTTCGCCGCCAAGGTAGGTCAAAGTCAAAATAGAGCCGCCTTCTGTCATCAGCGGACGAGCCGCTCTTGCGACAGCCGTCAATGAATAGGCGCTGATGTTATGGGCGAGCAAAAAGCCATCACGGCTCGTATCCACGAACTCCCCTTCCAAATCTTCTTTATTGGCAAAAGCAATGCAATGGGCTACGCCGTGAATGATACCCACTTTTTCTTTAATGGTGTTAAAGCAAGCAGCAATTTGTTCATCACTCGACACATCGCACGGGAGAAGAAAATGTTCTTCATTGCCTAAAGTATCAACGAGCTGTTGGACACCGTCTCTAAAGCGTTCGCCCAAGTATGTAAAAATTAATCGCGCCCCGGCGTTATGTAAAGCTTTGGCAATCCCCCAGGCAATGCTTCTTTTATTGGCCACGCCCATGACGACAAATGTTTTTCCTTCTAATGATAATGTCATCCGCTATTCCTCC
>NZ_AUMM01000075.1 GCF_000430685.1 Tuberibacillus calidus DSM 17572 | reverse complement strand
GCACCTTTCCCTTTCGCACCATGCGGTGCGAAAGCCTATCCGGTATTAGCTTCGGTTTCCCGAAGTTATCCCAGTCTTACGGGCAGGTTGCCCACGTGTTACTCACCCGTCCGCCGCTCGATCCATCCGCATCACTCCGAAGAGATCCGCGAATTTCACGCGCTCGACTTGCATGTATTAGGCACGCCGCCAGCGTTCGTCCTGAGCCAGGATCAAACTCTCCGTAAAAGTAATGTTTATCAAAAGCTGAAAACTCAGCTTAAAGATCTTACGTTTGTTTAAATCCTTGGCGTCTTGTAAAAAGGTTGCCCTTTTTACAGTTTGCGCTTGGCTTTTGTTCAGTTTTCAAAGAGCGATGCATCTCGAATAAACTTCGATTTGCGCAAAACATCGAAAGATGTTTTAAGCAAGGAGCAATACATCTTGAGATCGCTACGACTTGCGCAAAACACCGAAGAGTGCTTCGCACGAAGTTTTCAACAACAACTATTTCATTATAACAATTTCGTTGTTGTTTGTCAATAACTTTTTACATGCCGCTTTTTGAAACGACTTTTTGATTTTACCAAGCTCTATGTTGGTATGTCAATCATTTTTTAAAGCTGTTTTATCAAAAACGACATGTATAATAATACCACATATTTTATTTTGTGCAAGGTTTTTTTACATGTATTTTTTTCCATTACCCGTTTTTGTAAACCTTTGAGGCATGAACTGCCCATTACATGATGACATATTTGATGATTATCAGAGCGGCGACACCGGGAATGCCAAGAAAGCCGGAGATTATCGTTGTGATGGCGTTAATCGGTATTTTCAAATCAAATGATGCACCAACGGCATTTAATAAAAATAACATTAAGGCGCCGATCGCCAATTTTACAAAGGCTTGTCCGATAAAGCGTATTGGTTTTAAGGGCGCGCCAATCACAAGAAATAAAACAATAACAACAGCAAAAATGGAAATGACAACGATTGGATCCATATAAAACCCCCTCGTCCATGCTTTTCTACATGTATACGAGGGGAGATCATTTTTTATACCATTTTTCAATATCCTTTAAGTGATGATATACCTCTTTTTTGATAGCCTTTTATCAGTCTTTGAGTTTTCGTGCCTCTTTTAATAGAAACATGTATTTTGCTTCGGCCAACCGAAGTTGATAAAGCACTTCTTCTGATGGGTCAATGCTGTCTTCTACTAGGCGTTTTTGCTTTAACCAACGTTCCTTGCACGCCATTAAAAGGGCCAGGAGTTTTTCTTCTCTTTCTTTGCGAATGCGCCGTATTGTTCTACGTCTAAACATCGTCTTCCTCCCAAACTAGAGCTCTCTCCGGCCTTCCATTGCTTTTGACAAAGTGACTTCGTCCGCATATTCTAAATCACCGCCCATTGGGAGTCCATGGGCAATTCTTGTCGTTTTCACACCCGCGGGTTTTATGAGGCGTGATAAGTACATGGCCGTTGCTTCACCCTCAATAGTGGGGTTGGTGGCAATGATCACTTCCTGTATTTCTTCGTTCTCAAGCCGTTTTATAAGTTCAGCAACTTTGATGTCTTCTGGCCCGATCCCATCGACCGGGGAAATGACTCCATGAAGGACATGGTATAACCCGCGATAGTCCTTCATTTTTTCCATGGCGATAACATCCCGCGGTTCTTGGACGACGCAAATGGTTGAGCGATCTCTTGTGGAATCATTGCAAATGAAACAAGGATCGCGGTCGGTAATATTTAGGCATTCTGAGCAATAAATCAACTGTCTTTTGGCATTGACTAACGCCCGCCCAAACTCAAGCACATCATCTTCTTCCATATCTATAACATAAAAAGCTAATCGTGCCGCCGTTTTCGGGCCGATGCCAGGTAATTTCATAAAACTATCGATTAATTTTGCAATCGGTTCAGGATAATGCATGATGCCCTCCATTAAAAGCCTGGTAAATTCAATCCTTTAGTGAATTGGCCCATTCTTTCCGCGGCCAATTCATCGGCTTTTTTCAAGGCATCATTGACAGCTGCTAAAACGAGGTCTTGCAGCATGTCGACATCATCCGGGTCAACAGCCTCTTCTTTAATCAGCACTTCAGTGACTTCTTTATGACCATTACATTTTACCGTCACCACACCGCCGCCAGCGGAACCTTCAACAACTTCCTCTTTTAAAGCCTCTTGGGCCTCCATCATTTTCTTTTGCATTTTTTGCATTTGTCGCATCATATTATTCATGTTGCCTCTCATCATTTCAATCATCCTCCTTGGATTTAATCCCTTATCTCCAGTAAATCAGGACCGACAAGTTTTTCCGCCTCTACGATTAACGGGTCGGTCTCTTCTTGTTTGGCGGCGGCCATTTCGCCTTCTGCTTCCATTGTTTTGATAAATGCCGCCCGGATTTCTTCCCATTGTTTGTGTGGAATAGGGAGCATTTTTTTTCGTTTGCCTGTCAATTCAAAGATGATTTCTTCGACCATTTGCATGGCGTTGTTTTTATTTTCTACAACCATTTGACAGTGAAAATCGTATTTAAACGATTGAAGAAAAGCTTCTTGGGAGCTGGCTACCGGTTTGCTTTCTAAAAGCCATGCATGAGCCGCCACATTCATTTTTCGAATCTTTTCCATAATAGTCGGCCACGCTCGCCGCAATTCCTTGAGATCTTCTTTAACCGCATTTTTCAAAACCGCATGGACTTGTTGGTGATTAACCGACACGGTTTTAGCGCTGGGTCTTTTCGGTAACCTTCTTTGAACAGAAGGTTCCGGTTCGGAAACATCCGATGAAGGTTTTTGTTCCAGTTTTTTGACCCTTTCTTCCAGTTGACGGATTTGCTTTATCCACTCCGCTTCTTGGAAAGTTGTCTCATTTTGTTTTCCCTTCGGAGCTTCTATGAGCCTGACGATTGCCATTTCCAAAAAGATGCTTGAATATCCCGAGCGTTTCATGTCTTGCTGAATGTCACTTAAAAGACGAATGGCACGGTGGATGGATTCTGGATCCGTTTGTTTAGAAAGTTCGACAAAAGTTTCATCGGTTATCATGCGATCCTTGATACTATCAAGTTCCGGTGCCGCTTGATAAAGCAACATATCCCTATAATAAAAAATGATATCTTCAAGGAAACGTTCGGGGTCTTTCCCTTCGGAAAGAATATCGTTGACGATTTGTAAGCCTGAAGCTAAATCTCCCTTTTGGACGGCTGACATCACGTCGGTAAGCAACTGACGGCTGACCATGCCGGTGACTTCTAAAACATCCTCTTCCGTCACCTTCCCATCACCGTAAGCCGCTGCTTGATCGAGGATGCTTAACGCATCCCGCATACCGCCTTCCCCGGCTTTAGCGACAAGTTCGATGGCCCGCCCTGTCACTTCGATCCCTTTTTTTTCAACGATCTCATTGAGCCGGGCTTCGATAGCTACCAAGGGGATCCGTTTAAAATCAAAACGTTGACATCTTGAAATGATCGTCGGCGGGATTTTATGCGGTTCAGTCGTTGCCAAAATAAAAATCACATGGGCCGGAGGTTCTTCCAAAGTTTTTAAGAGGGCATTAAACGCGCCTTGGGATAACATATGAACTTCATCAACAATATACACCTTATAACGCGCAAGACTTGGCGCGTATTTGACGTTCTCCCTTATTTCCCTGATTTCATCTACACCGTTATTCGAGGCAGCATCAATTTCAATGACATCTTGGAGACTGCCATCGGTGATGCCTTTACAAATGGCGCAATCATTACACGGTTCACTCACAGGGGCTTTTTCACAGTTGACCGCCTTAGCCACGATTTTGGCAACACTGGTTTTGCCGGTACCTCTAGGGCCACTAAACAGATAAGCATGTGAAAATTTATCCTTTGCCAGGGCATTTTGCAGCGTGCGCGTGATATGCTCTTGGCCGGCCACATCACGAAACGACTGTGGACGAAAAACCCGATAAAGCGCTTGATAGCTCATAGAATCCCACCTGAACATCGTCATTACTCTAAATGTTATTATACCGTTTAAAACGGTTAAGTACAAAAGAACATTAGCGACGGACCGGGCATCATTCGGCGGTTACTTCTTTTTATGTAAAGTAAAAAGAGGCTGAGAAATAATTCGCCAAAATTACCCCTTTGTCCCGACCTCTTTTTAATAAAATAAAAAGTCACGACCTGACGCCGTGACATTGATATTCCTATTGATAATCAAAGGTAAGCACCGTGCACCTTCCTTCGATCCAAGCACCATGAACGCTTCATGAGTAGTTGGCTCGGTCCAGGCTCTCCCGCGGCACACGAAAGGTCTCACTTACTGCTGCTTCCTTCCGGACCTGACAGGGTTCATGAGTTTCCGTTGCGCGGGACCCGAACGTCAACACCACTTGCTCAAGGCTGCTTCACAGCGCAAGAACCTAGGGAAGGAATTCAGCCTCGCTGTAGCGGATTGCGAGTACAGGGCACCGCTGCCTCCCCGCCTAGCACGGTGTTATTATTATAACAAAGATACATCAAGAATAAAAGGGGAAAAAGGAATTTACAATAATTGTAATTCATTTTACTTAAAAGAGCACAAAAAAGAAGCCATCTCAGGCTCTTGTCTAAAATTATGTATGGCGGAGGCGAGAGGATTTGAACCCCCGCGGCGCCATTTAGACGCCCTAGCTGATTTCGAGTCAGCCCCCTTCAGCCTCTTGGGTACGCCTCCAAATACGACATAATATAATTTATCATAGAAATTACTTTTTGGCAAGGCGTGATTCCGCCATCATTTTTTCTTTCTCAGACGGCGGAAAAATTGCGTTAAAATCTCACCACATGCTTCCGCACAAACTCCGGGAATCACTTCACACATATGGTTAAAACGTGAATCTTGCAACAAATTCATCAGCGTTCCACAGCAACCCGCCTTGGGGTCACTTGCTCCATAAACTACTGTTTTAATTCGAGCTTGTAAAATGGCACCGGCGCACATCGGGCACGGCTCAAGCGTGACGTAAAGATCACAGTCTGAGAGCCGCCAAGTGCCTAACTTCTCACTCGCTGTTTGAATGGCGAGGATTTCGGCATGCGCGGTCGGCTGCTGGGTTGTCTCACGTCTATTATGAGCAGAAGCAATCACTTCACCGTCTTTCACAATGACACAACCAATTGGCACTTCTCCTATTGCTTCCGCTTTGCGCGCTTCTTCTAAAGCCATAGACATAAATAATTCATGATGCATCCGCTATTCCCGCTTTTCTTTGTAAAGATATCTTTTTTATTGCCTAGACCCCTACCTTGGATCTTCCAAACATCGTGTTGTTCCATTAAATCATTTTAGAGGGATCGTAAATGGGTCCGCATTAATTTTATTAACATAGACCAATGAATGCAAGGTAATATTCAGATCGCTGAGTTGTAACCAGTCCACTGGGCCACTATCAAATTGATAAATGTATTGACCATTTTTACCAGGTGCATTGCCAACGGAAAAGCTGAGGGAATGGCCACGTTCATCTTTAATATCAACGATTGATGAAGTCTTATAAAGTTGGTTTCTTTCATCTTTCGGAATTTTATTATACTCCTCTAACGACATCCAATCCATTTGGCCGATATGCGGGTATTTGTTTTCATCATACATAAATACGAGTTCAAAACTCGGATCATATTTCCCATTCCGTTTAAAATAGATGGAACCGTTTGTAATATCTGACACCTTTATTCCTTTTTCGGTGTTATTTTCAAAATCTCTTAAGTGATTTTTATCGATGTGAATGTGGATCGGTTTCTTTTCAACATAACCATATTCATTGGGTTTGATGACTATCGCATCCCCTTCTATATCTGGGAAGTAAAGCGAGAAGCCATCGATGTAGAAGAGGGCAGGGTCATCCACATCCTCCTGAATATAATTCTTAGGACGTCCTTTAATTTTAATGTCAGCGGAGACCCAAATGGTTGAAGTCGATTCTTCTGTCTCAACCTTGTAATTTAATTCCCCATGATCAAAATATTGCTGATAATTCTCCAATTGGAACGTTAAACCATTGGCAGAAATGGTTTGATGAACGGGAATAGTTTTAATCAAATATTTATCAATATTGAAACTGGCGGGAAAACGAATGTCATCAACGGCTACTTCTTGGTTACCTTTGACAAGTTTCACCCCATCTAATGTCACGCTTCGGATATGGTTTACATAGTCGTCCATAAATTGATCCCGTTCTTCTTCACTACTAAATGACATGTTGCGAAAATCCAAGTTTTCCATGTACTGCTGATAGAGGCGGTAGTTATAAGTATCCTTTATAATTAAAATTTGATCTGCCTGATCATGGATTACGGACATCGTAAAATCCGGACCGTTGTCGCGGTGAAAAATGACATTTTTTATTTGTAACGCAGGTATGTCGTTCACCGATTGATCTTTTTTAAGCACATCGAGACTGTATAATAAATAAATACCGCCACTCGATAACCATGCCTTTTCGATTCTTAAAGTACGGCCCTCTCCAACAATGGGCACTTCCTTATTCACATTAACGGCAATGCCATATTTGAAAACATTTTTTAATAATGGATTCGTTTTATATATGTCCGCAAACACTTCATTCATAGAATCTTTGACATTAAACGCCTTTTTATCAACGGCAAAATGGCTGTTTTTAAACTCCCGATACTGCAAATACCCGACAAATAAAAGCACGACGCCTAAGGCGATTCCGATTTTTTGAAGCCATGATTTCTTCAATGACGAAAGACCCCCCTAATATCCCTTCTATCCTTTCGCCATTTGCCATTTCATTTCCTCTTGATTCGAGAAAAAATTTTTTTGGGAGAACTTTTAGGCAAAAAGTTCGGCCCAAAGGAATAAATCCCAGGGCCGATCACGCATGATTTAAGATTGGTTTTTTTAATGAGTTTTTCGAACCGATGCTTTTAAAATGAACGGGCTGAAGACAATGCCGAATCCGATAAAGAAGACGCCCCATAAAAAGGTGCTTATATCCGATGTACCAGCGATCACGACATACACCGAGTAAACGAATCCGACGACACCAACGAAAGCGTTCCATGTCCGCTTTCTTCCTTTACCATAGCTCCCATCTAACACGCATTTCAGTTGGAAGATGGCGGTGACCAAATATGGCAGTAAATACGCCAGCGTCGCGATGGTAATGACAAAACTGAACGCTTCTGCAATAGAATTAGAAACCGTGGACAGCAATAAAATTTGCGTTGCCACATTCGTGATGGTTAAAGATTTCGACGGTGTTCCATTTTTATTTTCTTTCAAGAAAGCTTTCATAAATAAGCCATTTTTCGCCGATTGATACGGAACCTCGGCGCTCAACAAAATCCAGCCTAAGGCTGATCCGACTAAACATATGATGGCTAACAATCCGAGCAAATAACCGCCCGCACCACCAATGACCGCTGTTAACGCATCGACAAGCGGTTTTGATGAAGCGGCTAAAGCGGATTGTTTTAAAGAGCCCATGACGAGTAAAGTAATCAAAATATAAAGAGCTGTGGTAATCAATAGCCCGGCGATCGTCGCCCGCTTGACATCCACAGATCGTTTGGCTCTTGAGGAAAATACGACCGCCGATTCCACGCCGACAAATGCCCATAAAGTCGATAAGGCGGCATGATTGATTTGCCCAAGCAATCCAACACTTTCACCGGTTGCAGGATCGACTTTCGGTTCAATAAAAGGCACGAGATGGCTCGCCTGAAAAGCAAATAAGGTCGCAACAATAAATAAAATAAAGCCTCCGACTTTGGCAAAAGTCGCGATGACATTAACTTTTCCGGCACTATCAACGCCATTTAACACTAAGCCGTGCAGCCCCCATAATAAGGCTGAACAAACGAGAAAAGTTAATAATCGCCCGACCGTTAAATGTAGGCCGAAATGATCCGTAATCAGCGCTTCGCTATTTAAAATCGGAAAGAATGTGGACAGGTAGCCGGCAAACGAGGTAATTAGGGTCTACTGAATAACAAAAAAATGTTGATTTAACAAGGGTTTTTCACTTTTTTGTCGAATTTATATGCAAGGGTATGATTCGGAAACTCATCAAAAACCTTGCACTTGGAGGGACTAACTTTGTACGAACATCATGCCGATCAACTCATCCTGCCACATGAATTTTTCCTGCCGTTTGGTGGACAATTAAATCCCAATAACCGTTGGGTGGTCTTGTCTAACCTCATCCCCTGGTCAAAAGCTGAAAAAGAATATGTCAAGTCACTGGGAGACGTCAGGCAAGGACACAAGGCCTTTTCGGTTCGTTTGGCACTTGGTTCATTGATCATTCAGGAACGCCTGAAGT
>NZ_AUMM01000074.1 GCF_000430685.1 Tuberibacillus calidus DSM 17572 | reverse complement strand
TGGCCCCGATGAGGGGGATTGCGAACCTACGTTCCCAACCCCCTCATCGGGGAATTCTAAGAATTTTTCCCACAAACATTTTACTCACACGACAAAAATGACGATGGCGGAAATAACGCAGCTCCTCCGCTTCCTCCTCATCAAGTGCCGGAATTTCATGCACCGTTGCGGCAGTGGAAATGGTGACGGATGCCAGTCTGTATTTTTTTTAATAATGGCCCTTGACTTGAATCAACATGCTGGACCCGAATCATTGGAATCAATGTACGTTTCACGACAAACAGTCCTCGTATACTAAGTTTCAGAAAGTTTTTTTATCGAATTTCCAGTCCGATACGCTCCTTGACAATCGCATATCTTGGGTGGTTGCCTTTGTGGGAGGGGCGCGCCCCTCCCACAAAGGGTTGAGCGTACCGGGGTTGGACTTTTCGCAATGTTCCTGGATAATGGTCTTAGGATCATCGGGGATACTCTTCTCACTCCTGTAGCTTTGACTACTTGTAAAGTCTGTCTCCTCGGCCCCTGTTTGGACGTCTAACCCGCAGGCTGTTCCCGTTGGTTTTCCCCATGCTGGAAGGAGCAGCTTCCAGGGCAGCCCATGGTCCAACGTGAGTTCTCATATGCGAGGGTGACTGGTCAACAGGCGCGATCCGGGGGCATCCCGAAGAGTCCTACCCCTCGATCCTACAACAATAGGAGGTGATCTCATGAAACTCTACGTCGGGATCGACGTGAGCTCACGCGACTTAGCCACCTGCATTATGGATCATGAAGGAAATACGTGCGCACGCTTCAAAGTGGATAATCATCTTCTGGGCGCCACCTTCCTTCGGGATCAAATCCTCCTGTGGGCTAACAAGCGAAAGCCAACCGAAATTCTGATCGGGATGGAAGCCACCTCGGTCTACAGTTGGCATCCAGCTATGTTTTTCCACCAGCAGGAGGCCTTGCAGGCTTGGAACGTCAAGGTGTTTACGATCAATCCAAAGCTCATTCGCAAGTTTAAAGAAGCCTATGTCGACTTGGAGAAAACGGATGACATCGATGCTTGGATCATTGCGGATCGGCTTCGCTTCGGCCGTCTGAAGATGACGGCTGTCCTCAAGGAGCAGTTTCTCGCGCTTCAGCGACTGACACGCATGCGATATCATCTCGTCCACCAGTTAACCCGTGAGAAACAGTATTTTCTCCAGCACTTGTTTTACAAATGCAGTTCCTTTACCCAAGAGGTGGACAGTTCGATCTTCGGACATGCCATTCTCGAACTGCTGCTTGAGTCGTGGAGCCTCGATGACATCTGCCAAATGGATGTCAAGCAGTTGGCCGACTTCCTGCGCCAAAAAGGGCGCAATCGCTTTGCCGATCCGGAATGCATCGCCAAGTCGATTCAAAAGGCGGCCCGTTCGTCGTATCGGTTGTCCAAGTGTGTCGAGGATTCCATCGACTTGCTGTTAGGGCTGTCGATTCAATCAATCCGCAGCCTGCAATCGCAGCTCAAAGAGCTCGATAAAGCCATTACCCGCCATCTTGAAGGCATTCCGAACACACTGCAAACCATCCCAGGCATCGGACCGGTTTATACCGCAGGCATCCTGGCCGAAATCGGGCAAATCGAGCGGTTTCACAACCAGGCCGCCTTGGCAAAATATGCCGGCTTGACATGGTCCAAGCACCAATCGGGCCGTTTTCAAGCCGAGGACACCTCCCTCATTCGTTCCGGCAATCGCTATCTCCGTTACTACCTAGTGGAGGCTGCCAACTCGGTGCAACGGCATGATGCGACGTTTCGTGCGTACTACCGGAAGAAGTATGAGGAAGTGCCCAAACACCAACATAAACGAGCCCTCGTCCTCACCGCTAGAAAACTCGTGCGTGTGATCGATGCGCTGCTACGCAACGGTCAAATCTACACGCCAAGAAAGGGGGAAGATCGATAAGAGGATCGATCTGGTATACCAATATCAACCTTTAGACCCAGTTTATTACATGTACCAATACTGGGTTTCTTCAGTATTGCCTTTTTTCGGATCATCGGACAAGGGAATTTCCAATTTCTATGATTTTTCACCTTGACATATTACCGTAGGACTTTTTGAATCTCGATTTCCTGTTCACGCACTTCATAACGCCATCTCCGCCAACGCAATGCGGGAATAAAGAAGATAAAAAAATAGCCTTCTCCAATCAATATAATAATCAGCATCGGAATAATCCATTTCGGTCCGTCAAAAACGATAATAAGGACAATGATAGCCGCAAAGACGATAAAAGAAACGGCCAATCCGATCATGCCGTATATCCGCCATACCGATAGCGCTCGTTCGGAGATTCTTTTTCCGGGCTCTCCATTCATGATTTCTCTATCCCCCTTAAACAAAGACAATCCATCGACGTAATGGTTATACGTATTTAGTATACAAGAAGTTTCCATCTTTAACTATCTGTTACTGTAGAATAACAAACTTTTGGAAAAGCAGGAAAATGAGCATGTTTCAAGAAAAATTATAGGATCGAAGCCATTGGAGAACGTGAATGATAAACCACTACGCTTATATTGTTCGTTCGCTGCGAAACCATCGCCCTTGCCAAGGCATTTGGTTTATACTGCAGCTCCTTCATCTTTAATACTTTTTTCACGCGTCTCTGGACTTGCAACCCCTTTTCCCGAAATGATGCGCGAAACCGTCGACTTCGAAACACCAGCCCTCAACGCGATGTCTTTAATGGTGTAGCCCACTAAAGTTAGCCTCTATACCGTTTGGTCCGGTTCGTTTTCAAAGCCTCATTCCAAGATGGATATTATACATGCATTCATTTGTCAAATCATTTGCAACTTCGTCATGAAAAAAGGCACGAATCAAATCCGTGCCTTCCGCCGTAACGAATCTATTTTTTTTAAAACAGCGTCCATATCCGCGCTGGCTGTTTCTGTTTCCCATCGATGGCGTCATCGGATATAAACAAAAAAGCCAGGCGGTCATTTTGCCTATGCCGCATGGTTTAATGAAACAATCCGCTTTTTTTCGCTTTCGCATGCAGCGAATGCATGTATTTGTTCAACGGTTCTTTCAGAAGCGTACCTAATAAGAGAGCCAGGACGGCAAACATCATGAGACGAACCGCATCGTTTTTCACTTTTCCCCACACAATGCCGCCGACTGCTTCGCGCATCAAATCAATCGCATACGTAAACGGAAAAAACGGGTTGATGTTTTGGAAAAATTCCGGAATAAGCTGAACCGGATACGTCCCCCCTGCTCCGGCGATTTGGAAAACGAGCAGGACGATGGCCAGCGCCTTGCCGACGTCGCTGAATACTGATACGAGCGTAAAGACAATGACAATAAACACAAAGCTGCATAACAGCCCAAAGAGGATGAACCAGCCGGAGTCATGAATATAAATATGCTTTAAAAGAAATACATCTCCTAACGTGACAATAAGCGCCTGAATACTGCTGCATGTCCAAAACGTCAGCAGCCGGCCAAAATAAATTTCTCTGCTGGTATACCCTTCTGCCTCATAAGGTTCGGTAGAAAGTAACGACACTAACAGCAGACAGCCCACCCATATGGACAAGACGGTATAAAACGGGTTCATCCCCGATCCATAGTTCGGAAGCGGAAACAATCTATGCGTCTTTAAGTCGACGGGATGGGCCAAAAATTCACCTTTTGCTCTTGGATCATTTTTTAATAAACGAATGATGTCGTAGATGTTTGTCTCTTTTTTCAATTTTACAAGAAAGGAAGCGATATCGTTGACTTTCCGCGCAAGAAACGGATACTGATCGCTTGCCGTCTGCAACATTTCTTCCCCCTGCTTGAGACCGCTGCCGGCGTGCTGAAGAAACCGCTCTAATTCCAGAATGGTGTTGGCGATGTCCGCGAGTATGCGGCGGGCGTCTTGAAGCGTCTGCTTCGTTTCGTTCATTTTTTCTTTCATGAGTGGTGCGATATGTTGCTCGTATTCATTCATCACCCGATCGACTTGCTTTACCGCAGCTGCCGCCCGCTCATTTAGGTCGGTGAGAAGATGGTTGCCTAGCTGCGCCCCGTTTTCACTTTGCTCGTACGCTAACTTGGCAAGGCGTTGTGCTTCTCTTAAATTGGATTTTATGCCTGTCAGACGGCCGGACAATTGTTCCATATTGGCGGAAGCCGTGCGAGAGAAAGCTCGCTTTTCGATCATGTTATTGAATATGCGAAGCTGTGTTTGCGCTTCATCTGCCATTTGTTCCCCAGCTGCGGCCATGCTCTGGACGTCGGAAAGCCATTGCCGCTGCTGGGCAAGGGAAAGGTTTTCTTGCAGCTTGTTAGTTACGGCATAGATGGACATGGCGATTTGCTGCAGCGTACGCAAATTTTCCGTGATTTGCGGCGTCAATGTCTTTGCTTTTGCTTCCGCTTTCGTGAAAAACTGATTCATTTCATCAAGAAACGCAATGCCGCTGTTGACGATCCGTTTCGCTTCGGGAAGCGTTTTTTCCGCTTTATTGACGAGCCGTTCCGCCTCTTTCGCGTCGGACATCGATTGGTTTAACAGCCGCTTGATTTCCGGCAGCTTCGTCTGCAGCTGAAAAATCAGGGTCTCAAAATGGCGAATATCTGGCAGCTGTTGTTCTAATGCCACCCCCGCTTCATGAAAGATAGAAAACAAAACGCTGTTGACAACAGCGACAAATTGATCGCTTACTTGCTCGGTGATGGTGCTTGCTCCTTTGGATGTGATTCTCGGCGCAATCGCGTTCTTTTTGTCATTTTCATAGTAATGAATGACGGCCTGCTCCGGCCTATCTTGCACAATGGTAGCCAATTTTTCTGAAAAATCGCTTGGAATGACGATCGTCGCAAAATAATCGCCATTGCGGACGTTTTTCATTCCTTCTTGTTTGCCAACAAATTTCCAGCCTAAGTCATGATTGTTTCGTAGCGCCCTAACAATTTCTTTTCCGGCGTTAAACGCATGTCCTTGAATTTTTGCCCCTTTGTCTTCATTGACAATTCCTACTTTAATGTTTCTCGTGTTGGCATACGGATCAATAGAAGCTTCGATATTCACCCACGCATAAAGCGATGGCAGAAGAAGCAATCCGCCTACCAATACCGCCGCTACCCAGTTTGTTGCTATTTGCTTCATATCGTGAACATAAAGATTCCATATCTTTTTCACGAACCTTAACTTCCCTTTAGTGTGATTAAACTGCTTTTGTTAGTATAAACCAATGAAAAAAAAACTAAACATAAGCGGCGGATTGGAAACGAGCACAGTATGTTTACAAAAAACTGCTGGCTAACCAGCAGATGATGTATAAAATTTTGTGTAAAGCATTTTGCTAGACCAAAAGAAAAAAGGTAGGGTATTCTCTGATTTGGACCACAACACATTCCAGAGAAAGGAGAACCCTACCTATGTCTAAAAGAAGTATACCGAATGTCGACTGGGCAAATCAACTGGAAAGTGTCATTCGTCAGTTTGTAAAGGAAAAATTAGAACTGATCATGCGGGAAGAAATCAAGAATTTCCTCGAAATCGAACAGGCCGGAACATCAAATATGAGAAACGGCTACTATCAACGAAATCTAGATACGCAATATGGCCGGATTGAAGGTCTTTTGGTCACTAGAGACCGAAACGGAGAATTTCAAACCCAATTGTTCGCTCCTTACCAACGCCACACCGGCTGGCTGGAGGAAGCCATCATCAGGATGTATCAAAGTGGCATGAGTACGCGTGAAATTGGCAAGTTTATTGAACGAATTTTAGGCAATGCCTATTCTCCCGCAACAATCAGTCGTATTACCGATGTCGTGAAGGAAGACATCGAGAAATGGCACACTCGCCCTCTACACAAGCGTTATTCGGTCTTATATTTGGATGGCTTATACGCAAAACTTCGTTGCGAAACCGTGGAGAAAGAAGTCATTTATGTGGTGTTAGGGGTGAATGAAGAAGGGTATCGCGAAATTCTTGATTTCTTTGTGGGAGGACAAGAAAGTGCCTATGTATGGCAGGAAATTCTTCAACACCTCTATCAAAGAGGCGTCAAGGAAGTGCTTCTGGGCGTCTTCGATGGCCTTCCGGGGCTGGAGGAAGCCTTTAAGGCGGTTTATCCGAAAGCCGATGTGCAGCGCTGTGTCGTTCACAAAGTACGTAATACCTTACATCGTGTTCGGAAAAAAGATCAATTTGAAGTGGCAGAGGATCTCAAGCTGATTGATCGCGCACCGAATAAGGAGATAGCGTTACAGATGTTTCAACAGTTTGAGTCGAAATGGTCCAGCAAGTACCCGAGAGAAGTCCAATCTTGGGCCAATGAGTTGGATGTCCTCCTTACATGTATGGATTATCCAAGCCGTATTCGAAGTGTGATTTACACGACCAATGCCATCGAACGAACGATCAAGGAGATTCGGAAACGTCTAAAGCCGATGAACAGTTTGAGCAGTTTAGAAGCAGCTGAAAAAGTCGTATATTTGACCGTTCAAGATTTTAACGAGAAATGGGCAGAACGAAAGTTGCGAGGATTTGCCGAAGCGCAGGAAGCCCTCGAGCGAATGTTTGAAGAACGTTATCATTAACCAAATATTGTAAATAAACAAAATAAGGGGATTCTCCCTTTCCACACAAGAGACTGAATATTCAGTCTCTTGTGTGGAGGAAATATCCCCCCTCTATTCTAAATCCATTTCAGAGATACCTTATCTATCTTACATTACACAAAATTCTTGACGGTACCAATGTTTATGTGTCCGCTTGAGTCAGTCAAGATTTTGTGGGAACTTTTTTGGTTCGCTGAAAACAGGTGTAAGTCATAGATTGGCGAACCATTTTTTTGAATTTCATCCGTAAGCGCTTTCGGACTCTCATCCCTTGCCATGACAGACCGATATGTATACCTTTTTTTACCATCCCTTGAGTTCAGACAGGGCATGATAGATCGGAGTCCCGGACGATTGCTGTAAATATGGCTTGTTTCCGCGTTACCTCCGGAAGAAGACGGCGGACGCGTTGTTTCGCCTTGTTCACGATCGTCTGTTTGGTAGATGCCGTTTCCTCCGCCGGATGCGACGATTCTTCTCCGAAACGACGTCCGAAAAGACGAATCCCATCCATCCGGGCAATCATTGCCTTGAAAAACGTCCTGAGTCCCTTGTCTGTCCAACTGCGGCGGTATTTCACCCGATACGCCAGCTGGCTCATCACGCTTTCAGCCCTCCCCATCGGATACATGCCCGTTGTGTCCACTCCTTGCTCCTTCAGCCATTCCCGGTAATCACGGATGCATCCCGGCATCGATTCAATCCGGTGGATCAAGGCAGCCAGCTGTTGTTCTTTCGCTTCGTCCCCCAGCGTGCCGAGGGCGCTGTTCAGTTCCACAAGCAACCCCTCTTCATCCTGCTTCGCCAGCTTTTGCCGAATCGCCTGCCACCGTGGATGGCCCGAGAGGCATTGGCGCAACTCACGCGCCACGTGGAATCGATCCAATTGGAAGCAGACCCGTCCTTTGAAATACTCCCGGCATGCGGTAATCCATGGAGCGCCGTCCCCGTTGATGACAAGAAGATCCCGACACGGATCATAGGCATATTCGTTCATCAAAAATTCCTCGAAGCCTTCCCACACCTCCCTCTTGCCCTCATGGACGTAATGGCGCTGATTCACGAATTCGATCCGTGAGCCGTTGCGCTTCCACCCTTCGTGAACGGTCAGGATTTTGTCTTCCTTGGCCCGTTTTCCCTTCCCTTGGCGAGAGACAAACAGTCCATCGGCCTCCACAAACAGCACCCGTCCATATCGCTGGTCAACCGGGCAGTGCAGCGGAACTTCAGCCTCGAGCACCAACTGGCGGATCGCCTCATGGCTCATCACCGGATACCCGACCATCTGGGCAAGCGTATGAGCCGCTTTGCGATAGGAAGAGCACTCCATAGCCAATCCCACCGCTGTTTCTTCTAGACAAGGGCTGATTGACTGTGATCCATCAAACGCTAAAAAGGAGTCAAGCAAAAACGTGTAACGGTTTTGTTCTCGGTCTAAATAGTAGTTTCGCTCAAAGGTAACTTCGCCAAACAGGGTTTGAATCGTGGTGCGTCGTTTGTCTTTCAAGTGGTACCGGCGCTTGTCCCGGGTTTCCGCCAATTGTCGGTCGATGTCCTCCAACAAAGCCGTAAACAGCTCGGTGAAGGCGTTTTGCAAGGCTCGAAACAAATCAAGTTCGATCTCTTTCCATGTCAACGAATTTGTGGTAAGATGTTGTTGAATATTCATGGGACTCTCTCCTCCTGTTTGATGGTGTGGACAATGATCATCTTACCAGGGAGAGAGTCCTTTTTCATGTTTCCTGCTTGGGATCCTACCGCGCTT
>NZ_AUMM01000073.1 GCF_000430685.1 Tuberibacillus calidus DSM 17572 | reverse complement strand
GGACCGAAACTGGGCCGGCCTTTAAAAGACAGTGAGGAAGACAGCGCCCAAAAACGAATAGAATACCAGGACGCCTTGGATCGGAACGCCGTCGAAGGCAAATTTGGCGAGGGCAAGCGTACATATGGGCTTGGTCTTATTCGAGCACGCCTTCGACAGACAAGTGAAACCGTCATTGCCCTGCAGTTTCTGGTTATGAACCTTGAAAAGATCCTTCGGGATACTTTTTTTTCCTTTTTTCACTTGATCATTCGTCAGGTATTTTCATGTCACAAACTGCGAGTGGTAAGCTTTTGATCAAAATGTAGGTTGTTCAGTAGTCCCTAATTACCATTCTCGTCTTTATTTTGAACTAAAAGTATCTTATTATCTGAAATAATGACACCCGAAACAATTCGATACAGTTTATAAGAATTTTTCTTCATATACTATTGCTCCCATAATTTTATTCACCTACGTTTTTGACGAATAATTATGTTATCTATTATTAAAATGAATTGAATTAAAAATATTATTTCGGAAATAGAAACAGGTCATATGAAAATATTAAATAGTATTTACTTAGCTATATAGATCTCGTTCTCTTTTGTTTGGGATTCATTAATAATGAGGATACTAACAAAATCGATACAATTGCAATACCAGTATAGATTGACCAATTTATCCATACAACACCCGTGTGTATTAAAAAATCATAAAGAATTCCACCAATGAGATTACCGAATGTAGCACCTAAAGCCCATCCAATGTCTACAAATCCATAATAAGTACTTAAATATTGTGAGGGAGCTATCTCTGCAACTAAATCATTTATTACTGGTAAAATAATGATCTCACCTAATGTGAAAAAGACAACAAAAACATAAAGAACTAATGAAGAAGGAATCGCTATTTGGAGACATCCCTTTGCCGAATGGTTTGAAGAAGAAATAGGAAATCACGATTTTATGCGATTTAGGGTTGATCACACTGGTATTGCCTTAAAAATGTTAATAGAAAATAAATTCATCGGTTTTATGTTAAACAGTATAGTCGAGGACTCAATAAATAATGGATCGTTAAAAGTAATAGAATATGAATCCCTTTCGAGAATTCCAACAAGAACGATATATTTAACTTACTTAAAGAAAAATAAAAACGCAAAACAAATTGAGAGTTTGTTAAAGTTCCTGAAGAGCAAAAATCTCGAGGGATGATTCCACATTTTGTAATTTTTTGAAACGCTAAAAAATCTTATAATCTACTAATTCATTAAATTATTCCATATATAAACAAAAGGAGTTGGACGAAAAAACACCAGGACTCGCCGAGTTTGTTAGCGCTGCATTTACGCATGCCTATCCGTAAATCAAACTTTCGATTACTCTAACTCGCATGGCAAAAAGCAGTTCAACACAAAGATGCATTTAAAGCCTGTGTTGCTTTTCAAAGATAAAAAATAAGGTTTCCAGCTTTCGGTGATTTTTAACGAAAGCCTGAAAACCTTTGTTTCAGGGTTCAATTAACTGCGCATTCTTTGTTATCAATACTAAATCTCTTTATAAGACTTAGCCATCTTTCGATTCATGATCCCAGTTTTCCACCATAGATTACAGGCTGTCAGCACTTATTGTATTTAGACTTATTTAAGGAAATTTTTCAAATGGCGGATTCGCTCTAAAAGTTCACGGTATTCTACCTCTAAAAGCTTTGGATCATCCTTTTTGGAGGGCATAGAAATTTTACTTATTACCTCCGTCAAACGTGTTTCTAATAGTAAGATTTCTTCCTCAATCTGCTCTTTTTCCCTGTCTATCACTTCAGTCCTACTAGCCATATATTCTTCATAGCTACCCTTGAAAGTTTTAATCTTGTGGTCTTCGATGGTCATGATCTGATTAGCTACTGAATTTATAAAGCGCCGATCATGGGAGACAAAGAGCAGGGAGTGTTCATACTCTCGCAGAACTTCTTCCACTACTTCCAGAGAGTTTAGATCCAGATAGTTTGTAGGTTCGTCAAGGATCAATAGGTTAAAGCCACTACATATTATTTTTGCAAAAGAAGCCTTAACTCGCTCTCCTCCGCTTAAAATCCTAACCTTTTTAAACACGCTATCGCCTTTGAAAAGAAGGCGGGCCAATAATATTCTTACAAAACTCTCGTCATAAACGCTTTCTGCCATGACATTGTCGAGGATGCTCTTATTTTCCTCTAAGATGCTTAACTCCTGACTGAAATAACCAATTCTTACATTAGGAGCAATCTTTATTGGGGGCTCTTGGTTCAGGATCATTTTTAGCAAAGTGGTTTTTCCACACCCATTGGGACCTATTAAGCCTACCTTAGCTCCATTTTCTAGATGAAACTGAGCATCTTTAAAGATCACTTTTTCCCCAAAGCTCTTGTTGAGTGCTTTTCCTTCGGTGATCACTTTGCTATATATTTTCTGAACATCCCCAATGTCTAACTTGATTTTTTCGATTTTTGTGGGTTTCTCCTTAACTTCTAGATGCTGAATTCTTGCCTCCACATTTTTAATAGCACGATCCAAATTAGCTTTTGCCTTTTGATTACCCATCTTGTGGAGTCTAGCCTCAGAGTTACCCATCCTTCGGGGAGTCTTTCGCATTGATTTTACTTTTTCTCGAGTAGAGATTATGATCCTTTCTAGTCTCTTCTTTTCCTTAACATATTGCTCGTATTCAAATTGAGCTCGCTCTCGCTCCTCAGTCTTTTGCTTAATATATTCACTATAGTTACCGGAATAGGTTTTGATTTTCCCTTCTTCTATTTCGATAATTTTGGTACACAGACGATCTAGCAAATCTCGATCGTGTGAGACCAGGACTAAGGCTCCAGAATATTCGGCAAAGGAGTTTTCGACTAATTGAATCCCTTCTATATCCATATTACTATTGGGTTCATCAGCGAAAATCATAGCATTATTTTGACTTAGGCA
The DNA here is from genome assembly GCF_000430685.1 of Tuberibacillus calidus DSM 17572. Classification (GTDB taxonomy): domain Bacteria; phylum Bacillota; class Bacilli; order Bacillales; family Sporolactobacillaceae; genus Tuberibacillus; species Tuberibacillus calidus. The sequence continues at coordinate 6,732 of NZ_AUMM01000073.1, read as the reverse complement.
GGCTGCCAGTTTAAAGCGGGTTTTTTCTCCCCCGCTCATACTCTCGCAATAGGTATGGGGAACCTTAAATTTTGACGCCATTTCTTGCTGAATGGTTTCTTCCTCAGGGGGCTCCAGTTGGGAGATGTAGGAGCATTTCCCATAAAGTTTGACCCATCCTTCATCTGGCTCTATTCTTTGGCTTAAAAGATTCAATAGAGTTGTTTTTCCTACCCCATTTACTCCCACAATACCAATGCGATCTTGATCATATATGCAAAGATTTTCGATATCTAAAATAAGACGATCTCCATATGATTTTTTTAGATTTCTACATTCTACTAACAAAATAAAAAACCCCTCCTAAATTAACTGGGAGAGGATAGTATCTTGTAGATTTAAAACATTTTAAAAGAACTATACCTTCAATTGTCCATTCCTGCAGGCCAAAAAATATTGTACTCTCTCAGGCAACAGAATCAACCGCAAAGTATAGTTATCGAGTGTATCTACAGAAGTCATACTATCCACTCACAGGTAAAAATGCATGATTACTAAGCCGTTTCCCAACGGCTTACTCACAAATACATTTTCCTAGTAAAGTGAATTAATTGGACATTTTCTGTAGATACCTTACCTTTCTTATATTTTTAAATTATTCCTTAGGCTCATAATTAGTCTTTTTATTAGCCAAAAACTACTGAATTAAATTATAAAATTAATCAACTTTTATGTCAAATCCCTATGCACCATAACTAAATATGTTATATCATTAGCAAGGTGGGGTCGGTATGGAGGAAAGGTTTATGGCCGTTCTTCCATGAGTGAAGAAGTCGGCTCAATGAAGAGTGATATCAATTCTATAAGGACTATAGGATTAATTCTATTTCTAACCCTGACTTATTAAACTCTACCATTATCCTGTCAACATGTACAAACGCTTTTTCAACTAGTTTTCGAACCAGTTTATCAGCAAACTCCATAATATTATCGGTTTCAATATTAAGTAATTCAGTCATTTCGGTAACCCGAGACCTCTTTATTTTTGCGGAGGGCGTTTCTTGAAAGGGTTTCTCACCTTAAGTCCCGTAGTGGTAAATCTCATTGACAATATTATCGTATATCAACTTGATTTAAAGTTCCTCCAGCCTTTTATCAGTATCTGCTGTGCTCTCGTCCACATCTTCAATTAATACAGTTTCAATATTCCTTTTCATTATAGCTAAGAAAGGGCTTTCCCTTTAGGAGATGAGCATTCTTGCACAGAATATACATCCATCCTGTCTCCTCAACCCTATGAAAAATGCCCGTTATCTATTCTGTCTAATCGACCCTTCCTATTTTGTGATTCGAATTTTATCCTAAAAACACCCCTTCGTTATGTTCCCATGTACGCATTTTTGCCCTTTAGGTCGAGTAGACAACTTGAATATAATTCCGGAAACCCAGCAAAATCTAGGCTTACACCCTTGACACCAATGCAACGCACTCCACATGGCTTGATTGGTAATCGCAGATATATGTATGTAGTAGTGTTTGCCTTAGAATCATGGATTGAAATAAAAATAAAACACCAGTAATTTATTTATAATAGAATCTACTCTTTTTATCTAATGAAAAGTGAAACCATTTTCATATCGAAGATACCTAACCCTTTGATAATTCCTAATAAATTTAGCTTAATGAATCTCTTTGCTTTATTAAAAGACTCTTCAAGTTTTTATAAATTATTTTATCAAAATGATCTATACCCAATTTCTTTGAAAACTGATAATAGATTTCAGACAGATTGTATTGATTTCCTTTTAAATTTGCTCTACCGAATGGAGCATCTGTTTCTATTAGAAGTCTGTCTACTGGAAGAGTCTTTATCAACTCGAACCCCTTCTTTGAAGATAACATTGAATAATTGACAGAAAAGTAATATCCTTGATCTACAATTTTATACGCTAATTCCTTAGTACCTGTGTACCAATGAAATACTGCAAACTCTACTTTATTGTTTTTCAATATCGCTAATACATCTGCTTCAGCTCTACGAGAATGAATTGACATTATTTTCTTTGTTTTTGCAGATTCAGAACAAATAAAATCAAATATTTTTTGTTGCTCTGCTTTTGTGTGAACGGAGTCTTTAGAATAGTCTAACCCAACTTCTCCAACATACTTTGTCATAGGAAGCATCGCATTGAATAGTTTTCGATTGAATTTATACTTTTCAGCCAATTGAGGATTAAACCCCAGACCCAATTTAACGTACTTGTTTTCTAGAAATTCATCCCTACACTTTTGAAAAATCTCTGGTAAATTTGTTACAAACAAAGCGTAAGTTTTATTTCTTTCAAAAGAACTATATATTTGTTTATAGTTCTTAAAATAGTCAATATGAATGTGCATATCAGATAGATTACTCATTGATTTCAACTTCCTCTATACCTGCAAAATCCATTAGACCATTTCCGATACTTTTTACCATCTCCAGTATCTCTTCCATCGATTGATGATAAACCCTCTCATAACCATCTAACTCTTCATTGTCCAATGGCCCCTGTCTCATTAAAAGACTTCTAATATATTCTCTGTTTTCCTTATGTTCTATATATCTCCTTAAACTAAAAAGTACCGCTTTTAAATCACTTGCTCTTCCTTGATTATTATTATGGTTTAATATGAAGTCCTTACCCAATTCATACAGAGGATTATAACGAGTATTATCCTTACCTATTTTAGAAAAAGAAGCTCTTCTAATTAGACATGGATAGCAATAACCGCAATTACATGGTGTTTCCACTTTATCACTTTTCTTTTTATCATAACGAGATTGACAAGGATGTGAACACGATAAGGTTCTTGAAGCATACTGCTTAAAAATAGGGTTGCTTTGATGTTCCTCTAATATTTCTCCTTTTGATTTGTTCCAGTAAAAGTTTGACACTTTATTCTCAATGCCGACTTTTTCAAGAATATTATTCAATGACTTAATGAAAATAGGGTGTGTAGTCCTTGTACTGCAACTACCCGATCTGCTATCAGTCAGTGGAACATTTACACCAATAAAACCATTTTCAGGTATATAAACTGGTGTTTCTTTACCAATAATTGAGGCTACAGATATCGCACCCGCAATAAATAATAATGACCTACTTCGGCTTGTACTTTCAACAGCAAGTTTTTTTGGGTCTCCTCCAATTCTAATTGGAGCCAATGGATTAACACTAAAAAGAAGCAATTCAATATTCAACTTTGGATAATAGTTACTTATAGAGTCAAATAACTCCCTTTGGCGATTCGTTAAAAGATTATATTCTCTAAAACCAATATAGAGCGTGTTATTATTATTCTCCGACAGTGTTAATGCACCACAAAATGAATCTAATCCTCCAGAAAACAGACTGATTGAATCATGTTTATGAATGGAGATGAGATTTTTTGTATTTGTTTTATCAGCTCTAAATCTTTGATCTGTCTGTCTAAAGTCAAATATCCATTTATCACCACTTAAAAAACCAATCGTGTATTCAAGCTCTTCTTTTACTGAATTCCATTTTTCAAATTCCAAAACAGGAATTGATAATTTTATTATTCTTGTCCAATTATCAGATGAATCTTTACGTGGCAGTCGCTTATCTGCACAGAATACACTTGAAGCAATAACAAGAAAGTCTTCATTTACTGTAGAGAGACTCTTTTTACCAAATTTTCTCCAAAGTTGTTCCATATCGGTTTTAACATTCGATTTATTCGTCTTATCAAATAAGTTAAAAATAAAAAATTGTTCCTCTTCAGATTTACCCGGATTAAAATCATTACTATTCTTATTAATCCATATATTATACATTTACCTCACTCCAAGTAGAAAGGATTTCAAGAGTCCTTTTATACGTATTATTTATGATCTTATTACCTTCTTGACCACTCCAATCTATTCTATGAATCTTCTCGATTGAAAAGTTTTTTTCTATTGAGTTTCTTATGTGTGTTTTCACAATCTTCTCTGCCATCTGGTATTGATTTAAGTTATCAAATAAACTTATAAGTTTTTCTGCAAAGTTAGCAAAAAAACAATTTTGTATAAATTTAATAATAAATTCTTTAATAAAAACCCCTGTATCTAATTCCTTTAATACTTGTTCATACTCATTCACGTCATCTACACCTTTAAACAGTTCCCTCATCAACTCATTCATACTCTGATTTGAAATGCTATCATAAAACTCATTTCCACTTTCACTAAAATATTGTAGAAGGCCTTTACGAACATTTACAGGGGTCTCTTTCTTCAAATGAGATAAACCGAAACGGTCTAACGTCTCGAAAAATCCATAACTTCTTACCGAATCAATAAAATTAAGGGCATTTCGACTTGATTGGACTGCTCTCGCTGCATTTGCTCCTGAACCTCTGGAACTACTCATTACTTTCGCAAATTTTGAGATAGCTCTATCAACTGATGATGGAGAAAAGTTATCTTTTACCATTTTGGTGACGTCTCTTTTCACTTCTGGCCATAAATATCCTGTTGGTGGTAAGTACCCTTTTGATGTCCCCATTCTATTCACCCGCCAAATTCCATAGTTTACTATCTGCTTTTTTCTCTTCTACAAAATATTTTTTCAATGCTTGAAACGATTCATTGTCCAGTTGTTGGAAAAGAAGAACTTCGTTTATGCTAATCTTATCAATACTTATCTTTTTAAAGATCTCAAAAATTCTAGATTTATATTGAGGTATAATCTTATAAATTTCAATTAATGTTTCTAATTGAGCATGATCTTGATGATACTTTTCTAATACTCCTTTGAATACTTCATTTCTTGTGATTTCGTCCATTTTAAGCATCTGTTCTATTTTCTTTCTTCGTACTGCTATGTGAATTTCAAGGTTACATATCTGACTTATATACTTTCTTTCCTCTTGATTTAAGTTAGTTGAGAACAGTCTACTATCAGAGATTGAATCCCTCGCTAAATAAAAGTATGGGGATAGGTCTATACCAGATAGTCTCGGTTCTGTTCCAAACCATCTTTTCATCTTATCACTTAACCAAGCAGTATTTTTAGTTATATCTTCAATATTAATAGTATTATTATCTTCACTATCGTCCAAAATTCTCTTTTCAAGCATACTTAACTGTAATGGCTTTCCACCATGCTCAAATTGCCATTGAAATAACTCTTTAAATAAATCTTTATCAAAGTACTCTAATACCATTAATTTAGCTAAAATAGCAATATTAAGATCCAGCTTTTGGATTTCTGCTAGTCTTTTACGTATATAAAACGTGTTTAAAAACCTTTTAGTTTGTCGTGGGTTTCCTTTTAACGAGGAAGCAACAATACTCCCAATACTATTAAATATCTGTATTTGTTGTTCAAATTCATCTTGGGTAGCACCAATTTTGTATTTTGAACCTTCAACTTTTATTTCATTTTGAATTATATCTATTATTTCAGTTCCAGTTATTATTTCTCCTTTAATGAATATCCCTTTCTTCTTTAATATTTCAATAAGTTGATTTAACGAGTTCTCCTCTAAAAACATTTCTGCAATAAGCAATAGCATATAATTCTTAACGTCACTTTCAGCTAACTCTGCTATTTTAATAGGAAGTTGAACAATTTTCTCTATGTAATCAGTCGATACATCTACGCCTTCATCATCTAATTGCGGATATTTCCTTTTTATTGAATATGATATTATACTTTCATCCATCGCTATGATAAAAGTTGTTTTTGGAACTGAAAGAAACAACTTTATTGCCTCAAGCGTTTCTATAATCCTATCCGGACTACATCTATCTAAATCATCAATTAAAATTATTAAATTATCTACAGTAGAATTCTCAATTAAGCTACTAAAATCCTCACGAAATCCGCGTATATTTTGTACAACGCTTTCTTTTGGATTAGTTTTTATGTATTCTTCCGAAAATTTCTGTACCTTATCAATCTGCTTCTGCACATTTTCAGGACTTTCGAAATCTGAAAACTCCGGCAACATTACTAAAGGTGGTAAACCAGTCATTCCACTAATAGCCCAAGGAATCCCTTGCTGTAAAACTCTCTTTCCAACTGCTATCCAATTAATTCTTTCAATTAAACTCTTAATTTTATCTAAGGAAGTTTCAAAGAATGTTTTATTTTCCTTCATTCCCTGTAATATTGCTTCCATTAAAGCCGTCTTTGCATCTTCATATCCTTCAAACATCCATGCATTCACTTTTACTACTGCAATATTCCTGTCAGTATAAGTTGTTGTTTGTTCTTCAATTAAATTTAGTAATGTTGATTTACCACTTCCCCAATTCCCAAAAAGCCCAATAGTTAAAGGATTCATTCTTTCACTAATGGCTATCTCAGTAATCAAATCAGCGTATGGTTGATAGGCCAGCATATCAATTTTTGAAGCGTCATCAGCCCACATAATATAATCCACCTCACGATATACAACTAAATGCAATACTCACATATTACCATTCTCAGTAAACAATATGTATTAATAAAACATGATTGTATCCTTTTAATATTTTCTTGTTATAAACCCTCCTCCTTTAAAATACTTTCATAAATAATTATTATATTTAAAAATTTCTTCATCAATATTCTACTACTTTTTTTAAGTATTAATGTGTTTTATTTCGATATATTGGTTAAACTATTTAGGGACTACTGAACAACCTACATTTTGATCAAAAGCTTACCACTCGCAGTTTGTGACATGAAAATACCTGACGAATGATCAAGTGAAAAAAGG
>NZ_AUMM01000072.1 GCF_000430685.1 Tuberibacillus calidus DSM 17572 | reverse complement strand
CGGAGTGATTTGTACCATTCGGGCATGACCCAGTAAAGGAGCTTTTCCGGCCTCCACCTCATGGATAGGTAGAACGAAGGAATGTAAGAACTTTGACTCTGTGAGACATGGGAGGGTAAACCGCCATGAGCGTTGTGGAGATCCCTATGTGCGATCATATCTTTGTTACCAGATAAAGGTAAATAGAACCTTTGTCTTACACGAAGTCAACTTAAACATCTATTTATTAGGTAAAATACCTATAATATCCATGAATTGATTGACAGGTAAAAACAATTGGTGCAGATTTCCGGAGAAAATGCGAGTAATTTTAAGAAAAACTTTATTTTATAGAGGGAGTGTTCAAAAATTGTTTAACACTTTCAAAGCCCTATCGGATCCTACAAGATTGAAAATCATCGAAATGTTAAACCAAAAAAGTATGACTGCCGGTGAAATTGCTGAACACTTTGATATGAAAAAACCAAGCATCTCTCATCATCTTAACATTCTTAGCCAAGCTAAACTGATCTACTCAGAAAAAAAAGGACAATACGTTCACTATTCATTAAATACAACTCTGTTTCAGGAAGTTTTACGATGGGTATTGACCTTTAAGAATGATTAAAAGTCTTTTTACGGGTGCTCAACAAATTATTGATGAGAGGAGCCTAATCTATGGAAAAAATGACACTTACGACGTTAATATTTGTATGCGTCAGCATACTAATGGGAGTGATGGCATACCCCTTCCTACCAGACACTTTAGTCATACAGGTTGGACCTGACAATGCCCCATCCAATACTGCACCGAAGTTGATCGCATTGGCCATATCACCGATTTCAATGATCATTTTGCTAGTTTCACGTAAAAGTTCTAGTAAATTTATTCACGGATCAAATCTTTTGGATATTAATCTTGTGTATTACACTGGACTTATCGCTATCTTGGGGGTTCAGGTGATTGTCATTTTATTGGGGCTTGGCTTTACAATTAACATAAGCCTAATCGCTAATGTTTCGATTGGTGTGATTTTTATTATCGGTGGCAACTTTTTATATAGAGCCAAAAAAAACTTTGTTTATGGAATTAAAACAAGATGGACTTTATCAAGCACCGAAGTTTGGACAAAGACCCATCGGTTTGCTGCAGCCGTATTTGTCATAATCGGGTTTACCGTAATCTTCATGGCCCTTTTTAATTTCTATACAAAATATACTCCAGCATTGTTTGCAGCCGGCGTTGTGATGTGCTATGTCGCTTCTTACGTCTATTACCGTAGGTACCAAAATAATTGAAAGCTCCTCCTTCGTGCCATGCTTTTAGAAATAACCCTGCTAATAATTAATGTGTCCAACGAGTAATTAATTGAACATTTTTTCCTAAATGGTTTAAGATATGGAAATGCGGTATGATTCATCCCGGAAGCTTATTTAGATTGGGGATGTGAAACATGCGGGAATATGATCATTTCGTCGAGTGCCCTGGTTGTGGCCTCAAATTACATCATCGTCATCTCCCTTTATTAGAGAATTACAAGGCGTCAGGTGAGTGCTATGAAAAATTCAGTGAATTGAGCGGTTATACAATCAGCAAACAGGATCTGAATTTTATCCATCAACATGTGATTGATACCTATGCCGCACAGCATTCAGGCAATGGGATGAAGCCCATTACCACGGCTTTTTCATTAATTGGCTTATATTACGCGATTGAAAAAGGGTTTAACGGTAGACAAGTGCAGCGTGTTCATATGCTCCTCAGTCGAAAGAAATATCAATGGAAGGAATTCGAGGCGCCCGATAAATCCGCATATGCCCTTACCGTGCTCGATGTTTTGCGTCAAAAACCGGGGGAAAGCCGTGATCAAATGATTCGAAAATGGATGATGGACGTGTGGGAAAGCTGGGAACATCAACATGATCGGGTGAAAGAAATCTGTCAGACTCTCCTTAAGTAAACCGTTTTTGCAGACTCCCACACCTCATTCTGCATCATTAAAAAGACTGTGTAAGATCGTGGAAAAAAATGCAGGTTAAAAAAGAATCCTCTCCAAACAAGTTCTGGCTTAACGAATGAAGACGGCCCTCCCCTTTCTATGGGGACAACATCAATGACTCAACACATGATGAACTTTCCCAAAAACATCAACGTCAAAGACCCATTGTCAGTGGATTTTTATCGGTTCTTCTTTTATCATTCTCTATTAATATTTGATTCCCCAATACCATACATTGAATGATCAATAAATTCCGTATACCTATAATTCCGTATACCTATTTAGCGAATCACATTCCCCTCCAATTTCTATCAAAAACTGCTAAATTTCGTATTTACAGTAACAAATATACTATTTTAAGTGATATAATATAGTACTGGTCCACTTCAAATAATATATGAGGTGAAAAATAATGTTTCACTTGAAAAAGCTAGTATTAATGATCGCTATCATATTAACCTTCTCATGTTTTCTTCCATCCGCTCTTACTGCCAGAGCTAATCAGATAGATGATGCAAGAATAACTGGGTATGCTTTAGTCCAACCTGTAAATGTCTATGCCAGTCCTTCGAGAGCGGCCACTATACTAAAAAGCTATGACTATAGCTCTCCTCTTATATTTCAGCCCTATTCAAGCAACTGGTATATCGTGGTCGTATATATTAACGGAATTTCATATAGAGGCTATATCAATAAAGAGGATGTCGGTAATATTAGTGAAGCGCCATATGTGAAAGGTATAACTTTAAATAAAACAAACGTTTACATCTCTTTAAGCATCAAAGCCCATATCCTAAAAAGTTATAGCAAGGGCAGTATCATCAAATATCGGAGCTTCAATAAAGATTGGCATATTGTTACTGTTTATATAAATGGAAAGAAACATACCGGATACATAACAAATAAAAGCGTTGAAACCATTGTTAACACACCCATTGCCAATAGCGGCATCGGAGTTTCTAAACTTGTAAAGGTATATGCTAAACCTTCTTCGGATGGATCGGTACTCAAAAGCTATCAAGCAGGGCAAGTTTTGCATTATCGCACTTTTTCTAAGCATTGGTATGAAGCCACCGTCTATATAAAAGGGAAAAAACATACCGGGTATATTTCCACAAAAGATATTGAACCAACCATACAAAATCAGCGCACCCTAAAAGGAGTCGGGATAAAGCCAACTATTCCGGTCTATACATTAGCTTCTAAAGACTCAAAAGTGATTAAAACATATAAATATGGAAGTATATTGAAGTACCAGACATTCACCAATAATTGGGATAAAGTCACTGTCTATTTAAACGGAAAACCACGTACCGGATATATATATAATGATGATGTCAACCCTGATTTAAAGAAAGGGCTAGAAGGATATGTCATTAAAAAGTCAACTGCTGTATATTCTTCGACTTCGAGGTACTCCAAAATATTAAAAAGTTACGTAAAAGGTAAGTTGCTTAAATATCGCCCGTATAACTCCAATTGGTTTATGGCAACGGTTTATGTAAATGGTAAAGCACACACAGGATTTCTCCCTGCCGAAGACCTGAGTCCATACGCTCCAACAATGCAGGCTTATGCTTTAAAAAACCCAACATAATGTATATAGTAAACCGACTACAAGTTCGTCAAAATTGAAGAGTTATAAGAAAGGCCAATTATTAAAATTTGCAGGGTATAATGACGATTGGTTTAAAGCGATCGTTTATATTAAAGGTAAGAAAAAAACCGGATATATCAATGCAAAAGATGTTGGGGAGTCTCCCAAAAAAGTTACAGTGTATAATATTCCGATCTTAATGTATCATCAGATTGGCGAAAATCCTCAACCCGATGAGATCGGCAGGTTTGTATCTGCCAAAAATTTTGAGGAACAAATGAAATATTTAAAAACAGCCGGATATACACCCATTAATTTTGATGAAATCCGTAACATAAACAAAATAAAAAAACCCATTATCATTACCTTTGATGACGGATATAAAAATAATATTTATGCCTACAACATTTTAAAAAATTTAAGAGATGCCACTTTTAAACCGAAAGCCACATTTTTCATTACAGGATCTGATATTGATCGACCTGATTACCTTTCTTTAAAGCAAATAAAAGAAATGAGTGACTCTGGAATTATTTCTATTCAATCACATACTATGACCCATCCATTCTTTAATGATAGCGAGACGATGGGTAATATTGATTTAGTAAAGGAAATTAAAGATAGCCAAACTTTACTTGAGGGTATTACCGGAAAAAGTGTTACTGCTATTGCATATCCATATGGCAGTTATAATAGCAAGGTATTAAATGAAGTAAAGAAATATTATACTTATGCGGTTAACAACAAAAAATGCGATTGCTAGTACAAATGATAGTTATTACGAATTACCAAGAGTAAGGGTCAGTTTCAACACGACATTACAAGAATTTAAAAAGCTCATCACGAAATAGATACGAATAAGGTTGTCAAATGGATTTACCTTTGGCAACCTTTTTTATACAGGTTAGAAAGAAAATCATTTTTTCGGCCCAACATGATGGCAACTCAGACTCCGTTCCTCGTTTTCTTGGAGTTCAGATTGAACGGTGACCTTTTATTCTCCAAATTAATGGTTAAACTCCTAGGTCAATACAGATAGGACGACACCGCCAAGTGCGGATATGATAACAACGATCCAAGGTGGAAGTTTCCAAATCATAAGCAGCGTAAAAGCTATTAGTGCGAGGCAAAAATCATAAGGTGATTTAATGGTACTGGTCCAAACAGGATGGTACAAAGCAGCCATTAATATCCCGACAACCGATGCGTTAATTCCAGAAAGTGCCGTTTGGAATCCCGGGCGAGAACGAAGGATATTCCAAAATGGCAGCGCCCCGGCAACAAGAAAAAAGCAGGTAAGAAAATAGCAATCAGTGCCAGTATACTCCCCATGATCCCATTAGGGTACGGCTTCGAAACAAAACCAAGATAGGAGGAAAAGGTGAACAAAGGGCCTGGCACCGCTTGTGCCGCTCCATAACCAGCGAGGAATTGGGCATTGGTCACCCATCCCGTGGGCACAACATCTTGCTGTAACAATGGAAGAACGACGTGACCGCCACCAAAAACTAATGCGCCGGCGCGATAGAAACTATCAAACATCGCTAGTCCCTGATTATGAATCATAAGCCTTAAGACCGGGAGAACCATTAAAAAGGCAAAGAATAGTGCGAGAAAGATGAGGCCTGTTTTTTTGCTAATCGGTATGGGCATCGGCTGCATTTCTTGTGCCGTATTTTTTCTGAAGAATAACCAGCCGATAAGCCCGGCAACAATAATGATAAGGACTTGAACCATTGGTGTCGGAACCAATAGGGCGCAAACAGCCGAAATGACGGCGATGGTACTTTTTGTTTTCCCTGTTGCAAGTTTACTTGCCATCCCCCAGACTGCCTGTGCCACAACAGCCACAGCCACAATCATTAATCCGTGTACCCATCCTGCATGTTGGATGTTGAACCCTTGAAGCACCCAAGCAAAAATCATGAGCGCGATGGCAGAAGGCAGCGTAAATCCAAGCCACGCCATCAGCCCACCTAGTAATCCAGCACGTTGAATACCAATGGCGATACCGACTTGACTGCTTGCCGGCCCAGGAAGGAACTGACAAAGGGCGACTAAATCCGCATAATTTTTCTCATCTAACCATTTTCGCCGCTTGACATATTCCTCATGAAAATATCCTAAGTGAGCGATAGGGCCTCCAAATGATGTAAGTCCTAAACGCGTCGAAACCTTTAAAACCTCTAAAATACGACTCAAACATTGATACCCTCCTAATATTTAATTTCTTTGAACAGTTCATTTGCCTTTTTTAGCTTCATCAAGGACTACTCCTGTTTTCCGACTTCAAACATGAGTTGAGCGCCCCTTTTGCCATCCGTAACGTTGGACCGACTTGTGCCGTTATCCGAGCGATGTGGTCACGTCATATTTTCTAACTTTACTTTCCACAGGGAGAAATGCTCTATGCAAAAGGCCGTTTTTACCGTTTGTTTCCTGTAATTGCCGTTGCGGGAGGAAAGATTAATTTTGTTTTGAAACGATGGATCCCCATTATTCCCTGTTCTTCCAGAAACTTGAGGTATTCGTCTATGTGTTGAAAATCAATGATGCACAATTTCCCACCAGGCTTTAAAACCCGGATGATTTCCTTCAATGCTTTTTCACGTTCAACGCGGTCATAAATATTGTGAATCGCAAAACTTGACAAAACGACGTCAAAAGTATGGTTTTCGAAGGGCATTTTTCTCATGTCAGCCGTCTCGATGCTGACCTTATCAATGACACCTTCTAATTTAGCATTTTGAAGCGTATTTTCCATGTCATTTCCTGAAAGGTCTTCACTTTGCCAAATGTCTATCCCTACTGCTTTTCCATTAGTTAGTCTTTTAGCGGCACCAATCAAATAAAGGCCTTTACCACAGCCCACATCTAAGATAAGTTCATCGCCTTTAATGCTTAACATGTCTAAAATGCGTTCCCGCTCTTTTAATTTTCCAAATTTGCTACTAAAGATCATCAATATAGCTGTCAATACTAGGCTGATCCCTACTATGAATACCCACCCGATGAGTATTAGCCATATTATTTTTGATCTATCAACAAAGCTAAAGAGCGCAGCCGATGTTGCAAGACACAATATCCCGATTAAAAAAAGATTCCTTATGACATTTGGCGCATCAATGCCGTAATGAGGTGTTTGTTTCACCGGTATCCCTCCAATTCGATGTGTTCCTTCATCATATGCCTCAGTTTGATGTCTGATGAATGGGAACATTAGACCTCGAATTTAAATGTAATATTTTTGACTGGTGCCTGAAGGTATTACTAATACGGTGGCATTTTGGATCCGGGCATCGATCCTTTATATGATGATCTTCGGATAAATCTATTTATTTAACATAATCTGTGACCTGACATAGCCATACCATATGATCAGAGCCTTCTCCCCAATAATCTTTTGCGATTTTATAAGGTTCTCCAAATTTTCTCAACCATCTTTTCTGGGCAGACTTGAAGCCGCTATCTAAACAAAATTGCTCAACCCCTAATTCATGCAGAAACATTATCATCGATTGAATTAAAGCTGAACCTACACCTTTCCCTTGGAAATGGGGTAAAACATAAAGGCTGCCCAACTCATCTATTGCATCAAGCTGGTGATTCGTACATTTTTTCGTCTCGTTCCCACAGGGCCCGAAAGAGATAGTTCCTATCACTTTATCATCTACTTTTGCAACAAGGAAAACAAAATCTGAATCGGTATTCTCCAGTGAATCAGTAATGATATGCTTTTTATACGCTATTTCTTTTAAGATCTCTTCTTTTAAATGGCCAATACCCTCTTTCTCAAAAATATCTGGGATCGTTGTTTCAAAAACCGCGTAGGCGGATTTTAAATCTTTCTTCGCCGGTTTGGTAATCCATAGATTTTCCATTAACAATCTACCTCCTCTCCTTTGTCTTTAAATATGCTTCATTCTTTTTCCCAATTCCATAACTCCACATCACCCAATTGGGCACCTTGAACATAGGGGTCATCTTTTAATTTTAATAATTCTTTTACAGGACCCGTTACAACTGCACCATATACGAGAAAACCATGATCTTCTAAGAATCGGTATCTTTCTTTCAATTGCTGTAAACCTAAAAAGTCCTCATAATAACTCTGGGATTTACTTAGGAGTTCTTTCATATTTTTTAACATTAAATGCTTACTTTCCTTAATTGTACTTTCATCCAACCAATTGATCCGTAAAGATGGACGATAATTGTTGTCATGGTTCATTCCGCCAGTAAGACCAATGATGTTTAAGATCTCGATTGTATTGTCCCCGCCACTCCAACTTGGTTTAAAATTCACAAATTCCCCTGTGTATAACGGCATCCATAATATATGAATATCGTATTTCCGTAAATTAGCCACTAGTTTTTCTGCATCCATAAAAGTCGGCGTTGAAAAAGCTAACTCACCTACTGTTCCTTCAGGTAATTTTTTTAGTGTTTCCCATACATCAGGTGAGGGGCTAGCTTCGAGCTTCCTATGATTCCGAGGATCTTCTGGCAGCGAGAAGGAAAAATCACTTAAATTTTTGAGACCGGGATGGGAATAACTAATATGTGAAACACCACTGAATAGTCGTTTGGTTACCTGTGCCTCGCCAACGACAACGTCCTTACTACCTACCTTTTTAAGTAAATCATAGGAAAAACGTTTTGTCCCAAAAGCGGTCGTTGTTTCATCCTTCATATCGAAGTCACCCCGGACATTTGGAACCGTCCACTCAAGGGCAAGACTAGAATAGTACATATTTTCATTGCCTATATTAAATTTATCGGCAGCTATATGCACAACCATCATATATAAGGAATAAAGCAGTACGACGATGACCAGTATTCTTAAAATGCGAAAAGATAAGGTGAACCTTGATCTTTTTAAAATTCGTTTTTCTAACTCCTTATTCCATGCCGTCATCATACCACCCTTTCTTTTCAGTAAGACCTAATAACCGCTTTCTCGCTCGATGGAGTTTCACTTTCACTTGTTCTTCTGTCAGTTGTAAGGTTTCCATTATTTCTTTATAGCTAAATTGTTCATACTCCCGTAAATAAATGATCGACCTATACTGTTCTGGCAAAAACCCCAATAACTCTTCAAATTTTTGCTGTGTTTCATGCATTAAAAGGGATTCTTCAGGAATCCCATATGGGCTAATCATCTCTTCCTTCATCAAGAATTTCGATAAAAGCGGAATGGTTTTTCTTCGTTTTTGTTTTCGCCATTCATCTAAATACGCATGACGAGCAACTTTAAAGAGCCAAGCGCGCGCTTCTTCTCCTTCATATTCGTGAAGATGAACAGTAGCACGAACAAATGTCTCTTGTGTTAAATCTTCAGCAAGTTGCTTCGAACCACTTAATTTCAAAAGGTAAAAATAGAGGGGCCTTGCATACTGTCTATATAGGTTCTCTAATTTGTGTTGATGTGGCATGCCGCTTTTGCCCCCCATTTCTTTCCCACTATTAACACGTTTTTCCGTTAATAATGTTACAGTATTTTCTATGTATTTTTTAAATAAAATTTAGCTCCACCTACTCTTTTTGGTGAAGGCGGAGCCTTGAACATGCTGGATTTTCTTCAATATAAAAAAATACCCCCGAAACAAATCATATTATGTTACAAATGGCATTTGTTTGGGAATATCTGTTAAAGCCGATGTTAAAATCCCCAATATAGCCGGAATAAAATTCCCCACTTACAATAGAACCATAGTGCCAACGAGAGGGGCTATGGTTCATGATTACGAGAGGGGAATTTTTCATGATCAAAGAGATGTATGAAAGGGGAATGAGTATTTCCGATATTGAGAGGAAATTGGGGAACGATCGGAAAACCGCTATGGTCGGTTGTCGCTTAGGTTTAACGAAAGTGGCAGCTAATAAAGTGGCATAGAGCCAGCCAGTCGTTTTTATATGATGTCTCTTTGGTTAATCACGTTATTTAACAAAATCTGTGACCTGACATAGCCATACCATCACCTCGCTTTTTAACATAAGGAAGGAGTAGGGGCGTCAAGTCTAACAGATTCAGTTTTACACCCCATTTTTTAAACAAAAAATTGCATATAGTGCATGTCACTTTTGTAGTAAGATAATCGATCATCTAAAGTGCCTGTATGAAATTCAAATTTATGCCCATCAGGGTCCGTAAAATACACAGAACGTTTATCTCTTTCATCTCTTTCTCTACCTGGAAGAATGTTGACACCCAACTCTTTCAATTTTTGAACAATCCGATCGAAGTCTTCATCCCTAACAGAGAAAGCTATGTGAGTGTATGAATTCTGGATCAGGCGGCGAATCCAGAAAGAATTTCATGCGTACGACCGTAAAAAAGATAAGCACATGAGGCATATTTTTTATCTGCCTCATGATCACTTGAGTGATTCACAACGCTGGTATTTAGAAAGATTTCTTAAGCAATCCGAAGAATTAGAAATAGCTTATCA
>NZ_AUMM01000071.1 GCF_000430685.1 Tuberibacillus calidus DSM 17572 | reverse complement strand
AACCCTTCAAATGGTTTATCCATTGTGTCAGGGTTTGAAAGCCTTTGAGATCGTTCGTAAACACTAAGCGATTAGCTAGGTCAATGCCTCTAAAATCTTGCGCACGAGCGACATGTTTGTGTTTAGCGATATCAACACCGACGATCAATGTGTTCTCTGTGATTTGAGAGATTTTGCGATTTTGGTTATAATTCATGTATGAGTCCTCCTTGGTTCCTAAATTAGAGGTCAACATCCGTTGACACTCCGTACTATACCAAGAGGGCTCTATTTTTGTACAACCCGAAAAACCGCTATTTTGCCTCATTTTTCTTCAATACAGGAATGCTCCTATACCCTATTACCAGAGGATTTTGCAAATATGCCATTCGGTAAAAAAAACAATACTATCAATAAAACAGCGAAACTGACTGCATCTTGAAGCCCGGAACTCCAGAGTCCAGCTGTAAACGATTCTAAAATACCGATTATAAAAGCTCCCAAAACAGCAGCCGGAGCATTCGTTAATCCCCCAATTACAGCGGCGACAAAAGCTTTCATACCGAGCATCAATCCCATGCTGTATGAAGCACCGGCAATCGGTGCAATGATAATACCTGCAAGTGCCCCTAGCGCTGCACTCACAGAAACAGCAGCCAATGACATAGTTTCCGGCTTAATCCCCATTAGCCGTGCAGCGGATCGGTTAATTACACAAGCTGTCACTGCTTTACCGACATAAGTTTTATTAAAAAACAGGTACATAGCAATAAAACAGAAAACCGAGAGGCCAATGGCCCAGATGTTTTGTGGAAGGATAACAGCATGCCATAGATGAATAGGTGTATCTCCGGAAAATGGTTTCAGCGAAGTCGGTTGTGTCCCCCATATGATTAAACCGATTCCTCGAAACGTGATAGAAGCGCCAATTGTAATAATAATCATTGTCGGAATCGACGAATGGCGTGCAGGGTAAATGGTCAAACGTTCAAACCCCATACCAATTATAGTAACCAACACAATACTCAAGATCGCACTAATCCAAAGTGGTAGCCCAACTCCGACTAAAGAAATACAAATTAAGGCGCCGAACATCGCAAATTCACCTTGGGCAAAATTCAACACACCAGTAATGTTATAGGTAATGATGAATCCGATAGCAATTAGGGCATAGATGCTCCCAACGGTTATACCGGTGATCATTAGTTGCAGTAGTTGATTAAATAATTCCATTTCTTCACGTCCTCCGTGAAACTCATTCTAAGGCAAACCGTTTTCAACGATAAAAATGGGCGGTGTCAAACTGTTGCCTAAGTTTGTAGCCAGACCGTTGACACCGTTATCTGATTTTATTTACCGAACAATTTATTGCTGCATAAGTTTATATTTGCCGTCTTCAATTTTGATCATCACAAGGCTGTCTGGAGTTAAACCGTTATGATCGTCTTTGCTGAAATTATAAATTCCGGTTATGCCAACAAAATCTTTTATATCATTCTCAATGTAATCACGGATTTTAGACGGATCCGTTCCAACTTTTGTTATAGCCATCTTTAACATATTAAAAGCATCCCAGGCATGCCCACCAAAGGAACTTGTTTCATAGCCGTACTTTTCTTTAAAGGTATTTCGGTACTTTAGAATGGTATCTTTTTGAATGTTGCCATCCGGTAATTGTTCTGCTACAAGCAATATTGCCGCAGGAAACATCACACCGTTGGCCGCATCACCGGCAATCTTAATAAATTCCGGTGAAGCGATCCCTTGTTGTTGGAAAATAGGCGCTTTAATCCCTAATTCTCGAATGTTTTTCGTAACGACTGCAGCACCTTGAGTTGTTGCCCATATGATAATGGCATCGGGATTGGCTTTTTTAATTCCTGTCAACATTGACTTGGCATCTTTTACTCCATCCTCAAATTCTTCTTGTGCAATGATTTCAATCCCTTGTTTCGTTGCTATATTTTTGAATTCTGTGAGACCATCAGAACCGTATGAGTTGGATGAACTTAAGAAGGCTACTTTTTTAATATTTTGATTGTCAAAAAAGGCTAGCATATTTTTAACAACTAAATCATTACCTTGCGGATATTTGAAAACCCATGTTCGTGACTTTCCGTTTTCATCCTTCCAAATTTGGTTACTGGATGCCATTGATAAAAACGGTATTTTCCCTTTTTCTACGAGTGGGAGCATCGCAAGCGAATTGCCGCTTGTCGAACCGCCAATAATGGCGATAACGTGATCTTCCTCAATTAATTTCTTCGTATCCAAGACTGCTTCATTTTGATCCGACTTATCGTCGTAAGCAACTAATTTTATTTTCTTTCCATTGATCCCACCGTTGTCATTAACTTCTTTTACTAACATTTTAACAGTATCCAATTCAGGCTTGCCCAGAGACGAAGCCGGACCGGAAACGGAAAAGACACCACCAATTTTAATCGTATCGGAACCCGATCCAGATGAACCCTTTGAATTACAAGCGGATAAGTATAGTGAAAACACAACCGCCAACATTACTATAAGGATCTTTTTCAAAGTGATTCCCCCTAAGTTTTTAGGAATAATCGTTTTTTGAATGTTTTACCCATAGCTTATCTCCAAGCGGAAAAATCAGGTTTTTTCTGAGTCAAATCTGTATCTTTGACTGGAATCTCATCACCACTATTTAAATTAAGAAAAGGGGTTGTCTCTTCAAACCAACTATCTGGTGCTGGTTGGCCCCAATAAGTGGCTCGGCGGGGATCATTGAGGTCCCAGCGAATGGGTTTAAAATCAGGATCACTTGTTAAATAATCTCCAGTATATAATTCAATGCGAATGCCAAATGGATCTTTTAAATAGAGGAAAAATGCGTTAGACAAACCATGCCGTCCCGGGCCGCGTTCAATGGCATTGGCATACCCTAAAGAGGCTAGATGGTCGCATGCTTGAAGGACGCTTTGAGAATCACTGAGAGTAAAGCCGACATGATGTAAGCGTGGGCCCTTTCCATTCATAAATGCGATATCGTGAACGGTGGGTTTACGAAAAAGCCAAACTGCCCATGTTTTATTTTGAGCTTCCGTGTATTCTGAACAACGGAAACCAAGCTCATTAATATAGAAATCAAAAGCTTCCTGAACGTTTGGTACCATACAATTAAAATGATCAATCCGCTGAACCTTTGCCCCTCTATAAAGGTGAAAATCTTGCAAATGTCGGTTGACACTATCCATTTCAGCATAAAACTCTAATGGGATGCCGGTCGAGGTGTCATGAACCCGAAAAGAACGACCAATTGCTCTTTGGGAGCCTTTTTCAAACCAATGGACGTCAGCCCCCTTTTTCTCAAAGAGTAATGATAATGCTTCTAAATCGTTTTCCGACCATACCTTAAATGCCAAGGCCTCAACTCCAGCTTTTTTGGCTTTTCGTAAAACAAGGCTATGGTGATTATGTTCTTCGAGACCGCGTAAATATAAATTTTCCCCATCACATTCGGATTCGATGAATCCCAGACCATTGACATAAAAATCCCTAGCCACATTTAAGTCAGTAACATGAAAAATCACCCGTGCTGAACGAATAATGTTAAAATCCATCTTCACTCAACCCTTTCAGTTTTTATTTTTTTCCAAACTGTGGAATGTGGTGATTTCCTAAAGCGACATGAATCACTTGTGTTTCCGTGTAAAAATCAAAGGCGTAATGACCACCTTCTCTTCCAATACCACTTGCTTTAGAACCCCCAAATGGAATGCGGAGATCGCGAACGTTTTGTGAGTTAATCCATACCATGCCGGCATCGACCGCCTGTGCGATGCGATGTGCCCGCTGAATATCTTTTGTCCAGACATAACCAGCAAGTCCATATTTTACGTCATTTGCCAATTCTATAACTTGGTCTTCTTTTTCAAATTTCATCACGGCTAGAACCGGCCCAAAAATCTCTTCTTGGGCAACACGCATATCATTTTTGACATTCAACAAAAGGGTCGGAGCTACAAAATTCCCTTTATGTAAATGTTCAGGAATCTTTCCGCTAAAGACTTCTGCTCCTTCTTGTATAGCAAGATCAATATAAGACTTAACTTTTTTGTAATGATCACGATGAATAAGCGGACCAACTTGTGTTGTAGGATCCATTGGATCTCCAATTACTATGTTTTGAACGCGTTCCTTCAGGGCACTGACAAAATCATCGTAAATGGATGCATGCAAAAATAACCGGGAATTCGCCGTGCAGCGCTCTCCATTGAATGAAAAAATCCCCCAAGTACATGCATCTAAAGCTCTTTCGAAATCCGCATCGTCAAAAATTATAATAGGTGATTTACCGCCCAATTCCATCGATACCCTTTTTAATGTATCAGCCCCATTTTTGGTGATTTCCACACCCGTTACTGTTTCCCCAGTAAATGAAATCAGACGGACATCGGGATGGGCGACAAGTGATGCCCCGGCTGTTTCTCCGAAGCCGTGAACGACGTTAAAAACACCTTCCGGTAGCTCTGCTTGATCGATAATTTCCGCCAGTCGGTTAGCAGTAATCGGAGAAAGTTCACCAGGCTTCATCACTACCGTATTACCCGTCGCAAGCGCTGGTGCAAGTTTCCACGTTTCTAACATAAAGGGAGCATTCCAAGGTGTAATGAGACCCGCTACCCCTACAGGTTTTCGGATCGTATAATTAAGAAAATCTCCGTCTACTTGATAAGCCTCACCAGCCAAACGACTTGACACCATTTCTGCATAAAAACGAAAATTTTGTGCAGAACGAGCGACCATGTTTTTGGTCTGACTAATCGGCAAGCCTGTATCTAATGATTCGAGCGGTGCGATTTCATCAATATGTTCATCAATAAGGTCGGCAATTTTATGAATATATCTCAACCTTTCACTGACCTTCATTTTTCCCCATGGTCCATTAAAGGCAGCATGAGCAGCTTTAACCGCTGCATCAATATCAGCACTGTCTCCTTCGGCTACGCGATTGATTCTTTCATTGGTATATGGATTAAAATTATCAAACTTCTTCCCAGACACAGCATCAACAAATTTCCCGTTAATATAAAGCTGAATATCTTTTACTTCCATTTGTCGTCTTCCTCTCCTGTTTTTAACTAGCGATCGTGACATAGTTGTTTAGTACTTCTCGAATTTCTTGTTGGATCGCCGGAGACGGTAAATCCATGGGCAAACGTAAAATCGGCTGAATTTTCCCCATCATTCCAAGAGCAGCTTTAACTGGTGCCGGATTTGTATCTTTAAAAAGAATGTCATTCAGGGGCATCAACTCATAATGTAGATCCTGTGCCCGCTTTATATCTCCGGCCATCCAAGCATTATACAATTCTGCAACCTTATCAGGCACAACATTAGCTGTTGCACTAATGTAACCTGCTCCCCCGATGGCTAGCATTGGATAGCACAACAATTCAATGCCGGAATAAAGAAGAAAGTCACGGCCGCAATTCAACAGAACGCGATTTACGTGTTCAAAATCTTTATTTGATTCTTTGACTCCGATAATATTTGGGCAGTCTTCTTTAAGCCGGGCGAGCGTCTGAACTTCCAAATTGACGGCAGTGCGGCCCGGGATATTATACACAATGATCGGAATGTCGACAGCATCGGCAATCGCTTTAAAATGCTTATACAATGCATGTTGTGAAGGTTTATTATAATACGGAACGATGACTAAAGCGGCATCTGCTCCAATTTCTTGGGCTTTTTTAGTCAAATAAAGCGTTTCTTCGTGGTTCGTCGATCCCGTTCCCGGGACAAACGGTACCCTTCCGGCAACTGCCTGTGCTGCCACTTCCATGACCTGTACGCGTTCTTCAGTTGTAAGTGAGCTTGGTTCCCCTGTTGTACCAGTGACCGAAATCCCATGAGATCCGCTATCTATATGCCAATGAATAAGTTTTTTCAGCGTCTCAAAATCAATGTATCCGCTTTCATTAAAGGGTGTTATAATTGGTGCAATGGATCCTCTTAACCTTGTTTTCGCATCGGAAATATCCATCACCATTCTGCTTCTCCTCCTTATAGAGTGCATACGGAAAAATCGTGGTAAGCAACATGATGAATCATTAAATTTCATCATGTTGCGGATCACTCTTTCGCTTTCTAAAGGATTCCACTGTATTCAATTTATGTCTTCGGGCAAAAGCTTCAATTGTCTCTAAAGGCTGGTTCGTCTCAATTAAAACAATCAATTGTTCATGTTCTTCAACCGATTGTTTCGGGCGAATGGGCATAAACGTCGACCCCCTTCGACGTATCGCATCCAGCCGTGCCTCTGTTTCATGAATTTTTTCTTTTAAATACCGATTTCCACAGAACTCAAAAATAAGATTGTGAAAACTAAGATTCAATTCCCCGAAGTTTTTAAAATGGTATTGCTCAACTTCCTCCTCCATTTGTTTATTAATCTTTCTTAGTTCCGCAATTTTTTCTTTTGGTATGAATTTAGAACTGAGCATGGTGGCATAGCCTTCAAGAACCGCCAATGTTGTCAAAGTATCTAAGTACTCGTTTTCGTTAATTTGTGTAACCACAGCACCCTTGTAAGGAATGTACTCAATCAAACCATCCGCTTCAAGATTACGAATCGCTTCTCTGATAGGTATGGCGCTTAATGAGAGCTCTTTGGCTATTTGATCAATGACGATTCTGTGACCTGGAGAATAAGTCCCATTTAGTATGCGGGAGCGAATGACATTATAAGCAATTTGGTGTTTACTAAGTATTTGTGTTTTCATTTCCCTAATATATATAAAATCATATATGATGTCAATATTAAAAAAAGTTTAATAATTATTTTCCCTATTTAACCACTGACAGCCTTGTTCGTTAATGATAAACCGTATCGGCCTTCAAAAAAAGTCAATGGCTGGCCATCTCTTAATTTAAGATCAATAACCTTTCCAATAAAAATAGTATGGTCTCCCGCTTTATAAAAATTATAAACATCACAGATGACGTGAGCTAAGGCATTAGGAATTACCGGCAATTGGTTGAACCATTCAAATTGGAAGTGGCGCTTTTCTTTGAGTTGTCCCGCAAAATGTTTTGACACCTCCATTTGATCTTCTGACAAAATGCTGACAGCAAATTTCCTGGATTGTTTTATTTTACTTAACATTTGCGCTCGTTCATCTATGGAAACGGATATTAATTTAGGATTGAGAGAGACAGACATAAATGCATTCGCCGTCATTCCATGTATCCGGCCGTTGACGGAAGTCGTAATGACTGTCACTCCAGTTGCAAATTTGCCCATGGCATTTCTAAAAGTACGCTCATCCAACGAAAATCACCTCCTTCTAAAGATCAGCGTAATTTTGGGGAATCGGGATGAATGTTGATCTCATACGATACATCCCCACCCTTTTCCCTTAAGCTTTAACAAAATTAGGTTTTGATTTCTTTGTGCGCTTGAGAAATTCCTGAACCATTTGTTTAAATGGTTCTTTGTCGTAATTGTTAAAATAAGTCATTCCCATTCGTACTGGGTCGCCAAAGAAATAATATTCATAATGTGTTTGCCGACTTCCAAATGCACTCATCGTGAGATCCCATGCCAGGCGGAATAATTGGACCCGCTCGTAACCCTCCAGATTTTTACCTTGAACTGCTCGATTGAGTAGAGCTCCAATTTCCTCATTCTCAAAATCGGCTTGTGTCGGAATTCCCATTAAACCTGATGCCCCAAGGATGCGAATGATTTCAGCCAAGCGTGGATAAATGCGTGGATACCAATTTCGGGCCGCATCTAAGGCTGCATAGTCCGGCGTCATCATACCCCAACGATCCAGCTTTGCCTGATGTTCAGCTCGGTATAAATGCGATTTCATAATCTCAAGTGTCAACATGATTTCTGTTCCCTTGTCTTGAACATGCTGGAAACCGTCAATCCCAATGGCATCCATGATACTTAAGGCTACACCTAAAACAAATTCCGTTTTCGCAATATCCTTAGCGACAACTTGATGGGCCATGTGAACGACCGCATTGGTTTCACGGTAGGCCCGGTTACAAATTGACGAATTCTCAAGAATGAAAATACGGTCCCAAGGTACAAGCACGTTTTCAAAGCAAACAATGGCATCGCCTTCTTCAAAACGCGATCCAAGTGGATGATCGAATTCATTTCTTCCGTAATCAAAGGATTCACGGCAAATAAACTTTAATCCAGGCGTATTATTTGGTATAGCAAACGCCAAAGAGTACGGGTCGTCTAATTCACCGGCTTTTTTCACGGTTGAAGGAAAGACGATAATTTCATCTGTGATCGCGCCTTGCGTGGCCAGCAGTCTAACGCCGTCAACTATGACCCCCTCGTCGGTTTTCTTCACAACATGCAGTGCAACATTGGCATCTTTTTGTTCATACTGTGCTTTCGCCCTGTTAATCTGCGGGTGAATAAGGGTATGTGTTAAGCTGAGATCATTTTCACGTGCATATTCCGCATATTTTTTTGCGTTTTCGGCAAACATTGGGTCGCCTTCAGCATAAAATTGATGAGCAGCACCCATTGCCATGACGTTGGCATTTAAATAATCAGGTGACCTTCCCATCAATCCGCCCGAATACCGCTGCCATTCCATAATCGCTTCACGCCGTTTGATCAAGTCTTCCACTGTTTTTGGCTCCATAAAAGTGACGCCAACTTTGTTTCCTGTTGTTGGTGAATTGTAAAGCATTTTTTCCGGCTTCTCATATTGCAGATCATAAAGATCAGCCATGGATCGAATCACATTTTTGAAGGCTGGGTGTTCCGTCACATCCTCTACTTTTTCACCGTGGATGTAAACATTATTTTTCGCTTCTTTTAATCTTTGCACGTACTCTTTGCCTGTTTTTGCTGACATGACGATCCCTCCATTTAATACTTAGTGCCCTTTCGCTTGTAAACCCTTACAAAAAACTTGAAAAGTAATTTTCTTATTGTTTAAAATATAACACACGAAATATTATACTGAAAAATATTTATTTTATTTGTTTTCTATATGTTTTTTATATAGAAAGTGAGGGATAACATTGGATGTCAAACGGCTCCGTTACTTTGTAACGATCGCCCAAGAAGGAAAGATCACTGAAGCCGCAAAGAAACTCCACATTGCTCAGCCACCACTCAGTCAGCAGTTGAAATTATTAGAAGAAGAGCTAGGCGTTTTATTGTTTGAGCGTAATGGTCGGCACCTCGAACTAACTGAAGCCGGAAAACTCCTTTATAAAAAAGCAGAAAATCTCCTGGATCAATTCGAAGAGATTAAGAAAGAAGTGCAAGAAACCGGTAAGGGTCTTAGGGGTGTATTGGCCATCGGTTGTGTAAAAACCTGTTTTGCTTACATCCCTGAAAGAATCCAACAATTCAGGACTTTATACCCTGAAGTGACGTTTCATTTACGAAGCGGAGATTCTTACCTAATGGCTGAACTTTTACGAAATAGAGATATTGAATTTGCTTTCGTACGCTTACCTTTAGAAATGAACGAGTTTTCTTATCTACCTCTTCCTGAAGAACCTTATGTAGCCGTTGTACCTGAACAATGGTTAACTGACCCTGATATCGAGGAAATTTCCCTTGCAGAGTTAGCTCAAATGCCGTTGATGTTACTCCATCGCATCAGCGGTATCGGACAGTATGAGGTTGTACTCAATCACTTCAAAAATCATGGGTACGAACCGAAGATCGTTTGCGAATGCCCAGATGCGTCAATGATTTTAGACCTAGTTTCAGCTGGTGTTGGTGCTTCAGTCATTCCACAGTCAGCCTTTGTCACTCCTCTACCACAAGGAAAAAAGATTTTAGAGATTGAGGGTAATGAGCTTATTTCTCAATCAGCCGTGATCTGGTTAAAAGACCGCTATTTATCCAAAAGCGCCCAACATTTTCTTAGAACGTTTATCGAATCAGAAAAACGTCTTCGACTTTCTCCAACTTATAAACCTTCATTCCTTCATTCGTAATTAAGTAAAAAACTTTATTGAATCCTATAGATAATATTTTCTAAAGCTAATTAGGGACTACTGAACAACCTACATTTTGATCAAAAGCTTACCACTCGCAGTTTGTGACATGAAAATACCTGACGAATGATCAAGTGAAAAAAGGAAAAAAAAGTATCCCGAAGGATCTTTTCAAGGTTCATAACCAGAAACTGCAGGGCAATGACGGTTTCACTTGTCTGTCGAAGGCGTGCTCGAATAAGACCAAGCCCATATGTACGCTTGCCCTCGCCAAATTTGCCTTCGACGGCGTTCCGATCCAAGGCGTCCTGGTATTCTATTCGTTTTTGGGCGCTGTCTTCCTCACTGTCTTTTAAAGGCCGGCCCAGTTTCGG
>NZ_AUMM01000070.1 GCF_000430685.1 Tuberibacillus calidus DSM 17572 | reverse complement strand
TCAGAGGAGAAGCGCAAGGAAACACCGTGAAGTGAAGAGGGTCGTCAAAAAGGCTGAAATTCTCCATCAAAAGACGCGCCCTTCCATTGGTGTGAAGCATGGGCGTATCCCGTTGAACGGCCCAAGTTCATCCGCTTTGGGACAGCTTATCAAAGGGTTCAAGTATTAACCCAAAATATCAACCTGTGTGATTTTGATTCATTCTTTGAATGAACGAAATCACACAGGATACCAAGCGATAGCGCGGTAGGGTAGGCGTACAAAATTAGGGTGCCGGAGATATTGATCTATAAAGGTTGTCGAGAAAATCTTGACACATACTGACAATAAAATGGACTTGACCAAAGTGGATAACTATTGGTATAATCACCTTTAGTTATCCACATGTAGTGAAATGGTGTCAAACTTGAGTATAAATGACAAGCATCTTGTCAATATTAAAGGCAAATCCTCATAAAATTTTTTTGATGGGCATACATACAAACGAACAGGAGGGATACTCTCATGAAAACAAAAGCGGCAGTGATTCATACCAAAGGGGAAGACTTTAAAATCGAAGATGTGGAGCTATCCGAATTAAAGGCGAATGAGGTATTAGTTAAAGTGGTGGCTTCCGGAGTTTGTCATACGGATGCAGTTGCGAGAGATATGGGGTTGACGCCGTTTCCCGTTGTTTTAGGACATGAAGGCAGCGGAATTGTAGAAAAAGTCGGATCAGGTGTAAAAACTGTGGAGCCGGGAGATAATGTTGTCATTTCTTATGCTTCCTGCGGCCATTGTGAAAACTGTTTAACCGGTCATCCTTCGACATGCGTCAATTTTAATGATTTGAATTTCGGCGGAACGGATGAAGACGGAAATCATCGGATTCATCAGGATAGCAAAGGAATATCAACGTTTTTCGGCCAATCTTCTTTTTCCGCATATGCGATTGCAAATGAGAGAAACGTTGTGAAAGTGGATCAAGAGGTCGACATCTCTCTATTAGGACCGTTGGGCTGCGGAATTCAAACGGGGGCTGGCACGGTTTTAAATAAATTGAAGCCGGAGTTCGGTTCTTCCATTGCCGTCTATGGCTGTGGGGCTGTAGGGTTAAGCGCGATTATGGCAGCCAAAATCGTCGGATGCAAACATATCATCGCTATTGATATTCATGCGAATCGTTTGGAGATGGCGAAAGAATTAGGAGCTACTGCTGCATTAAATAGCAAAGAAGTCGATATTGTGAAAAACATTAAAGAGATTACGAATGGCGGCACTCATTATGCCGTTGAAACGACCGGTGTACCTGTTGTTGTCCGCCAATCGCTTCAAGCATTGCGTCCGCTTGGACAAGTTGCCATTGTGGGTGTTACACCTGAAATGACCCTCGATGTCCACAATGATCTGATGGCAGAAGGGAAAACGATGATGGGTGTGATTGAGGGAGAGGCAGTGCCGCAAGTGTTCATCCCTGAATTGGTTGATTATTATAAAAAAGGCCTGTTCCCGTTTGATAAATTAGTCCGTTTTTACAATTTTGACGATATTAACAAAGCCTTTGAAGATTCCAAGAATGGGTTCACCATCAAACCAATTTTAAAAATCGCACAATAGTTGCTTCTAACGGTGCTGTTTCATTTCCCGACAAGCACTTCTTTGAAGTTTAAAGATTAAATCTAATATATAATCCCGCAGAAATACTTTAAGAATTCTGTGGGATTTTGGTATGTGAGCATTTTGCAAAATTAGATTTTTATTAGAGCATTTTGCAAAATTAGATTTTTATTAAAAAGAGTTTTAAAAGAAACCCAAATAAATTGGGGTATTTTGTATCTTTGGTTTACAAATATTCTGTTTGTCCTTTTTTGGGCGTACTTGCAGAATTTTTCGCTTTAAAAATTTTTTAAGCGGTTTGTTGCTTTTTACTCTCTTTTGCCATTGCGAGAGCTGAAACCAGTAATACGATGGCGTTCAAGTAAATATGAGTTTTTACTTTATCGATTCCCCACACATGCAGGGAGTTCGCTGTAAGATAACTTTTCATTCTTGAATTGCACCGTTCTACACTGGTTCGCTCATTGTAAAGTTCTTTCCAACGTTTGGAATCGCGGTGTGGATTAGAGTACCGGCGAAGATCCTTATTCACGTTAATTTTTACTACCATTCCATAGTTGGAGGATGAACAGGCTGCCATTCCTAATGGGCAATCCACTTTTCCGGTTGCGTGTGGACATCTGAATTTGAGCTGATCCTTATTGGCTCCCCAATAAGTCATTTCGTACCCCATAGAACAGCGTGGGGTTCCATTGGAGGCAATTCCTTCGGGAGGCTCCTTTTCATTACGCAAATTGAGTGGAATAATAGCTTGAGCCCCAATGTTCTTGGCGGATTCGTAGTTTTTAAGCTGGTCGTACCCACCATCCATTATCAGGAAATCAATTTTAGAGTTTGTACAACTCTTTACTTGTTCAATTAATTGTGGTGCGACATCCCCATCGTTGATATGAGCAGGGGTTACTTCAATCGCCATTGGTAATTCACTTTTGGTGTCAACGGAAAGATGCATCTTATAGCCAAACCAAGTAATTTTATTACCGAAGGAATCAAACTTTGCCCCCCAATTGGCGTTGCCTGTTTGTTCACTTCGCTTCTTAGGCTGCTTCTTTTCGTAAGCATCAATGGCGGCACTGTCGATAGCCTGATGTTTTCCATCAATTACTCCTTCCTCTTGAGCTAACTGGACGAGATCTTGAAAGATTCTTTTCACGAGTCCAGTTTTGGTTAGTGAAGAAAATACTCGGCTAAGAGTAGAGATGGATGGTGCAGGCCTGCTAATATCTAAACCACATTGGTAACGAAAACGCAGGTCATTTTTCAATCGATTGTGAAGAGAAGTAAAAGTATCAATACCTTCTAATGGGGCAGCGATAAGAGCCCTTAATATCCCTTCTTTGGAATGTCCTTCAGCCCCTTGGGGTGAAGAACTTTTCAATTGTTTAGCATAAGGACGCAAATCTAGAGCACTAAAAAAGATCGGTAATTTCTCTTTTGACTCTAAAATTTGCAATTCTTCAAAGGAAAATAGACTTTCTTGTAGAATATACAAAGTGACTTCCTCCTTGTGGATTTTTGTGGTTTGGTTACTTCAAAATTCTACAAATAAGGGGTGAAGTCCTTTTTTATGATTTAGAAAACCTTATGGCTCTTGGGTTGAAAAATGTGCAAAATGCTCATTTAAAAAAAGGAACAGATCCACCTGTGATCTGTTCCACATGTCGCTTATGATGGCCGATCATTTTAGCTCAAAATGCCCCAACAAGATCTTTCTTGACGATGTCTTGATCCATCCTCCTAAGGACTGTTAACCACTTTTCGTTTGTAACTTTAAAATGCGTTTTCGCGATATCCTCATCTGCATAAATGTTCAACAAAGTGGAATGGATCGCTTTCATTTTCTTAAATGATTGGAGCTGCTCTTCGTTTAGTCGAGTTAATCCGCCCCTTATGCTATCGATATATTTCTTTTCTCTAAATAATAATTCTTTGGTGATGGATCCGGCTTCTTCTGTGTCAGCAATATGTGATTCAATGGTCATGAGGTCATTAAGATTGATCACGATATCATTTAACAGTAAGGATAGGCTTTGAAGATCCATTTTAGAGATAGCCCCGCTACTAATCGCTTTATTTAATATATCTTGATTTTGCTGTAAATCCAATTCAATCGGTTTTAATAAATTGTTTAGATTTTCATTGACATAGCCTTCCAATTTATGATTTTGCACGCGTAAATGAATGCAGTAAACAATGACACAAATAAAAATGACGAAGGCAAGGAGTGTATATACTTTATGCTTCACAAAACTCACTCCCCAAGCCTATCCATCCAAAAGTTTGCCCCCTGCTTTTTTCAGGTGTTGATGGCGTAACCCCGCTCAACTCTCCCCAAAAAAAGGAGTAGCATGCTTGTTAATTCCATTATTATCCTACAATTGGTAATTTTCAAGATTCAAAACAAAGTAATAATGTTGTATAAGTGTCATTTTGGCCATTTAGGAAATGGAAAGTGATGATGAAAGATACAGCTTGAGCATGATTTTTTACTAGCAACAAGAGGTTGCGCCTTATTGCGCCTAGAACTATCCATTCCATCAATAAGGAACATAGAGAAAGGATGGATGTACATGATTTTTGGTGAACGGTTAAAAAAGGAGAGAAAAAAGGGGTTGGTCACAAACGGAACTCGCTGAAAAAATGCATGTGAATTGCTAATCCGTTTTAAAATGGGAAACGGGTAAGAACCCAGTATTGAAGTCATCATTCGTTTAAGTGTCAAAGCGCATTATAAAAAAGATAAAGGCATAACTATTGATTTTTTGGCAGGATTAGAAATAGGGGACAAGCTTAGTGTCCCCCTTCGCCGTTCGACTCCCTATTTTTATACCGGTAGCTACTCACGGCAACCCTACAGAAGGATCATGGAACAGCGGGAAATGCAGTAAGCGGTCCGCTGTTTTTTTGCATGGAATAATGAGATACGTCTAAGGTGAGCGTGTTTTGACTGTTTTCATCTATTGAATTACCCTACTTTTCGCTAACGATTGGATTAACGGCTTCTTTATTCGTGTCGTTTCTCCTCAAGGAATGCCTCCAAACTCGGTGAACATGCCCATAGACAAAACTCCATATTTTGAGCATTTATGTTAAAAATATAAAATTATGTATGGTTTTTCTTAAGGGCAGTGGGATATGAGGACGGATTCGTTATCTCTATAGATGAGAGACCTCATCCATTGATACTTGCAAGGATGATGGTAAATCTCCTATATTCGTTACTTATTTTTGATATTGCCATTTGCTATCCTGCTATAACGTTTCTACAATGGGATTCTCTTTCAAACCTATGTGAGTTGGAAATATAGTTAATTTACTGTAAAAACTTGTTAAAAAAAATACAAGAATACCGTCAAAAATGGCATTTTATGTAGAATTTTGTAAATCTATATTATAAACTATAAATAAAGCATACATCCAATGTTTGGCAAGTTATATGACGTGTTTACAGATTTAAAAGTGGATTTTTTCAAATTCCTATGAGAACTAATGGTTCTATTCAACATCGTGTATTGGAAAAACATGACCTAAACGTAAAAAACACGTATCAATCCAAGCAAATATTCATTTTACTCAAAACTTGAAAGGATTGAAAACGGTTGAATAAGCATCAAAGATATATTGTGGAAGCCTTGGAAAAGTTGGAAGATTTAATCAAGAATGTGGATCCACTAATGTCCCACTTAAATACAAGAATTTCTGAATTAAAAAAGTATGCATCGGAACCTTTACGCGTAATGATTGCTGGTGAATTTAAGGCGGGGAAATCCACTTTTATTAATGCCATGTTAGGTCAGAAACTTCTTATCTCAGACGTTATACCCACAACTTCTATTGTCACAAAATTGACTTATGGTAACAGTTATAAAGTAATTGGTCACTTAAAGAATGGCAATAGTCGGACATTTAATCCTAACCAATTACAGCTACTTACCACAGAGAGTAATGAGGGTCAAGAACTTCGTAACAAACTATCCTTTATAGAAGTCCAATACCCTAATGAGCTATTACAATACATAAGTTTAATAGATACCCCTGGATTAAACGCGGATCATCAACATCATACTGACGCCACAAGGTTAGCTCTTCCACACGCGGACATAGTTCTTTGGTTATTCGATGTTTATAATATTGGTACAACAACACAGATGATCGAATTAGAGAAGTTAAAGAAAGATGCCATTCCTACCATTGGGATTGTTAATGGAATTGACCTATATGAAGGTGAAGATGAAGAACTGGAGGAACATATTGCATATAGTTCCCGCAAACTAAAAAGTGTTTTACAAGAATTAATACCGATATCTGCTAAGCTTTCCTTACAAGGAAAATTAGAAAAGGATTCAAAAAAACTTACATATGGGAATTGGGAAACAATAGAAAAGATCATTACAAAACTTATTGAGGATGACAGTCTTAAATTAAATCGCATTCTTTTACGCCTAAACAATCTATTGGAAGAAACGGATCAACTATTGTTAAAAGAAAAAACCAACTTAAAACTTAACGAAATTGAATCGCAATTTAATGGATTTCTCGAACAATTTCATAACCTTATAGATGAAAAAGCCCAGACGGAAATACAATTGCAGATATTAAAAGAAAAAATATCATATGTAAAAAAATCCTTTTCATATCCTTTTAAATCAATAGAGTTCTTAAGATCAAAACTTTGGAAATTGAGCCCAACATTAAATACCCTGTGGGTAAAAAAATGTGAAATAAAAATACTTAATTATGGGGAGCTTAGGGAACAATTCGAGTCGGATTTACAACAATTTTATAATAATGGTAATGAATTAAAAAGAGAATGGAGTGAAATAAATAGTCATATTATTATTTTTTCACAAGAAAGGTTAGAACGATTTAAGGATCATTATAATCGTTATCTGGATGATTATGAGCGACTAACAGAATATGCTGAAGAAATTGATCAATTGCAGGAGGAAATCGTTGAGAGTTTTAATCAATTTAAGGCGGA
This sequence comes from Tuberibacillus calidus DSM 17572, assembly GCF_000430685.1. Lineage (GTDB taxonomy): Bacteria > Bacillota > Bacilli > Bacillales > Sporolactobacillaceae > Tuberibacillus > Tuberibacillus calidus. The sequence goes on along the minus strand of NZ_AUMM01000070.1, from coordinate 4,054 downwards.
TGTAAATCACGCTTTACATAACATTTTGGCGAATGAAATTGATTATGCAACGGGTTTAGCTAAAAAATGGAATGAACATTGTGACCAACTAAAACAATTGTTTGCGGTGGAGCTAGATAATCATAAGTTTAAAAGGATTAGATCTTATTATACTTTCTTACATTCTTTTATTACAGAAATTAAGCCCTGTATCGAAAGGTTTTTAAATTCAATGCTTAATTCTAAAGATATAAATGAAACGAAGTATCTTGTCGATAAAATAAATGTTCTATATGATCAGGGAATTGGTTTTGATTTTATCAGGAAATATGAAACCTTATTGAATTGGCCTAAAATAATGGCTCCGAAACTACCTGAGATTGATATTTCAGCAGATTTTATAACATTGATAGAAAATCAAGTAGACTGTCTACCTGAACCTTTAAAGTTCGATATTTCGGCTGTCCAAACAAGGATTAACCGAACGAGATTCATTGCAATTTGTATTATTATTGTCCTTATATATATGTCCTGTAATTAATGAAATTACTTGATGAGATAAACGGATGAGGAAATGAGATGTATCGCGCCACTATATATGGAGGCCCGTTACCCGTATGATAAGCAAATCTTTTTTAATCGGGTCTGTGGATAACGATACCACTTTTGAGTTAAAACTCTATGTAATAGAAATATCCAATTGTTTTTCCATAAGATCGTTATTATCTAAATTAAATGGGGTTTTACAATATTAAAGGAGTATGATTAGGATTGTCATTTTCTTTAAATGATTATATTCGGAAACGTGATTTTGTCTGTGAAAAGCTTGATAGACTTATATTAATTCTTAAAGAAGTTGGCTTTGACAAAGGGGTTAAAAAAGTCGAATTACATAAAACAAAAATAATAGAAGATTCCTTTCAAATTGCAGTTGTCGGGGAATTTTCAAGAGGAAAGTCAACGTTTATTAATGCATTGTTAGGAAAGAAAATTTTACCATCATTAGCCCGACCAACAACAACTATATTAAACATCATTTCTTATGGTGATGAACCGTCGATTACACTGTATTATCGGGATGAAGCAAAACTACCAAAAAGAATATCGGAAGAGGAATTTAAAAAAATCATTGCACCTATGGACCCAATTGAAGGGGATCCGGATTCAGAAAAAGAATATAAAGAAGCGGTTGAAAAGATAAAGGAGATTCGATTTGCTGACATTTCCGCACCTTTATCCTTTTGCAAGGATGGTGTAACTATTATCGATACACCTGGAACCAATGATTTGGACCCAGCTCGTGAGCAAATAACAAACAATATTATACCCAATGCGGATGCAGCTATCCTTTTACTTTCAGCAAAAAAAATATTAGCGCAGTCGGAAATGAGTTTTCTTAGGGATCGTTTGTTAGTCAATGATATTCAGAAAATATTTATAGTGATCAATTTTAAAGATGTCTTAGATAGCGATGAAAAGATTGAAAAAGTTAAAGACTTTACCCGAGAACATTTAAAGCCAATATTAGGAGACACAAAAGTATTTTTAATAACAGCTAAACAGGCTTTAAATGCGAGAAGAAAGATGAATGGTGAGGAATTGGTTAATAAGTTTGGGCACCCTATTCCAACATGGGACATAGAAGATACAGGGATACTTGAGTTTGAGGAAGCTCTATCGAAATTTTTACAATATGAAAGAGGGGCCATTAAACTTTTAAAACCTATACAAGCCTCAAATAAAATTATCGACCATGTAATAAATAACAGCATTGAATTTCAGCGTAAAACGCTTGTAAGTGATATTCAGCATTTAGATGAGAAGATTGAGGCATTTAAACCACGTGTAAGGAATGTTAGAAAAACCGGCAAAAAAGCGCTTCACAAAATTGAGTCTCAGCTGAGTTATAAAGGAAAAGAAATTATAAGTTGGTATGAAAAAGAATTAGATCATATCTCGTCAAGGGCTTTATCAGTTATTGATCGTTATGAATATCTAGACCCGCAAGCTATTGCAAGAGAAATTGAGGATGAAATTGCACCGCTTGAACGCACGCTTCATCTTGAAAAGAAAAAGCGTGTAGAAATGTCTATCTCGGAAATAATTAAGTTGGCAAGCCAAAATTTAGACCAGGAATGGGATAGGCTTAATCAAGCTTTTGATAGATTAATTAGTAATGATGAGGTGGTGACACTTTCCAGATTGTCTGAAGACCTTGCTCAGGATACTCAACAGCATCCTGACATTTTTGATGAAATATTTGAGGAACTGAATACCGCATGGACAAATAGTTCAAACCTTTTTGTCAAAGGGATGATTGCTGTAGGGGGTATTCTAGCTGGGATTATCTATGGCGGTGTCTCTTTGGTTAAATCAGGTATGGTAAAACTTATGGGAGAAACTACTCGAAGAAAGTTTCGAATTAAAATCATTAATCAATTTGAAACAAAAAATAAAGAAAAGGTAAGTGATTTAAAGCGGGAATGGGAAGTGTTAGGGAAGGCTTTGCGAACAGAGTTCAAAAAAATAATAGAAACTAATATTGCAGAGATTGAAAACCAGCTTAACCAGTTGCGCGAAAACACGCACCTTGAGCAATCTGAAATTCAGAGAAAACTGGAAAATTTAAACCGGCAGGAAAAGATGCTTCTAACATTAAAACAGGACCTTCAAAAAGTGTCTATAGCACTAAATACAAAAAAAGAGCTTGAAGGAGTACCCCTATGAACTATAAAGAAGAAATTCAAGAATTAAAGAAAATGATCAATATGGTCAGATCTAATGTACAAAGACTTATACCTAATAGTCGTTTAGTTCAAAACCTAGATGATCTTTATCAGGACATTATAGATGACTTTTATAGCATTGTTATTGTAGGAGAATTTAAACAAGGAAAGTCAACTTTTATAAATGCTCTTTTGGGAGAAAAACTTTTACCCGTTGATGTGACCCCGACAACTGCAACGATCAATGCTTTAATGTACGGTGACAAAAAAGGTCTTCAGATTATTAAAACTGATGGATCAACTGAGGACAAGCCTCTTACAAATGAAGTTTTGAAACAGTATACCGCAAACTCTGATTTTGATCCAGATCAAATAAAGTATTTAAAACTGTTCCTACCGCATCCTTTATTGGAAAATCGAGTGGTGCTTATCGATACACCAGGGATTAATGATTTGAATCAGCATCGAGCAGATATTACCTATAATTATATTCCAAAAGCTGATGTGGTTTTATTTATGATCGACTTAACAGCTCCGGTGAGGGGCTCTGAAAAAACATTTTTGAAGGACACGCTTCTAAAACAGGGAAAGGACCGTATTGTTTTTGTTGCTAATTTTGCGGATTTGGTTGACGAAGGGGAATTGGAAGATGCGCTGGATGTTGCACAAAGAAGATTAGCTAATATAATGGGTGAAAAAGAATTAACTATTTATCCTCTTTCTGCCATCTCGGCATTAAAAGGAAAGTTAGAAGGAGATAAGCAACTTGTTGAGAATTCAGGTTTACCGAAAATAGAAGAGCAAATCCATTCGATGATAAATTTGGGTTCTAGAGGTAAGGAAAAACTCCATGTTTTTCAAATGCGTTTTCGTTTCATTGCGGAGAACCTTTATCATGAAATAGAAACGCTACAAAATTTATCTCAACAATCCACGGAGGAACTAAAAGAACAACTTGAAAACATAAAAAAATGGTATGAACAACAAGAACAAATCAGAGAACAAATGATTGCCTATATCAAAGAACGTGAACAGGAAATACGTTATATTGTCAGAAAATCAGTTCATTATTTTGAAGGGTTACTTGAGGAAGAGACAGCCAATGTCATTAACCTTTTCCACGGATCTAATATAAAAATTTTGACAGAATCTCAATTACCTATTTTTTTTCGTTCCAAATTTACTCAATGGATCGATCGTTATTCTGATCCTATACATCTATTATTCTATAAATTGGAATATCAAATTTCAAAAGGCCTTACTGAAGCGTTTAAACAGACTGTAAATATTAAGTCAAATCAGCCAATAAATTTTCAATTTGATCCAACTGCGCCTGTAATAAATAATTA
>NZ_AUMM01000069.1 GCF_000430685.1 Tuberibacillus calidus DSM 17572 | reverse complement strand
TAAAGTCATAGTCTTTCAGAATAATAGAGAGCAGTTGTAACGCCTTTTTCTTTTCTTCCACTGTGCAAGCTTCCAGGTATTCTTGCCAGTTTTCCGGAAGTTGCTCATAAAACGTGCTGTATTTCAAGGCCGTTGGCCTTTTAGCCATTAAAGACAAATACGGCTGCCACTTCATTGATTTCGTCTTTTCCCCATATAGTCTTTCATGTTGAACAATGATTTCACCGTTGTCGGCTAAAATGTCAACCTGATTATAAGTGATCCCAACCAATACCTCTTGATTGGCATATCGAGGCGATGTCGAATACTTCTTGGCATCGATTTGTACATAGCCATATTTATCGGCTTTTAAAGTTTCATATCGGATACCAGCATATTCCTTTGCCGGAAGGCACAGTAGGGCTTGTTTATCCTCTTCATGTAATCTGGCAATCTCAATCTTTTTCTCGTCATGCAGGCGTTGGTGATCGGCTTCACATTCCTTCCATAGCTGTTGATTAAAATCATCCGGATTATAAATGGTGCGTTCCGGCAGGAACAAGTTATTCCTAAAATATTTTACTTTCGATTCGACATGGCCCTTTTCGTTTCCTGAAGCCGGGTTACAAAATTCATAGGTAAATCCATAATGAAGGGCAAATGGTTGAAATCCCTCAGTTAAAACGCGTTCCCCATGCGGAAGGATTTTCTTTACAGCCGGTGCTAAATGATCAAAACGTATTCGGCGAGGGACACCTCCAATGTGATGAAAGAAACGCTTTAATCCTTCCAGAAAACAATCCTGGTTTTGTGATTCAAAGACTTGTACATAAGCGGCCTATATGGGAACGACATGACCAAATACGGAAGATCCATAACCTTGCCCATATATTTAAATGGAGCTTCCCCAAAATCGACTTGAGCGTCTCCTGGCTTCGAGTCGAGTGGAAGGGCAGCCTCTTCACTATCATCCAGCAGTTCCTTCCTACGCTTAGAGACATAAGCCCGAACGGTACGATCAGAGCCTTTGAAATTTTCTTTTTCGACTAACAGCTGCCAAATACGTTTGGCCGTTCGACGGTATTTCTTTTTCTTCTTCATGTCCTCCTTAAGCCATTGATCCACGATATCTTTGACGGGATCCATGACTGGAGCCGGTTGTGATTTTTTTATTTTTTCTTTTGGTTGAAATTCCTCCATGTCGGCGTATTTTTTTACCGTTCGGTAATCTTTATTTGTTCTTCTTGCGACATCAGCATAACTGCACCCTTTTATATTCACTTCTTGTCTGATATACTGTATATCGGTCACTTGTAACATCTCCTCATACTACCTCCTGTCTAACTAATCCAACAGGAAGTGTCATTAAATGATGGGATGTCTGCAAGTGGCTTTTTTTTGTCATCCACCAGGGAAGACCTACATAAAAGGAATGCCATAACCTACATTTTTATGATGCCATAAACAGTCTTAAAATCGGGGATAAACGAGTTTATTCAGGTAATAAAAACCTTTAAAAACTGGGAAGTCGAAATTTTAAACAGCTTTGCCTTTGGCTATAACAACGGATTCCTTGAAGGACTCAACAATCAAACAAAGGTGATTAAACGAAATGCCTTTGGATTTAAACGTTATGATCGTTTACGGTTACGTGTTTTATTACACCATCACCATCTGTTTAAATTAAACAATATTCCAGTTGTTTATGGAGTAGGAGGTTTAGCTCCTACCCCAACATTTGACGTAGAACCAATAATTTGAATTTTACCCCTCAAACTGTCGAACACGGGGATGTAGTGAACAACCAAAAAATAAGCGAGAGATAATAACCTCTCGCCATATTTATTTCAAACATTTAAGATACGTCGAAACAACTTTTTCTGTACTTGTAGATCAATTCATATCACATCGATCCGTATAAACAGCATCGATGGTTTTGAAACGGCATTTACTAGCTTAGACACCTGTTGTCCTAGTGTTAGTTGCACAATAGAGTTCAACTTACACCATGGGAAAAATTTAATATTCTAATAGCTTTTTACGGTGACGTTAGTATATGTTTAACTGCTTTAGCAATTACCCTTGACATAATAGGAGGAACAGCATTCCCTACTTGTAAAAATTGTGCTGTTCTAGGTCCCTCAAATTTGTAATTATCGGGAAAACTTTGAATTCTTGCAACTTCACGTACAGTCAACGATCGTGCTTGCTTAATATCCGGATGAATATTATAATGTCCATCTTTAGCAATATGAGCTACAATAGTATGAGGGATCTCATTCCAATTATGCACTTTAAATCGGTCTAAAAACGATTCCTCATTTTGATGGGTTTTTAAATCATTAGGTAATTCGTTATATTTTAATTGAATACCTTGATTAGAGTATTCTATAGCTATCCTATAAATCATTCGATCATGATCTCGAACAGCTCGTGCTTTATGATTCATAATCCCCATACTATTTTCTCGCATTTTTTTCTGATACTCAGAAAGTTCACTATTGTTTTGGAATGGATACTCTATTAACTTTAAATCTTCTCCCTCTCCAGGAGATAGCGAAGGTAAATCACCAATAATATTCCTTGTATTTTTTTCTTCATTCCAGTATTCTGTGAAGCGAGAAAAATCGGGGTAGGTATAATTGAGTTCTTTTTTGAAGCCAAATAATACTACCCTTTTTCTTCTTTGAAAAACTCCATAGTCAGAAAAATCAATAATATTGTTCTTATGTTCATGATCATTACCAGATAGTATTGTATACCCGATGTTATCAAATTCTTCTTGAATAACCGAAAATATCAGTCTATCTTTAGCTGTTAAAATACCAGGGACATTCTCAAACACAAAAGCCTTAGGTTCGAATTCCTTTACAATATTTAAATAATAATAAAACAAGTAATTTCTCGAATCTCTATTAGCAGCTTCTTTTAGACGACTTCTTCCAATAACTGAATATACTTGACATGGTGGTCCCCCAATAATTAAATCGACACTTGTTGCATTATTATACTTTAAAGATGCGTATATCTCTTTAATGATATCAGATGAAGAAGTCGCTTCACGATCATTTGCAGGATTTCCAAATTTTCGATTTAAAATTTCATAATCAATTTTTTCTTTTAGTTCAGGGTATTTCTTAAAAATTATCATTCGATCTTGATCTAAAGTCTTGTAATTAAAAGATTTTCTTAAAAATTCAAAATAAAGTTCTAAATCATTGTTTTTGTTTAAAAAATGATATATCAGTCGGGTTTTTAAAGTTTCGCATGCCCATTTTTCTTTCTCAATTTGGGCCACAATTTTATAGCCTTCCTCATGAAATCCTTCACTTAACCCACCTGCCCCTGTAAAAAGATCAATTACTATCATATTGATCTCCTTTTAACTAGTTTATAGTTTCAAAAAACCTCGATTCTTCAGTTCTTCAAAGATTTTTATTATATTTTCAACCTGTTTTCCTTCAATTAAAGCTCCAATTTCGATATTATTAATCATGCCATTATAAGATAAGTTAGCTGACGTTATGAAAGCCACTCTGTAATCTACTACGATTGTTTTTGCATGCAAAGCAGAATGACGACTTGGATTATTATATTTATAAACCTTTAAGTTTTCAATATTTAAATGGTCTAACAAATGCTTTAAGTTTTCGTTGTGATTGTTCTCTATAAATATTTCAATTGTTACTCCTTGTGCACCCTTATACCTTAATAAATCAGCTAAATGATGAAAATAGGAGGATATAGCGTATCCCGTCATAAAAATATAATGCGATGCTTCAAACAAAAGTTGCTTAATAACACCGATAGTTTCACGTACTGGCAGATTCATGTTTGACATTCCAGATGATACAATCTCTACTCTGTGTAAATTTTCTTTACTTCTATCACTAACCAACTTTAAAAGCAACAGCAGTTTCCTTATCTCATCAATGCTCAAATTTGGAAACAATTCATGAAATATGCGCTTATATCGCAGAATATTAGAATCTAATTCACAATCTTTAGAGCTGCTGATATTAGGCAAAATATCTTCTTGTAACTTTTGGTATAACACATTCAATTTAAATAATAATTTTTCATGGAACATTTCATATCAACCCATCAAAGTAAGGGATAATCACACTATCTTGAAGTGGTACAACTAAAGATCTGTCTAATAAACGATTACCGACTTCACAAGAAGTTTCTGAAATCATCGAACATGCGAAGCATGCTGAACCATTTAAGTCATTTTCTTCATCTACCTCTAAAGTGGAACAAACGGGGTCATTTGTGCAAAACATTGCTTCTTCTAACGCTTCATCTAAGATTTCTCTAAACTTATCAATACTTCCCATTTCAACTAACCCACCTAAAGTTCCTTCTTGGTCTGCACTCCCCGTGTATAGTAAAATTCCAGCCATTGTTTCACTACAATATATTCTCTCTTTAATCGCTACAGATGAATAACCAGATTTTAAAGATAACTGCTTTATGAGAAGATGAGATAGTGTATGCATCATCACATATAATGCGTTACGATCTTCTAACTTTGTCCATCCCTTCTTTTTTAGCCATCTATCATATAGTACACTAAATTTTTTTGACTTATCTTCTACAGACTGCAACCAACTATTAACTGTTTCACGATTAAATTCGATAAATATTCCTTCTCCGAACGTTTCAACTGCAGGCAACCATTTTTCTTCAGTTCCAGATTCTAACCATACAATTTCCTTTGGATTTTCTACTTCTGGTTCAGGGCTTTCATTACGCATAAAGCCAAGCAAAACCATAATTTCTTTTAACCGATGCACTTTAATGATCTTACTAAAATAACGTTGTAACTCTATCGGAACAGGCTGTGCTTCCGCCTCAAATTCTGGATTCTCTTTTGGAATTTTAATTTTATCTTTAAAATCCGTAAACTTTTCGTATTCAAATTCTTTGATCTGCTTATAATTCAGTTTTTCTCCACTCTTATTTCCCTTGAACCTTATCCATTCATTGTAAAAATGATTAAAATCCTTAAAAACTTTTCCCTCAAAATTTACCTCATAATAATCTTTTAATCCATTTTCGCCTCTTTTCTGTTCCCATTGAATCAATGCATTCTGATGTTTAATAAGTAACTCTTTAATGTGAGAATCACCAGAAAATGATATCGCACTTCTAATCGCTGCAAAATAAACATTAGATGCTCCACGTTGAAGCGGTATAACATCTTTACCACACTCGCCATTAAATTCAAGTTTATGTGGATGTGCCCCTTTACATTTATACCCTTTAAATGATTTAGGATCTAAAGCACCTCGTAGAGATTTCCCGCTCTCCATACACTCGCATTTTACGCTTAACGATTCTAATCCTGATGAATCTCCACCACTTGATAAGGTTAATCTTCCATTACATTCTTTATGTTCTTTTCCATGCGCCCACCATTTCCACGGAAAATCTTCCAAATGATTATCCTCGCATGAAATGACAAATCTTGCAGGATGTGCTCTCCAGTTGCAGGAAGGACATCGAGGTCCTTTCTCTAAATACTCCCTAATATTGAAATTGTCTCTTATATCAAAAAGTCGTCTACATTTAGTGTTGCTACACTCATGGTAAAAAGGAAATGGGATTACAGGTAGATCGGCCTTTTCACCTGTTGCAGGTACTTTCTTAAAATAATGTTTACCTAAAAAGTCCGCAAGATTTTTATCATAAATAATATCTTTTGCTTTATCCCAATATCGAATATCTAAAATCATCAAAGAATCATTCACTGAGTCTATAATGGCACCAGGGCCAAAAGTGGTAATTAATTGCCCTGGTCGGATTTCGCCAACTTTATTTTTCATTTTAAACACCATTCCCTCTCATAAAGCTTTAAACCGCTTGTTGTTTCAATTTCTCTCATGGAATCTAGTGTTGGTTTTTCAGTCTTTCTTAATTCTTTTTCCCAATACCTTCTAAGCAAACGATTTTTATTTCTAGCATTTCTCATCACTTGTTTATTTGAAGCGAAAAAATAGTATTCAAGATCTGTTTGAAGCTCACTATCTTTAATCCAGCTATCCAAAAACTGATTTAATTCGCTCAAAGTATCATCTACATTTTTTTTCTCTACAATTAAAGTTCTTTCCTCGATTATCTTTCTTATATTTGAAAGATCCATGTATTTTATGTTTTTTGCACTCTTATTTGTTGCTAGTTCTGGATTGTTTAACCGAAGTAAGGCAACTGTTATCGCATGTAAAAACCGGTCTCTTGCTCGTGACGCATAAGGAGTAGCGGTAGTTCCTTCAACATGATAATATAGACGACTATGATATCCTTTAAAGTTTTGGTAATGAGACATATCTCGCGGGCGATATGGATTATTAACCGTGATCACTAGTCCAGGAAATTTTCTTCCTACCCGGCTAGATGCTTGAATATATTCCGATGTTTGCTTTGTTTGACCTGTTACTACCATTAAGCCGAGTCGATCAACGTCCATACCAACTGAAATCATATTGGTTGCAAGGACAACGTCAAGCTCTTCGTTTCCCATTTCTCTTTCTAATTCTCCCAAAACTTCAGGAATTTTATATGAAGGAATACGTGATGTTAATTCTCTATATTTTTTTACATAACGTTGAGACGGAAATTTATATTTATTTGTAATAATTTGTAATCTTTTCTTTATATCGTCGTCCAATAACCGAACAGCGCCACCAAGTTCTCGTATACTATTGAAATAACCAATCAATGTACGATAAGGATCAAGAAATCTTGAGTATTCAGGGTTATCTTTTAAGTTTTCTGTAAATTGAAGAAGAACAGCATACACACGTACTAAAACTGTCTTCATGGAATGACCAGAAACACATATCCCACTATACAATCTAAATGGTTCTTCTTCTATAGGAATTTCTTTTGCAAAAAAAGAATCTTCTGCTTCTAAACCTGACGGTGGAAATTGTTTCATTTCTTTTCTAGCGTATAGACGTTTAATTTGTTCAGCAGCATTTTGAATGGTTGCAGTAGCGACAACATACTTTGGTTTTATTTTCTCGCCATTTTCTAAAGAGTAACTACATAACTCCTCAATTGCCGTTTCATAGCCACCATATATCGAACCTAATGGTCCTGTAATTAAGTGAAGCTCGTCTTGAATAATTAATTCTGGTGGATGGAAAGGTTTTACTGGATACACATCAGCCTTTGGTTTTCGGTGTAAACCAGGATGTTCTTCCCCTTTTACTATATAACCGCAACGCTCGCAATAACGGTCTACTTTGCCAAATAAAGCAGCTGTCCTTTCATCCCAAGGTAATCTAGCAAATTTATCAACTGTTGAAATCACTACAGTTGGTAGTCTTCTATAAATTTCCTCATCAATTAGATAAACAGGAATGTGAGTCTGTGAGAAATGGCATCGATCATTACTACAAAAAATTCTAAATCCTTCTTTTTTAGTGTTTATGTCTTCATTAGGTAACATTTTATACACTAAATCATTTGAACCACAACATGGACAACTAATAATTTGTCTCTCTAGCTTTTTATAGTCTGATTTAACATTTTCCTCACTTTTATAGTTAGAAACTGTTAGTTCTTTTAACTCGTTAACTGTTACTTGTCCTCCAACCCAAAATCCTACTGAATATTCACTTTTACCAAATCGTTTCTTTGGATCGGTTTGACGAATATATTCACAAGCGCAAATCATTCGAAGTAAGCGGTCTCGCTGTTGAGTCGTTAATAAGCGAAGAGTATATCTAATAAAGATAGTAACTCCACCATCTTTTTCAAAATGTTGTTCCATTGTCGCACTTAGCCGTCTATATCCTAAAAGAAACGCTGCTAATCCTAAATATGCTTCTGTTTTTCCTCCACCTGTAGGAAACCATAATAAATCAACAATTTTCCGATCGTTTGATTGAGGGTTCACAATTCCCTCTAAATTAAGGAGAATAAAGGCTATTTGGAAAGGTCTCCAATTAAAATGCTCTTTTCGGATTTCTTCTTCTAGACTTGTTTTATTTTTTGAAAAAGGCTTCATCGCGCTTTGAACATGCATTACTTTGTTCATGAAAACAAATGCATCAAAAACCTTTTGATCATTTAAAAGTTGGATTCCATTGCGAATTCTACGTAATGCAAACATGCAATCGCCTATCTTCTGTTTAGCTTGATCTTGCTCTGCGATTTCATGCGACGATAAACTATTTATCCATTCTTCATAACGATCTGCTAGATTGTTTAATCGAGCAATTACTTCTTGTCGATTTTTTTCCTCAGAAAAATATTTAATGGAAAGGAAGTTTTCTGGAATATCTCCATATTTCGGGCTATACGGTAATTCCGTTTTAATTTTATTTACCTCATGTGTAGGAATAAATTCCGTCTTCAATCTATATGCCCGCTTCTCATTTTCTGCTTCCCAACTCGCAGCACATCCAAAGCCTTTAGCGAAAGTCGGTTTATTCCTGTAAATGAACTCTTCAAATGGTTGTTTTGATAAATGAGGGCGTGCGATATTCTCTGCAATAAAAATTGCTTTACCTTCGCTGTTAAATATTTCAAGTTCTACTTGGAAAAACGCATCTCCTTTATTTGTACTTGTGTTTCTCAAAAAAACACTGAAAAGAAGGTTGTTTGTGTTCTTAATATTTCTACAAATAATAACGAGGTTAAGATGTTCCGCAACTAGAAATTCTTTTTTTCCGTTTTCTAACATAGAATAATTAAAGTGGATTTCTTTCACTTTTGTATCCCGAACGTATAATACTTTCTTCTGCCCGTCTTGATTAATATCTTCTTTTTTCTTATACTTACCCCAGCGTATTAACACGTTAAAGTCTGCCTCTTCTCGTTTAGTATAAAATCTAATTCCCATGGTAGATTGTTTTTTTAGCTTCTTAGAACGGCCTTGAATATTTCTTTCAACCACTTCATCTGCGATAGAGTTATCATTTTTATTGATTTCTTCCTCGTTTACTGCCGAATCCGAAAGCTCCTCCCAGTCTTCTTCTACCTCTTCTTTATCCAAAGGGTGTAGAACACCTGTTAAATAAGCCTGTGTTGGAGGTTCGTTCAAGATATCTTGTTCGTTATGGTCTGGGCCTATTAAATCTCTTTTTAAGGCTTTTACTATCATTTCACGTAATTCCCTATATTTACTAGATTCCATTCCTATCCTCCTAATCTTCAAATAAAATCCCTAATTCGCTTGGTTTTATATAGTAGACTTTTTCTTGAATATTTTTAATCCTCTTCACTTTAACAGCTTCATCTAACTGATCAATGGATAAATTATAGACTTCTAATTCCGATAAAATTTTTTCACGACCCGCTTTACTAGCAAAAATGTATTTGTTTAAGATGCGTGCCGCATTTCTTCGTTCATTTCTGACATGTTGCATAGCACTGTAATATAACTGTGCATTATTAATAAATTCATCAATTGACAACACCTGTCCTAGACAAATGATATCCTCAAAATCTCTAGGTCCGTAGCTATACCCACTTCTCCAGTTCTTTAATATAGTTTTTGTTATTTTATCCCATCGGTTATTTTTCATTCTCTTATACAGTTGTTCATCAGTAAGACGGCTATTATAAAATTTCTCTTCATATAATTGACGCCATTTTTGTATCAGATGATAACATTTTATGCTTTTTTCGCTTTGGTCCATGTAGTCGATAAACACTTCAAATAACTCTCGCCTAACATCATTATCAATAAATAACAGTTCATCTCCGTTCTTTAAATCCGAATATTTCTTCATTTCATATTTTTTTGCCCGACGGTTCAATACCTTTGCCCTAAACTCCCCATTTATAAACATATAGCTTTCATCGGTAAATTCTATTAATCTTGCCTTTACCGCATTTTTTCCTTTGTACATTCGCTTTTTACGAATAGAAGTAGATTTTCCATTTTCCTGATTAATCTCACTAATAATATCGACAAAATCTCTGCTTGTATCATCTCTTGGTATAAAATGTTTAATTCGATTATAAAAATAACGATACATTGAAGTTAGTGGTTTAGTACGAGAGTCAATTAACTCTATACTATGATTGTCAGTATTCTCTAATTTTTTTAGCTTATTTTCTAACGATAACATTTCGATCTTATATAAATAAAGCATCGCTTTTTTATAATTACATAACTCTAATATTCGTAAGTCCTCTAAATTGATAGCGGAATACATGATTAAACAATCACAATCTACTTCCTCTATCTCTTCTAATATTCCGTTTTTATTGTAAAAATATACCCCTTTCGATTTTAAATCATCTATCGAACATTGTAGTGTTAATGATAATTGCTCTTTGAGTGCTAAAGAAAATATTTTATTAGAAACAACTATCCCGACCCTCTTACCTTGATTAATCTCACTAATAAGTAAATTTGCCATTTCCACAAACTTAGGAGATGTTTTATCTAACCCTTTTTTATAAAAAATATCTTCAATTAAGATTAAAATTTTCTCAAAGTCCTCATCTTCATAACGATTATCACTTTCTCTTAACTCGTTCAACAATTCATTAATCGAATCATAACCTATTTCTAACTCTGCAATAAGATCGTATTCTGTTGCACTTATTGGCATTCTTATTGCAATATATAAAAGAGAAGTAATGATTTTTAAGTCATACGCATCAAATTTTTTCTTCGATAATTGATTAAGCAGACCTAATCCCTTAGCTATCTCATTTTCAAATTCTGATTTTACGTATATAATATGAACATTGCTTACATCTCTTGCTTTTACCAAATCCTGAATTGAATATTCTTTGTTATTCATAGCTATTTTTTCTTCTATAGTTCCTTTTGGTAAGTAAGATAATAACTTTGTGTCAAAATTCCAAAGTTGCACTTTATTTAACAAATAAATAAGGCGATCATCGATAGGGGTATCGAAATAATATAAAACCCCATTTGGAACGAAGTTAAGAAATTTCCTTGTGTATGTATAATCAATAAAAATATAGTCTGCTTTGAACTCCATATTGTTAAATATATTGATATTGTCGGTAATATAAAAAACAGGACGTTGCTTATTATCTTTTCTTCCTATTTTATTTCTTATTCCTCTGTTCAGCTGTCTAAAATTAAAATATCCTATGGCAATAGGCAAAATAAAATCAAGCGGTATAATCTCGGGAATTTTTCCGTTATAGTAATCATTGAGAATATGATTCCAGTTGCATTGAGCATAGTAGCTGTCATTTAAATCGCAAAAAACACCCCTATCCCGAAAGAATTTATGTTTTTCAAAAAATTTATATTTTAAATGTGAGTATATAAAACCAGTATTCTCTAGATAGTTTAAAAATTTTTTTTTATTAGTTATCACAAGAACAGAAATTCTTTTGGTAAAATCCTCCCTATACTTATAATTTTCTATAGAGTCTTTCAAAACAGTATGTAGTACTAAAAACGGAAAAAAGTGTTGATTAGGATAGCAAACTGAAACATTAAGCTTATTTAAAATGATACCCTCCAATGCTGATAAAATCTTTTTTTCAAACATACTAATTTTTATATCACTTCCATTAAAAACCAACAATTCTTCCATCATATTCTTTATAGTTGGTGTCTGTAGAATAGAAATTCCCTCCCGCTTTCAACTTTACTTTTTTGAGAAAATATCCCCTGTCCATTAATACAATATTACTACGATTTCAGTCCTATTATAGTCAATATCGACAAAAAATATTGTCGAATTATGTCGTATCAAAACTAAAATCATTTACATTTGTAACTGCTAAACTAATTTTGGAAACATTTCCTTTGTCATGGCAAAATTTAAATAAGCCCCGATTGTTTTTGATAACCCATAATGACCGAAAGTTGATGGTATTGCCTGTCCCGAATTAAACGATTATAATGTCCATATATGGTTCAAAACACTCTGACATTTATAATTAGGTAGAAAGGAAAAGACGCCTCCCATAATGTATATCCGCGCCATCAGATATACAGGAGACGTCCCCCAAAGAAACTATGATTATTATAACAGATTTTCACCTCAATGGGTGTGCCTGATGATTGCTTTAGATAGGCGATATTATCCCGTGTCAAATGTACAGCTTGTTTTTTATATCTTTTATGCAACGATCGTTGTATACGGTCTGAAGCTTGTTGTTCCTGAGCTGTTTCCCAAAGTCCAACCAGCGTCTTTACGGTTAGTTGATCTTTAAGGGCGATGATCATTTTGGTCATTGCTTGGACACCTGCTTGGCTCCAACTGCGGCCTTGTTTTAGGCGGTCGGCAAATTGGCTCATGACTCCTTCGGAGGCCCCCATGGTATACATTTGACTGGTATCGATTCCTTTCTCCTTCA
>NZ_AUMM01000068.1 GCF_000430685.1 Tuberibacillus calidus DSM 17572 | reverse complement strand
CATTCGGGCATGACCCAGTAAAGGAGCTTTTCCGGCCTCCACCTCATGGATAGGTAGAACGAAGGAATGTAAGAGCTTTGACTCTGTGAGACATGGGAGGGTAAACCGCCATGAGCGTTGTGGAGATCCCTATGTGCGATCATATCTTTGTTACCAGATAAAGGTAAATAGAACCTTTGTCTTACACGAAGTCAACTTAAACATCCATTTATTAGGTAAAATACCTATAATATCCATGAATTGATTGACAGGTAAAAACAATTGGTGCAGATTTCCGGAGAAAATGCGAGTAATTTTAAGAAAAACTTTATTTTATAGAGGGAGGTCAGCTAAATGACGCTTCGCATGAACTATCGGGAAGTTAATCCAGAAGCTTTTGAGACAATGGTCGAGCTTGAGGTTTTTAACAGAAAAAGCGGGTTGGACAAACGGCTTTACGAATTGATCAAGATTCGAGCATCGCAAATCAACGGATGTGCCTATTGTGTCGATATGCATACCCGAGACTTGCAAAAGCTAGGAGAAAGCCAACAAAGGATTAATCTCATCAGCGTCTGGCGTGAAGCGCATGACATATTTACGGATAAAGAAAAAGCTGTTCTCGAATTGACGGAAGCCGTCACCCTGATTTCGCATGGCGGCGTACCGCAGGAATTATATGAAAAGGTGCGGCAATATTTTACCGAAAAAGAATATATCGACCTCATCATGGCCATCAACACCATTAACTGTTGGAACCGTATCGCAATCTCTACCGGCATGTATCCGGGTGTGTTTTAACTTCAAAATAATCGAGAGAAGTCATTGTTTTACATTCATTGCTTTAAAATGGTACCGATTGTTGTCTTGTCAAGACGCAAGGTCTAGATAGGTTTTAACAATCATGCGCCTTCATCACCAGTGCTTTATCACATAGAAAAAAGCAGTGTGTCAAAAATATCAGGCATTTTGACATACTGCTTTTCTTTTCTCCAAAGGCTCCTTGTTGAGAAACAATTCTTAATGGCCGCCGCAACCGCAGGAGCCCCCGCAGGCGCACCGCCCGCCAAAAAGATCCTCTTCGTCAGGAATACGGCCCAATTCAATCGTTTTAATGACCGATTGGGTCACCCAATCTTTGACTTTGTCGAATTCCCGGTTGGCATATAAAAAGTCACGGGAAACGGGGTGGGTATAAACGGCTTCACGCGCTTCATCCAGTTCTTCGATTTCTTCACGCGTAATTTCAATACCATGTCTCTGTTTTTGTTCAAGAAACTCCTGTAATTCGATGACATTATTATAAATCGACTGAGCCTCTTGGTCAGCATAGAAATTGTGGATCATTTTTTTGAGTTCTTCAAAAGCGGGTTGATCTAAAATCACCTGACAGAGCGCCTCTGTTTTTGCTTTGATTTCTTCCATATTGGGTTTCGGCTTCATCAATATCCTCCTCACAGTGTTCCTTTTATAGGAATGACTTCTTTTCGAAAAAGCCGCATATCGTCCATTAGTTTAATCATAGCCATTTTCAATTTTTTTGTTGTGAGATAAATCATATTTGTTCGGATTAGGTGCGAATCAATTCTAGCTAGTATCGTTGTCCTATATTAAACGTTTGTTTTTCTTTGAAAAAAGCACTTGTCCATATCATGACAATCTTCAGAAGCGTAGCTTATAATATCTCGCCGAATACGGAGGTGAAAGCGATGTGCAAATGTCATACATTGCCATGTAGAAAATTAGCCAACATCATCGACGGCCAAATTCTCGCTTCGAGTGGTGGATTATGTGTCGTTCAAAGACTGAGAAACATTAACGCTAAGATTCTTGGACGTAAAACCAATTCCCCCTTAGCCCTCCCCTTTGCATTATCATTCGAAAACAAAAAGAAAGGAAAAACGCTAAATTTAGGCGAAACCGTCATTTTGCAAAGGGAAATAAACCCGTTTCTCACAGCACTTCGGAGGCGGGGGATTCTCGTCACGGCGCTTCATAACCACTGGTTGTTTGATCATCCACGGTTAATGTATATCCACTGGGAAAAACTTAGTGATCCCGAGCGATTTGCCAGAGACAGCTTTAATGCCGCAAAAGAAGCTGGCTTGTTTTAACGCCAAGAGGCCGAGACATAAGGGGATCTGACTACGTTCAGATTTTATGTGGCTTGTAAAAGTCTTCCACCATAATAGAAATCCCATCGCTTTCTCTAGAAAAAAACTTGGCTCTGCGAAGCCTTTGGGGCGAAGGCAGAGCTTTAGTTGTTCTTATGCTTTCTGAATCTTACATGTATAACAAAAAACAGGGTGGTGTCGATGGACAAACGGATAACTGTCTTCCATCTTCATCCACCCCGGATTTATCGCGTTACTTATTCTGGACCAAAAAATCCTTTAGTATAGCCCGGACTTCATCCGTCGATTTGGTATTCATCAGTTGATTTCTCAGCTCGCTCGCCCCGCGAAAACCTTTGACATAGATCTTGAAAAAGCGAAGCAGCGGTTTAAACGGACGCGGCTCAAATTCCTTCGAATATTTGTCGAAGAGATCCAGATGTAGTTGTAACAGTTCAAGCAGTTCTTCATGGCTGTGTTCCCTGGGTTCTTTTTCAAACGCAAATGGATTTTTAAAAACGCCACGCCCGATCATGATCCCGTCTACCCCATATTGCTCAACGAGTTCCAAACCCGTCTTGCGGTCGGGAATATCTCCATTGATCGTCAAAAGCGTATCCGGAGCCACTTGATCGCGGAGCTTTTTAATATCGGCAATCAATTCCCAATGGGCAGGAACTTGACTCATTTCCTTTCGTGTTCGCAAATGTATGGAAAGGTTGGCGATGTCTTGTTGTAAAACATGGGTCAGCCAGTCGCGCCACTCCTCAACATCCGTGTAGCCGAGCCGCGTCTTGACGCTGACGGGAAGCCCGCCGGCTTTAGCCGCTTGAATGATTTCCGAAGCCACATCCGGGCGGCGAATCAAGCCACTGCCCTTGCCTTTCGCAGCCACATTATGGACAGGGCACCCCATGTTAATATCGATGCCGCTGAAGCCCATTTCCTTCATGCCGATGCTCATTTGCCGGAAATATTCGGGCTTGTCTCCCCATATATGAGCCACAATGGGTTGTTCATCTTCCGTAAAAGTCAAACGCCCGCGCACGCTCGTTCTCCCATCTGGATGGCAAAAGCTTTCCGTATTCGTAAACTCTGTAAAAAACACATCCGGTCTAGCCGCATGGCTGATGACATGACGAAAAACGACGTCCGTGACATCTTCCATTGGCGCCAGTATAAAAAATGGCCGCGGTAAATCACGCCAAAAGTTGTCTTTCATAGGCAAAATCCTTTCATGCTGGGACACTCATTTAACCTGTCACCCAAAATAAAAAGCAAGGAGACCCCTGCTTTTAATGTGTTTCAATTATTATTGGTTTACCCTCATCATAACAAATTTCAACACGTGTTGGCTAACATCTTTAATCTATTATGGGGCATGACTTTAGAAAATTTTTTCTCTCGGCACGTTCATGAACTTCCTCCAGAGCCATACCGCCAAAATGGCTAACAAAAGCGTATAAACCGCTGTTCCATACGAAAATTGCGAAACCTTATAATGCGCAGCTACAAAAATCCCGATGCCTAAAATGAGCAAAAATAATTTTATTCCCCCTTCCTTGGCTTCCTCCATCGGTTTTGAAAAAGGCAAGCCCTCATTAGTCACTTTAAAACTTATTAAAGTGTAAATCACCGCTGTGATGAATATCGCCACGAGGTTAAGAAAAACTGACATGCCAAAAAGCCATAAATAAATGAGGCTTAACAATAAATAAATCGGCAAAAACAGCTTTACGAGAAAAGCTTTGAGCGTGCCCTTAAATATAGACGAAAAGTCATTTAACGGTGCTGTTTTAAAAACCCAAGCACCCTTATATTTTCCCGAAAAATTGAGCATGAGCACCACACTTGGAATCATAAGGAGACAGGCATAAATGGTCAACCATCCTCCTCCCAATCCCTTCCCATCAGTAACTCTTATATCATTAAAGAGAAAGACGAAAGGGAAAATCAGCGAGAATCCTAAAGCAGGGTACACCCTGAGTTTAAAATTTCTTTCCTTTTTCATCATGCGCCCAGCGAAGCGAAAAAACATGCGCTCTTCTTTCGTAAAACAAATGAGGTTGTACGCATTTTTCAGGCCCGGCCGGATTGTCTTGCGGCTTTTTCCGCCTTCAAAAGCAAGTTTTTGCAAGCTGCGTTCAAATAATCGCATCGATTTTGTATATAGAAAGAGGGCTACTAGCGGAACGACCAACCCCAAAATCGTTAAAATCACATAGTCCCGATTCCCGCGGCCGTTCAAAAACCATTCATAAGGTGCCGCATACCAGAACGGTGGAAGCAAATAATGCCACCACTTAACCGTTAATGCCACATGAAAATTTACGATTTCAAATGACCGGACGACAATTTGGTAACCAACTGTCATCCCAATTGTGACCGCGATCTGCACATAATTGATGAAGTCTTTGAGCTTTTCTCCATCAAAAAAACGCAAAACGGCCAAATAAATAAGGGCCGTGATGAACACGGTTAAGAAATTGACCAAAATCAGTTCAATCACAAAGATGACCGCAAAGCCCGGTCCATGAACCAAAGTTCCGACGATCAGCGGAATAGCCGCAAAAGCGATCGTAATGAAAAACATATAAACTGAGACATGGACGGTTTTCGCTGCGGAGATCGTTTTTTCTTTTATAGGTTTCGTGTGAAGGATCACGCGATCGCGGATATCCAGCAATACTGATGAATAATCTGCCAGCATCGCGGTAAAGAGAATGAAAAAAATAAACGAAAACAATATAGTCATTTGATAAATATAGTTGCCACCCATAGCGGCAAACGGCGTCGCAATAAGCCCAAACAGTATATAAAGCCAAAGCGATTTAAAAAAGTAATTGCCTTCTTTTTTTGGCTTTTTCGCAAATTGATACAGTGTCGGAACCCGCCGACTATCTATCTTGAATTTCACTTCAAGGATTTTTCGCATGATCTCATACTCGATCCCGGCTTTTTCAAACAGCCACCGGAAACGGTCAATAACTTTTAAAATAGCGTTCATGCCTTTCCCCCTTCAATCGCTGACACAAAGGCATAAGCGATATCCTTATGATCATTAAAGCCGGTTAACTCCGTAAAAATCTCTTCCAAGCTGCCCTCTGAATGTTGGGACCGCAACTCTTCAAAAGATCCGTCTGCAGCGATTTTCCCGTCAGATAACAAAATAATGCGGTCACTGATTTTTTCAACGACATCCATGATGTGTGAGGAGTAAAAGATCGTCTTTCCCCGTTTTGCGAGCTGGGCAAGGATTTCTTTAAACACCGTCACACTGTTGGCATCCAATCCATTGATCGGCTCATCCAAAATGACGAGATCGGGGTTATGTATGAGGCTTGCAATGATCAATAATTTTTGTCGCATGCCCTTAGATAATGATGATATGCGAGAATGATAGACATCACCCAGCCCAAAAAGCGCCATCATTTTTTGAGCTTTTACGTCAATGTCTTCTTCCTCCATCCCGTATAAGCCTCCGACGAAAGACAGATATTCGCTCGCCGTCAAATGATCATAAATCTCCGCCGTCTCAGGCACATAGCCGATCCGCCTTTTATATGTGACATCCCCTTGAGAGATATCTTGCCCAAAAAGTTCAACCGTTCCGACATAGCTTTCTTCAAGCCCGAGTAAGATTTTGATGGTCGTGCTCTTTCCTGCCCCATTAGGCCCGATATAGCCGATGACTTGGCCTCTTTTTATTTCAAGGTCGATGCCCTTTAAAACTTCCTTTGACCCGTAATTGATTCTGAGATTTCTCACCGATAATATTGTTTCGTTTGTCAAAATCGCACCCACCCTCTTTTTCCATTTTTCACAATTATATCATATTTTAAGTTCTGGACTTTGACTAGTTTAGGATAAAGAAGCAAAAAAGCATATTATTTCCCGCCTCAATCGCCGACATTTTGATACGCAATCCGAGATTGCATATCATTTCCCCGCACAAAACTCTTACAAGTGATACGCAATCCTCAAAAAAGGAAAATTATGGGGAGATTTTCGCCTGAAGATCAAAAAAGCATATCATTTCTCGCCTCAACGGCCGGCAATTTAATACGCAATCGGAAATTGCATATTATTTTCCCGCCTGAAACCCTTGCAAATGATACGCAATCTTGAAATTTGGAAATATATGGGCGGGTTTTTAGCAGTAATTCAAAAAAGCATATTATTTCTCGACTCAAAGGCCGGCAATTTAATACGCAATCCGAAATTGCATATCATTTTCTCGGCCGAACTCCTTAAAAGTGATACGCAATCGTTAAATTTGGAAATATATGGGCGGATTTTCAACCGAAAATCAAAAAAGCATATCATTTCTCGCCTCAAAAGCCAGCAATTTAATACACAATCCGAAATTGCATATTATTTTCCTGGCCGGAACCCTTAAAAATGATACGCAATCTTGTAAATTGGTAATATATGGGCAGGTTTTTGGCCGAAATTCAAAAAAGCATATCATTTCACGCCTCAACGGCCAGCAATTTAATACGCAATCGGAAATTGCATATCATTTCCCCGCCCGAAATCGTTAAAGGTGATAAGCAATCTTAAAAAGCCGACAGGAATGCCCCGCTGCCGGCTCCATGATCTATAAGTCAATTTTTTGGTCTTAATTTCCCTGTTGTTTTTCTTTCAACAAATCACGTATTTCCGCAAGCAAAACTTCCTCCTTAGTAGGTGGCGGAGGATTGTCGGCTATTTCCTCTTTTCTTTTAAAGCGGCTGATGGTTTTTATAAAAAGAAAAATGGAAAAAGCAATGATGAAAAAGTTAATGACGGTTTGAATGAAAGACCCGTATTTGATGTGGGCCTCGCCGAACGAAAGCGTCAAATTGGTAAAATCGACCCCACCGATGAGAATACCCATCAACGGCATGATGAGATCATCCACCAGAGAACTGACGATTTTTCCAAAAGCTGTGCCAATCACGACCCCGACGGCTAAATCAAGGACGTTCCCTTTAAACGCAAACTCCTTAAATTCCTTCCACATGTTCATCATCCTTATAAAACTAAATCGAAAGGGCGTTTCCCTTTTGCCTGTGCTCGTTTAGATGATAACATATTTCGTTCTACCTTTTCATTACAGTTTCACCTTCATCACATCGCCACCACACAATTTTTCGCAAAATTATTTACAAAGTTGTTATAATATGATAAATGAATTCAGATGGACCTTTTAGTAAGTTGTGGACTAGTGTTGTGATTTTTTATAACGGGAGGTAGGATGATGAACCAAGAAGATTTTGAAAGATTCATCATGGAATTGCCGCATGTCCAGCGGGAGGAGAATTTCGGTTATTTGTTATTTTTTGTTGGAGACGACCACCGATTACCGTTTGTAACCATTGCCAACTCCGTCAATGATATTGACAATGTATCTAATCTTGATAGAGATGGTGTTTTTCGCATTAACATCGGAGTGAGTAAGGAGACATTCAACAGCCTTGACCTTCATTTAAATGAGGATATGGATTATTCGGTCCTCAATGTGTTTCTCCCACACCCTCATTATGCCAAACAGCATTTTATTTGCATTCTTAATCCGGTTGACGACAATTTAGAGAAAACGAAGCCATTCATTTTAGAGGCCCATGTGTGAGTAAAATGTTTGTGGGAGAAATTCTTAGAATTCCCCGATGAGGGGGTTGGGAACGTAGGTTCGCAATCCCCCTCATCGGGGCCAGCAAGCGAAGCGCGGTAGGATCCCAAGCAGGAAACATGAAAAAGGACTCTCTCCCTGGTAAGATGATCATTGTCCACACCATCAAACAGGAGGAGAGAGTCCCATGAATATTCAACAACATCTTACCACAAATTCGTTGACATGGAAAGAGATCGAACTTGATTTGTTTCGAGCCTTGCAAAACGCCTTCACCGAGCTGTTTACGGCTTTGTTGGAGGACATCGACCGACAATTGGCGGAAACCCGGGACAAGCGCCGGTACCACTTGAAAGACAAACGACGCACCACGATTCAAACCCTGTTTGGCGAAGTTACCTTTGAGCGAAACTACTATTTAGACCGAGAACAAAACCGTTACACGTTTTTGCTTGACTCCTTTTTAGCGTTTGATGGATCACAGTCAATCAGCCCTTGTCTAGAAGAAACAGCGGTGGGATTGGCTATGGAGTGCTCTTCCTATCGCAAAGCGGCTCATACGCTTGCCCAGATGGTCGGGTATCCGGTGATGAGCCATGAGGCGATCCGCCAGTTGGTGCTCGAGGCTGAAGTTCCGCTGCACTGCCCGGTTGACCAGCGATATGGACGGGTGCTGTTTGTGGAGGCCGATGGACTGTTTGTCTCTCGCCAAGGGAAGGGAAAACGGGCCAAGGAAGACAAAATCCTGACCGTTCACGAAGGGTGGAAGCGCAACGGCTCACGGATCGAATTCGTGAATCAGCGCCATTACGTCCATGAGGGCAAGAGGGAGGTGTGGGAAGGCTTCGAGGAATTTTTGATGAACGAATATGCCTATGATCCGTGTCGGGATCTTCTTGTCATCAACGGGGACGGCGCTCCATGGATTACCGCATGCCGGGAGTATTTCAAAGGACGGGTCTGCTTCCAATTGGATCGATTCCACGTGGCGCGTGAGTTGCGCCAATGCCTCTCGGGCCATCCACGGTGGCAGGCGATTCGGCAAAAGCTGGCGAAGCAGGATGAAGAGGGGTTGCTTGTGGAACTGAACAGCGCCCTCGGCACGCTGGGGGACGAAGCGAAAGAACAACAGCTGGCTGCCTTGATCCACCGGATTGAATCGATGCCGGGATGCATCCGTGATTACCGGGAATGGCTGAAGGAGCAAGGAGTGGACACAACGGGCATGTATCCGATGGGGAGGGCTGAAAGCGTGATGAGCCAGCTGGCGTATCGGGTGAAATACCGCCGCAGTTGGACAGACAAGGGACTCAGGACGTTTTTCAAGGCAATGATTGCCCGGATGGATGGGATTCGTCTTTTCGGACGTCGTTTCGGAGAAGAATCGTCGCATCCGGCGGAGGAAACGGCATCTACCAAACAGACGATCGTGAACAAGGCGAAACAACGCGTCCGCCGTCTTCTTCCGGAGGTAACGCGGAAACAAGCCATATTTACAGCAATCGTCCGGGACTCCGATCTATCATGCCCTGTCTGAACTCAAGGGATGGTAAAAAAAGGTATACATATCGGTCTGTCATGACAAGGGATGAGAGTTCTAAAGCGCTTACGGATGGAATTCAAAAAAATGGTTCGCTAATCTATGACTTACATCTGTTTTCAGCGAACCAAAAAAGTTCCCACAAAGTCTTGACTGACTCGAAGCCCATTCAATCGCTAAAAAGCGATACGAAGGTAAGAAAGCTTTAACTGATGAAAAAATATAATGGAAAAAGGTGACATTGTTTTTGTAATTTTCAAAGGGAATCCTATTCTCTAGGAGTTCCCTTTTTTTGAGGTGCGTTATTTTTTTAATAGGGATTGAACTTTTAAAGCAACTTCCCTCGGTCTTACATCAATTGATGATAGACTTTCTATTTCTACCCACATTGGCAAGTATGTTCCTCTACCTCTATTTTTGTCCGTGTATTCTTCACCTTGACCATTTCCTAAAGCCCCAGAAATAATTTCAGCTAGAAAAAAATATTGCGTCCCGTTGTATTCAACTTTTGAAAGGCACTCATTAATTTTTACTTCAACCCCTAATTCCTCTAATGCTTCTCTTTTAGCTGCAGCTTCTGGTGTTTCACCGTTCTCTATTCCACCACCAGGGAAAACATAATATACAGAACCATCCCTAATTCGTTGAATTAATACAACCTTCCCATTTTCTACTATTACCACTGAGCCTCTATTTCTCATAAATGAAACCTGCCAATTAGGAAAATTTGACAATCCAAGTTAAAAGATCCTTTCTGTCGAGAACATACCGCTATCAATAATTATCTTACAATCCGTTGTAGCATCATCGTCCGGACTTGAGGCACGAATTACCTCACTTAGCCTTGCTGCGTTTAATTCCTTATGGGCGAAACCTATACTTGCTATCTTAGAGGATGGCACCCTTTGGGCGTGGGGGTAATTGCTTTTCCTCATAGGTCAGATCAAAACCTTTCCATCCAGCCAACTTTGTTCATGCTGTGGATAGTTTCAATTCCTCATAGGTAAGATCAAAACTTGCAATCAATTCCAAATCTCGATGCACACCGCCGAGTTTCAATTCCTCATAGGTAAGATCAAAACCGTGGCATCCGGAACATCTGGGAGAACAATTACCCAGTTTCAATTCCTCATAGGTAAGATCAAAACAACTGGATTGACCTTGGCAGCACATTCTTTCAGCTTGGTTTCAATTCCTCATAGGTAAGATCAAAACCCGGTCGATGATGTGATTGTTAATCTCAAACGTGACAGTTTCAATTCCTCATAGGTAAGATCAAAACCCCCAAAAGTTGCTGATATATCAATATTCTTCGTCGGGTGTAAAAAATCCTTTTTTTATGTTACTTTTTTTGTTTTTTTCAAAACGCCGCGTAACTGAAGGGATTTTTGCGAAAAACGAATGTCGTCGATCTCCGGGGTTTTTGACGCTACCGAGGGTCGACGACACAAATAAGTCGATTTATTCTCAAACCTTACATTCGATAAGATGGAGGTTAATTTTCAAGTTCACATACACACACGACCAATACGTCCCGCATTCTTGGGTAGATCTTCGGGAACGTTTCCATACCGTCATCGACTGAAGTTAACAATTTCGTTAATTTGATGTCTCCGATGAACTAATGACATGCGAGGGCACACACCAAAGTACTGGCGATTTTCGCCAATAGCGGAACCCATGTTGGCCTACCAGCTAAAGGACATTCCGCTAAAACGCGATAGCTTTTACTTCCTCTGCATAGCCATTATAACTTCTTCATCTGCATTAAAAAAACCAAACACCTTTTACAAAGCCTTTTTCGCGCCACCTTTCTCGTGCGTTTTACCAGATCACTCCTTTAAAGATAACATGCTTTCTAATGCTGATGCGGTTCCTTTAAGGTTAACATGCTCCCTAAGGATCATTCATGGTTCCCGCAAAAATTTCCACAATGTTATTTACAAGACTGTTGTTGTGTGATATTTTTTATTTAGTATGTATTACCTAATAGCACAGAGAATCAACAAACCAAACACAGAGGCGTCATATTGCCTAACTAGTATGTAATGCCTAATAGCGAGGTGAGCCAATGAAGGAAACCCAATTGTTAAAAGGTGTGCTGGAAGGGTTAATCCTTTCCATCATTAAAAAGCGATCCGTTTATGGTTATGAATTGATTCAAATCATGCGCCACTATGATTTTACAACAATTATCGGCGGAACCATTTATCCCATTCTGCAGAAATTGGAGAAACAAGGATGCATCAGCGGTCGAACACTGCCCTCCCCCGATGGACCGGATCGAAAATATTTTTTCATCACAGAAAAAGGGGAAGAACAGTTAGCCTCCTTCATCGAGCAGTGGCGTTCATTGAACGTCAAAGTCAACCGCATATTAGAAGACAAGAAGGGAAGTGCCCCAAGCGATGGCGAATAAAAAAGTCAATGAACTAATAAAAAGAAATAATGAACTCAGGGAGTTATTGACGCCCGAGAATAAAGCGTACTATGAAAAAATTTTACTATACATGCGAACATACGGGATTTTCTATGATGATTTAGAAATTGAACAGCAACTGATGATGATCTTGCAAGATATCTTGGAAGCGCAAAAAAACGGAGAATCAGCGAAGTCTTTTTTTGGTAAAAACCCAAAAGAATTGCTGGATGAAATGAAAAAACAATTGGACCGACCATCGTGGAAAAACATCTTTCAAATAATTGGTTTGGTTTTTTTAATCAGTTCGTTTTTTGAAGTGGTCGGCAGCTTCTCGGCACCGGTCTTCAAATTTAACCTTTTTACCATTTTGTTCAATGGCCTTTTTTCCATTTTCGTTGTATACGTGATTTTCAAAGTTCTACACCGAGGGATTTATTTTGAAAGACCTTGGCCAAAATTCGTTAAATTCCTTGTAATATGGCTTTCGGCATCGGCGATCTTCGCGGTTTTTGTTTTGTTTCACGTTTTGGCCCCAAAACAAGGGGAAGTGACAATCAGTTCACCCTTTGATTGGCTATTTACACTTGTCGTTCTTATCTTCGTGACGATTTACGTGTTCTTCAAAAGGAAAAAAGAATACTATGGGAGTTTTGTCTTTGTAGCCCTCATGGGTCTATTCGGAATCTTTTGGCGGCTGCCTCAGACCAAAACGATCGTTGAAGAAGGAGTTCTCCACCAAACCCTCATCATCCTTAATATCGTATTGCCTTTAGCTGCCTACATCCTTGTCGAAAGGTTCGTCATTAGAAAAAGTGGAGAATAACCTGAGAATCCGCGTCATTAAGTATATTCATGGGAGATTTCCCAGGGAATTGAATTTACAGGAACGGGGTCACTTGTAGGTGAAACTGATTCCTGTTCTTTTTTTGGGCGCATTTGTCACCTAAGCATTGAGTTACGGATTATAGCTTAGAGTAATGACAGGGTCAAAGTCTTTTTGACAAATACAAGAACAAGTTGGTTTCAATAGGTTTGAGCTTATAAACGGGTTTTGTGTTCTATTCCTCATAGGTAAGATCAAAACTCCAAAATTATCGTAATGGCGTCCCAGGAGGACGTAGTTTCAATTCCTCATAGGTAGGGACTACTGAACAACCTACATTTTGATCAAAAGCTTACCACTCGCAGTTTGTGACATGAAAATACCTGACGAATGATCAAGTGAAAAAAGGAAAAAAAAGTATCCCGAAGGATCTTTTCAAGGTTCATAACCAGAAACTGCAGGGCAATGACGGTTTCACTTGTCTGTCGAAGGCGTGCTCGAATAAGACCAAGCCCATATGTACGCTTGCCCTCGCCAAATTTGCCTTCGACGGCGTTCCGATCCAAGGCGTCCTGGTATTCTATTCGTTTTTGGGCGCTGTCTTCCTCACTGTCTTTTAAAGGCCGGCCCAGTTTCGGTCCGCTCA
>NZ_AUMM01000067.1 GCF_000430685.1 Tuberibacillus calidus DSM 17572 | reverse complement strand
TTTCACTTGATCATTCGTCAGGTATTTTCATGTCACAAACTGCGAGTGGTAAGCTTTTGATCAAAATGTAGGTTGTTCAGTAGTCCCTATTTAGTTCAGTAATTTTCTTTTTAAGTTCCCTTATTTCATCTTCTAATGCAGTTATTCGTCTATTTACCTTGTAGAAAAAAGGTACGAAGAATATTAAAAGGAATCCAATTGTAATTGGCACAGATAAAAATTCATTGAGATCACCCATAACAAACTTCCTCCTATTATAGCTTAATTTTGGTTGGGACGAAATGTTTATGGCATCATAAAAATGTAGGTTATGGCATTCCTTTTATGTAGGTCTTCCCGGGAGACAACATAAAAAAAGCCACTTGCAGACATCCCATCATTTAATTACACTTCCTGTTGGATTAGTTAGACAGGAGGTAGTATGAGGAGATGTTACAAGTGACCGATATACAGTGGAGAATGATCGTACCGCTGAGCTTTACTTCGTCGTCAATCCAGATAAATTGCACCACGTGGCGATAATGTAGAACTCCCGATGTGATGACCCTTTTTGTAGGAAACATTAACTTTTCTGCAAAACAACCGTTAAATTTTATCGCGATTGTTTATAATGTTTAAAGGCTGTGAATATAATTGCTACAACGCGATGAAGCATTCGTTCAAATTTTAAATTTTGAAAATTCTGTATAATTGACATGTACATTGAACGAGAATTGAGGAGGAAAGGAGTGAGGGATCAGTCTTTCACCCCATGCTTTATGAGTCGCCAGTCAGTACCCGGTCCAATTTGAGGAATTGTGGAATTTCTGTTGTAAGGCTTTAGAACAATTTTTATTGGAGGATGATCATGATGAATAGAGCAAAGATTACGGTCGAACCAAATCAACTTTCATTTAAAGTTGAAAGAACTTTTAATGCCCCACGTGATAAAGTTTTTCTCGCCATGACGGAAAAAGATAAACTTGAACGCTGGTGGGTTGGCCCGGGGTACACTACACGAGTCGAGCATCTTGATGCACGGGAAGGAGGCTTATGGCGGTTTATCCAGACCGGAGATGGCTGGGAGCATGGCTTTCATGGCTACTTCCATATGGTTTCTCCGGAGATGATCATTCAAACCTTCGAATACGACGGACTAGATGAACGCGGGCATGTCACCTTACAAAAAATCGAACTTATGGATATCGGAGACGGGAAGACCAAACTTATCTCGACTTCAGTCTTTTTGAGCGCTGAAGATCGGGATGGAATGATCCATAGCGGGATGGAAGAGGGCCTGCAGTACAGCTATTCAAAATTGGATGAGATCTTGATGCAAGACACTTGTCAAGAAGAATAAACCGATAAACCTTCTCAATTCAAACAGTGGGGCATGGACATGGCCGGGTGCCGGATATGAAGTTACTCTGTCAAGATGTCATTCATATTAAAGGTATCCTGCCTGAGATGATGAATATGGGACTTGCTGACACAAAGGTGGGGTGATTTCAGAAAAACGGGCATCCGCTCGTTTTTTTTGCCGTTCCCGGTATTTGGTGTTGACGGGAAATCGGAAATTAGACCTAGGACTGAGTGACATTGTATAATATTGGAATAGGAAGAATCATTAAAAACAGTACAAACGGTCTATTGTTAAATATTAATAATTCGTAATAATATAAATTTAACAGGAAGTCTACCGATAAAGGGTTGATTCCAAATGGTAAGCAAAGTGGAAGAGGAATTAAAGCGCGACATCGAAGAAAAGCTAATGAGGAGTTTAACGGAAAAGGAATTAGCGCTTGTATCTTGGATAGCGGAACAATCTAATACCCAGGACACAACCCTTCATATGTGCAGTGATAAGTAGCCTCCAAGGATTTATCGAAAGGCTGGGACAAAACCCAGCAAGTAGAGCGGTACCCACCAAAACGTATTGGTGAAGGTACCACTCTTTTTTTTATTAGTATTTAAAAGTCAAAAACGGATACCTTCTGATAAAATTAAAAATATATTAACTTCTAAGTATTCTTTATGATGGTGCAGTGACTGGTTCCTGATAAAGGCTTTCTACTCTACGATTTATTCAAAATAATTGATTGAATGATAAATATCGATTTAAGGAGTGAATAATTAATGAAAGCACTTTTGGTAATGGATCCGCAAAAAGGTTTTTTGGAGCAAAAGGATTTTACAAGTGAACTTAGTAAAATAACCGAGATCATTCAAGACTTTAAAAAGGATAAACAAAAAGTGATTATTTTTAAACATATCGACTCTGCGGAACTTTCCCCAGATAGTCCTGTTTTAGAAGGATCCGAGGGATCTGAAATCTATCCCCAGTTTAAAAAACTTGCTGATCAGATTATAGAAAAAACAACTCCAAGCGGATTTAAAAAAACAAACTTACAAGAAATTTTACAGGGTTCGAATATTAATCATATTTTTATTGTTGGGTTTAATACGGAATTTTGTTGTATGTTTACCGCAATATCTGGGGACGAAAGAGGTTATAAAGTCACATTTATAGAAGATGCCACAGGAACTGTTAATACTGATGCAACATATGAAATGCCCGGATTAGACATTAGGGATATGGTTGGTTCGATTCTAAATTGGTCAAATCAAATCGAAGTTCTTTATTATGACGAATATGTTGAAAAATATAGAAAAAGCCGATGTTCATAAGCTAGTAGCCTTAAGCAACATAGAGCAGTCAAGTAATGTCTTTATTAGCATTTTTCCGGATTTTGTCGTGGTTGAGGAAGATGATAAAGTCTTATGTGGAAGGACCAAGATCAATCCGATTATACTTGTTCCATAGATCGCAGGAAAAATATTAATGCCTAAAAACAGGTTTACTATCAATAGAAACGTTATTATAATTTGAATTTAAGGTGAGTGATTTCTCCCGTAAATCAGAAAATGGAAACAATATGGATCCCTCTTTTAGCTTAGCCTTAGTAAAAGGTATAATAAGTGATTGGGAGGGAGAGATTTGCGAAAGATAATCTTCATCATTCTTGCTGCGGTGGTTTTTTCCGGTTGCAGCAATGAAGTAACCCCGGCAAATTCTAATAGTAATGATAACAATAGCGCCCAATCCAGCGCTATGGCACCAAAATCAAATGATACGGAGAAAAAGGTTCCAACAACAGCTTCCAACAACCCGGAACGCATAAAGGCAAAAGTCACCGATGTTGTGGATGGCGACACGATCAAAGTGTTGTATAAAGGGAAAGAAGAAACGGTCCGGATGCTGTTGATCGATACGCCGGAAACGCATCATCCGAAGCTTGGTGTGCAACCGTATGGAATGCAAGCGTCCAACTATACGAAAAATTTGTTAAGCGGGAAGACAATTGAAGTCGAACCGGCAGTTAATGAAGGACGCGATAAATACGGACGCCTATTGGCTTACCTTTTTATAAACGGTCAATCAGTACAGGAAAAAATATTGGAGCAAGGCTTGGCGCGTGTCGCCTATATATATCCTCCCAATACGAAATACTTGGAAGAATACCGTGCCGCAGAAGAAAAAGCGAAGAAAAAGAAACTGAGGATTTGGAGTGTTGCGAGTTATGCCCGCGATGACGGGTATCATCCCGAGGTGATGGCAGGAGCGCACAAAACCGATCAACCGGGTGATAGCATCGGCTTTTCCCCAGATGCAAACGGTAACTGTGCAGGCCACATCAAAGGCAATATCAATCGTGACGGAGAAAAAATCTATCACTTGCCGAATGACAGGTTTTATAAAGTGACGAAAGCCGAGCAATGTTTTATGACGGAAAAAGACGCAGTAAAAGCCGGATTCAGGGCCTCGCGGTATCGTTAAATAGAGAAAAGAAATTCAGAGCAGTTGGCTGTGATTTTTTCACACTAACTGCTTTTTTTACTGGAAAGAAAGTAAATCATATCGCGAACTAGGAAAAAGGGCTTCTGGCTCTCTCTTCCCGAAAGTCTTGGCGTAACCAAGTTTTCTTTCATGCTGAGAAGGATTTTTCTGTTGGAGATTAGCATCGGTTATGTTAAAATAAAAATAAGAACAAACATTCGCAAATCCAACAAAATTTAAATGTATAACCTGGGGAATGGGGATGGAGTGGAAAAGCGAAAAAAGAAAACGGAAGCCCAACCTGTTTTACACGGTCAAGCTTCCGGACGAAATTAATCTTGTTCTGACTGGCGCAATTCTTCCCGAATTTCATTGTAGGCTTGATCCAAATTGCGTAGCCTTTCGATGATTTCCAAAGACTTCCGCCGGTTTTCATAAAGGCTCGCCGAGACGACGGAGCGATAATAGCTGTTGGCCGCATGAATCGGGCGCATGACATCTTTATTTTTGTTGATATGAACCCTGAGTGCTTCTTTATAGTAATCGACGCTGAAAATATTGGTATTCATTTTTTTCTTCCTTTCAAAGCAAAATCGATTGGCGGATTTCTCCGCCGTTAAATTGAATAAAAGAGCGGCCGATCTGATCCAAGATCTTTTCGGCTGTTTCGCGATGAAGATCCGGGTTGAAATAAATGACGTGCAACGCATTTCGCGTTTCTTCCGTGACCATGGAGCGCTTGGAGTCAACGATCGGGCTTCCGAAGGCCCCAGACGCATCGGCCGTCAGAAATTTACTCGCCATGGCCATCTCTCGGCCATTAATGCCCATGTAATGATCATCCGCTTTTCCGATCCTGAGCGTGATATCCCCGTGCAATCGATCAAGATTATAAATACCCATTGGCGCTTCGATGGTAATAGAGAAGTAATTATTGACATCGGCTGCGGTATGAATGCTCGGCAAGCTTTTCTCTTTGCGCAAGCGGCGAATCAAAGCCTCGTGGGATGGGCGATAGCGGGAGGGATCCGTACCGAATAATTTAAATAACTTTCGCCATGCTTGAACGCCGGTTATTTCGCTTGTTGGCACGTTTTCTTTTTCCAGAAGCCATTCCTCCAAAGACAGTTG
This sequence comes from Tuberibacillus calidus DSM 17572, assembly GCF_000430685.1. Taxonomy (GTDB): domain Bacteria; phylum Bacillota; class Bacilli; order Bacillales; family Sporolactobacillaceae; genus Tuberibacillus; species Tuberibacillus calidus. The sequence goes on along the minus strand of NZ_AUMM01000067.1, from coordinate 9,942 downwards.
GAGGCGACCTTGGAGCCATTGCGGTGTATTCGTCACTGTTATATCATTGTAGGTAATGATGCCCAGTTGAAAAGACGGCACAGCCTCTTTAATTTCACTGGAAATAAAGAATTCCATCATGAACCTCCTGATATGGATGATTCTCTATTTTAATCATACCACTAACCGATTTTCATAGAAACCGAGTGATCTTATGAATATCCATCAATTGAAAAATGACATTATTGATTATAGCCGAGAAATCGGTATTGATAAAATCGGTTTTACGACCGCTGATCCTTTCCTCACTTTAAAAAACCGGCTTTATCAACAAAGGGAATTGGGCTACCAGTCCGGTTTTGAAGAAAAAGATATTGAGAAAAGGACGAATCCATCACTGCTTTTAGATGATGCCCAATCCATTATTGCGATTGCTTTGGCTTATCCAGCCAAATTAAAGGAGCGGCCGGAAAACGTTAAAGGCTCCCGCAGGGGTAGCTTCAGCCGCGCTTCTTGGGGGCTTGATTACCACGATATTTTAAGAGACCGCCTCCGAAAGCTGGAAGCATTTATTTTGGAGCGTGTGCCGGATGCTCGTCTGAAATCCATGGTCGATACCGGCGAGCTGGCCGATAAGGCGGTCGCTGAGCGCGCCGGGCTTGGTCATGTCGGAAAAAATACCATCCTCATCACAAAGGAATTCGGCACCTATGTTTACTTGGGAGAAATGCTAACGAACATCCCATTTCCGCCGGATGAGCCCATTGAAGATTTATGCGGTACGTGTAATTTATGCGTGGAAAAATGCCCATCAGGTGCACTTGTCCAAGGCGGTCAATTGAATGCGCAAAAATGCATTGCCTATTTAACACAAACCAAAGGCTTTGTGCCGGAACCTTATCGAAAAAAAATCGGCAATCGGGTGTACGGTTGCGATACGTGTCAGGCGGTGTGCCCTTATAATCGCGGGATTGATTTTCATTTCCATGAAGAAATGGAGCCGGACCCCGAAAAAGTCAAGCCGAAACTCATCGATTTGCTGAACATGACGAATCGGACGTTTAAAGAAACATTTGGATACATGGCTGGGTCATGGCGGGGAAAGAAACCGCTCCAAAGAAACGCCATTATCGCTTTAGGCAACTACAAGGATGAAACCGCCATCGATCCGCTGATCGACTGCCTGATGAAGGACACGCGCCCGGTCATACGCGGAACAGCAGCCTGGGCGCTCGGTGAAATTGCTTTGAATGCTTCCTCGGCGAATGTCGAGAAAATCGTCGAGGCACTGCAACGCGCTTTAAAGAACGATGACGAACCTGAGGTGCAAAAAGAAATCAAAAAAGCTTTGCGAAATGCCGAAAATGCCAAAGAGAGGGTGAAGGAGCTTGAAACGTGACGCTATTTTTATCGAAGAGATGGAGAGCCCGCTCGGGACGTTGACGATCGCCGCCTTTGAAGATAGCCTTTGTCATATCTGTTTTGGAGCTTTTGAAGAAACGAAAGATGAGCTCACGGAATGGGCGGATAAACACGGCTTTTCTTGCGCTTTTCATAGTGGAAACGAGTGGACGCACAAGGCTGCGGAGCAACTTCATGAATATTTCCAAGGAAAAAGACGGCGGTTTGATGTGCCGATGACGCTTCTCGGCACGCCTTTTCAACAAATGGTTTGGAAAGCGCTACAAACGATTGCTTACGGTGAGACAAAAACGTATAAAGATATCGCCGAGATGATAGGGCGTCCGAAAGCGGTACGGGCGATCGGTGGAGCCAATCACAATAACCCCTTATCGATTATTATTCCTTGTCACCGCGTCATTGGGGCAAACGGTGATCTCATCGGCTACGGAGGAGGCCTTGATAAAAAAGCCTTTTTATTAAATCTTGAACGCGTCTAAGAAACCCGCATGCCAGCCTGTTCACTATCATATTTTAATGGTGAAAAGGTGAACGGAGGGGTCGGGATGGCCATCTTACAGCAATGGAAAGATCATTTGCAAAAGACCGGTGATTTTTGGGTCGACAGGGAACTTGAACGTTATCAACTTTTTGAGGAAACCGAACGGCAAGCGGTTTTACGGAAAAAAGCCTCACTAAAAGAACGCCATGCCAAAATTGTTAAATCGGATGTGAAGGGCGTTATCAATGGGATTCACCAATATAAAGATCAAACACTTATACGCTATCGCACCCATCTCTCTTTTCTGATCCGACAAAAAGACCAATTATATATAGAAGAAGAAATAAAGGATAAATGGGCGCATTTTCAGGATGGCGTGTTGGTCACCGATCGTCTGTTAGAAGCGGAGCGATCCGGCGGGCCTTTTTCTTTTTCAGTGATCGATTCTTCCTCGGGTCTTCGCAAGAAAACAAAAGGCTATTTTTACGATCGCCTTGCCGCTGTAAAATATGCCGATCGTTGGTGGAACAGTGCCAACCCAGAGTTTATCACTTTCAGCGTCGATTGCACCAATTATGTTTCTCAGTGCTTATATGCCGGCGGTGCACCGATGACGGGGAAATACAATCAGCATACCGGTTGGTGGTATGCCGGAAAGTCATGGAGCTTAAGCTGGGCGGTTGCCCATTCTTTACGATGGTATCTCGCGTCCGACCAAAATGCGATACAAGCGGTCGAGGTGGACCATCCGGAAAAGCTGCAACCGGGTGATGTAATTTGTTATGACTTTGAAGGTGACAACCGCTACGACCATTCAACGATCGTCACAGCGAAAGATGCCTACGGAATGCCGCTCGTAAATGCCCATACAACCAACTCCCGACATCGCTACTGGTCTTATGAAGATTCCAGCGCCCACACGCCGCGCATTCAATACAAATTTTTCCACATCGATGCTGATTAGAGGCCGGGTCTTATGGAAGAAGGGATCGAAATCGGATATGAATCAACGCCCACTCCTGATTTTCTTTCAAACAAAAGCGACCCACAATGATTTGATTTCTTCAGGGTCAATGGGCGATGAGCTTTATTTCAATTCAAATGTCAACAATAATGATGTTGGCGAAGGCTTTTCGGTTGGAAAGAACTTGATTTAGTAGCCGGCGATGGAGGAATGGTAAGCCAAGGGTATATGTTATAATTGATGATGGATGTTTAAGTTTAGTAAGAGGTGTCATTATTTTGGGACTGCATATCGTTTTATATCAACCAGAAATCCCTGCTAACACAGGAAACATTGCAAGGACCTGTGCGGCCACGGGGACGCGCTTGCATTTAATTCGTCCGCTTGGCTTCTCCACCGATGATAAAATGTTAAAGCGCGCAGGCCTTGATTATTGGCCGTTTGTCGATATTCATTATCACGATCATTTGGATGAGTTTTTTGCGGCATATCCCAACGCAGAATATTATTTTGTAGAAAATTATGGTGAGACGCTTTATTCATCAGTGGATTACTCAGATCGGAACAAGGATTATGTTTTTTTCTTTGGCCGTGAATCAAGCGGCTTACCTAAAGCATTATTTGAGCGCTACCGCGAGCGGCACATCTATATACCGATGACAGGAGTTGTCCGTTCACTGAACCTCTCTAACACAGCGGCGATCATGGTGTATGAGGCACTTCGCCAACAAGGCTTCCCAAAACTGAATCGGTAAGAGGTCCTTTCGGCAATGCCGAATATGGATGGAGAGAACGTGCTCTGCCCAGCCTTTTAGGCGAAGGGAGAGCCTTGGTTGCCCTTACTTACCAGTACGAAAAAAAGAGCGCGTGGTCCGACGCGCTTTTTTTCTTTACGGTTATTTTATTTTATCTGCCTCTGGCGGGTCATTATAGCCAGCGGTGAAGATGGCCGATATGAATGAAATGGCGACAATCAAAATCAGAAAAAGCTTCATTATGATACCCTCCTTCGCTCGTACACTCTCTGCCACTATTATAACGAATGGGTTTAAGACTGTATACATTTATAGCGAAATTTTCCGAGAAAAACGACAATCCTTTCAAATTGGAATAAAATGGTTAGATATGTTGGCCAAACCCCAAAAATAACCCCGTTTCACTCTAAGAATAGAACGGGGTTAAGGGAAATAATGTAGCCTTATTAATCTAAGTGGGGACTATATGAGTTTATATCCCAGCTCCCAAAATTCCGACCGGAAGGGGCTTTAACTCGCTTCTTTTACATCTGTTGTAGGCTCTTGTTGATTTGGAAAGACAAGGCTAAAGATAATGCCGAAAATCAAAGCAATGACGAATGTAGAAAAGCGCGAGGTCAGCATTTCGTCAAGCGGTGTGCTAATCCAAATAACGGTGCTGATAAAACCTGAAATAATCGTCGCAATAATACCGACACCCGACGTTTTCTTCCAAAAAAAGGTGAGTAAAATAGCCACTGAGAAAGTATTGCCGATGCCGGCCCAAGCCCAGCTGACAACGGTATAAACCAAAGATTCAGAGGTCAGCGCGATCACCGTACCAACGACTCCGGCAAGAATGACCGTGACCCTTGAGAGGCGAACGAGGGCTTTTTCACTTAAAGTGAGACCTAGAGCCTTGTGGGCGATGTCTTCGCTGACTGAACTCGTTAACACTAACAGTTGAGAACTCGCGGTTGACATGATGGCGGCTAAGATGCCGGCTAGGAGAATTCCGCCGATCCAGCTTGGGAACAAATCCGTAATCATTTGTGGCAGAACCATTTCGACATCTTTAAACTGGTCTGTTTTGTAAAGGGCTAAGCCACAGAGCCCAATTGTAAAGGCGCCGCCGTAAGCGAGTATTGTCCAGATGATGGCGACATTGCGAGCGGTATTCGCTTCTTTTTCATTTTTCAGTGCCATGAATCGGGCACTTAATTGTGGCTGTCCCCCCATATATCCGAAAAACCAAGAAAAATTGTTGACAATCAACACGCCGATGGCAAGCCCGACAGCACCGCCCGTCCAAGATGAAAATGACGGTCCGGCTTGAATGAGCGAATCATGAATCGATAAATCATTTAAAAGGATGTAGATGAGGGCAACGATTGGCAAAATCACGAGGGTAGCGATCATCAAAAAGCTTTGAATGACATCGGTCCAGACGACGGAGAAAAAGCCGCCCATACACGAATAGATGACAACGACCGCGGCACAAAGCAAAACACCTGCGGTGACGCTCATGCCAAATGTCGATGACAATGTTTTACCGGCACCGGCAAATTGCGCACCGAGGTAAAACATGAAGAAGTAAATAATGAGTAAGGCGGACAGCCAACGAATGGTTTTCGCATGCTTTCCAAAGCGTACTGCCAAATAATCAGGGATTGTCAAGGCGCCGGTTTTTTGTGTTTCCTTCATAAATCGCTTCGCAAGAAAAATCCAAGCAACGATGATACCGATGGGAATGCCGATAAACACCCAGATGCTGGATAACCCTGTGGAGAAGGCAAATCCAGTGGCTCCTAGCAAGAGCCATGCCGATTCGCCCGTCGCTCTTTCCGAAAGGGCGAGCGCCCATCCCGGCAGCTTATGGCCGCCAAGTAAATAATCCGATTGTGTCATTTCACGGCGGACGAAATAATATCCGACGATGAGCATCCCTAAGCAATAGATCAGCATTTCCGCTAATATAACAGGATGCATGTTTCATTCCTCCTTTCACTAAGAATTATGACAAAAATATTTTGAATATACCGATTGGTATTTATCACAAGTGTGTAAACGGTTTCGCCATATCTTAATATTCTGAAAACCAAGAACCCGTTAGTGTCTTTTATAGGGGGTGCATGCATAGAATATAATACACTCGCTGGATTCGGAGGGATCTTCATGGACTTTATGGACAAAATTAAAAGGCAGCGGGAAGAAGAAAAGAAGCTCACTTGGGAAGGTACTTTTAGCGATTATTTAAAATTACTGAAAGAAAAACCGTGGATTGCTCAATCCGCGCATGCAAGGATTTATAACATGATAAAAGCGGCTGGTGTTACGGAAAAAGATGGACATAAACATTATCACTTTTTTGATAAGGATATTTTCGGGCTAGAAGAGGCCATCGAAAGGCTGGTCGAAGAATATTTCCACCCGGCGGCCAAACGCTTAGATGTTAAAAAGCGGATCCTTTTGCTTATGGGACCGGTCAGCGGCGGGAAATCGACCATCGTGACGCTGTTAAAACGCGGTTTGGAGCAATTTACGCGGACGGAAGAAGGGGCAGTTTATGCGATCAAAGGCTGTCCGATGCACGAAGATCCTTTACACTTGATACCCCCTAATTTACGCGACGATTTTTATAAGGAGTACGGCATTCGCATTGAAGGCTCGTTATCACCGCTGAATGCTTTGCGTTTGGAGGAGGAATACGGCGGGCGGATTGAAGACGTTCTTGTCGAGCGCATCTTTTTCTCCGAAGATCGACGCATCGGCATCGGAACGTTCAGCCCGTCAGATCCTAAATCTCAAGACATCGCCGATTTGACGGGCAGCATTGATTTTTCAACCATCGCAGAATACGGCTCCGAATCGGATCCGCGGGCGTACCGTTTCGACGGGGAACTGAATATCGCTAATCGGGGGATCATGGAATTCCAAGAAATGTTAAAATGCGATGAAAAATTTTTATGGCACTTGCTGTCGCTTTCACAAGAAGGCAATTTTAAAGCGGGTCGCTTCGCCCTGATCAGCGCTGATGAAACGGAACTTATGTGGTTAAGCAAAAACCCCCTAAAAGGGGATTTTGTTATGCAATAAAATTGAAATTGAAGTAAGGTTTTAATTTAAATATTGAAGACTGATGGCCTTTTCCTTTTGTGATTCTTGTAATTTCGATATGGTCGAAAACACTTAAGAGTAGTTCATTTTTTAGGGATTTATCATCGAGAATCTTATAAGTATCCAATACTGTTTCGATTCTATTTTTAAATTCTTTCGGCTTAATCGAAGTAGGAACCATTTGATTTTTTGTTTGTTCTTCTAGTTCAATTTCTTTTTCAATAAACTCTATTTCTTGATCGATTTTATCTCGACGTTCTCTGAATTCGTCCGATGAATAATCCCCACGTTCAAAGGATTCAAAAATAAACTCTCGCCTAGCTAAAAGAGATTCTTTCTTTCGTTTCAATGTTTTTATTTTATCATCATTCGTTAACCTCGTTTGTTCTTTTTCACTCTCGATAAAAGCTTTTAAATAATTTCGAATATCCTTAGTATCCAACTCTTTAAACAAAGATAATGTATTCAATATCTGTTCCTCAACATCCCGATATTTAAATGTAATCCCGCACCCGCCACGACAATACAAATATTCCTTATAGTATTTGGAAATCGTCCCGTCTGACTTTTTATATCTGGCCACACTAGATTGCCGGACAAGTTTTTTCCCACAATTCGCACATACTACAAGGGAAGCCAACTCACATGGGGAATAATCGTTATTTAAGGGAAGTTTCCTTTTGTCTTTCATCTTCCTTTGAACCTCATGCCAAACCTCCCGAGAAACGATAGGCTCATGTGCATTTTCATAAATGAAATGTTCCTCTTCGGGTCGTAAAACTTGTTTATTTCCAATTCTTTCAGTAATCCTGAAATAAATATCCCCCATATGAACAGGGTTAGTTAAAATTCCGCGAACAACCATTGGAACCCATTTATTATTTTTTGTTTTTGTTTTCCTACCTCGTGTAGGAACTCCCATTTTATTTAATCGAGACGCAATCCCCTGATACCCAATCCCTTCGAGGTACCATTCAAAAATTTTTTTAACATATGGAGCTTCGTCCGGATTCGGAACTAATTTTTTGGTTTTTTTATCCCTCATATAACCGTATGGAGGTTTGGAATTCATAAATTTACCCTCAGCGGATGCGCGAAAGTATCGGGCATTTATCAAACGTTCAACAATATTTTTATATTCCTCACGGGCCATAAACATATTCCAACGAATGTACCGTTCGTCGGATTGGTTCCGTGTATCGTAAACCTTTCCGGTACCGTCGATGATTAAAATGCGATTATCATGGATGGTGTCAAAAATTACCCCCATATCCGAATAACTCCCCCGACCCAATCGGCTCAAATCACGAACGGCGATGGCCTGATATTTCCCCGCTTTTAAATCCTTTAAAACCTGTTGGAATTTGGGGCGACTTTCGATACTGTCACCTGACCGGACTTCTTTTACCCAATCGAACGGGACTTCAAATTTTAATAAAACTTTTTTCATCATTTCCAATTGCCGTTCCAACATATCGCTTCCGTCTTTATTTTGTTCTTCCAATTCTTCTTGTCGGGATTTCCGAACATATAAAATAATTCTTTTGACTCTCGCTGGAAGCTGATACATTTTTCCCTCTCCCTCTTTTTGGTTTGACTATATTTTAATAATAATGATATGGTCATCCAAAAATCAAGCAGGGGCGGGATTGTTCTTTTAGTTCGATATATCGAACGAACAACACTAAGTTATGTTTTTGAATCATCTCCCTATAATAAAAATAGGGAGTGATGGAATTGAAAATGAAAAACATAACCTTAAAAAAATTTGCTGATGAATTAGGTTATAAAAGCGTTTTAGATGCACGTTTCGATATTATTATATTAGAAAATAAAGGTGTTTTCGAATGTGCCATAGACGTGGCAACCATCGATGAAAACACACAGTTTAATATTATCTTTAATAAAGAAAAGTTTCATGAAGTAATGCAGGATAAACAATTAAAATACCGACTCGCCTGTATGAAATAAACCTCCTATATAAATAGGTGGTTATTATTATGCAATTGAATCAATTTCATAATTGCTTTTGATTAGAAAAGGTATAGAAGCAGAATTTCAATATTCTTTAAAAAAATTACACGGTTATCTATGGTCGCGGAAATAAACTCGCTTTTGGCGGACAATCCATATTTCCCCGCTCGTACCCTTAAACGCCTGAATCATGCCTATATCCAGCTCCTTAAGTAAGCGGGGATAAAGAACACACCATATATTTTTATTCCAAATCTCACGATTTCCGTTGTTTGTTAAGCTGCCTTTTGATTTAACATACGATTGATACGATCACAAGCCAATTTTGAAGCATTATAGATAAGTGTCACAAGATCAAAGTGAACTTTTGCCCGTTTCCCAGTGCGATAACGAACATTGTTGAGTTGAAAATATTCCTTGAGATAGGCATTCACACGTTCAACAGCGGTTCTTTGCTTAAATAAAGTTTTCCAAGCTTTTGAACCACGGGCAGGGGCCGTATACTTTCTTAAATCTGTCGTAATTTTCACTTTGTATACTTTTTGACAAAGATCATCTTGTGCTAACGGACAATCGACGCATTCCTTCGGCCGTGTATATTTTATGGTTTCATATTTGGCATCGTAACTATCATAACGATAAGAATGTTCCCTGACACAAGTGGGAGCGAAATGTTGATCAAACCCAATAGGTTCAGACTCATTTCGCCGATTATAGGCGATCACCGCAAGGTGTCCCATTCGATGAATTTGTTCATAGATGGGTTCATAGTCGTAGCCTGCATCCATGATGTCATATCTCAGAAAAGGAAGAGATAGACGTTCAGAAATTCCCTTTAATAAAGGGATGGCCGCTTTTCCATCATTCAAATTTCCTGATGAAAAAAGAGATTGTAAAATGTATTGCGAAGTTGTTCCGACAGCTAAATGGGCTTTATACCCATACCAGAAGACATTTTTGCCTTCACTATTTTTCTTCACACCCCACTGCGGATCCTGTGGTATATGAGCGCGAAGTTCATCGAGAGACACATCCAGTTGCGCCTCAATTTTCTTTTCAAAAAGGGGAAGATTGGCTTCACGTTCGGCTTGTTCCATCAGCCATTGTTTACGCTCCGCCTTGGTCTTTCGACCACGCTTCTTTGGCTCGGCTTTTGGTTTTTCTTCCTTTGGTGGTGCTTGGTCACGCGCTTCAAAGTGAGTGGCATCAATGGCTACAGCTTCATCCGTAATAAACCCTTCGGAAATAGCCATATTTATCAGAGTTTCTTT
>NZ_AUMM01000066.1 GCF_000430685.1 Tuberibacillus calidus DSM 17572 | reverse complement strand
TTTGTGTAAAGCATTTTGCTAGACCAAAAGAAAAAAGGTAGGGTATTCTCTGATTTAGCCATAACACATTCCAGAGAAAGGAGTACCCTACCTATGTCTAAAAGAAGTATACCGAATGTCGACTGGGCAAATCAACTGGAAAGTGTTATTCGTCAATTTGTGAAAGAAAAATTAGAGCTGATTATGCGGGAAGAAATGAAAAATTTCCTCGAAATCGAACAGGCTGGAACACCGAATATGAGAAACGGCTACTATCAGCGAAATCTAGATACGCAATATGGCCGGATTGAGGGTCTTTTGGTTCCAAGAGACCGAAACGGGGAATTTCAAACACAGTTGTTTGCCCCTTACCAACGGCACACCGGCTGGCTGGAGGAAGCAATCATTAGGATGTATCAAAGTGGCATGAGTACACGGGAAATTGGCAAGTTTATCGAACGAATTCTAGGAAGCACCTATTCTCCTGCGACGATCAGCCGGATTACCGATGTCGTGAAGGAAGACATCGAGAAATGGCACGCTCGTCCACTACACCAACGTTATTCGGTCTTATATTTGGACGGCTTGTACGTGAAACTTCGCCGCGATACGGTAGAGAAAGAAGTCATTTATGAAGTGTTAGAAGTGAATGAAGAAGGGTATCGAGAAATTCTGGATTTCTTCGTGGGAGGACAAGAAAGCGCCTATGTATGGCAGGAGATTCTTCAACACCTCTACCAAAGAGGCGTCAAGGAAGTGCTTCTTGGCGTCTTCGATGGCCTTCCGGGGCTGGAGGAAGCCTTTAAGGCGGTTTATCCGAAAGCCGATGTGCAGCGCTGTGTCGTGCACAAAGTCCGCAACACCCTCAGCCGTGTTCGGAAAAAAGATCAATTCGAAATGGCCGAGGATCTCAAGCTGATTTATCGCGCGCCGAATAAGGAGATGGCGTTACAAATGTTTCAACAGTTTGAGTCGAAATGGTCCAGCAAATATCCAAGAGAAGTTCAATCTTGGGCCAATGAGTTGGATGTCCTCCTTACATTTATGGATTATCCAAGCAGTATTCGAAGTGTGATTTATACGACCAATGCCATCGAACGAACGATCAAGGAGATTCGGAAACGTCTAAAGCCGATGAGAAAATTACGAGGATTTGCTGAAGCCTATGAAACCCTTCAACAAATGTTTGAAAAACGTTATAACTAACCAAATATTGTAAACGAACAAAATAAAGGGATTCTCCCTTTCCACACAGGAGACTGAATATTCAGTCTCCTGTGTGGAGGAAATCGAACCCCTATCCATTCCAAATCCATTTCAGAGATACCCTATCTATCTTACATAACACAAAATTCTTGACGGTACCAATAGAAAAAATGAATATTATATTAGCTATTGAATCAGATAACCAATAGTAATTTAAGATACTTAAAACGGTTTTAATGATAAAAAAGTATACCAAAAAAGAAATAGCAACGATGAGATAAAATTTAATCGTTTTACTCAAATTAACACCACCTTTCTTTTCTTTATAATTTTGGAATTATATTAACACAGAGTTATAAATTGGTGGAAAATTTACACAAGAGGGAAACAGTTTTTTTCACTAGTGCTTTCTCTTGCAGATGTAGTGGGGGATCACATTTCCTTCTGGTATGTAGAATAACTGCCACATTTTCCTGGCGCAATTAAAGCCACGCGACATTTACTTTATGTTTCATAAATTCAAAAGAGGTTGACTGTTATGTGTAAAACACTGTATCATGATATTAAAAACATCACACTTTCCAAACGGCCTTATGAAATGTCGTTATATTTTCGGTAAATAATGAAAGGGCTTACAAAAGGAGGGCGGCGCATGATTTTTAATAGGGAAATGGAAACTTTGCCTCGAGAAGATATGGAAGCGCTTCAGTTAAAACGACTGCAGCAATCCGTAAGGCATGTCTATGAAAACGTCCCTTTCTATCGGGAAAAATTTGCGGAAAAAGGACTAACGCCAGAAGACATCCAGTCCTTGGACGATCTGAAAAAACTGCCTTTTACCGTTAAAAAAGATTTGCGGAACAACTATCCTTTTGGCTTATTCGCAGTGGATCAGTCAAAGGTGGTCAGACTCCATGCCTCATCCGGAACAAGCGGCAAGCCGACCGTTGTCGGTTATACCCGAAACGATATCGACAATTGGGCGGAAATTGTGGCAAGAGCCATCGCGGCAGCAGGCGGAAAGCCCGGGGAAGTGCTGCATAATGCATATGGGTACGGGCTGTTTACCGGCGGATTAGGCCTTCACTATGGCTCCGAAAAACTCGGCATGGCCACGGTTCCGGTCTCCGGCGGAAACACCGAACGGCAAATCATGCTCATCGAGGACTTTAAGCCGACCGTCATTTGCGGGACGCCGTCTTATATATTAAATATCGTTGAAACGATGGAAAAGATGGGCAAGAACCCGCAGGAATCCAGCTTGAAATACGGTATTTTCGGCGCTGAACCATGGTCAATGGAGATGCGCCATGAGTTGGAAAATCGCCTTGGCATTAAAGCGGTTGATATTTATGGATTAAGCGAAGTCATCGGACCCGGCGTCGCCATTGAATGTGCAGAAGCCCAGGACGGCCTCCATATACAGGAAGATCATTTCCTTGTTGAAGTGATTGACCCGGAAACGCTTGAAAATGTGCCCGATGGTGTGGAAGGGGAATTAGTTTTTACAAGTCTCACTAAGGAAGCCATGCCTGTCATTCGTTACAGGACCGGTGACGTGGCTTCGATCACGCATGAACCGTGTGTCTGCGGACGGACAACCGTCAGAATGTCAAGGGTGAAAGGCCGTATTGACGATATGCTCATCATTCGCGGCATCAATGTGTTTCCGTCAGAAATCGAAAACGTTTTATTGCAGATCGAAGAACTCGAGCCACACTATCAACTCGTATTAACCCGTAAAGGACCGCTTGATGATGTTCAATTAAATGTGGAAATCGATAGAGATGTCTTTTATGCCCTCAGTGGCGATCTCAACCATGATAAAATCAAAACCATTGCGCGGGATATTAAGCGGCAATTGAAGAACCAATGTTTTATCGCTATAGAGGTGAACATCCTTGCGCCAGGTGCGATTCCCCGTTCCGAAGGGAAAGCGGTGCGAATCATCGACAAGAGGAAAGCCGCCTCGGTATAAATTTAGCGGGTCAATGCTACCCGCCTTCTTTGAACCCTATATATGACGCAAAAATTTAATAACGTAAAAAAAATGACATATTTTAAAAACGGAGGGTGATATCATGAGTGACGTAACTTCCTTGGCGCATTTAACGGACGAGGAAAAATATGAGCATTTTATGCGGCGGATTGAAAATGACGAGAAAATCGAAGCCGAAGACTGGATGCCAGATGATTATCGGGAGCAATTAATTAAACTTATTACCATGCACGGAATTAGCGAAATCATGGGCGCGTTTCCCGAGAAAGAATGGGTACCTAAAGCGCCGACCTTACACCGGAAATTGGCGATCATGGCGAAAGTGCAAGATGAAATGGGACATGGGCAATTATTGTTGCGCGTGGCTGAAGATTTATTGAAACCATATGGAAAGACACGGGAAGACATCATGCAAGACCTATTTAGTAAGCGCTTAAAGTTTCACAACGTCTTTCATATGCCATCACCCACTTGGGGAGATGCGGCAGTCATCGCCTGGTTAGTTGACGGGGCGGCGATTTTATCGCAAACGATGATGTTAAAAACTTCCTATGGCCCTTATGGCAGAGCATTGAAACGCATTTGCCAAGAAGAATCCTTCCATTCCAAACACGGGGAAAGCTTAGTCTTATCGCTTGCCGAAGGAACACCAGAACAAAGGCGCATGCTGCAAGAAGCTCTCAACCGCTGGTGGGAACCGCTTCTCATGTTCTTCGGGCCAAAGTCAAGCAAGGAAACCGGTCACACGAATGTGGATAAAAATTTGAAATATAAATTGCGCTCTAAGACAAATGAGGAATTGCGTCAAGAATTTTTAACGAAATATGTGCCTAAAATTAAACTCCTTGGCCTAAGCGTTCCGGACGACACGCTCCATTTTGACGAAGAAAAAGGTGAATGGATTTATCAAGAGCCGGATTGGCAAAAATTCAAGGAAATCATTAAAGGAAATGGGCCGAAGTCGGATGAAAGACTCGCGCTTCGTCGTTCATCTTATGAAAACAGTCAATGGGTGCGGGATGCTTTGGCTGAATACCGCATGGCGGCGGTCTAACGTTAGCTGCTATTGAACGAAAGGCCAATGATTGCGGCGCAAACTTTTGGGTAAGCCCTTAATCGAATCTCCCGGAAAGGATGATGGGAATGAGTCAAGATCAATCGACCTTTTATGAAGAATATGAAGTGTTTAGCCGGAAAAAAGACGGCATGCCGCTGGAGCACCGCTTCAGCTTACTTGCTCCGAATGCGGAAATGGCGCTAATTTTAGCCAAAGAAAACTTTTTCCGACGCGAGCCGATTGCCGATCTTTGGGTCGTCAAACGATCGAACATCCGTAAAATGACGCAAGAAGAACGGTTAGCTTTTGGCAGACTAGACAAAGCCTATCGTGAGACGAAAGGCTATGCGGATTTAGTGGCGCGTTGGCGAGCCTTTAAAGAGAAAAACGGGGACCAGGAGGTAGAAATAGATGACGCCGGAATATAAAGAGGTGTTAACAGAACTTCTTTTCCAACTTGCCGATGACGATTTTATTCATGCTTTTCGCGGCTCCGAATGGTTGGGGCTTGCCCCTCACATCGAAGAAGACGTTGCCTTTTCGTCCATTAATCAAGACACCATGGGTCATGCGGTCATTTATTATAAATTGCTCGAAGACCTGGGGATGGGCGCAGCAGATGACTTGGCCCATTTACGGGATGCCTCGGCGTTTCGCAACGGGGTACTGCTCGAATTTAAAAACGGTAGTGGCGAGTATTTAGATTCCCCGCAATACGATTGGGCCTTTACGGTCGTCCGCCATCTTTTCTATGATGTCTATAAAAAAATTAAATTAGAGGCATTGAAACAATCAAACTATGAACCTCTGGCCAATGCCGCGCGAAAGATTTTAACAGAACAAACCTATCATTTAATGCATTGGCAAACATGGTTCCGCCAGCTCATGCAAAGCACCGAGGAGTCGAGGGCACGAATGGAACAGGCGCTTCTGAGGTGTTGGGAGGACATGGGCGGCGTGCTGACTTACGGCCAATACGGGGATGAGATGACCGCACTTGGTTTAATCGGTTCTGAGGAAGCCCTGAAAAACACCTGGCTAGCTGAAATCACCAAGTTATTTAGCGAGGTAGATTATAAAAAGCCGAGTGATGAGCCGAAAATGGCGCATGGCAATGGCCGAAACGGCGAACATTCCGCGGATCTCGACCATGCTTTAAAGATTTTAAGCGAAGTGTATCGCAGTGATTCACAGGCAAGCGGTTGGTAAATCTAGAAGACGAAGGTGCGACAAATGAGTGACCAAACCGTAAAAGAAGAAATTTTACAAGTTTTACAGACGGTAAAAGACCCGGAACTTCCTACAATCAGCATTGTCGAGCTCGGGATGCTGGAAGACGTGACCGTTTCCTCAGGTGTGGTGAACGTGACGCTGCTTCCGACATTCAGCGGCTGTCCGGCACTTGATCTCATTGAAAATAATGTTCGTTCGGCTTTGGTCGGCCTCGATGGGGTAAAAGAAGTGCATGTTCACTTTTCCTTTGATCCCCCTTGGACGACCGACCGCATTAGCCCTGAGGGAAGGGAGCAATTAAAAGCATTCGGCATCGCCCCGCCGCCTGCCAATCACCGCGAAGGCGACCCATGGGTGATCGAATGCCCCTATTGCGGTTCTGATGTGGTCACGATGGAAAATTTATTCGGTCCGACGGCCTGCCGCAGCATTCTCTATTGCCGAAGTTGCCGCAATCCGTTTGAAGCGATGAAACCCGTTGCTCGTTTTGATTTTGAAGAAAAATGAGGAGGAGTATACATGGTAAAGTTAATCGCTCTTTATAAACAACCCGAGGACCCGAAAGCCTTTGATGAGCATTATAAAAATGTCCATACGCCGATTACGAAAAAGATACCGGGTTTGCGGAAGATGGAAGTGACGAAAATCGTTGGCTCTCCAATGGGAGAAAGCGAGTATTATTTGTTATGTGAAATGTATTATGACGATCACGAGTCGTTGAAGGCGGCGATGAAATCGGAAGAATCAAAGGCGTCTGCCAAAGATTTGATGTCTTTTGCCGGAAAACTCGTGACGCTGATGATCGGGGAAGAAGTCGATGCGTGAAGAATGGGTGAAGGTTTGGAAGGAAGGTGCGATCGGTCGGATCGAACTCAATCGGCCGCAGGTATTAAATGCGCTCAATCGGCAGATGGTAGCTGAAATCGTCGATGCCTTAACGGCTTTTGATAAGGATCAAGATATTGGCGTGATTGTCTTGAGCGGTGCCGGGAGAGCTTTCGCTGCTGGTGCCGATATTGACGAGATGGCGTATGATACGCCCGTTACACTTGAGAAACTGGATCAATTTAGCGATTGGGATCGCATTCGCACCATTCATAAGCCGATCCTTGCAGCTGTCCATGGCTTTGCGCTCGGCGGGGGATTCGAACTCGTATTGAGTTGTGACATCATTTTTGCCGCCGAAGGGACGATGTTCGGTTTTCCTGAAGTAAAACTCGGCGTCATGCCGGGAGCGGGAGGAACCGTCAAATTAACAAAGGCCATGGGACGCGCCAAGGCTTTGGAATGGCTTTGGACCGGCGAAATGTTTTCGGCTGAAGATGCAAAAGCAGTTGGTCTCATCAATCACATCGTCCCTTCTGAACTTTTGCTAGAGGAAACGCTCGCTTTTAGTCAAAAACTCCTGAAACAGGCGCCATTGGCATTAAGACTCATTAAAGACACTGTGAATAAAGCCGTAGACTATTCTGTTTTCGACGCGATGCAAGCGGAGCGGAAAAACTTTTATTTGCTTTTTGCTTCGGAAGATCAAAAAGAGGGCATGAAGGCATTCATTGAGAAAAGGCGACCGAATTTCAAAGGGAAATAGGAGGTTAGGCCATGTACGAAACGCTCCTTTACAGTAAGGAAAACGGAGTCGGCCGAATTGTGCTCAACCGTCCAGATAAATTAAATGCTTTTACGGCCGGTATGCTTAAGGAAATGACGGATGCATTAAAACAAGTGGAGAGAGACAAAGAAGTGCGCGCTCTTGTTATTACCGGTTCCGGCCGTGCCTTCTGCTCGGGCCAAGACCTCGGCAACGTCCAGGGAGAATTAAACTTGAAAGAGACGTTGCGCGAAGGGTATAATCCGCTGATTCAAAGATTGGTTGGCTTGGAAAAACCGACGGTAGCCATGGTCAATGGTGCCGCCGCCGGTGCAGGGATGAGCTTAGCGCTCGCGTGCGATTTTCGGATTGCATCAGAGAACGCTTCGTTTATCCAAGCGTTTATCAATATCGGGCTTGTCCCTGATTCCGGAAGCCTGTATTTTCTGCCGCGCCTCGTTGGCTATGCCAAGGCGTTGGAACTTGCCGTCTTTGGAGAAAAGATCAAGGCGGAAGAGGCTTTGCGGCTTGGGTTGGTCACCAAGGTCGTCCCCGCTCGCGCATTGGAAGAGACGACAAAAGCTTTTGCGGAACGCCTCGCCGCCATGCCGACAAAGGCTATCGGCTTGATAAAACGGTACATGCAAAAAAGTTTTGAAAACGATTTGGCACAGATGCTGGAATGGGAAGCTTTCGCTCAACATGTTGCCGGAAGGACAGAGGATGCCAAGGAAGGCATCACCGCCTTTTTAGAAAAACGAAAACCAATTTATCGCGGTTTTTAGTACAAGGAGTGGCAGAAATGAGTCAAACAACACAAGAAAAAAACGTTTTCCCAAAAGAAATGAAACGTGATCGCTATCAAATGGTCATCGGTGGACAGATGACGGATGCTCTTTCCGGTGAAACCTTTAAGGTCTATAATCCAGCCACCGGTGCGGTGCTCGCTGAGGTTCCCAAAGCGGGAAAAGAAGACGTTGACCGCGCGGTGAAAGCTGCCCGCGAGGCGTTCGACAACGGGAAATGGCGCCGCTACCCCGTCGGCAAACGGGCGCGTGTATTAAATAAAATTGCCTCCATCATGCGCAGCCGTTTTAATGAGTTAGTGGAGCTTGAAGTTTTAAACAGCGGAAAAACGGTCGCAGCAGCCCAAGGTCAAGTGATGCAAGCGATCGAAGACTTTGAGTTTTACGCCGGTGCCATCGTTACACACAGTGGGACGGTTAACAATATGCCGGGTCCGTTCTTTAATTACACGCAAAAAGAGCCAATCGGAGTCTGTGGCCAGATCATCCCTTGGAATTATCCGATGATGATGGCCGCCTGGAAAATTGCCCCGGCTATTGCGACAGGTAACTCCGTCGTCCTGAAACCGGCAAGCCTCACGCCTTTGACAGCGATTATTCTCACGGAGATCTGTCATGAAGCAGGCGTTCCGGACGGTGTCGTGAATGTCATTACCGGGCCTGGCGCAGCCATCGGTTCCTATCTCGTCACGCATGAAGGCGTGGATAAAGTCGCTTTTACCGGGGAAACCTCAACCGGAAAAGATATTATGGCGAAGGCGTCGGAGACATTAAAAAGGGTAACATTGGAACTCGGCGGCAAATCGCCTAATCTCGTCTTCCCGGATGCTGATTTGGATGGTGCTGTTGATGGATCTTTGTTTGGCATCTTTTATAACACCGGCCAATCGTGTGAAGCACGCTCTCGCTTATTTTTACATGAGAGCATTTACGATGCCTTCATGGAAAAATTCATTGCGAAGACGAAAAAGTTGAAACTTGGCGACCCATTTGCGCAAGAAACACATGTTGGAGCGATTATCAGCCAAAGCCAGCTTGAGAAAATTCACAGCTACGTTGAAGAAGCGAAAAAAGACGGGGCAACTGTTGTGACAGGCGGTGAAGCCGTTCAAGTTCCGGGTTTTGAAAATGGCTATTGGTATGCACCGACCATCATTACTGGTGTCACCAATGACATGAAAATCGCCCAGGAAGAAATTTTCGGTCCGGTCGTTGTTGTCATGACCTTCAAGGATGAGAAAGAAGCGGTCAAACTCGCTAATGACACGAAATACGGTTTAGCCGCCGCCATATGGGCAAAGGATAACGGGCTCATTAAACGGGTGGCAGACGGCCTGCGCGCTGGTGTCGTTATGGTGAATTCGCCGTTTTCAGCTTTCCCGGGTACGCCATTCGGCGGCTATAAGCAATCCGGTTTCGGACGTGAGTTAGGCTATGAAACTTTGAATCTTTATACTGAGACAAAAAGCGTTTTATCCTACATTGGGGCAAAACCGCTTAATCCGTTTAATCTTCAATAAACCTAGCGAACGGGGTCACGCCGCTCTATAGCGGTTTGTCCCCTTTTCCGGTTACAGGAGGCGTTGACATGTCTGAAACAGTTGTTGTGGTTGGATCGGGGGTTATGGGTCGCGGCATTGCTTATGTTAGTGCCCTCGGCGGTTATCGCGTCAAGTTAGTAGATGTACAGGAAGCCGCCCTGGACAGTGCCCGCAAAGAAATCCAAGCGATTTTTCAAAAAGGTATGGCAAGGGGAAAAGTAACGGCGGAACAAGCCGGACAAGCCGAGAAAAACCTTTTTTATACAACGAACCTTGAAGAGGCTGTCCGCGATGCGCAACTTGTCATTGAAGCGGTGCCGGAAAAAAAAGAAATCAAGAAGTCGGTCTTCGAGGTCATCGATCGCAACGCGCCAGCCGAATGTGTTTTGGCATCCAACACATCCACAATGAGCCCCACTGAACTCGGCTCTTTTACAAAGCGGCCCGAAGCCGTCATCGCCATGCATTTTTTTAATCCCGTCCATAAAATGCCATTGGTCGAAATCATCCGTGGTCTTGAGACGAGTGATGAGACGGCCCGCTTCGTTGAGCAGGCTGCGCAAAAGATGGGGAAAGAAACCGTCATTGTTAACGAATTCCCCGGTTTTGTCACAAGTCGCATCAGCGCTTTAGTCGGCAACGAAGCCTTTTATATGCTTCAGGAAGGCGTCGGCACACCGGAAGAAATCGATAAAGCGATAAAACTCGGGCTGAATTTTCCCATGGGACCATTTGAACTCGCTGACCTAGTTGGTTTAGATACGCGTCTGAACAATTTGCGCTACCTCCATGAAAAACTGGGTGAAAAATATCGCCCAGCACCTCTCTTGGAACAATATGTAGCCGCCGGACGCCTTGGCCGCAAAACGGGTCGCGGGGTTTATGATTATACGAAAAAGCAAGACGAAGACTAAATAGAGACGAATGGGGATGGAATGTTCCGATGAAAGATGTTGTGATAGTCGATGCCGTCCGCACACCGATTGGACGATATAAAGGAGCTTTAAAACACGTCCGTCCGGATGACTTGGCGGCAATAGTCATCCGAGCCTTACTTGACCGCAATCCGCAGGTTGCGGAAAATCAAATTGAAGAAGTTATACTCGGAAATGCCAACGGCGCTGGGGAAGAAAACCGAAATGTCGGTCGGATGGCAGCGCTTCTAGCTGGACTACCGGTGACAGTTACCGGAGTCACGGTTAATCGGTTGTGTGCCTCTGGACTTGACGCCATTAACTTAGCGGCACGAGCCATTATGGTCGGCGACGGCGATATTTATATTGCCGGCGGTACCGAAAGCATGACCCGGGCGCCCTTTGTCATGGCCAAACCCGATGTCGATTTTCCACGCGGCAATCTCGAACTTTTCGATACGACGATTGGATGGCGGTTTGTGAATGAAAAGTTGGCGGAAAAATACGGCACAGACAGTATGCCACAAACCGCAGAGAATGTCGCCCAACGCTTTCATGTGACGCGGGAACAACAAGATGCTTTCGCTTACCAGAGCCAAATGCGGGCGAAAAAAGCGATGGAAAGCGGCCGATTTCAGGAAGAATTGATCCCGGTCACCTATAAAGGGCGAAAAGGTGAAACCATCACCGTGGACCGCGATGAACATCCGCGGCCGGACACAACCTTGGAAAAACTCGCCAAACTCAAACCGCTGTTTGAAGGTGGCACGATCACAGCCGGCAATGCCTCCGGTGTAAATGATGGGGCGAGCGCGTTACTCTTGATGAGTGCGGAAAAGGCCCAAGAACTTGGTGTCAAGCCGCTCGCGAGGTATGTCGCCAGTGCCGCTAGCGGGTTAGAGCCAGCCATTATGGGACTTGGACCCATTGAAGCTACGCGCAAAGCTTTAAAACGCGCCGGTTGGTCCATTGCCGATCTTGACCTTGTTGAATTAAACGAAGCGTTTGCTTCCCAAAGTCTGGAATGCATTCGGCAGCTAGAATTGGATCCGGAAATCGTCAATGTCAACGGCGGGGCGATTGCGTTTGGGCACCCACTTGGTGCAAGCGGAGCGCGCATTATGACGACCCTCTTACACGAAATGAAAAAGCGCGGCGCTAAACGCGGTTTGGCGACGATGTGCGTTGGCGTTGGCCAAGGTGTCGCCACCCTCGTGGAAGCGCTGTAAACCTAAAGGCACGTTTCTGATGATAAATGGCCAAATGGGTGTCCGCCAGACGATGGAACGTTAAAGCCGAAAAAGAAAGGAAAGGAAGACAAACATGGCATCGATCTTATATGAAAAGAAGCAACATTTGGCTTATATTACCTTAAATCGGCCCGAGGTCTTGAATTGTTTTAATTACGAAACGCTTAAAAATTTGGGAGAGGTTGTCTCTAGCATTCACACGGATAAAGAGGTTCGCTGCGTCATCATTACTGGAGCTGGTGAAAAAGCCTTCAGCGCCGGCGCGGATCTCAAAGAAAGACGGACATTGAATGAGCAAGAAGTCCGCCGCAACGTCAAGAAGATCGGCGATGTCTTTGAGCAAATCGCCGACCTTCCCCAACCGACCATTGCGGCGATTAACGGTTATGCTTTCGGAGGCGGTCTCGAGCTCGCACTTGCCTGTGATTTTCGCATAGCGGTAAAAGAAGCTAAAATCGGTCTGACCGAAACGAGCATGGCGATTATTCCAGGTGCAGGTGGCACACAGCGTTTACCGCGGCTCATCGGGGAAGCACGGGCATTGGAGCTCATTTTAACGGCGAAGCGGCTATCGGCAGATGAAGCCTATGAATATGGCATTTTAAATCGCGTTGTCGAAAGATCTGAGCTACTTTCGAGTTGCGAACAGTTTGCCGAAGCCATCATGAAAAACGGACCCATCGCCGTCCAACAGGCGAAATTTGCCATCAAAAAAGGGAT
This sequence comes from Tuberibacillus calidus DSM 17572, assembly GCF_000430685.1. Lineage (GTDB taxonomy): Bacteria > Bacillota > Bacilli > Bacillales > Sporolactobacillaceae > Tuberibacillus > Tuberibacillus calidus. The sequence goes on along the minus strand of NZ_AUMM01000066.1, from coordinate 3,029 downwards.
GAACGTCGATCTTAAAACGGGCTTAGCGATCGAATCGAAAGCCTATGAAGTGACGATTCCGACAAAAGACCGCATCGAAGCTTTAAATGCATTTAACGAAAAACGGCCTCCCCGTTTTCTTGGCGAGTGAGTGTTATGCGGGAACAATTAAACACGCGTTCGATGATTTTCACATTGTATGGCGATTACATCCGCCATTACGGGAATGAAATTTGGATCGGAAGCCTCATTCGATTACTCGAAGCTTTTGGCCATAATGAACAATCCGTAAGGGCGGCCATCTCTAGGATGAATAAACAAGGCTGGGTGACGAATCGAAAAATCGGAAACCGCAGCTATTATCGTTTGACAGACCGAGGCGTCCGGCGGATGGATGAAGCCGCCCATCGCATTTTTAAATTGAAACCCGAAATCTGGGACGGAAAATGGCGCTTGTTTCTTTATACCATTCCTGAAGAACAGCGGCATATTCGCGATGAATTGCGACGGGAGCTGATCTGGAGCGGTTTCGGGATGCTCTCCAGCGGGCTGTGGATCACTCCCAATGACTTAGAAGAACAGGTCAATGATATTATTGAAAAATACGGGATTTCCCGCCATGTGAATTTTTTTGTTTCGGAAAACCGCGGCCCGAAAAAAGATCAGGAGTTTGTCGAAAACTGCTGGAATATTGATGAGATTAATGAACGCTACGATGCCTTCATCAAACGGTATAGCGAAAAATTTATTTTAGACAAAAGCAAAATTGAAAAAGGCAACATGACCGACGAACAATGCTTTGTCGAGCGCACCAACCTTGTACATGAGTATCGCAAATTTTTATTTGTCGACCCCGGACTTCCTCAAGATTTGCTGCCGGAAAAATGGCTGGGTGAAGTGGCAGCGGACCTTTTCAGGGATTACTACCGCTTGCTCGCCAAACCGGCAAGCCGCTTTTTCGAAAAAATCTTCATGGAAGAAAATGACACGGCTAAGAAAAATGAAACGTACGATGCCATGGCCCATCCGTATATCATCGAAGCCGATGATGAAGAAAAAGAATCGCATCAATAGTAAAAGGGCGGCCCGGTACGAAATCGGCCGGCCGCCATTAATCCAATGAATTTTATCCGTGGACTATTTTTTACGTTTTTCTTGTTCGGCTTTATACCATTTCGCCTTTCTCTCATAGGTTTCCACGGTCAACCGCAACGTTTCAAGATCGCGTTCAGTGAGCTCGCGGATGACTTTTCCCGGTGAACCCATGACCATTGTTCTCGGCGGGATTTTTTTACCTGGGGGTATGAGCGTGCCTGCGGCAATGAAAGCTTGTTCACCGATTTCCACGCCGTCAAGGATGATGGCACCCATGCCGACCAACGCCCCGCGACGGATGACGGCGCCGTGGAGGATGACGTTATGGCCGATGGACACTTCGTCTTCCAGCACGACAGGATAGGCTTCATATTGGTGGATCATGCAATGATCTTGAATGTTGCAGCGTTTGCCGATCGTAATCGGGCCTTCATCACCGCGAATGATGGTGTTGAACCAGACGCTGGAATTTTCACCGATCGTCACATCACCGATGATTTTCGCACCTTCAGCAATGTAGACGCTTTCATGAATGCGTGGAAAATGAGATTGATAAGGTATTAACACAGGCCATCGCCTCCCATTCTATATTCACACAATTGAAGTATAACATGTTAGGAGTGTCAACATGAACCAACCGCTGTGCCATTTACTCGGCATAAAATATCCAATTATTCAAGGCGGCATGGGCAATGTCAGCGATCCGTCTCTCGCCGCGGCAGTCTCCAATGCAGGTGGGTTAGGGACCATCGGCATCGGCACTTTGCCAATGGAATCCGTCAAAAAGAATATCCGGACGATGCTTGAGTTGACAGACCAAGCATGCTGTGTCAACATCCCGATTTCCGTTCATCCTCAGGCGAAAGAGGCGGCTGAGGAAGTGGCAAAAAACGGGGTGCCAGTCGTCTCATTATCCGCGGGAAATCCGGCCCCCTACATCCCGTATTTTCGCGAGCACGGTATAAAAGTGATATGTGTGACCGCGACCGTTAATCAAGCGAAAAAAGCCGAAGCCGCGGGGTGTGATGTCATCGTTTGTGAAGGCTATGAAGCCGCTGGCATTAACGCGCCTAATGAAAGCACGACCATGGCGCTCGTTCCTCAAGTCGTTGATGCCGTTTCGGTGCCGGTCATTGCCGCTGGCGGTATTGCCGATGGCCGGGGGCTTGCTGCCGCGATCGCTTTGGGGGCTTCCGGGGTACAGCTTGGCACCCGTTTGGTCGCAACGAAAGAGGCGCATTTTCATGAAAACTATAAAAAGGCAATCGTTTCAGCAGATGATGAAGCGACAGTGATCATTGGCCGTAAGTTTCAACAACGCCGCCGGCTCCTTCGCAATGACTATGCGGCACAAATACTTCAGGACGAACAAGTTTTAGATAAAAATGCTTATTTTGAAAAAACGAGTGAAAGGCATCATGAAATCGGAGCGCTAAAAGGTGACTTTCAAAACGGCTTTATTAACGCTGGCCAGATTGCCGGCCTAATCAAGGACGTCCCATCTGTCGCCGATTTGTTTGAGACAATGATGGCTGAGGCACGGGAAGTGCTGACGGAAGCATATCATAAGCTCTTCTCTTAGGCCCCCAATTTTTAAAAAAAGTTTATGGACTTTTCCCCACAAAAACCGGTGCGACAAAAGTATGTGTAAAATATTTCTCGAAGCAAAATGATGGAAAAAAATAGAGAAGGCACTCTAACATAAATGTATGCGACCAAGCAAATACATTTGAAGAGAGGCCTTCTCATGGAAAACATTATACCAAAAATATACCAATTGTTAAATGAAACTCGCGATTTTATTTCGTTTGAAGAACAGCTTAAACGGCTGATGTACAGCACATTTGCCGACGTGATGGGCATTGTCTTTGGTCAACTCGATGAAGCCATTGTGAATGAAAAAAGAAAAGAAGGATGGAAAAGAGAACGTAAAGATAAAAAGACGTTGACGTTTA
>NZ_AUMM01000065.1 GCF_000430685.1 Tuberibacillus calidus DSM 17572 | reverse complement strand
CGAATTTCACGCGCTCGACTTGCATGTATTAGGCACGCCGCCAGCGTTCGTCCTGAGCCAGGATCAAACTCTCCGTAAAAGCGGTGTCTCGGGACACCGGATATCATGAAGCTGAACATTCAGCTTAAAGTTCTTACGTTTGTTTAAATCCTTGGCGTCTTGTAAAAGGTTGCCCTTTTTACAGTTTGCGCTTGGCTTTTGTTCAGTTTTCAAGGAACGATACATCGAGATATCGCTATGACTTGCGAGAAACATCCTTTTATTTAAAGATGTTTTAAGCAAGGAACGATACATCTTGAATCAAACTTGATGCTTCTTATCAGAAGCAGCTTTTATATTATAAGCAATCGCCCTCGGTTTGTCAATAACTTTTTTGTTTGATTTTACCGAGAAGCAACTCTTATACAATAACAAAATCAATTTTGTTTGTCAACCATCTTTTTTAGATGGTTAACTTCATTCTCCGTTTATAGCTGCCGATATCGTGAGCAACGTTCTTCATTATAGCACCCGCGTGGGAAATGATCAATGGGATTTTCAGTGGTAAATAAAGGTAGAAGAATGCGCGTTCTTTTGGTCCGTCGTTCCAAAACTTAAGTGCTCAGTCTAAGCTATTTGGCGAAAATGGAGCTTTCATTACCTTTATGATCATCCGAAAATGCGAGACATTCTTACCAAGAAAAAAAGGATGAATCCGAAAAGTTCATGATTCATCCGTATACATTGCAAGGCGACTCAACGCATGCCCAACAGTTTTTTCATTCTTGTAAAAAAGCCTTTATTTTCTTCCAAAGACATTAACGGGACGCTTTCGCCAAGGATGCGGCGTCCGATGTTGCGATAGGCAAGGGACGCTTTAGAATTGGGATTTAAGGCAATGGGTTCACCTTTATTCGCGAAAGCAATGACCTCTTCATCATCAATGACGATGCCGAGTAAATCGATGGCGAGTACATCAAGGATCTCATCAATTTCAAGCATGGCACCGGATTTCATCATATGGTTGCGCACCCGATTGATGATGAGTTTCGGCGGTTCAATGTGTGATTCTTGCTCTAAAAGCCCAATAATTCGGTCGGCATCCCTGACCGCTGATTTTTCCGGGGTCGTCACAACGATGGCCTTATCGGCACCGGCAATCGCATTTTTAAATCCGCGTTCAATACCGGCCGGGCAATCAATAAGGACATAATCGAAATCGCGCTTTAGTTCGTCAATGATATTCTTGAGTTGACCCGGTTCCACGGCACTTTTATCCTTGGATTGGGCGGCTGGGACAAGTTTGAGACAATCGAAGCGCTTGTCAGTTATAAAGGTTTGGTTCAAGCGGCAACGGCCTTCGACAACATCGACAAGATCGTAAATGATGCGATTTTCCAATCCCATAATGACATCAAGATTACGCAAACCAATATCCGTATCCACCAAACAAACTTTTTTCCCTTGTAATGCAAGTGCTGTTCCGATATTTGCTGTTGTTGTAGTTTTGCCGACGCCGCCTTTACCCGATGTGATGACTATTGCTTCCCCCATGCCTGTTTCACTCCTTCAAGCAACATCTTATTTTCAACACTGTTTTTTCTAAAATAAGATTGCAAACGATCAATCACAATCTGGTCTTGATCAGGATCGTAAAACGCACATTCCATATAGTGCGGTTCCTCATCGGGTTGGTCCGGAGGCCGATTCATGACGTCGCCGATCATTAACTGCGTAGGCTTCATGAGAGAAGCGGCAATCACTTTATCGGTCGCGCCCCCGTAACCCGCGTGGGCTGTGCCGCGCAACGCCCCTAGTATATAAATGTTGCCACCGGCGATGATCTTACCTCCGGGATTGACATCGCCGATGAGCAAAACGTCACCTTCGATATGTAAAATTTGACCGGAACGGACAATTTGAACGACTTCTTTCAGCTGCGCTTGTTTGAGGCGTGTTTCGCATTCTTCTTTTGTCATCACATTCGATTCAATCTCGGCAACAAATAATTTTTGTTCCGAGCGGATAACGGATTGTATTTCTTCTCTCTGCTTTTCATTTAAAAAACGGTTGCCACAAACCACTTTAACGGAGACGAGCGGACCGTCCACGTAATGATGCCGACGCTCCGCCAATTTATTCTTAAGCGCCTTAATCAGCTGATCATAAGAACATTGGTCATCTAGTTTCAGGATCAGGCCGTCTTTGACGCCCTTAATCATTACCGGCGGTCGTTGATAGCTCATAAATGCCTTCACCCCTAAAATCGATACAAAGCCATTAGTGCATCTATTTATCTATTCGACAAAGAAGAGGCACTTTCCTTTTTTATAAAAAGCGTTTTATCCATCTATCGTCATACTTTCTCCAGCAAAAACAGTCATGACCTATCTTTTATCATTCGTCGGTTTGTTCCAATGCCATCCGCAGCAATAAACGCCTGAAAGGAAAAAAAGTTATGAGTAAGAACACGCCGTTGACGACGAGGGTCGGCATGAATCGCCACTTCAGATAGTCCGAAAACCCCATCGTGATTTTTCCTATTAATCCGTAAATCCCGTAAACTTCCAATTCCAGCAACATCACACCGGCTAGTCCTATGAAAAAGACAATAATTAAGTAAAGATGAAAAACGCGGGCGAGGTAGGAAAGCACGTACGCTGTCAGCGATATGCAAAAAGCGTAAACTCCCCAAACATTTGTATAGATCAAATCGATCAAAAAGCCAAAAAAAAGGCCATACCAAACCGCTTGTGTGCGATCATAAAACAACCCGACCATGATCGTGCCCATTAAAACAAAATGCGGGACACTCACAAAGTGAAGGCCAAACCAGGCTGGTGAAAACACCTGCATGACGGTTCCTTGTAAAATAAAAAAAATAAAGAGAACAAGAAAAAGTTTCACCGTTTTCATGGTGTGTCCACCCCATTTGGGCTCAGAGATGTTTTTTCGATGATATCCACATAGTCGATGTTATTAAAATCGGCAGCGGGTTCAACCTCACAGACTTTTGTCAAGCCGTATGGGTCGGGCTTTACAGAAACGACTTTGCCGATTAGCAAATCATCAGGAAAAACACCGCCAAGCCGGGAGGTCATGACGAAATCGCCTTTTTTAATTTTGGCGTCAATCGGCAGTTTTTTCAGCAGAAGCACATGTTTATTTTGATCGTAGCCTTCGATCATGCCATTATATTTCTTCCCGCCTTTTGTCACGACAAAAGCAGAAATTTGATTATTATCAGACGGGTCAGTAATAAGCGTGACTTCGCTTGTAAATTGGGACACAGAGGTGACGCGCCCGATAAAGCCTTCCGGTGTAAGAACGGCCATGCCTTTTTGAATGCCGGACTGACTGCCTTTACCGACGATGATCATTTGATTCCATTGGTCAAAGGAACGGCCAATCACAGGGGCAATATGGGCTTTGCTTGCGCTTAAAGCATCGACGTGTAATTGTTTTTCCAAATTCTCATATTTTGACTTTAAGTCATAATACTTGGCATGGAGTTCAGCATAATCGCGCAATTCAGCTTTAAGCTTTTTGTTCTCTTTATAAACATTTCGAATTTCTTCGATGTTCTCAAATAAACCCGCTGCATATTGAGCGGGTTTATTGAAAACAAATTGGAACCAACCGACCGTGTCATGCACGAATTGCTCCGGCCACGATAACTTCGTTCGTTCTTTAAGGGAAAATCCGATTAATGCCACGAGCAAAATCAGGCTGGTTAATAAAATGATCAGTTTTTTATTAAAAAAACCGGGCATCGAAAGCACCTACTTCATTACTTGGATCCGGACCGAGAGGTGATTCCCGCTTTTGATTTTAACAGCGGTAAGCTCTCCAGCGCCCGTCCCGTGCCGATCGCCACGCAATCGAGTGGGTTATCAGCAATAATTACAGGCATCTTCGTCTCTTCACTCAGAACTTTGTCCAAATTCCGAAGAAGAGCGCCGCCGCCGGTTAATACAATGCCGCGATCCATGATATCAGCTGCAAGTTCCGGTGGTGTTTTCTCCAAAGTGATTTTAACGGCATCAATGATTTGGTTGACCGTATCGCTCAGAGCTTCAGAGATTTCTTCCGCAGTCACTGTGATCGTTTTCGGAAGCCCCGTAACAAGGTCGCGCCCACGAATCTCCATGTCTTCATAAACATCGGGCTTACCTGCCGAACCGATTTGCAGTTTCAGCTGTTCAGCCGTGCGCTCGCCGATCATGAGGTTATACGTTTTTTTCACATAGTGGATGATATCCTCATCCATTTCATCACCGGCGACCCGCACGGATTGGCTCGTCACGATGCCACCTAAAGAGATGATGGCGACTTCCGTCGTGCCACCGCCGATATCGACTACCATGCTACCGGTTGGTTCCCATACCGGAAGATCGGCGCCAATTGCCGCTGCAAACGGCTCTTCAATGGTAAAAGCTTCCTTAGCACCAGCCTGCTTTGTGGCATCTTCCACAGCCCTTTTCTCAACGGCGGTAATGCCGGAAGGGACACCTACCATCACGTTTGGCTTCCTTGAGAACACGGACCGGCCTCGGGTCGCCTGTGCAATAAAATATTTTAGCATGGTGGCTGTTGTTTCAAAGTCTGCAATAACACCGTCTTTCAATGGCCTTTGAGCAACGATATTGCCTGGTGTACGGCCAATCATGTTCTTCGCTGAATTCCCCACGGCTTCAATCGTGCCTGTGTCGATGCGCTTCGCAACGACTGATGGCTCACGAACCACGACACCCTTTCCTTTCACATAAACTAAGGTATTGGCTGTACCCAAGTCAATGCCCATATCTCTAGTAAATCCGCCAAACATGTATGTAAACTCCCTTCATGTCGAAAAACTCATGACTAAAATTATAGCTTAAATCTGTGAAAAAAAATAGTGTTAAACAATACCTTTTTCCTTAAGGCTGACAAATTTTTGATCTCCAATAATAATATGGTCCAATACTTCAATCCCTATTAAAAATCCGCATTCGACCAGCCGCTTGGTTACTTCGATGTCTTCTTGACTCGGAGAGGGGTCGCCACTCGGATGATTGTGGAAACAAATGAGAGAGGCCGCCGAACGGCGTAAGGCTTCTCGAAACACTTCGCGGGGATGAACGATCGAGGCGTTGAGGCTCCCAATAAAAATGGTTTGCCGATGAATCACTTGGTTTTTCGTATTGAGATATAAACAAACAAAGTGTTCTTGTGACAAATACCGCATCTCGTCCATGACATATTTGACACCATCTTGTGGTGAACGGATGACATACCGTTCCTCCGGCCTTTCCGAGGCTAGACGAATTCCCAGTTCTAATGCTGCAATGATTTGTGTCGCCTTCGTCAAGCCGATGCCTTTCACTGATTGCAGTTCTTCCACAGTCGCGCTCTTTAGCATTCTCAGCCCCTGAAACTTGTGCAACACTCTTCCTGCAAGAGACAAGACGGATTCATCCTTATAGCCTGTTCTCAAGACTATGGATAACAGTTCTTGGTTTGAAAGTTTGTTCGCTCCTTCCTTAATGAGTCTCTCACGCGGCCTTTCTTCTTTCGGGACATCACGAATCATCAGTGCGGGTTCCGTCAAACTAAAATCCTCCTTTGATAAAAGCATGATTTTCAGCCGACGACATCCGCACGTGACGAATAACCAACGACCAAACGAAGTCGTTTTCGCGTGCAGGTGTAAACCCATTCATTATGTCGTTATTTGATCCCGGGAAAAATTGGTAGAAGAGCTTGATGTTGAAAAGAGGGGCCTTGTGCGGGAAGTCGCGTGCGGAGTGTTTCGACTTATATCTACAATATAGCAAATGCCGCGAACATTGTCACTATATGAAATTCCGGCGCGTGGGCACAAGACCTTTCGAGAAAGTTTTCGTCAAAAGATGTGATTTTATGACATTCACCACAAAAAATTAGAAAAGGTTTCTTAAAGTTCGATGATAGTTAAGGATTTAAGGCCGTAACAATTTTTTGATAGCTCGCCAAAGCATCTAATAAAGATTGTTGAGCAGAATCGGGGTCGTCTTTACCTTCCAAATGGCTGTATGCCGATTCGACGGCACCTCTAAAAAAAGTTAAATCTTTCTTAAGGGAACCTGTAACGTTTAATTGATCGATCGCCGCCCAATGATTCAGTTTTTCATTAAGCACCGAAAGTTTTGTGTCATCAATTTTCTTCCCGAGCGCTTTTTCTGTCGATAAAGGGACCATCGCCATCATGAGATTTTTCCCATCAATTAAAAACTCACCAACCTGTTGGGATGTTCTTACAGCTTTCGGTGAGAAAGAGAAGGCTTTGCCGTAAAGAGCCATTCCCCCAAATGTATTCGCCAATTGTTTTCGGGTGACCTCATCTTTGGCTAGACCAACGATGACTTTATAATTGCCGTTTTCTTTTAAGACGGCCCCCGGCTTTTCATTTTCTTTCAGTTGGCTTAAGTCTTCCTTGGCTCCGGCTTCTGTTTTATAGGAATTTTCCTGAAGCACTTGAACAGTCATGGAAAAAGGGGTCCCATCCAACGTATTCACTTTCAATTCAGCACTCGTCGCAACAGCCTCTGGGGCTTCCGGAGCTTTGGCATGGTTGGTTTTATGATCCGAAAACATTAGAAGTACGGTAAACCCAATGCCTAGACCGACAACAACAGCCGATAAAAACGGAATCCAAAACATTTTAAAAAGCTGACCGAATCCATAGTTGGGTTTATGGAGCCGCTTCTTTTTTACCTTTTTATAAGGCACAAATCCAGTCGGAGCCGGTTCACTGTTGTCGGGTTTTGGGGTATGTTCCTCAAACACTTTGCGCCAATTTAAAGAAGCATCGTCATCGACCGCAGCTTTTTCATTTTTCATCCAATCTGTCAGCCTATGGTTTTTCCCGTTAAATGTAACGATGACATCCTCTTGATTTTTGCGGGTTTTTGTCAAGGACGAGCGCTCCTTTCCCATCTGTTCTAATTTTTAAGGGTAGCACCGCCCGGCCGAAAATGGACAAGACATTTGTCGCTATCAGGAAAATTCTTTTCGACATAAACGTTTGAATATGGACAAAAAAGGATATCAGGGATTCAGAATGAAAAAAGACCGCTTCTTCATGAAAGGTAGCGGTCCATGTTTTATCCGATATAAGTGGCCACGCGATTGCGGCCGCGCTGCTTCGCTCCAGCATACATCGCTCGATCGGCATTGCGAATAAGGGAAAGAGGATCTTCTCCCTGGCCTGGAGCAGTCGCAAGGCCAATGCTTGCCGTCACATGCACGAGCCGTTTGTGGTCGCCGCTTGTCGTGATGAGGAAAGGTTCGCTCGATATGCGCTGGCGGATTTCTTCAGCCATTTCATAACATAACTGGCTTCCAGTATCAGGTATAAGCAAAATAAATTCTTCCCCACCGTAGCGCGCTACCGTTCCGCGGTCTCCGATGATGGCACACAACCGCTTGGCAACTTCTTTTAGGATGATGTTTCCGTTCTCGTGACCATATGTATCATTAATTAGTTTAAAGTGGTCTAAATCAATCATTACGATGGAAAATGGCTTGCCATTCGCCAATTGATATTGGGTCTCCAAAAGTTTCGTGAAATAGCGATAGTTGTATAGACCTGTGAGCGGATCGCATTCGCTTTCCCGTTTTTTTCGTTCGTAGCTTTCGGCATTTTCGATCGCAATGAAGAAAAAGTTCGTTAAAATCTCAAGAACCATTAAATGTTGTTTGCCATATAAACGGCGTTTCTCAGAGGCACAAACGACGGCGCCAAGGGTATCCTGATGGCGGTGTGTCGGAATGACGAGCACAGATTGTGCACTTACCGGCAAAAAACCTTTCAACAGGCGGCGCCAATCCTTTCGTGTCCCGGCCAAAAAGTTTTTTCTCGTCAGTTCGGTCGGCCAGCGAACGCTTCTTTCCGCCGACACTCGGTATTCCTCCAAAACCTGTGGGCAAATAAAGTAACTCTTGATGGCGTAATGGCGTGAGTCCTCTTCAGCTTGCAAGATAAACACATAATCTGTTTTTAAAATTTTGTTGAGATGGCTAAAGAACATCTCATGGATTTCTTGAACATTCAGTTTTTCCGCCAATTGACTGCCAGCTTCATTCGTTTTTCGCAATAGATCATTCAGTTCATAACTGTTATTAATCAACCAGAAAATGATCGCCATCGTCACAATGGGCACGGCCATGATGAGAATGGACAGGCTTTCCAGTTGAATATAGATAAAGTAGAAAATGACGCCAATCGGTGAGACGACCGCGGTATTGATCAATTCTACTAACACATCTTTACCGAACAATTCCCCAGTACCATAATAAACTTTATAAAAATAGTATAAAATGGTCTGATTTAAAATAAACGATGTCAGCACATATCCCAATGTCGGCCATATCTTGAAGCTTACTTCCTGCGCTACCCCTGTTTCGCCGCCCAGCGCATAAAAGACGAGTGCAGAGAATGCGGACATTAGGATAAACATCGTCATGTTGAAGGCATAACGAAACCATTCTTCCTTAGCCAACCGTCGTTTTAACATACCGGTAAAAAGGGCCATTTGCATTAAAACCATTTCGACAAAGACGCCATAGATGAGAAAAGCTGCAAGGGACAGGCCGCCTACCACAAAAATATTCGTTTCTTTTACTTTAAAAGAGGAAAGGGAGATCAGGATCATTAAAACGCCCATGCCAATGACCGGCCAAATCGTCCCATCAATTTTTGGCGGTGCAATCACCCAAGTTAAAAGAAACGTCAGCGGCCATATGACTGCTGCTAAAAGCCAAATCACACGGCGAATTTGCGCTTGCATGTCACATTCTCCCCCACCCCTAAAGAATCGAAAGCGTCATCCCTCTAGCTTTTTAGGTGTTCCTACCTAAAACTATTTTACCAAATTTCCATGAAAATATTAACAATCTATCGCGAAAAATTTATATTTTTAAAATTAGTTTCACCTTTAACTTGCCCTATGCTTTCTAATCAAGCCGCTTAATTTCAGAAACGAAGTACAATGAACCCGTAACGATTAAAAGCTCGTTTTCTGCAAGGTTATTCCTAAGGGCTTCATACGCCTTACGCCAATCCGCTTCGAGTCGAGCATTAGGCAAATAGGTTTTTAATGCATCTGCCGAAATCGCTCGTGGATTTTCAAAGCTCGTTAAAGTGATGTCTTGAGTCAGCTCGGACAATGTATTCAGGAGAGCACGGTGATCTTTATCTTTGACGGCCGCAAACAAGACTTTCACATGGCGTTTTGGAAAATGCTTTTGAACCGTCTCCACAAGCGCTTGCATGGCTTCCAAATTATGTGCGCCATCCAAAATAACGAGCGGGTCGTGCGACAGGATTTCAAAACGCCCCGGCCATTTGGCTTTTTTTAATCCTTTCCGGATGTCTTCTTCGGATAGATCGAGGGCAAAATAGTAATGTAAATATTCCACGACCATCAAGGCGACTGCAGCATTATGCACCTGATGTGAGCCAAACATGGAAATTTGCAGGGCTTCATATGTTTTAAATGGTGAAATAAACGTAAACTGCTCCCCATCGGCTAGCGGCTCAATGTTTTCGATCCGAAATTCCCGCCCGAGTCGATATAATTTCGCATGTTTTTCTTTCGCCGCCTCTTCAATGACGGTCAATGCCTCGCCATAAGCTCCCGTCACGGTCGGCATGCTCGATTTCATAATCCCCGCTTTTTCCCGGGCAATATCTTTGATCGTCGGACCGAGTTGCATGACATGATCCGTTCCAATGTTCGTTATCGCACCGATGATGGGTAGAACCACATTTGTGGAATCATGTCGCCCGCCGAGACCGACTTCCATGATGACAAAATCACAAGCGGCAAAGCGAGCAAAATAAACTAGAGCGATCGCCGTCATTACCTCAAATTCCGTCGGCGCGCCGCATTCAGTGCCTTCCAAACTTTCAACCGCTTCATACACCAAATTTACAGTTTTCAAGAGATCCTCATCGCTAATCACCGCCCCATTGACGGATATACGGTCATTAAAACGCGTTAAAGCCGGAGATGTAAACATCCCAATGGTATACCCCGCTTCACGCAGCATGCTTGATATATAGGTAGCCGTTGACCCTTTGCCATTTGTCCCGGCAATATGGATCACCCGGCTATGGCGTTCCGGATGATCTAAAGCTTCCATGAGGCGTTCCATTCGCTCAAGTCCTAGTTTAATACTAAATTTATCCCATTTTTCGATCCAATCAACGGCTTCTTGCACAGTATGTAACATCTTTATCCCTCCGAAAATATGGAAATCGATACAAGAGTTTTTAACCACTATTATTAACAAATTTTACTGTAAGCGAGCAAGGAAAAGGCGACGGAGACTCCATCGCCTTGGTGCCTTCGGGATTAAGCTTCAAGTTCCCGAATGCGCTCTTGAACTTTTGCTCTTTTATCTAGATAATCTTTTTCTTTTTCGCGTTCTGCTTGAACGATGGCAGCCGGCGCTTTCTTTACAAACCCTTCGTTCGCGAGTTTCTTTTGAACGCGTTCGACTTCAGCTTCCCATTTTTTCAATTCGGCTTTAAGCCGCGAAAGCTCTTCTTCAATGTTGATTAACCCGGCAAGTGGCAGATACAGCTCCGCACCCGTGACGACAGCCGAAATGGATTTATCCGGAGCACTCAGAGACGGATCGATCGTCAATACGTTTGGGTTACAGAAGCGTTGAAGGTAACTTTGATTTTCTTCCAACGTCCTTTGTTCCCGTTCACCCGCTGGCTTAATGAATAAATCAACGGGCTTCGATGGGGCCACATTTTTTTCCGCACGGATATTTCGAACGGAGCGAATGATATTTTGAAGAAGCGCCATGTCGCGTTCAGCATCCGCGTCTCGCCATGCGGGATCGGCTTTCGGCCAATCACTCAGCATAATCGTTTCGCCGCGGTGAGGAAGGTGTTGCCAAATTTCCTCGGTCACAAACGGCATGAGCGGATGCAAGAGGCGAAGCGTTTGGTCAAGGACGAAAACGAGAATGGATTTCGTCATTTTCTTCGCAGCTTCATCGTCTCCGTATAGACTGATTTTCGCCATTTCAATATACCAATCGCAGAAATCATCCCAAATGAACGCATACAACTTCCGACCCGCTTCACCAAAATCATACGCCTCGTAATGGTGAGTGACTTGTTCTATGACATCTGCAAGCCGCGACAGTATCCAACGATCACTGACGGTTTTTTCACCCGACAAATCGATGTCATCGGCTGTAAAGCCATCTAAATTCATTATGAGAAAACGGGAGGCATTCCAGATTTTATTGGCAAAATTCCAGTTGGCCTCTACTTTTTCCCATTGGAAACGCAAGTCTTGCCCCGGCGTCGTTCCGGTTGCCAAGGTAAAGCGCAACGCATCCGCTCCGTATTTATCAATGACATCCATCGGGTCGATGCCGTTGCCGAGGGATTTACTCATTTTCCGCCCTTCCGCATCGCGAACGAGACCATGAAGCAGCACATCGTTAAAAGGCTTTTTCCCCGTAAATTCCACCGATTGAAACATCATGCGGGCAACCCAGAAAAAGATGATGTCATACCCAGTGACAAGGGTGTTCGTCGGAAAATATCGTTTAAAATCAGGCGCCTCTTCATTCGGCCACCCGAGTGTTGAAAATGGCCAGAGAGCAGAGCTAAACCACGTATCCAAAACATCTTCGTCTTGTTCCCATAGTTCGGGATTTTCCGGTTCATCCATACCAACGTAGATTTCACCGGTCTCTTTATGGTACCATGCGGGAATGCGGTGTCCCCACCAAAGTTGGCGTGAGATGCACCAGTCACGGATGTTTTCCATCCAATTGAAAAAGGTTTGTTCGAAGCGCTCTGGAACGAACCGCACTTTATCGTTCGATTTCTGCAATACGAGCGCAGCTTCAGCGAGCGGCTTCATTTTGACGAACCATTGCGTAGATAAATAGGGTTCGACGACAGCGCCAGAGCGCTCGGAATGGCCAACGGAGTGGACGATGTCCTCGATTTTGACCAGAACACCTTGCGCCTCAAGATCTTTTACGATTTGCTTGCGGCATTCAAACCGGTCCAAACCTTGATATTTTCCAGCATTTTCATTCATGACACCCGCCTCATCCATGATGAGGATGCGTTCCAGATTGTGGCGGTTGCCCATCTCGAAGTCGTTCGGGTCATGAGCTGGTGTTACTTTTACCGCACCCGAACCGTATTCCATATCGACATAATCATCAGCGAAAATCGGAATTTCCCGACCGACAATCGGTAGAATGACGGTTTTACCGATGAGATGTTGATACCTTTCATCATCCGGATGAACAGCAATCCCCGTATCACCGAGCATCGTTTCCGGCCGGGTTGTCGCGATTTCAATATAACCAGAGCCATCGGCGAGCGGATAACGCAGATGGTAAAGGTGACCCGGAACTTCCTTATAAATAACCTCTATGTCAGAAAGCGCTGTTTTCGTTTCAGGATCCCAGTTAATGATGTACTCGCCGCGGTAAATCAACCCTTTTTCATACAGGCGGACGAACACTTCGCGAACAGCTTTGGATAACCCTTCATCCAATGTAAACCGTTCTCTTGTATAATCGAGCGAAAGGCCAAGTTTTGCCCATTGTTTTCTAATAAATTCAGCATACTCCGCTTTCCATGCCCAAGCTACTTCTAAAAATTTTTCTCGGCCCAACTCGTAACGATTCGTCCCCTGTTCACGAAGCTTGGCATCGACCTTCGCTTGAGTGGCAATCCCAGCGTGATCCATTCCCGGTAAATACAGAGCATCATAGCCTTGCATCCGTTTAAAACGAATGAGTAAATCTTGCATCGTCGTGTCCCACGCATGGCCTAAATGCAATTTACCCGTAACGTTCGGCGGTGGTATCACAATTGTATACGGGGGCTTCGTTTGATCTTTTCCGGCCGTAAAATACCCCTTCTCCTTCCAAATGGGATACCATTTCGCTTCGGTTGCGACCGGATCGTATTTGGTTGGCATTTGTTGTGGATCCGTCATGTTTTTCCCTCCGTTTTTCATACTGGAAAGCTGTGCAAATAAAAAAAGCCTTCTTCGAAAAGGACGAAGAACGCTCCGCGGTACCACCTTTGTTTGCATAAAAAGACTTTATGCACACTCAAAAGGATAACGGCTTTTCGGCCGGTTTCGGCTAGTCAATCCAAAAAGGATTTTTCACACGAAACTGCTCAGGGGCGACCTTCCGAACTCTTCCTAAAGAAACCTCACAGCCTTTGGGTTTCTCTCTCTGATAGGTTGAGGATCGTACTCTTCCCCGTCAACGCACGCTTTCCAATTGTTTGTTTTCCATTTTAGCGATTAATCACCGAATCGTCAACTGTTACACAGCATATCCGGCTTTCCCGTAACATATGCACATCCACTGGAACGTTTCCATAAAATATTTTAAGAATGCTCTCACGGAGGGAGTCGCTATGAACCGTTGGAAATGGAATCAGTACTACCGCTGGCCACCTTGGTTGCGCAGATTGCGAGACGGTTTTGAAGTGTTTGTCTTACCGCTTGCCGTTTTCCAAATGATTCGTGCTATTTTCTGGCCGACGACTTTCGATGTCGTCGTTTTGATCGTCTTGGTCGGCCTCTACATTTGTTTCTTGAAGCGCTGGATCTGACTCAGCGATGTCTTTTTCTAAAAAAGAAAAAAATGCCTGCCAATCTTGTCTTCTTTCACAAAGGACATGCAAGTCGGTGATGAATTTTAATTCACGCACCGGTGATTGCGATTGATAGGACGCGATCAATTTTAAAAAAGGTGTCGGAAACAAAAGATTGGCCAAGAGCGCCTTTTTTTCCTCTCGGCTCAAAGGGTTAACGGTTTGATATTGTCCATAGAGCCGGATCATCCACTCCGATGAAAGCTTTTCGGCACGAAAAAAATCCGCCAAGTCCGAAACCGGGCTCCGCCATTCCGCCTGAGTGAAATCCAGAAAATAAGTTTCACCATTATAAACGATAACATGTGCGCAAGAGACCCGCCTCATGCAAAAAGAGACGGCCTGACCTTCAGCATCCTGGCCTTCAGCAAATAAGGATTCCGCTCGCTCGGCATCCCCGCGAATCCGGCTATAAAGTAAAAAAATTCTTTGCTCAAAAGGTGACGGATACACCCGGTGTTCCGCTTTGTCCATAAAAATTTCCATGATGTCAAAACGGACGTCGGGTCGTTCATACGCCGCACCAGACGGAAGCGCTGTTTTCGTTTTTCGGTGAAGAACGGCGAGTTTGGCAATGATTCGCTCCCATTTTTCATAAGGATGTCTCACATTTTCTTCGATCCAAGGGGTCAAGTAATAACTCCCACCTTCTGTTTTTGCAAAAGGCGTCCCATCAAGCGTAAAATAAATGGGTAAATGGGCGATCCGATGCCGATCTAATACCGCTAAGGCTTCTAAAAAACCCGCTTCGTCTCCGCTTTTTAACGCATGCAGCATAAAGCTGCCTCGTGGTGTTATGATTTTATATACTTCCCCAATTTGCAAAGCATGATCCGAATACAAGCCGTATTGTTTTAATACTTGTTGAATGTGTTTTGGGTGGACCACCATGCCGCCACCTCCCGCATTCTGACCAAAGGAAAAGGTTGACTCCCAGTCCAGCGGTCGGCCTGAACAGCAATACCATATATCGAAGGTCATGGCAAACGGCCTTTCTCATATATGGTCCTGCACTCAGACAGGCCCATCCCGAGTCAACCTTAACACCTATTTTTTATTAGAAACCGGAATGTAAAGGACTTGCCCTTCACTAATCTCATCACTTTCCAACCGATTCCGTCTTAGAATGGTCGTCACAGGTACTTCATAACGATGGGAAAGCTTTTCCAATGAATCCCCATTCTGTACGATATAGACTTTAATTTTTGTAAATTGATCTTCGGAATTGGTGAGCATCTTCGTTAGATATAAGGCATTTTCATCGCGCCGTTTTGTGTGGACAACCGCCTCCTCATCGGAATCTGTTGTTTCATTCTCTGAGGCATCCGCTCCAACCGGTATCGTCTCAGTTTCCAGTGGGAGATACGGATGGACGGCATCAGATTCCCCTTCTGTTCCTGAAGGTGTTTCCTCGTAACGGCTGTCCGGTTCCTCTTCCTCAGGGTCTTCATCAAAAAAGTTTTCAAAAATATGATGCGGTATCGCTCCGTCCGACCGTTGATTTAACTCTATTTGTGGCTCTTCAGTAACTTCTTCAACTTCTGGTTCCCTGTAACTTTCATACTGCACAACTTCTGTCGGATCATAATCAACGTCACTTTCGGTGGCAGGAGGCTCTTCAGCATTCCGGTCATCGACGAGCCCAGAGATCGTGATTTCTGCTTCCAGCTGGATGCACCCTTTATCGGGCTGATGGTAATCAAAGGATTCGACCGTCACGAGAAGGTCATCAATATCGGCAATGCGCCCCGTCGGGATCGTTATATCGACAGGAAAACGATGTTCAATAAGGACTGTGCCGACATCGGTTTCAGTCACCTCATCAACCGTTCGATACGATGGTCTTCCGTAATCCTCTACCGTTTCGTCCGTATCGTCTGAAGCGGTCGGCTTGTACTCGCCACTTAGCCGCAAAGCGCCTTTAATCGTTACATATTGTGGGTTTTCCTCTATAGTGATGTCCGGTTCCAGCGCCATGGACAGTATTTCTTCTGCTTTTTCCCCGTCCCTAAGCCATACGGATTCGTTAATCGTAAACTGCAGACTTTGACCTGATGATTGGGACATGTTTCTCACCCTTTCCGCATGATATCACTACATATCTATGCGAACGGTTAATGATTATGCCTACGGGTTTTTATCAGCATGTCCCAGTCAAACCGTTCGCGATGCCCCCTGCCTCTTAGTTACCCTTAAGCTGGACTGAAAAATGATCAACTTTCATACCAAATCGAGTAGGAGGGGGTGACTAACCCCCGACCTCTCACACCACCGTACGTACGGTTCCGTATACGGCGGTTTCATTTAAGTCCAACGCATCGTTTGATATCGATTGAATAGACTCTTCAGCCCTTGGTGAATCCAGTATTGTTCACCAAGGGCTTTATGCAAGATAGGGGATTTGGCTATTCGCCAATACGCCTTTCTTGTGTTTGCCCATTCCCATGCTTTACCTCGCTTAATGCCAAGTCTTATCAAATTCTTGTACTTGGTTTGAACTTTCTTCCATTCTTTCCAGCGTATCATGCGCAACCTTCTTCTTATCCAACCATCCAGTGCTTTGAATATG
>NZ_AUMM01000064.1 GCF_000430685.1 Tuberibacillus calidus DSM 17572 | reverse complement strand
CTGCGAAGTGTTTATCTCAAACATCAGAGGAGAAGCGCAAGGAAACACCGTGAAGTGAAGAGGGTCGTCAAAAAGGCTGAAATTCTCCATCAAAAGACGCGCCCTTCCATTGGTGTGAAGCATGGGCGTATCCCGTTGAACGGCCCAAGTTCATCCGCTTTGGGACAGCTTATCAAAGGGTTCAAGTATTAACCCAAAATATCAACCTGTGTGATTTTGATTCATTCTTTGAATGAACGAAATCACACAGGATACCAAGCGATAGCGCGGTAGGGTAGGCGTACAAAATTAGGGTGCCGGAGATATTGATCTATAAAGGTTGTCGAGAAAATCTTGACACATACATAAAGAAATTTTTAGTAGACAGACCGCGCATTTTTTCGTACTATTTATACTGGACACGGATGATATCCGAACGATTTATGCATCGCTTTGTTTTAGTGACGTTTAAGTCATTGATAAGCTGATGCGCCGAAATAAAGGAGGCATCATTCATATAATGATTTCCGTCAACGATTTTAAAACGGGTTTAACGATTGAAGTGGACGGCGGCATTTGGCAAGTCCTTGAATTTCAACACGTCAAGCCAGGTAAAGGCGCCGCGTTCGTCCGCTCCAAACTGCGCAATTTGCGTACGGGAGCCATTCAGGAGAAAACCTTCCGGGCAGGAGAAAAAGTCGATCAAGCCCGTATTGAAAACCGTAAAATGCAATATTTGTACGCAAATGGCCCGATTCATACGTTTATGGACCTTGAAACGTACGAACAAATTGAATTAAACGAAAATCAAATTAAAGAACAATTGAATTTCTTGAAAGAGAATATGGAAGTGCATATTCAAAGCTTTGAAGGAGAAACCCTCGGCGTTGAGCTGCCGAACACCGTGGAACTTGAAGTTGTTGAAACCGAACCTGGTATCAAAGGTGACACGGCTTCCGGCGGTTCCAAACCGGCAACTCTTGAGACCGGTTATGTCGTTCAAGTGCCGTTTTTCGTCAATGTTGGCGATAAACTCATCATTGACACGCGCAGCGGCCAATATGTTTCGCGCGCTTAATGCCTATACCTTTAACCCCGTCCCACTATGGGAGGGGTTTTTTATTTTACGGGTAAGAAAGTCACATTTTTTTGGTAGCATAAAAGCGATTGAGGCACTGCCGATAAAGGCTTCCACTGCTAGGTATGTCATTTAGTGGACCATATAGGAGCGATTAAACCTGTAAAAAACTGGAGCATATGCGAGATTTTCAGTCAGAACCACATAGAAAATGGACAAAAACCTTAAGATCCTTACCAAAACCAAGTTTTCGCAATCATTCGGTCGCCTTACCCGAAAATTGTTGCTTTATTTCATTTCCTTCGGGTCTGTCGATCCGACTTTCCAAAAACTTTTGGATGGGAATATTGATATATATGAATAACCCAGTAATTAAAATGCTAAAAAACCACCCCAAGACCTGCTTATAAATCAGCATTTTACCGTAACCATCGACACTGTATCTTTGGAGCAAAAATGCCGTTAAACCCGCCATAAATAGACCTCTGATAATGAAGCAGAGTTGGATGATCTGAAACCATTTAAAAATTCCCTTTTGAAAATATAACCATAAGCTGTCCTTTCGTTTGTATCCTAGCATATAGGCAAAATCAACGGCAAAATATAAAGAAAAAGGCCGTTTAATGATGAAGGCGAAAAGATGGATCATAACATAAAACAAACCCAGATAGATATCGTTCTCCAACATGCGCTCTGCTGAACCTGATAGGATGTCAGCAACGTTATCAAGGACCAACGACCCAAGGATGAATAATCCTGTAATATTAAATTGTTTTTCCACAAAAAACCGATAACAGGTGTAGACAATTCCCGGAACCGACGAAATCAGAATGGCTGCATAGTCTCCTACAAGATCCCTGCCATATTCCCATATGAGATACGGTACGGCGGCATAGAAAATCACATCCATAAGAATGAATCGATTTAAACTACTTTTTTTCATTTCCAAATACCCCCATAACCCCTTTTCTAGCTAAAATGTCCCGTATAAAGGTTAATCTCCACTTTTCCACAAAACGGCTGCTCTTGTTTAATGTCATCTTTCTGTAATTCTTCGATATTTTTAATATTATTTTAACACAAAACGGCTGCTCTTGTTTAATGTCATCTTTCTGTAATTCTTCGATATTTTTAATATTATTTTAACATAAATAACCAAATACATTGGTCATCACAACATTATTCACCTTCTCAACCCCACCAGAAGTTACATTGCCTCCAATATGTATAACTGCCTCCGACCCTAGTCGTTTTATAAGTGAAGATAAAGTTTCTCTTCCTTTTCTCCATCTTCTGTATTTTTCATCATCCGACATCCTATTGCATCGGTCCATAACATCAAAATATTAAAAGCTAGTTCATATGTTGTTCACAAAATAATAGAAAAGTGCCGAGATTTGGCTTTTGGTTATCATAATTCGGGCATAAAGGGTACAGGCCCGCATATATTGTAGTGATAATAGATTAAAAAATACGCTAAAAAGGATGAGCGTTAATGGAAACCATCCGGAGAATCTTGCCTCCTGTGATCCAACGCGCGATCGCCAATTTGCCGAAGAAAGACATCCGCCAACTCGAAGAAATCCGTTTAAGAGTCAACCAACCCGTGGAGCTCGTACTGGATGGACAAACCCTTTTTTTGGACAAGATTCCCCGCTTTTCTTTAGAAGGCGTCAGGTATGTTCTGGATCGTCTCGGCGAATATTCTCTCTATACACTAGAAGAAGAGTTAAAAAGGGGATATGTGACGATTGAAGGGGGCCACAGGGTGGGACTTGCTGGGAGGGTGGTCACCAACAACGGATATGTCAAGCTGATAAGAGATATTAGTTCGTTTAATATTCGCATTGCTCGGGAAAAAATCGGTGCCGCACAATCCGTCGCCGATCACCTTGTCGATCGCGGTAGGTGGTTAAATACTCTCATCATCGGTCCACCTCAGACGGGTAAAACGACATTACTCAGAGATATTGCGCGAATGGCAAGTAGCGGTGTGCCTACCGTTTCCGCAAAGAAAGTGGGCATTGTGGATGAGCGATCCGAAATCGCAGGGTGCATCAAAGGCGTTCCACAAAATAATTTAGGTCAACGCGTTGATGTTTTAGATGCTTGCCCGAAAGCGGAAGGGTTGATGATGCTTATTCGCTCGATGAGCCCAGATTTAATTGTAGTGGATGAAATCGGCAGAAAAGAGGATACAGAAGCGCTTTTTGAGGCGTTGAATGCCGGAGTGACGATTATCGCAAGCGCACACGGCTTTAATCTCGAACAGATTAAGCAGCGTCCAACCGTGCGTCCGCTTTTTGAACACCAATTATTTGACCGCTATATCATTATTTCCCGGCGCCATGGTCCAGGTTCCATTGAGGCCGTTTTGGATGGCACGGGGAAAACGATCGTTCGAAAGGAAAGCGGTGCGGCTTCATGAAATGGATCGGAGCCTTACTGATTCTGATATCTGCTACTAGCATCGGCCGTTTTTTTGCCCAGCAATACCGTGAGCGGCCGCGGCAATTGCGACAGTTGAAATCAGCGCTTCAATCGCTTGAGACGGAAATCACTTATGGCCTATCACCGATCGGCACGGCGGCCCGCCGTCTTTCGGAACAATTGCCGCACCCTGTGAATACGTTCTTTTATCTTCTTTCTGAAAAACTTGCATACGGGGAAGTCACCTTGAAAGAGGCGTGGGACGAGACGCTGCAGCAGTTTTGGCCGCAGACGGCGATGAAAAAAAATGAACTGGAAATCATGAAGCAGTTCGGTGCGACACTTGGCTTGTCAGACAGGGAAAACCAGCAAAAGCAAATCCGCCTCGCGCTTTCGCATTTGGAACGAGAGGAAGCCGAAGCCCGCGCGGCTCAAAGCCAATATGAAAAGACTTTGAAAAGCCTTGGCATCCTGGCTGGCCTTCTGTTGGTCATCCTCTTAATCTAATCATCCGCCTTTAGGAGGACACATCATGTCAATAGATGTCCAAACGATTTTTCAAATCGCAGGGATCGGTATTATCGTGGCGATGATCCAAACCGTACTCAAACAAATGGGTAAAGATGATTGGTCCCAGTGGGTGACGCTCATTGGGTTTGTCGTCATCCTCTATATGGTCGCCTCTTTGATTGGCGATTTATTTGACAAGATTCGGGATGTATTTCTGTTTAATGGGTAGGGGGGATTGGCGATCGAAATTTTACAAATCGTTGGCATAGGGATGGTCGCCACCTTTCTAGCCCTTATTTTGAATGAACATAAGCCGGTCTTCGGTTTAATGCTTATCATTTTTGTCGGTGCCTTGATTTTTATCTTTCTTATTGGAAAAATCGAAGAAATCATTAATACGCTGGAGCAACTCGCCGTCAATGCCCATTTAAACATCGTCTATGTTGAGACGATTTTGAAGATTGTTGGCATTGCTTATATTGCCGAATTCGGTGTTCAAATTGCCCGCGATGCTGGTCAAGGCGCGCTCGCATCAAAAATTGAGCTGGCTGGTAAAGTCATCATTTTAGTTATGGCTATTCCGATCATTACGGCGATCATTAAAACCGTCATTGGCATGATTCCTCAATAACGGAGGGACCAGTTATGCACGTCCATACACCACGCTCTTTGCAATGCCTCATTGCCCTATTTGTCCTCTTTATCTTCTGGGCGCATCCGGTACAAGCCAGCGGTGAAAATCCCGTGCAAAAATGGGAAGATACCGAGCTTTCCGAACTCGACCTCAGCAATGTGAAAAAATTCTGGGATCAAGTGGTCACGGAGTATGATGGCTTTCTGCCCGAAATTCAAAAGACGGATTTCGAGGAATTTTTAAAATCGGACAAGCACGGTCTATTCCAAAAATGGTTGACCGGAATGATGCGCTATTTCTTTCATGAACTATTAGTGAACGGGAAATTATTGGGAACGCTCATCTTATTGACGGTCTTTTCTATGGTTTTACAAGCCATACAAAATGCTTTTGAATATAAAAACGTCTCAAAGATCGCCTATGCCGTCATTTATTTAGTCTTGATCATCATTGCCTTAAATTCCTTTAAGGTGGCCATTTCTTACACGACGGATGCGATCCATGATATGAGCCATTTTTTGCTCGCTTTGATGCCGATGTTATTGGCGCTGATGATCTCTGGCGGGAATGTGACAGCCGTCGCCTTTTTTCACCCGATCATCGTCTTTTTGATCAATGTGAGCGGCTGGTTAATCGCCGGTTTTATTTTGCCATTGTTGTTTTTATCGGCTTTGCTTTCCATTGTCAGCACGCTAACGGAGCATTATAAAGTCACGCAGCTTGCCGGATTAATGAGGAATTTGGCGATTGGCACCCTCGCCATCTTTTTTGCCGTGTTCCTTGGGGTGATGTCCGTGCAAGGGGCGGCTTCATCCATTACCGATGGGGTCGTGTTGAAGACGGCCAAATTTATTACGGGGAATTTCGTTCCTGTTGTCGGGAGGATGTTCACCGATGCGACCGATACGATTCTTAATGCATCGGTACTGGTGAAAAATACGATTGGCATTGCCGGCCTTGTCATCCTTATTCTCATTACCGCGTTTCCAGCATTAAAAGTGTTCGCTTTAGCGTTGATTTATAATCTGGCTTCGGCCATCTTGCAGCCTCTTGGTGGCGGTCCGGTCATCGACTGTCTGTCCATTATCGGAAAAAGCTTGATTTTTATTTTCGCCGCACTCGGCATCGTCTCGATCATGTTTTTTCTTGCCGTGACGATTATTATTGCTTCCGGTAACTTATCGCTGATGGTTCGTTAGGGAGGGAGCGCCTTGTCTGTCGTCTATCATTGGATCACTCAGATTATTATGCTCATCATGCTTGCGATCGTGCTGGAGATGCTTTTGCCGAATGATAGTTTCAAGCGTTACGTTCATATGGTCATCGGCCTTGTGTTAATCGTTGCTTTGCTCAGTCCCATAATGAAACTTTTTAATACACCGGCGGAGGAAATTCTAAAGAGCATCCACCTTCCGCAGCAAGAAGATCCGTTAAAAAAATCAATAAATGATAACAAAAAAGTAATAGAATCGAATCTTACCTCATATATTCAACAACAAACGGCTGTCCAAATGAAAAACTATGTACAGAAGGAGTTGATGGCACGCTTTCACGTGGCGATTGAAGACATCGAGCCGGAGATCACCCCCGACAAAACAGATGCGCCTGTCGCCTCCGTTAAAGTCGTACTCGGACAAGCAGCTAGTGATGAGACTATTCATAACGTTGAACCGGTAAAAGAAGTGCACATTGCGGTGACGGAGCAAAAATCTTCAAAGAATGACTCTTCTGAGGAAAGGATCGGTCAAAATGTAAAGGTGCGTCAATTTCTCGCTGAAAAATGGGGGCTCAGCCCGGAACAAATCGCGCTTCAATGGAAGGAGAGCTCATAGGTCATGTCACCGCAGGAGATGTTTTCGAGATTTTTCCAAAATAAAGATTCAAATACAAAAAAGAAAAAGCCGCCGTTTTCTACCTTGGTCATCTTGTTGGTTGCGGGCATCGGCCTTATGCTTTTGAGTCATTTCTACGGAGCCGGGTCGAAATCCCCGTCGGCATCTCCGGCGAACGCCGAGCCCCAATCCTTATCCGATGAAGTCTCCTCTTTCAAAAACAATGAAAAGAAGTCATTTGAAACGATGCAAGATTATGCCGCTTATTACGAGGAAAACTTGAAGAATATTTTAGATAAGGTCATGGGAGTCTCGAATGTCAATGTTTGGATCACCCTTTCGACTTCCGAGCAAAACGTCTACGAAAAAGATGATAAAACCAATCAAACGCGGACAAATGAACAAGACCGTAACGGTGGCACCCGAGAGACAACGGAAACGAATCGCGATGAAAGCATTGTCATTGTAGATGGCGGAAACGGGAAAGGGCCGCTCATCGTTACAAAACGGAGCCCGATTGTAGAAGGAGTCGTCGTGGTTGCCGACGGTGTGGAAAACCCCACAGTCAAAAATTGGATCAAAGATGCCGCAAGTTCGGTACTGAATGTACCTTCTTATAAAGTGATTGTTATTCCAGCAAAATCGAAGGAGGATGCAAATGGTGCTTAAAAAACAAACCGTATGGTTACTTACCATGTTAAGTCTGATCGTCGTTTTAAGTGTCTATTATGTCACAACCCCGGGCGGAAATCCACAGGAAGTCGCCAACGTAAACAATAAGGCAAAACAAGCGGCGAAAGAAAATGGTTTGACGGCGAGCTCCATCGCGACAGATCAACTGGCCGCCTACAGCTTGGAACGCGATCAAGTCCGCCACGATCAAGTGGCTAAACTCGAGGGGCAAATGGCAGCTAAAGATGCGACGGCAGTGGAAGTTAGCAAAGCCCAAGATGAATTAGAGGCCATCAACAATCTAGAAAGCAAAGAAAAAATGTTGGAAGATATGATTATGTCTAAAGGTTATGATGATGCCGTCGTCGACGCGACTCACGACGGACAAGTCAATGTCTATGTCCAAGCAGACAGTTTATCCAATGAACAAGCGAATGAAATTATAAAAATGGTGATCGACCAGCTCGGCATCTCCGACGTTCGCGTCACCTACGAACCTTCCAAAACAAAATGATCCGGCGCGCTGTTGCAGATTGCAACGGCTTTTTTTTATTGGAAAGTTAGTCTAACTTTTTTAGGTCAGCATAAAGGTAACACAGGCTCTGCTATTGCCTAAAAAGCTTGGTAGAGCTTTGTTTTTCCTTGGCAGAGCCAAGTTCACATTATCAAAAAAGAAGGACGCGTTTGCAGTGTTTTAGAAAATCTTGCGACAATAGCCATGGGCCGCCCGACATGGTAAACTGAAAGAGCCACCTATTTGATTTGAAAGGTAAGGCATGCTCTCAGCATCTTCCGGCCAGGTTGTACGAAAGAAAAAAAGATATGGTATAATGCACGTAAATGGTTTTTGATATTTTAAAAAGGAGTGCGTCACGTTGCTTAAGGTTCAAGAAATTCGTGAACTTATAAAATTAATCAATGATTCAAAGATTGATGAATTTGAATATGAAACCGAAGGGACTAAGGTGATTCTGCGGAAAAATCGTCCATCCGAACCATCACCGGCGGCTGTACCAGTTACTCAGGCACAAGCCCCTGTTCAGGCAGCACCTGTTGTGGTGAATCCGGTTCCGGCTGATTCATCCGTTCAACCCAATCAAGAAGAACTTAAGGAAACGAGAGTTGATTCAAACTTACATAAAATCATTTCACCGATGGTTGGCACGTTCTATGCTGCGCCAAACCCTGATGCTGAACCGTATGTAAAAGTCGGTTCAAAAGTGAATCCGGACACCGTCGTTTGCATCGTTGAGGCTATGAAATTATTCAATGAAATTGAGGCCGAGGTAAAAGGCGAGATCGTGGAAGTGCTTGTCGAAAACGGCCAATTGGTTGAATATGGACAACCACTTTTCTTAGTTAAAACGGAATAGGGGATGTCGTATGATTAAAAAATTGCTTGTGGCTAATCGCGGTGAAATCGCGGTGCGCATCATTCGCGCGTGCCGGGAAATGGGCATCGAAACGGTTGCCGTTTATTCAGAGGCTGACCGGGATGCGCTTCACGTCCAAATGGCGGATGAAGCGTATTGCATCGGGCCGAAATCATCGAAAGACAGTTATTTAAATTTAACGAGCATCATCAGCGTCGCCACGCTGACCGGAGTGGACGCGATTCACCCGGGTTATGGCTTTTTAGCCGAGAACGCCGATTTTGCCGAGTTATGCCAAGAATGTAACATTATTTTCATCGGGCCGAGCCCGGAAGCCATCAGCAAAATGGGCATCAAGGATGTCGCCAAAAGCACGATGAAAGAAGCGGGTGTGCCGGTTGTACCAGGTTCCGACGGTGTGGTGGAATCCATTGAAGAGGCTTTGCAAGTCGCGGAAACGATCGGTTATCCGGTAATTATAAAAGCGACAGCCGGTGGCGGCGGCAAAGGCATACGCATCGCCCGCGACCCTGAAGAACTCAAACATGGCATGACGGTTACCCAACGGGAAGCGGCGTCAGCATTTGGCAACCCTGGGGTATATATTGAAAAATTTATCGAAGACTTCCGTCACGTAGAAATCCAAGTGTTGGCTGACCAACACGGCAATGTTATTCATCTTGGTGAAAGGGACTGTTCCATTCAACGACGGCTACAAAAACTTGTTGAAGAATCACCTTCCCCTGCGCTGACTGAAGAAAAACGGCGGGAGATGGGTGAGGCGTCTGTTAAGGCGGCAAAAGCCGTTAATTACACCGGTGCCGGAACGATTGAGTATATATACGATAAAGACGGCAATTTTTATTTTATGGAGATGAATACGCGCATCCAAGTCGAACATCCCGTTACGGAATTTGTCACTGGCATTGATATTGTTAAGGAACAAATTCACATTGCTTCCGGAGAGCCGCTCTCCATTAAGCAAGAGGATGTCACGTTTACCGGACATGCGATTGAATGCCGAGTGAACGCGGAAAACCCTTGGAAAAATTTCATGCCGTCACCTGGTAAAGTCAACATGTACTTACCCCCAGGCGGTCCGGGTGTTCGCGTCGACTCAGCGGTTTATCCAGGATATACGATTCCCCCATATTATGATTCAATGGTAGCCAAAATCATCGTTTATGGGAAAAACCGTGAGGAAGCCGTCAACAAAATGAAACGGGCGCTCGGCGAGACCGTCGTGGAAGGCATTCACACGACGATTCCTTTCCATTTGAAGCTGTTTGAACATCCCGTTTTTATTAGTGGGGATTTTAATACAAAGTTTTTAGAGCTTTATCCGATCAAAGAAGAGGACTAAGCACAGGAGGTGAGTGGAATGGACGAAAAACCCCAGCACTATGATGATACGGAACATGACGTGTACGATTTGGAAGATGGTGATGTCGAGCTTGGCCGGGTAGAAATTTCTCCGGAAGTCATCGAAGTGATTGCCGGCCTTGCCGCTTCGGAAGTAAGGGGCGTCGCTTTTATGCATGGCGGTTTTGCCACCGGCGTTGCCGAAAAAATCGGCCGTAAAAATTACGGAAAAGGCGTGAAAGTCGACCTTACCGAAGACGGCATGACTATTGATGTTCAACTGCACATGAATTACGGCGTCTCAATCCCCGATGTCAGCCGGGAAGTGCAGGAAAACATCGCTCAAACGTTGCGCACAATGACGGCCCTTGAAGCAACCGCCATCAATGTGCATGTTGTCGGCATCCATTTTGATCAAGGAAAAGCAAACGCGGAGTAACAACTGCATCAAAGGGGCTTCCCCTTTGATTTTTTTTAAGAACGGCCTTATAGATGGAAAAAAGGGCGGCAACAATGCTTCTATGGAAAGAAAAAATGTGTGCCGCTTTTCGATTTGGCCGAATGTTAACGAGGTATACGTGTGAGACATCAGGAAAGGAAGAACAAAGGATGAATCGCAGAAAAGCGAGGGAAAAAGCCGTTCAAGCGCTTTTTCAAATCGAGGTTGGTGGGACGAGTCCAGAAGAGGCGTTGGAGACGGTCTGCGGGGATGACCACGATCCGTTTTTAAGGGATTTGGTCATGACAACCACTAACCATTTGCCGGAAATCGACAACCTAATTAAAAAATACTTAATCAAGTGGCCTTTTGAACGTTTAGGGAATGTCGACAAGGCCATCATGCGCTTAGCGGTAAGCGAATTTTTATATTTTGATGAGATTCCCGTTAAAGCGACCTTAAATGAGGCGATCGAGATGGCAAAAACGTTCGGCGATGATGACACGAGACGGTTTACGAACGGTGTCTTATCAAAAATCGTCAATGAAGAGGGCATTTTAAAAAAATAATTTGAGGAGGAGAAAGGATGGCCGCGGAACTGATCAAGGGAAAAGAAGTCGCAAGCACCATCAGACAACGCTTGAAGGAAGAAACCGAAGCACTCAAGACTCGAGGCATCGTACCGGGATTGACTGTGCTATTAGTGGGAGACGATCCAGCTTCACTCTCTTATGTCAAGGGAAAAGTCAAAGCGTGTGGCGAGGTCGGTCTCCGTTCGGACTTAAAGCGCTATCCGGCAACCATCCGCGAAGAAGAGCT
The DNA here is from genome assembly GCF_000430685.1 of Tuberibacillus calidus DSM 17572. Taxonomy (GTDB): domain Bacteria; phylum Bacillota; class Bacilli; order Bacillales; family Sporolactobacillaceae; genus Tuberibacillus; species Tuberibacillus calidus. The sequence goes on along the minus strand of NZ_AUMM01000064.1, from coordinate 5,200 downwards.
GTTAAAGGAAATTCAGACATGTAATGAGGATGATACCGTTGACGGCATTCTCGTCCAACTGCCGCTTCCTAAGCACATCGATGAACGCAAAGTGATTGAAGCGATTTCACCCGAGAAAGATGTTGATGGTTTTCATCCAGTAAGTGTCGGCAAAATGGTCATCGGCGAGGAGACGTTTTATTCTTGTACCCCAGCTGGGATCATAGAAATGGTCAAATCAAAAAATATCGATATCGCCGGAAAACATGTCGTTATTGTCGGCCGCAGCAATATCGTTGGCAAACCCGCAGGCTTATTGTTTCTAAAAGAAAACGCAACGGTCACCTATTGCCACTCGAAAACCGTCGGCCTAAGCAATTATACCCGGCAGGCAGATATTTTGGTCGTCGCCGTCGGCCGAGCCGGCATCATCGGTAAAGAAGATGTCAAGCCAGGGGCGGTCGTCATTGATGTCGGCGTAAACCGCAATGCCGAAGGAAAGCTTGTCGGAGATGTGCGCTTTGATGAAGTGAAGGAAGTCGCTTCTTATCTCACACCGGTTCCAGGCGGTGTCGGCCCGATGACAATTACAATGCTTTTAGCGAACACGATTAAAGCCGCCAAAAACCGCCGCGGCATATAAGGCGGTGGGATGATGGCGATACAGCGAGCGATCAGTGTCACGGCATTGACCCGCTATATTAAAAAAATGGTCGAAGGTGACCGGCATTTACGCAATATTTGGCTGCGTGGTGAGATTTCGAACTTTAAAAAGCACAGTCGCGGCCATATGTATATGACGATCAAGGATGCCGGCTCGCGCATTTCTGCCGTCATGTTTGCCCAAGACAACAGGCAGCTCACCTTTGTCCCTGAAGAAGGCATGAAAGTGCTCGCCCGAGGTGAAGTATCGTTATACGAACCGTACGGCCAATATCAATTTTATATCAAGGAAATGCAGCCGGACGGCATCGGCCATTTATATCTCCAATTTGAGGCCTTGAAAAAAAAACTGCAACAGGAAGGCTTATTTAATCCCGAGCTTAAAAAGCCGATTCCCAAAATGCCAAAAGAGATCGGCATTATTACTTCCCCAACGGGTGCTGCGATTCGCGATCTTTTTACGACGATTAAGCGGCGCATGCCGCAAGCGCGCATCACGCTTTTTCCCGTCCTTGTGCAAGGGGAATATGCCGCCTCATCCATTGCCCGCGCCATCCGCCTCGCCAATGAATTAAAGATCGTCGACGTGTTAATCGTCGGCCGCGGCGGCGGATCCATTGAAGAATTATGGGCTTTTAATGAAGAAATCGTCGCCCGGGAGATTTTTGCTTCGAAACTGCCGGTGATTTCTGCCGTCGGCCACGAAACCGATTTTACCATTGCCGATTTTGTCGCCGATTTGCGCGCGGCAACGCCTACTGCTGCTGGAGAGTTAGTCGTTCCGAACATCATTGACATTGAAAACCGACTCAAAGACCGCACGGAGCAGTTAATTTTGGCGATGAAGCGGCGCCTAACCCGCGAAAAGGAGCAACTCGATGTCTTGCGGAACAGCTATGCGTTTAAACAACCGCAACTGATCGTCAGACGCAAGGAGCAAGATCTTGACCGGATGATCGACCGTTTGGAAGAAAAAACACGCGCTCTCGTGCGAGAACGCCGCCAAAACTTTAACCATTATCAGAAGCTATTAAGTAAACATCATCCGGAGAATCTTTTAACCCAAAGCGTGAAAGATCTTCGGCAAATGAGTGAGCGCTTGAGACGGGCCATGCGCGTGTTTCATGACCGCAAAAAAAGTGCCCTAGCGCCGTTGATTACCGGGCTCAATGCACTAAGTCCTCTGAATGTCATGGAAAGAGGCTATGCCTTGCCCTTTAAGGATGGCAAGCTTTTGAAAACCGTGCATCATCTCACCCCGGGGGATGATATTCAAGTGCGATTGAAAGACGGGACGGTAGATTGTCAAGTACGGGGGATAGAGGAGGCTACAGAAAATGGCTGAAGATCATCAAAATCAGGTAGGGGAGATCGCGGAACCGACTTTCGAAGAGGCAATGGCCGAACTTGAGCAAATTGTAAGACGTTTGGAAGAAAGTGACGTGCCGCTTGAAGAAGCGATCGACCTTTTTCAGAAAGGCGTCGCACTCTCAAAACAATGCCATATGAAACTGCAAAAGGTCGAAGATCAGATTGACCGAATACTCAGCGAAGACGGTACGCTCAAGCCGCTCCGTTTTGATAAGGAAGACGATGAATGATCACGAATGCGGAAGCTTATTTAAAAGAATATAAGGGGCTGATCGATCGCGCCTTAGTAAAAAAAATTGAAGCGATCCAGACAACGCAAAAATTAAAAGAAGCGATGCTTTATTCGGTAAAAGCCGGTGGGAAACGGCTGCGGCCGATTTTATTAATGGCGGTCGTTGAGACGCTTGGCAAAGACCCGATGCTCGGCCTTGACCCAGGTTGCTCACTGGAAATGCTGCATACGTATTCCCTCATCCATGATGATTTGCCTGCCATGGATGATGATGATTTGCGTCGCGGCATGCCGACGAACCATATCGTATTCGGTGAAGCGACGGCGATTTTGGCTGGGGACGGTTTGTTAACACAAGCATTTGAATGTTTGGCTCAGGCATCTGGATTAACCAATGATCAGAAAATCGAACTGATCCAACTTTTGGCCAACGCCAGCGGTCCTGAGGGCATGGTGGCGGGTCAATCCGACGATTTAGAGTCAGAGGATCAAAAGCTTTCCATTGAAGATTTAGAGCGGATTCACCGCCGGAAAACCGGCCGACTGTTGGAATATGCCGTTGAAGCAGGAGCTGTGATTGCTCATTGCGATGATCAAGTCCGCCACCATTTAAAAATGTATGCTCGACATCTCGGTATTGCCTTTCAAATAAAGGATGATCTTCTGGATGTTGAAGGCGATGCCGCTGTCATCGGTAAACCGATTGGTAGTGACGCAGAGAAGGGAAAAAATACGTATCCGAGCTTATTGACTGTGGAAGGGGCGAAAGCGCAATTAAAGGAGCATTTCGAAAAAGCGCTTCGTTCGTTGCGCCTCGCTGGACTTCAAGTAGGGATTTTGGATGAGCTGGCGCGTTATATTATCGTCCGCGACCACTGATGGCGTTTTTTCACGGATGCGAGTCGTATCTAAATGAATCTCTATCTTAGGCGAAGTTTACCTTTACTGATTCCTGGATGAAATGGGGTATAATCGCTTTACCCTCATTCATAGAATATTTTTAGTTCCTATACTTTCTCTTTTTCCGGAAAAACTAACGGAAAGGCTTGGAGGAGGATGGGAATGGACAAAAAAATGCATCAAAAAATCTATAGAATGCGGGAACAAGGTGTTGATTCAACGATATTGAACGACGTCATCCAAGAGGCGTTCAATGCCCCAATCCGGCGTTCTGAAGATATTCTTTGGGATGATGACATCATCGTTGACGATGAGCCGGAGGACTATTTGGCGGAAGCCGAGGTCGTCCGCAAAAGGTATGACCGTTTTCGGAACGTCGGAAGAAGGCATAATTAATATAGTGACTCACAGATAATAGTATGAATTAAGGGCCATAGGTTGAACTTATGGCCCTGTTTCCGCTGAATCGGAATGTGCAATGGGTTATTGAACTGGGAATACACCATTTGAAATGGCGAGATTTTACTCATCAGATTCCACATACTGACGCAAGCTAGACAGCTTATCATCCCAATACTTTTCAAACATGGATACCCATTGTTGGACTTCTTTTAATGGCTCGGGCTGAAGTTTAAATCGCATTTCTCTTCCGCTTTTACGACTCGCAACAAGCCCCGCGTCAGTCAGAATCATTAAATGTTTGTTGACTGCTGTTCGGGTAATCGGGAACCTCTTCGTGATCGAAGTAATCGACATCTCTTTTTCTGTTAGCAATGTCAATATCCTTCTTCGGGTCGGATCGGCAATGGCCCTAAACACATCATGTTTCGTTTCAACAGCAGGCATCATTATCCCTCGATGTAGGCCACCAAAGCTTTGATGACTTTTCCTTCCCAACCTTCATCCATAATGTTGCGAACAACAGGATGCGGCTGGCCGAACTTGGTCAATGCGTTTTCATCCCAGCCGGAGTGAATGAGGGTGAACTCTGTTCGATTTTCCTCAAGTTCTTTTAATTCAAATCGAACGTGCCAATCCTTGTCCCAATCAAAGCCAAGGAGATATGGCGGCTCTAATTCGGTGACTTTACAGGGGGAATCCCCATAAGGTCCAGCGTGAAGAATGAATTCACGGCCAAGTTCAGGTTCAAATGTGTTCGGCATAAACCAAGCGGCGATTCCTTCCTGTGCGGCAACCGCTTTCCAAACCTTCTCAATGGGTGCGTTCAAAACAACTGTTTTTCTAATATCGGGTAAGGTCATTCAAGTTAGCCTCCTAAATTTCTAAAGTAACACCAAAAGGTTACATTTAAATCATAACACCTTTTGGTTACATATGCAACCAGTTTTATTTACTTATTCGCAATTAAAGGCGAAATCAGTTAAAGGCTTCCGCTGTTCGCAACTCAGTTGCGAAAACGGCCGCTTGCGCGGCGACACAGGAGGAACCAATGGTGATAGTGATGCCATTGGATGCGACACGAATGAAGCGGTATTGATCTGATAAATGTTATGGTATTGGCGGGGCCACTCCGCCAACGCGGTCTGCGTGCCGCGTTGACGTCGGAAGAAGGGACGCTTAAATATATGTTCAGGCTTCCGCTGTTCGCAACTCAGTTGCGAAAACGGCCGCTTGCGCGGCCTGAAAAATGAAGCGTCCCCGCTCTTACGAATAAATTCGACGAGCCGGATTCGCTTCATTTTTCCAGCGGAAGCCTTTGTATGTGTAAAATATTTCTCGAAGCAAAATGATGGAAAAAAATAGAGAAGGCACTCTAACATAAATGTATGCCACCAAGCAAATACATTTGAAGAGAGGCCTTCTCATGGAAAACATTATACCAAAAATATACCAATTGTTAAATGAAACTCGCGATTTTATTTCGTTTGAAGAACAGCTTAAACGGCTGATGTACAGCACATTTGCCGACGTGATGGGCATTGTCTTTGGTCAACTCGATGAAGCCATTGTGAATGAAAAAAGAAAAGAAGGATGGAAAAGAGAACGTAAAGATAAAAAGACGTTGACGTTTACTTTTGGGGCTGTGACTTACAG
>NZ_KE387200.1:10759-16744 GCF_000430685.1 Tuberibacillus calidus DSM 17572 | reverse complement strand
TTCATGAATGCTTCATCCGGCATATTTTCGAGGACCAGACGGAGCCGTTCCAAATCTCCCAATTCTTCAATTTCATTCCACGAAAATAAGCTGAGTTGTGGTATAATAGCCATATGGATCCCTCCTTTGGGTGTTTAGTGATTTTGTGATAATTTCATTTTACACCAAAGGGGATCCATTTTTTATGCCCTTTTCGCCTGGGGGGAATTTTTTTAGCTGCTCCGTTCAAAGCATGATTTCCTCTATTTTTACATCGAAAAATGGGGGAAAATTTTTTTGACAGGTCTCGCAAAGTTTTGCGGGACAAGTTATTGCGGACAGCGCAATTAGCTCTATTGATAAGTGAGCTCTCATTTTCATACGTGCATAAAAGCAAATGAAACTCTGATTTTGCTCCAAAGGCTTGCACGGGTAAGAAATTTTTTTCTTTGTCAGGCAAGCAAAAGTGTAACTAGGCTCTGCCATCGCCCAAAAGGTTTGTGTTGGCAAGAAAGCTTTCGTTTTTCTGGCCAAAATAAGGGCAACTGTGGCTTCGTTATTACCTAAAAAAGGTTTTTATTTATCAAGCAATTAAAGGGGAAACTATGCCTCTGCCTTCATCGAAAGTGCTTGGCAGAGCTTAGATTTCTTTAGTAGAGCTAAGCAGTGTCCTTTATTTTGCTTCATCGAGCTTTTTCCATTCAGCCATCAGGCGGCGGCGAAGGGCGGCTTCATTGACTTGTTCATCGGCATGATAGGAAGAGCGGACAAGCGGTCCTGCTTCGCAATGTTTAAACCCTTTTTTCAGAGCGATTTCTTTGAACTCGGCGAACTCATCAGGATGAACGTAGCGCTCGACTTTCAAATGTTTTTTCGTCGGTTGTAAATACTGACCGAGTGTCAGAATATCGACCTGATTGGCCAAAAGATCATCCATCGCCTCTAAGACTTCTTCTTTCGTTTCCCCAAGACCGAGCATCATGCTTGATTTCGTCGGGGTGTTCGGGCTCAGTTCTTTGACGCGCCGCAAGAGTTCCAAGGAGCGGTCATAGGTGGCACGTGCACGCACTCTTTTGGTCAACCGGCGCACCGTTTCAATATTGTGATTGAAAATGTCGGGTTCGGCATCCATCAGCGTTTTGAGGCTATCATAATCACCTTTCATGTCTGATGGCAACACTTCCACGGTACAAGTCGGAACGCGTCGGCGAATGGCGCGAATCGTTTCAGCAAAAACCGCTGCACCGCCATCAGCCAAATCATCCCGGGCAACGGCTGTAATGACGCAGTGGCGAAGGCCCATGATTTCAACGGATCGGGCGACGCGTTCGGGCTCCTGCCAATCCAATTCAGTCGGCTTACCGGTTTTCACCGCGCAAAAGCGGCAGCCGCGCGTGCAAATATCACCAAGAATCATAAATGTCGCGGTCTTTCTCGTTCCCCAGCATTCATGGATGTTCGGGCAGCGCGCTTCCTCACAAACGGTATGCAAGCGGTTTTCCCGCATCAATTTTTTGAGGCCCGTGTAATTTTTGTTCGTGTTCAGTTTAATTTTCAGCCATTCGGGTTTTCTCATGTACTCTTCGGCGGACATTGGGATCACTTCCTATCGGGAATATGTGTAGGCATCATTTTCGTATTTTTCTTTCGCAAGTTCGGCCGCCTCTTGAAGAAGGGCTTCATCCAGCTGCCATTCCACGAGCTCGATTTCCAGTCCCTTTTCGAAGCCCTTTTTAAACGCTTCTTTGACTTCTTCTAATGTGACAGGCCGCTTTAAGATTTCTTCGATTGCCACCGCTTTGTTTTTAAAAGCGCGTTTAGCTTTTTCTTTCACTTTTTCATTAGGGTAAATGAACAGATCGTACAACGCATCGGTATCCATGCGGATGGGGATTGACCCATGTTGTAAAATCACGCCGTGCTGCCGCGTCTGGGCGCTGCCCGCTGCTTTTTTTCCGTCTATCACTAATTCATACCAAGACGGTTCCTCAAAACAAACAGCCGTACCGGTTATTTCTACGCCGTTCTCGGGAATCGCAAGCCCTGCTTCGATACCTAGAAAGCGATACCCTTCTAACAATCCTTGTGAAATGACACGATAGGCCGCCATGACAGACTTTGGCATCTTCGGATGACTCTCGGGAATGACCACGCTGTACGTCAATTCTTGGTCATGTAAAACCGCTAGTCCCCCCGTTGGCCGACGGACAATTCCGAACCCACGGCTTTTAACGTTTTCCACATTAATTTTCCCTTTTGTTTTTTGAAAGTAGCCGAGTGACAGCCCAGCCGGCTTCCAATCATAGAACCGCAAAATCGGAGGCAACGCTTCCCGGCTTTGTTTCCTCAATAGCACTTCATCTAACGCCATATTAAAGGCGGGTGTACCTGTTTCCGTATCAACAAAATACCATTGCTCCGTCATGGTTGATGCCTCTTTTCTCCCAAGAAAACTCAACATATTAATGTTACCGTTCATTCGCCGGTCTTGTAAACCCATTTGACCCCAAACCGGGACATTCGTTTATGCGCTATTTAACCCCCATTCATAGTATAGAGTGACTCGCAACATCTAAGCAAGGGAGGAAGCGGTATGGTATTTCCAGGTGGTGGCTTTGGTTTTGGTGGCCCCTTCTTCAGACCGTGGGGATTTCGTCCGCCATTTTTCGGACCGTTCGGCTTCGGTTTTGGCTTTGGTGCACCGTTTTTCGGACCTTGGTGGATTTAACAGCCACTTTAGGCGGCATCCACCATCGATCCTACAAAACTTGTGCGGTTTTATTAAATGTAAAAGGAAAACCAAGCGCAACATCTACTACGCTTGGTTTTCCAACCGATATGGTTTAGTGAGCCAGCCTTTATTGAATATATCCGCGCTCCTTCAAAAAAGCCTTGGCCACAGCATCAGGGTCTTGTTTTTCGATGTCCACTTTGCCGTTTAATTGCTGCATTTCTTCATTACTGATTTTCCCTGCTAAACTGTTTAACACACGCTTAAGCTCGGGATATTTTTTTAGCGTGTCTTCGCGAATGAGCGGACATGCATAGTATGGCGGGAAGAAGTGTTTGTCATCTTCTAAAACTTGTAAATTAAATTTCGGAATACGCGCATCCGTGGAGAACGCATCGATAACGTCCACTTCCTTTTCTTTAATGGCGTCATACATAATGCCTGAGTCCATCTGCTTCGTTTTCCCAAATTTAATGCCATACGCTTTTTCAAGACCTGGCAGTCCGTCTTTTCTTTCCTGAAATTCGGGTTCTGATGCTAAGGTGAGCTGTCCAGCATGCGGAATCAAATCAGATATGGTTTGAATGCCCCATTTTTTTGCGTCTTCTTTTCGTATCGTCAACGTATAGGTGTTGTTAAAACCGAGAGGCTTAAGCCAAACCAGTCCATATTTGTCCTTAAATTCTTTTTTGACGATATCATAGACGCGGTCGGGGTCGGTGACCATATCTTTTTTCAAAATGTTTAGGAGACCCGTTCCGGTATATTCAACATACATATCGTAATCCCCATTTTTTACGCCTTCAAATGCCGGCGCCGTCCCCCCGAGGTACGTTTTATAGACGACATTTAGGTCGGTTTTTGCCTCAATTAAATTGCCGAGGATGTGAATGATGACTTCTTGCTCGGTAAAATTTTTCCCTGTAAGCACAATCGTTTTATCGCCGCCTGTCGCAAAACTTTTCGCCACAACTGACCCGGCTAGCGCAATGATTAAAACGGTAACCCCTACCCAACGAAAAATTTTCAATTTACGGCTTGCCGTTTTTTTGTCCGGCTCAAGTAGCCCACGTGGCGTGACATCTTGTTCCATCCATTTTAAGACGACATCAAATAATATGGCGAGTAATGCCGCCGGAATCGCGCCGCCTAAAATCAAGCCCGTGTTATACGTTTGCAAGCCGCGGTAAATCAGATCCCCAAGGCCGCCGGCACCAATTAACCCGGCAATGGTCGCGACACCGATGATGAGAACGGCAGCGGTTCGCACACCTCCCATAATCACTCGCAGTGCAAGGGGTAACTCAACCATCCACAAGACTTGCCGATTGGTCATGCCCATGCCAATGCCTGCCTCAATGGCCGATTGGTCGACACCTTTTATGCCTAAATAAGTGTTTCGAAGAATGGGCAAAAGACCGTAAATCGTTAAAGCGATAATCGCTGGCGATTTTCCCGTCCCAATAAAAGGAACAAGAAAGACGAGCAAGGCTAAGCTTGGTATCGTTTGAAAAATCGAGGTGAGCCCGATGACCGGCCCGGCGACGCGTTCATGCCGCGTCAACCATATGCCTAGAGGTACCGATATGATAATGGCAATGGCAATCGAAATAAAAGATAAATAAATATGTTCGAGGACCAATGACCAAATATCCGGCCAGCGATTGACAAAAACATTGAGCGTTTCTTGTATTAACTTAATGACCCATCACTCCCTCTTTGAAATTACTATTGAATGAGTTGGCCGATGACATGTTTCACGAGTCCGGACCGATTGATGATGCCGAGTAATTTGCCATCATGATCGACCACCGGCACCAATCCGTATGGCGATTGCGTGACGCTTTGGACGGCAGCTTCCGGTGTGACGTCGGCCGTGATCGGCGGGACATCATTTTTCTTAATATCATTCAGCGTGAGTTGTTCGTCACGATAAGCCTTTTGTAAATCCCAGATGGTGACAACACCGAGGTACTTTTCGCTTTCTCGATCAGTGATCAGGAGAGTATCTACCCTTTTTTGCCGCATGAGCGTTAAGGCTTCAGCGAGCCCTCGTGTGGCAAAAGCCGTCACCGGGCGGGTGATCAATTTCTTAATGCTCGGTAATGAAACGGAGTCTTGTTGGTCAGTATATTGATCGATGCGGTCTTCGCCGATAAAATCGCGGACAAAATCATTAGCGGGGTGTCTTAGAATATTTTCGGGGGTATCAAGTTGAACAATTTCCCCGTCTTTCATGAGGCAGATGCGGTCGGCTATTTTTAAAGCCTCATCCATATCGTGGGTGACAAAAACGATCGTTTTATGAATTTCTTTTTGCAACCGAACCAGTTCATCCTGCAGTTGTTCACGGCTGATCGGATCTAACGCGCTGAACGGCTCATCCATTAAAATGATTTTCGGTTCAGCGGCAAGTCCCCGTATGACGCCGATGCGTTGCTGCTGGCCACCGCTTAATTCATTGGGATAGCGGTCACCATAAATGTCCGGCGCAAGACCTACCATCTCCATCAGCTCATTGACGCGCTGTTCATATTTTTCCTTATTCCACTTTTTCAAGCGCGGTACGAGTGAGACATTTTCCCGAATGGTCATGTGAGGTAAAAGTCCGATTTGTTGGATCACGTATCCGATGTTTCTTCTCAGTTCAACGGGATTTTCTTCTGAGATTGGCCGCCCTTCGATTTTAATCGTTCCCGATGTCGGCTCTATCAGACGGTTGATCATCTTCATGGTCGTCGTTTTGCCGCAACCGCTCGGGCCGATCAACACAAATAACTCGCCTTCCTGAACTTGAAAAGAAACATTTTTTAACGCCCTAAAACCATCATCATAGACTTTCTCGACATTCTTAAACTCTATCAAAACAACACCTCCATCAATTTTAAAGTGCCGGAACTTTTTCGGCGCAAGTTTTGACGGCGGAGAAACCCTATTAAAACCGTAACATTTCTTAAAAAAAGGCGTCAAAGCGGATATTTTGCTATATAACGGCATATTTGGGCGTCTCAAGGAATAAAGCGCATTCACAGCCGGATCCCTGCCATATCCTCCAATATCATGGCTTATACAGCTAAATAGCCGCGGAAAGGGAGCTATTGTTCAGTGACCTATGGGGAGCTGGATCAAAATCAGCACCTCTGATGCTTTCCAAGTGCATGTACGGCCTGAATTTGCTCTTTTGTTCCAATTTTTTTGGTTTGTTTTTCCATTATCTGGAGCGTCTGCGCATTTTTCGCCTGCTAGAGCCTCAAATTTGCGCATAAATCGGGTTT
>NZ_KE387200.1:2690-10584 GCF_000430685.1 Tuberibacillus calidus DSM 17572 | reverse complement strand
GAGCCTCAAATTTGCGCATAAATCGGGTTTGTGCTCATTTTTGGTGCCCGTTCGGCCCGAAATTGCGCATATGCTCCAGTTTTTTACATTTTTTGCCCTCCGTTTTTAGTTTTTAAAGAAGACTAAACACAGCATACCCTTTTTGCGAAGGACTAGATTTTCGTTGCTTTCATTCCGACCCGTAATAAAAAAGCCTAGGCCCCTTATTTAAAGAGCCCAGGCTTGTCACACGGTATTCTTATTTTAATTTTAAATTATAGAAGGAGTGGAGGCCGCCGTATTCAGCGGTTGTGCCGAGATCGTCCTCGATGCGCAGCAATTGATTATACTTAGCCACGCGGTCTGTTCGGGACGGCGCACCGGTTTTGATTTGGCCGGCATTGGTCGCCACAGCAATGTCAGCAATCGTTGTGTCTTCGGTTTCGCCGGAACGGTGGGAGATAATCGCCGTATAGCCGGCGCGTTTCGCCATTTCGATCGCTTCAAACGTTTCCGTCAGCGTGCCGATTTGGTTGACTTTGACGAGCAGCGCGTTACCGACACCTTGTTCAATGCCTTTTGCTAGACGTTTCGTATTGGTGACAAAAAGGTCATCGCCGACGAGTTGGACGCGATCACCGAGAGCTTGGGTCAGTTTCGCCCAACCTTCCCAGTCGTTTTCATCGAGGCCGTCCTCTATAGAAATGATCGGGTATTTGTCGCATAACTCGCGGTACATTTCAATCATTTCTTCGGCGGTTTTTGTGACGCCTTCGCCTTTTAAGACATATTTGCCATCTTTATATAGCTCGGATGAAGCGACATCAAGCGCGATTTTCACATCATCACCGGGTTTGTAACCGGCTTTTTCAATGGCTTCGACGATTGTTTGGATGGCTTCCTCGTTGGAAGATAAGTTCGGGGCAAATCCACCTTCATCCCCAACAGCCGTGTTCAGGCCTTTCGCTTTCAAAACATTTTTCAATGAATGAAACACTTCCGCACCCATACGCAGCGCTTCGCGGAAAGTTGCCGCGCCGACAGGCATGACCATAAATTCTTGGAAATCGACGTTATTGTCGGCGTGTTCCCCACCATTTAAAATGTTCATCATCGGTGTTGGAAGGGTTTTTCCTGAAAAACCGCCGAGATAACGATACAGCGGAATTTCTAGATATTCCGCAGCCGCGTGCGCAACGGCCATGGATACGCCTAAAATCGCATTCGCGCCGAGCTTGCCTTTGTTTTCCGTTCCGTCCATGGCGATCAGTGCGCGGTCAACAGCAACTTGGTCCAAAGCATCAAAACCAGCGAGTTCCGGAGCAATTACGGAATTGACATTTTCCACGGCTTTTAAAACGCCTTTGCCGAGATAACGGCTTTTATCACCATCGCGTAACTCAACGGCTTCATGCTCGCCTGTTGACGCCCCGCTTGGCACCATTGCCCGGCCGACAACGCCGGATTCAAGATAGACTTCCACTTCAACCGTTGGGTTGCCGCGCGAATCCAATACTTCACGCGCATAAACATCAACAATCGTCGACATGTGCATCACTCCATTTATTAATGTTCGATTAAAGTATAGCCATCCATTTCTTTCGGCTTTTCAATCCCTAATAAGTCTAACAAAGTTGGCGATAAATCCGCCAGTTTACCATCCTTGCGCAAGGTGATGCCCTTTCTGGTCACAATAACGGGGACCGGGTTGGTCGTATGGGCAGTTTGCGGTTTACCTTCTGGCGTTAATACCTCGTCAGCATTCCCGTGGTCAGCGGTAATGATGGCTTCACCGCCTTTTTCAAGAATGGCATCAACCACTTTGCCCAGGCATTCATCGACCGCTTCTACCGCTTTGATCGTCGGCTCAAGCATCCCGGAATGGCCGACCATATCCGGATTGGCAAAATTGAGGATAATCGCATCAAAACGGTCATCGTGAATCGCTTGAAGGAGTGCTTCCGTGACTTCGTAGGCACTCATTTCCGGTTTCAGATCATACGTCGGAACCTTCGGCGAATTGATGAGAATCCGTTCTTCCCCAGGAAAAGGCTCCTCACGTCCGCCGCTGAAGAAAAACGTGACGTGCGGATATTTTTCAGTTTCAGCAATTCTCAACTGTTTTAATCCGTGCTGAGATAGGACTTCGCCGCACGTGTTGTCCAGATTCGTCGGTTTAAAGGCGACCGTGCCGTGAACCGTTTCACTGAACTGGGTCAGGCAGACAAAATGAATGTTTTTCGGGAACTTATCCCCGCGGTCAAAACCTCTGAAGTCTTCATTCGTGAAGACTTGCGAAATTTGAATAGCTCGGTCCGGCCGGAAATTGAAAAAGATAATCGCATCCCCATCTTTGATCGTCGCAACCGGCGTTCCGTCCGGATTTTTAATGACGGACGGGATCACGAATTCATCATAAATCTCGTGTTGATATGAATCTTCCACAACTTCTAGCGGGTCGGTATAATCGGGTCCTTCAGCATAGACCATCGCGCGATACGCTTTTTCGATCCGTTCCCAGCGATTGTCCCGATCCATCGCATAATATCGACCAGACAAGGTGGCAATTTTGCCGACGCCGTATTCTTTTATTTTTTCTTGCGTTTCCGTAATATATTTTTTCGCCGTTTTCTGGCCAACATCCCGTCCGTCGAGAAAACCGTGGATGAACACGCGATCGACATTCTGTTCCTTGGCGAGTTTTAACAAAGCAAAAAGATGGTCGATGTGGCTGTGCACGCCGCCGTCTGAAAGGAGCCCAAAAATATGAAGCTGCGTGCCTCGGTCTTTCACAAGCTTCATCGCTTCAAGAAATGTTTCGTTTTTAAAAAACTCGCCTTTTTCTATCGAGAGGTTGACGCGTGTCAGGCTTTGGTAAACGATGCGGCCCGCGCCGATATTTAAATGGCCGACTTCGGAATTGCCCATCTGCCCTTCCGGAAGTCCGACGAAATTACCGTCAGCCCTCAGCGTGGCATGCGGGTATTCGTTCCAGTAGCGATCAAAATTTGGTTTACGGGCTTGAGCAACGGCATTTCCGTATGTTTCCTCCCGCAAGCCAAAGCCATCTAAGATGATTAAAGCTCTCGGTGTTCGACTCATGATTGACTCGCCTCTAATAATTGCAAAAATGATGTTGGATCTAAGCTCGCCCCACCGACAAGCGCCCCGTCAATATCGCTTTCGGAAAGCAGTTCACGAATATTTCCCGGTTTGACGCTACCTCCATATTGGATGCGGATAGTATCAGCGGTGTTTTCATCATATAAATGACCCACGGTTTGACGAATATGCGCGCAAACGGCGTTAGCATCTTGCGCCGAAGCGGTCTTTCCGGTGCCAATCGCCCAAATGGGCTCGTAGGCGATTACCGTTGATGCCGCTTCTTTTTTCGTCAACCCTTTCAAAGCTTCCGTCACTTGCTTTTCAACAAGCGCTTCGGTTTGACCAGACTCGCGTTGTTCCAATGTTTCTCCGACACATAAAATCGGAACTAACCCATGGGTAAAAGCGGCACGCATTTTTTTATTGACATCGGCATCGCTTTCGCCAAACAATGACCGGCGCTCCGAATGGCCGATGATGACATACTTGACTCCTAAGTCTTTCAGCATCACTGGACTGATTTCCCCGGTAAACGCGCCGTTATCTTCAAAATACATATTTTGCGCGCCAATGGCGATCTGTCCATCACGGGTTTCTTTGACAAGGGCGTCAAGGAAAACAGCCGGAGCGCAGATGACAGCATCAACGGTTTCTGCAGACGGCAGCCGGTCTTTGATGGTTTCCACAAATGCCACGGCTTCACTTAAGGTTTTGTTCATTTTCCAGTTGGCAGCAATAATCGGTTTTCTCAAGGGTTCATCCCTCCTGTCCCTTTTCCATAAGGCAAACGGTGCACCGCTAAGATTTTTGATTCGGTTACAGAACGATCCTTCAATGATACAGGATGCGGGCGAAGCTTGGTGAGCTCTTGTTTACTCCGCTTTTTCCGTCAAAATAGCTACGCCTGGCAGCGTTTTTCCTTCCATTAGTTCAAGTGACGCCCCGCCACCGGTTGAAATATGCGTCATTTTATCAGCGAGATGGAATTTTTCAACGGCTGCTGCGGAATCACCGCCACCAATAATGGAAATGGTATCTTTGGCTTCTGCAAGCGCTAAAGCTACGCCTTTTGTCCCTTCAGCAAAAGCATCTAACTCGAAGACACCCATCGGTCCATTCCACACCACGAGTTTGGATTGCTTGATGACATCCGCATATTGGGCAACTGTTTCTGGACCGATATCGAGCGCTTCCCAATCAGCGGGAATTTGGTCAATCGGGACGACTTTCTTGTTCGCTGTTTCAGAAAAATCATCCGCTACGACGACATCGACCGGCATATGGAACGCGACGCCCTTTTCCTTCGCTTTTTCCATAAACGAACGAGCGAGGTCGATGCGTTCTTCATCGAGCAAGGATTTTCCGATTTCATAACCTTTTGCCTTAATAAATGTGTAGGCCAATCCTCCGCCGACAATCAAGTGGTCGACCTTGTTCAATAAATTTTCGATGACGCCAATTTTATCTTTCACTTTGGCCCCACCGATGATCGCCGTAAACGGACGTTTTGGATTCTCTAGTGCTTCACCAAGAATCCGTAATTCTTTTTCCATCAACAACCCGGCAACAGCTGGTTTCAGATAATGGGCGACGCCTTCGGTGGAAGCATGGGCGCGGTGAGCGGCACCAAAAGCGTCATTAACGTAAACATCGGCCAACTCGGCAAAAGCCTTGGCTAATTCCGGATCATTTTTTTCTTCACCAGGATGAAAACGGACGTTTTCGAGTAAAAGCACCTCACCCGGTTTAAGTGCCTTAACCGCTTCGCTAACTTCCGGACCAATCACTTTATCGGTTTTGGCGACGGGAATTTTCAAGTAGTCGCTCAACCGTTCGGCAACCGGGTTTAATCGCAAAGCCTCATTCACAGTGCCTTTTGGGCGTCCGAGATGAGAGGCCAAAATGACCTTTGCGCCTTGGTCCAGCATATACTGAATCGTCGGCACGGCGGCGCGAATGCGGGTATCATCCGTGATTGCACCGTTTTCAAGTGGAACATTAAAATCCACACGACAGAAAACCGTTTTGTTTTGCAAATCGATGTCGCGGATCGTCAGTTTCGACACATGGATCCTCCTCACTCCGGCATTTTTTCAAGAAAACCTGGCTCTGCCATGCTTATTAGGCAAAAGTAGGATCCCAGATGCCCTGATGCTGGCTAGGTCATTGGAAAACTTTCTTACCAGCGCAAGTGTTTTGGGCAAAGGCAGCGCTACTGGCCTGATAAATATGTACTTTATTATTAGCATGACATAAGGAAAGAGGAGGCGTATGTCTCCCCTTTCCTCTTTTTATTTAACTATTAAAGTCCTTTTTTCGCAATATAATTGACTAAGTCGACGACGCGGTTCGAATAGCCCGTTTCGTTATCGTACCAAGAAATGACTTTGACCATGTTGCCTTCAATTACCATCGTGGACAACGCATCGACAATGGAAGAAAGCGTATTGCCGTTATAATCTCTTGAGACGAGCGGTTCTTCGCTGTAGCCGAGAATGCCTTTCAATTCGCCTTCCGCTGCTTCTTTCAATGTTTTATTGATTTCTTCGACGCTGACTTCTTTATCGAGTTCAGCGACTAAGTCAACAATCGAAACGTTTGGTGTAGGCACGCGCATCGCCATACCATTTAATTTCCCTTTCAATTCCGGCAAAACCAAAGCGACGGCTTTCGCTGCACCGGTTGTCGTCGGGATGATGTTTTCCGCAGCCGCACGAGCCCGGCGATAATCTTTATGCGGCAAATCCAAGATTTGTTGGTCGTTCGTATACGAGTGTACGGTCGTCATCATGCCGCGGCGGATGCCGTATTTATCATGCAAAACTTTGGCGATCGGTGCTAAGCAGTTCGTCGTACATGAAGCATTGGAAATGACATGGTGGTTTTTCGGGTCATATTTTTCGTGGTTAACGCCCATGACGATCGTAATGTCTTCTTCTTTAGCCGGTGCGGAAATAACCACTTTTTTCGCTCCAGCTTCAAGGTGTTTCGCTGCATCGTTGCGTGCAGTAAAGCGACCGGTTGATTCAACGACAACTTCCACACCATATTTGTCCCAACCAAGTTGAGCAGGATCGCGTTCAGATAAAACTTTAATGGTTTTCCCGTTGACCATCAGGTTTTCACCGTCGGTCGTGACTTCGGCATCCAATTTTCCATGAACGGTATCATATTGCAAAAGGTGTGCCAACATGTTGGCATCGGTTAAGTCATTTACCGCCACCACTTCAACTTCCGGATTGTTCAAAGCCGCGCGAAAAACATTTCGACCAATGCGGCCAAAGCCGTTAATACCTACTTTTACCATTTTGATTTCCCCCTTAAAATTTTAATTTAAATTATCATGATGATGGATAATTTCCGCTGCTGCTGCCTCATCCGTAACCAAAATCGAATTCGGCCCTCGTTTAAAATAGGCTTCAATGGCAGCGGCTTTCGATTTGCCGCCAGCAACCGCCAATACCGTACGGCTGTCATAAAGATCCTCCAACCTAAGACCAATGGTTTTCACTTTATGGACGATCCGGCCCGCTCTGTCAAAGTAATACCCGAACGCTTCCGCAACAGCTTGTTCGCGTTCAATTTTTTCCCAAATTTCCGGAGCCGTTTTTCGTCTTGATGCCATGGTTTTCGCATCGCCTATGCCATGAATGACGATATCTGCCCGGCGAATCAAGTCCACAACTTCACGGATGGACGGTTCTTCTATCAAGGACTGATAGGATTCTTCACTCAATGGGTCGGGCACATGGAGAAGCCGATGGGTGCCGTCCGCTTTTTCCGCCATCTTAGCGCAAATGGTGTTCGCTTGGTTTTCCACGCGCTCACCAAGTCCACCGCGAGCAGAAACAAAAAGTGGATGAATGCCTTTTTTGAGAGGGCGTGTCATCTCGGCCACCGCGGCCATTGTCGTCCCACCAGTCACTGCGATAATGCTATTCGGATGGATGCATTCTTCCATGACTTTCACGCCGGCCAGTCCCATCTCATTCTTCACCCAAGGATCTTCATCGCTGTCACCTGGAACGATAATCACCCGGGAAATATCCAATATAACCCTTAATTGTTTTTCCATTTCGGCAAAACCTGATACATCATCCATGATATCCTTCAACGCATTTACCAAACGCCCGCCATCCGCTGTCAAGCGCATGCCATCCGATGCCGTTTCGAGCAAACCTTGCTTGCTGAGAAACGTGACTTCACTGCGAATCATCCGCTCGGTCAATCCAAGGTGATTCGTCAAGGCTCTACGACCAACCGGTTGCATGGCTTCAATAGCCCTCAATATCCGATAGCGGTTCGCCATGACATCAAGCACATCAGGGATTAACTTTTTTTGTAACGTGAAGAGTTTGTTCACCGTCATCTCCCTTACCGTTGGACGTTTTATGTCCCGCGTGGCGAATTACGTCCCACACTTCGTCTTTATTTTAACAATATGCGTTGCAGCTGGCAAGAATTTTGTTTGGCTATATTGTTCACTTGAGCCGACTGCACTATGCGGTGAAAAGAAAGCGGAGCTATTCAAATGGGATCCATTTGTTAAAAAGAAGAGCCTAAGGCTGGGACTTGATCAACCCATTACCCTTTTGTTCAAACCTCGTTTTGGGCGAAGGCGGAGACATAGTTGCCCTTGTGCTAACTAGATAAATGAAAAACTATCTTACCAGAAAAAGAAAAACCGGGCATTCGCCCGGTCTAGCAACCTTTAATTTTTCAGATTATGGAGCGTATGCGCATTTTCACTGCGTTCCGATCTCAAAAATGAGCATAAATGCGTTTTTTGCGCATTTTCTTGCCGGTTTTG
>NZ_KE387200.1:0-2440 GCF_000430685.1 Tuberibacillus calidus DSM 17572 | reverse complement strand
CATTTTCACTGCGTTCCGACCTCAAAAATGAGCATAAATGCGTTTTTTGCGCATTTTCTTGCCGGTTTTGCCTTAAAACTGAGCAGACGCTCCAGTTTTTTACAAATTTCGCTGTAGTTTTCCAAATTATGGGCATATGCGTATTTTCGTGGCACATCATGCTGAAAAATGTGCATAAATAACGTTTTCCAGAACATCTTCATGGGTGGAGCGCCGCTTTCAATTTATGATAGGAAACCTTCCCCCAATCAATCACCGTGCCATCGACGGTAATGACCGGGATCATCCATTGATATTTTTCCAATAGCGCATCATCCGTATAAATATCGATTTCCTGATAGGTTAACCCGACAGAGGCACAAAGCGTCTCGAGTAGTTCTTTTGCCTCATGGCATAAATGACATTGCGGTTTTGAGTATAGGATAATCTCCATTAGGTTCGCCTCTATTTTTTTAAAATAAAGGGGACTGTTCTTGGGTCGCGGCTTTAATGATCGGGTAAACGCCGGAGTTCGCCTCTATTTTTTAAATAAAGGGTACTGTGCTAGCCTAAAAATATTTTTTCTTCCAGAAAATCACCGCAGTAACAATCGAAATCACTGCTGACAACATAAAAGGGATTAAGAACGCATGCGGGCTTTTCTGAAATGGAATGTCGACGTTCATGCCATAGAAACTTGCCACCATGGTCGGTAAGGAAATCACGATCGTGATGGCTGTTAAAAATTTCATAACGATATTGACGTTATTGGAAATGACGGAAGCAAAAGTATCCGTCAAACCGTTAAGGATATTGCTGTAGACTTCTGCCATTTCAATGGCCTGCTTAATTTCAATGATGACGTCATCCAATAAATCCTGATCATCTTCGTACATTTTAAAATAATTCAGCCGGAGCATCTTTTCCATGACGACGTTATTTGCTTTCAGCGATGTCATGAAGTAAACGAGTGTCTTCTCAAGGCTTAAAAGCGAGAATAGCTCTTTATTTTTCATCGATTCATGAAGTTCACGTTCGATTTGATTCGTGCGCCGATCGATTTGACGAAGATACCGGAGATAATAAGTCGCCATCACCGATAAAATTTGCAACGTAAAGCGCGTCTTTTTAAACGTGTAAAAACCTTTCACTTTATTATGAATAAAGTGCTGAATGATCGGATTATCTTCCAAACAAACCGTAATAAAATATTGATCTGTGACAATTATCCCAAGCGGAATCGTGTCATAAAGGGCCGAATCGCTTTCATCATTCACCTTAATCGGAATGTCCACGATGGTGAGAACGTTTTGGTCCTCTTTCTCAATCCGCGAGCGTTCATCATCATCCAATGGGTCTTTCACAAAATCGAGTGGGATACCTGTTAGTTCAACAATCCGGTCGATTTCTGCTTGATCCGGATGGGTTAAATTGATCCAACAGCCTTTTTGCACGTCATCAATTTTTTTAAATTGTCCGTCCGCCGAGGTGATGTAAATATCCAACATCCGTCAACACCCCCGTCATTTATTTGGGAGCGGTGTCGATTCCATAGAGTTAATAACGAAACAAAAGCCTCGTCAGCGAACACACCGTTCCCCTTTATCTTCGTCTCGGGTTCGGGACTCGTTGAGCCGTCGGTATTCATCTCGTTATCAACTCCTCTCGGTCAAATTTTCTCGCACCTACAATATTACATGCCTTTTCTCGATAACACAAACACTTTTTCCAAATGCTTCGGAAAATGGGCTTGACTTGGTATCGGTATCTCAAATAGAGGGTATGTCGGCATTTCTTCAATGAGAAAATTTAGTAGCTTAACATAGCTGTTTAAGGTAGTCTTTACATTTTTATTCTGAAAAAAAGCTTTCGTCTATTACCCATTTATACTTAAATAAAAAAACCTTGATTTCTTCTCAAATAGGTTGTATAATTACTCTTGTGTCGCATGAGTAAAAGACACGCGCCCGTAGCTCAGCTGGATAGAGCGGTGGTTTCCGGTACCACGTCTGCCGGGGGTTCGAATCCCTCCGGGCGCGCCATACATAACAATAAGATCAAGGAATTAGCTATTGCTAATTCCTTTTTTTGTTGTTTTTACTTTTACTTTTCGAGTTTACGGCCATAAGCGACTTTAATTTAGGGACTACTGAACAACCTACATTTTGATCAAAAGCTTACCACTCGCAGTTTGTGACATGAAAATACCTGACGAATGATCAAGTGAAAAAAGGAAAAAAAAGTATCCCGAAGGATCTTTTCAAGGTTCATAACCAGAAACTGCAGGGCAATGACGGTTTCACTTGTCTGTCGAAGGCGTGCTCGAATAAGACCAAGCCCATATGTACGCTTGCCCTCGCCAAATTTGCCTTCGACGGCGTTCCGATCCAAGGCGTCCTGGTATTCTATTCGTTTTTGGGCGCTGTCTTCCTCACTGTCTTTTAAAGGCCGGCCCAGTTTC
>NZ_AUMM01000060.1 GCF_000430685.1 Tuberibacillus calidus DSM 17572 | reverse complement strand
GTCACAGCCCCAAAAGTAAACGTCAACGTCTTTTTATCTTTACGTTCTCTTTTCCATCCTTCTTTTCTTTTTTCATTCACAATGGCTTCATCGAGTTGACCAAAGACAATGCCCATCACGTCGGCAAATGTGCTGTACATCAGCCGTTTAAGCTGTTCTTCAAACGAAATAAAATCGCGAGTTTCATTTAACAATTGGTATATTTTTGGTATAATGTTTTCCATGAGAAGGCCTCTCTTCAAATGTATTTGCTTGGTGGCATACATTTATGTTAGAGTGCCTTCTCTATTTTTTTCCATCATTTTGCTTCGAGAAATATTTTACACATACTTTCTTTATTTCATTCCAACAATAAACTTCTATGTTTGCTTGGAATCAGCTTTCTCTTTTTCATCTTGATCATTATCATTGGCACTTAAGTCAAAAGAAATCGAATAGCCGACAAACAAGCCGTACAATGCATATAAACACAAGGTCGTTGTGATCGTGTTTTTATCGAGCTTTGTAACCGGCTCAAGCCCTGGAAGCCACGGTTGCAAAACGTAAAAAACGAGGACCCAGAGAGCAATGCCAAACGCGATGCTGATCCACATCGTTTTTACCCTGCCCAGTATCCACTTATAACCAAAGGCAATAAAGATTGATAAAATCATTAAAGCGAAAAGCCCCATGAACTGTTTTACCACATCGTTTTTAAATTGAACAAGAGAAGTAAACGGGTCGAGGGTCAGGGCGGGACCATATTTCGTGAAATTCAGTAAATAGGCGATATAACCGATAAATCCCCAAATTAACCCTCCAAACAGCCCGATAAGCGCGACGCGCCCGTTCGATGTATATTGATATTCTTGTTTATTTTGTTCGAGATCCTGGGAATCACTCATAACCAACACCTCCGCGCCTTAGTATGCCCAAAATCGCCTTTAACTTAACACGTTGAATCGGATTGAGGTGGCGTATAATTCCAACCCTTTGGGTAAAGCTATTGAGTAAAGAAACCCTTTCGCGAGCGAAAAATATCCATGGAGACTTTGCCGTTTTTCTAGTAAAATAAAATTGAACAGAAAAGAAAGACAATACGACACTCCAGGATCGGTGATAATATGACAGAAAAACGGCCTGTCTATGGCGGCCAAGCCGTCATTGAAGGTGTGATGATGGGCGGCCGCTTCACGACGGTCACCGCTATCAGGCGAAAGGATCAATCGATTGAATTCTATGAAGTCGAAAAAGCGCATAAACCTATTGTAAACACGCTAAAAAAAGTCCCTTTTCTGCGCGGCATTGTAGGGATTCTTGAATCAAGCGCTGTCGGAACGAAGCATTTGCAATATTCATCTGAAAGATATGACGCACCCGTTGAAGAGGATATCGATTCGTCAACGGAAACCGGCAAATGGGCCATGATTTTAGGGATTGCCGTCATCGGGATCATCTCCTTTTTGTTCGGAAAATTTATCTTCACCCTCGTCCCCGCCATTGCGGCCGGTTTTTTCAGCCCGCTATTTCCGGGTCATACCGCTCAAGTGTTGCTCGAAGGGGTCT
The DNA here is from genome assembly GCF_000430685.1 of Tuberibacillus calidus DSM 17572. GTDB lineage: Bacteria > Bacillota > Bacilli > Bacillales > Sporolactobacillaceae > Tuberibacillus > Tuberibacillus calidus. Next base: position 15,581 of record NZ_AUMM01000060.1, on the reverse strand, counting down.
TTAAACTTTTATTACTATTCGGTTACATCTACTTTATTTCGCTGACACCCATGATGAAAAGACTATTTCAATATCACGGAGCAGAACATAAAGTAATTAATACCTTTGAGAACGGTTTGGCGCTGACCATAGAAAACGTCAAGCGCGAGTCCCGTCTGCACTACCGCTGCGGCAGCAGTTTCATTTTATTTACAGCTGTCATCAGCATCTTTCTTTATCTTTTACCGATTGTGCCCGTTCACCCGCTGTGGCTCAGGCTTATTTATCGGATCATTCTGATTCCCGTTGATCTCGGCATTAGCTATGAATTTCTGCAGCTGACGAATAAACTGCGTCACATCCCCGTTTTACGCTGGCTTGGTTATCCGGGGCTGTGGCTACAGCTCTTGACAACGAAGGAACCCGATGACCAGCAAATTGAAGTGGCGATTGCAGCATTTAATGAAATGAGAAGGCGTGAGGCTGAGCGTATCAATGCCATGGCCATGGTTCTATAGTCACCCTAACGCGGGTTACCATTTAGGAGGTGAATGTCGTGAGATTCTCATGGTCCAGAATCATCTTTTACTTGGTCATCGCCCTTGCCGCCATTGGATTGTTTACGAGTCTCTTTAGGAACCCTGTGATGCTCTTCACGCGAATCATCATCGGCGCGGCGGTGATCGGCATCATCCTCTTTGTTTTCTATGTCGTAAGCGGCCAAAATCGAAGCGCCTACGCCGGTTATCGGAAAGCCGTCCGCCAATCCAAACGGCGGCTCGCCGAACGGGAGCGCAGTCATACGATGCGTAAAAGTCATTTACACGTCATTCCGTCCAAAGCGATGTTAAAAAAGAGAGCGGCACATAAGCGGGCGGAACATGCCCATCTGAAAGTTATTGACGGAAAAAAGAAAGGCAGAAGAAATTCGTCTTTAACAAGGTAACCCGTAAAAATCGAATACACCTGATCAGCCAGTGCTTTTTTGTACTGGTAGGAAAGCCTATCCATTTCAAGGTCATGATCCGCGCAACTAAGAGGCTGACTCAAATGTCCAGGGTTAAACCCCACCAAGCCCAATATAGTGTTGTTCAGAAATCATGAACCACTATATACGAATCTAGGTGGCAATCGGGCCCCATATGAGTCAGCCTAAAGTTTTTTAAACTTAATATGCCCATTTTTTAAGAAACGCTCGTGTTTTGACACGGCCGAGTTCTACGAGTTGGTTGCGCTCTTCCTTCGTTAATCTGAAATTTGCCGTATGGATATGCTCGACGGGAATAAAAACGATGTTGGAGGCGGCGTATTTTGATATATAACGGGCGTCATGAGCTTCTTTCATCGTTGAAAACAACCCGTGAAACAAGTCGACGGCGTTTTTAATCGGTTGTGCCGTATAAAAATCCTTCGCGGAACTTAACTGGAATCCTAGAAATGGTCGAATCGGTAAGGTATTGCCGTTATCAAACACCCATACGGGAAAGCTGCTCAACACCCCGCCGTCAACGATTAAACATTTTTCCGCTTTTTTATTGTACAACGGCACCGGCTCAAAAAAGAACGGCAGGCTACAGCTCATGCGCACGGCTCTTGCGATGGAAAAGTTCAGTGGATTAATGCCATAAGAGGGTAAATCATCGGGAAGAACGACCATCTTGCCCTGGGATAAATCACTGACGATGATTTTTAAAGCATCAGGGGGAATGTCGCCAAATGTGACCACTTTCTTCTTATAAAGCGTATCTTGCACCCATTTTTCAAAGGCATGCCCTTTATATAAACCCATTCGCCAATATAAAGTCAACCACTTAAAAAAAGTAAAATGAAACGGTGAGCCGTTCACATCCATAAATAAAGCCGGATTCATCTTATCCATTTCCCTTTTAATTTCCTGACTGTTAAACCCGCTGGCGAGAAAGGCGGCAATGATCGAACCGGCGCTCGTTCCCGCAACTCTGCGAAAGCGAAATCCCGCTTCCTCCACAACCTCCACCGCCCCGACGAAGGCAAACCCTTTGACACCGCCCCCCGAAAACACGCCGTCAATCCACATACGCATTCCCTCCTCCATAAATATTTAATGGAAAAAGGGAAGGTTTAGACCTTAGTAATCCATGACGGACATGTACGATTATTGTAAGCTGGTGTCATTGTTATTAATGAAAAACACACACGTCTATAAAAGACCTGTGTGTTTTAGGATAGTATGATACCGGAAGGCCATTTGCCGTTAATCCTCACTGTTTCGCTTCTGGATTTCTTTTAACTGTCCTTGAGCTTGTGGATTTTCTTCAAAAAACTGCATTAAATCCCCGATGCGGTCGATCGCATTCCAGCTCAGGTGATGTTCAATCCCTTCAACGTCTCGATAAATGTTTTCTTCACTTACACCGATAACCTTTAAAAATTCTTCAAGCAATTCATGCCGGTAAACGAGGCGTTTGCCCAGTTTTTTACCTTTTGCTGTCAGACCAAAGCCTCGGTATTTTTCGTAAACCAAATAATTATCTTTATCCAATTTTTGTATCATTTTCGTGACGGATGAGGGGTGAACTTCAAGGGCTTCCGCAATGTCCGATACGCGGGCATAGCCTTTATCTTCAATGAGTAAATAGATGCGTTCAATATAATCTTCCATGCTTGGCGTAGGTGCCATGTTTTCCCCTCCAACTCCGTTAAACACAAACATTCCTTATAATACTAGAATACACAAGTGTTCACCGTGTGACAAGGCGATTCGCCCATCTTCACAAAAATGCGACATCCGGTTAGAAATTTAACTTCTAAGGAAAAGTGGGTATACACCTTAAATCTTTTATACCAAAAATCTAATCGCTATGGATTTGGATGCCGCACCACCCACTGACATCGCATTGTCCATATTCGTTACTACCAATGGCCAATACCGTTCCGTCAGATTTAAGACCAATGGTATGCGTGCAACCTGCCGCAACCGCCACGATATCGCGCCAGCCACTTACATTGCATTGACCATACCGATTATTTCCCACAGCGACAACCGTGCCATCCGATTTCAGACCGATGGTATGATAACTACCGGCGGCGATCGCCACAATATCACACCAGCCATTTACATCACTTTGGTTATATTTATTTAAACCCGCTGCCATCACCGTGCCATCCGATTTCAGCCCAATGGAACGACGCCAACCCGCTGTCACCGCTACAATACCGCGCCACTCATTTACGTCACATTGGCCATGCTTATTCCAACCAACTGCGACCACCGTACCGTCCGATTTAAGCCCGATGGTATGGGAATTCCCTGTGTTTGTTGCCATATGAACATTTCCAGCTGCCACAGCCACAATATCACACCAATCACTCACATCACATTGTCCAACGTTATTATCACCGATTGCTATCACCGTCCCGTCAGATTTCAAGCCAACGGTATGACGACGACCTGCGGCTATGGCATTTTTAAACCGATGTTTCGGCTTTCGTGCCGATTCTTTTGGTGGAATACCATCCATGTTCTTTTACCTCCTAGAAAACCAGAAGCACTATCTTAGCCCATTAAGCTTAGAAAAAACGGCGGGTAATCCCGCCGATGGATCGCGCCGATGACACAAGCACCCATTTGGGTGAAAAGGACGCATAGATTCATATTTGACGTAAAAATCCTTTTGGCAAACTAAGATCGGGCAAAATGAATGTTTTCTTGAAGCATGACCCAATTTTAAAAAATCGTTGGATCATTTTCGCCATCAGATTTATCACCCATTCACACTTCCGTTTTTTCTTTAGCCATTTTCATTATTTCATTCGCAATCACGACTTCGGTGCCAGATAGTCCCACGGAGCAAAACAATGTCATATCATTGTCTGAAGTTCGACCCGGCATTTTCCCTGTTACAATATCGGAAAGCTGTACAATGTGATCTTCATAAGGTGTATCGACCAAAAAATGCGGGGTTGAATAAGCTTTTAACTGTTCAAGGGAATCCGTCGCAATCACAGAACTTTGACGAGCAATCTCGATGGGTATCTCACTACCTTTGATCGACTTTGGGCCGACGGTATTGATATGGACACCCTGCTTTAACCAATCCCTTTCAAGGACCGGTGTGCGGCTATTTGTCGCGCAAATGACAATATCCGCATTTTCCACACACTTTTTTGGTGAATCGACTGGGAGGACATCAATGCCAAGTTTTTCCGTCATCTCCTCGGCAAATTTCCTCCGATTTTGATCGTTACGACTGTATACCTTAACCTGTTTAATATTTCGGATGGCGCAAGCTGCTTCCAATTGTGTACGGGCTTGAGTGCCGGATCCGATCACAGAGAGTTGCGTTGCGTCTGGGCGAGACATGGCTTTAATCGCCACACCACCAATGGCACCGGTTCGGATGGCACCAAGTGCATGACCAATAATGATGCCTTTGAATACCCCTGTCTCCGAATCAAACACGGCAACAAGTTGTTGATGACCTTGTTCATCATTGTCGTATGTATCATAGACGCGAAATCCCGTTACTTTTTCAAACCCAGTTGCCGCTCCGGCGGTGAAAACCAAGTTTCCTTTTTCGGATTCTAATTGAAAACGTGGCGGAGAAACGAGGGTACCCTTTGCTTTTTCATAAAAAACACGTTCAATAGCGTCGATCATCGATGTCATTCGTGAAAATTTTAAGACATCAGCGTCTGTTAAAACGAGATATGACAACTCGATCCACCCCTAGTTTTAATGAGTATGATATTTGAAATCATTATAAAGCAAGACAGCCTGCTTCTAGAACCAAGATGATCTGCACCTTATGAGCCAAGCGTTTTGCCCTCTCCGGTTACACATCCTGTTTCTTGGGGAACTCATGATTCGTTTGTTAAATCTTAAACGAATAACTTTCCTTCAAAAATGGTGACCGCCTGACCAGAAAGAATAACGTTGTGATCCAAAACTTTAACTTTTAAAATTCCCCCCCTCTCCGAAGCTTGGTATGCCGTCAATTCCGTTTTATTTAATCTCCTTTTCCAATATGGGCCTAAACAACAATGTGATGAACCATTGACATAATCTTCGATAATCCCATGAGATGGGGAAAAGAAACGGGAAATAAAGTCAAATTCATTGGTTTTGGATGGACTCGTCACAATGACACCTCTGACTGGCAATTGAGCAATCAGTTCGATATTTGGTTTCAAGTCCCTAACCATTTCCTCTGATTCTACTTCTACTAAATAGTCGAGTTGGCTTCTTCCAACATATACGGGTTGAACACCTAATGCCTCAAGCAATAACTCTGGTGGATTTGTCTTTAATTCAAGCATAGCCGGAAACTGTAATTGAACCCAGCCATCCATGAATTCGGCTTTTAGTACGCCGCTTTTCGTTTGAAAGGATATCACTTCATCTTTACTAATTAGTCCTTTTTCCCATAAAAAATATGCACTCGCTAATGTGCCATGCCCACAAATAGGTATTTCGGTTGTCGTTGTAAACCAACGAAGCTGCCATTGATGATTTGTGAAGTGAATAAAAGCGGTCGTTGGCAAATTTATCTCTTTTGCCACCAACTGCATCCGTTTGCTTTCTTTTTCTCCAGTTAGTAAACAAACAGCCGCTGGATTTCCTCTAAAGGGTTGCTCTGTAAAAGTATTGATAACGGACATTTCCATAATGATCTCTCCTCCCCACCTTATAGTTTGACGATCCTTCTTTAAATTAACGGCTATTTAGGGAGAAGCTCCCACCGTTAATAGATAAGGCCATCACCATCATTACGCTTGCACTTGACATAAAATGAGTTGCAATACGTCGTCCTGGGACATTTCATCAGTCAATTTTATTTCTTGATCAACTCCAAGATAATCGTTTGGATTCCACCAGGCACGTAAAGAGTCTTCACCAAATTCCGACTTTTTTTGGCGAGAGTTGTGCCGTTTGACTGTTTCTTCAAAAGATAAATCAAAATAATAAACATAGGCTTTTTCATTAAAAAACTGGATCAGATGTTTCAACATATCCCCATAACGTTTTTTATTTAAGATGCCTTCCACGATAACAAATTGACATTTATCTTTTCCGTATTCTGCGATTTGGCGAATCAAATCAATGGCAAGATTTCCATCTCGATCGTGAACTTTTAACATATCACGGCGAACAGTGTCCTGTGACACTAGGAGGGTTCCATGGCCAAAATGGTTTTGAAGGCTTTTTGCAATCGTTGTTTTACCACTCCCGGAATTCCCCCTAATGATAATCAATTGAGATTCCATGAATTCCTCTCCCTCACAGCCAGCCTAAACGACTTATTTTAAAAATATTATAAGTATATTCAGAAAACACTTCAAAAAATTGGTTCAACCCATCCTGTTGAAGGGTTGATTGATCGACGACTCATTTATATTTTCACCCCTCGAAATGAAATGGTTCATTTGATATAAACGAGCATTCAAATAAATATCCGACCTTATTATAGGTAACACTCATAAATGTATTTTTCAGAAATATAAAAAACAACCTTTTACAGCTATCATACCGAAAAGGTTGTTTTTTTATCAAACTTTAATATAAAGCCAAAGTTGTCGTCATCTTTTCTGATTACAACCCGCATTTTAACTGGGCGCCGCAGTTCGTGCAAGTATTGCATCCACCGACTTCTTCAACTGTTCCCTTCCGGCAAATCGGGCATGTATCGCCGATTTCCGATCCATAGGTCACATCGGTTTTTTCGAGGGCATTGATGGTGTCAATTAGAACGACCTTTTTCTTTTCGTCCTTTGCGGTCAGCTGAACGAGCGCCTCATCCTCTTCGTCAAGACGGTTTTCTTCTGCTTTAAGCGTCAGGACTTGGGCGTCACGGCTGCCATCGACATAAACCGTTCCGCCTTTCGCTCCCCCGCGGTATAAACGTTCATAAACTTTCTGCACTTGTTCAACCGTGTAGCCTTTCGGTGCGTTAACGGTTTTACTGATGGAGCTGTCAACCCAGCGCTGAATGACGCACTGCGTATCCGCATGGGCTTCCGGTGACAAGTCCATAGCCGTGACAAACCAATGCGGCAAGTGATCTTTATCGGCCTCCGGATGATTTTCCAAATATTCTTGGACGATGTCGGCATTGACCTCAATAAATTTCCCGAGCCGTCCGCTTCGGTAATATGAGAAGGAGAAATATGGCTCAAGTCCTGTTGAGACACCGACCATTGTGCCGGTGCTTCCCGTCGGCGCTACGGTCAATAGATGGGAATTGCGAATGCCGTATTTTAAAATACCTTGACGAATGTCTTCCGGTAGCGTTTTAACATAACCGGTATTGATGAAACGTCTGCGAAGTTCCATGGTTTCTTCCTCGGTTTTTCCAATAAGGAACGGGAAGCTGCCTTTTTCTTTGGCAAGTTCAATTGACGTGCGGTAAGCCGTTGTCGCGATCGTTTCGAAAATTTTATCAACAAGCGCATTGCCTTCTTTGGAACCATATTCGGTTTCGCAATAGATCAGTAAGTCATGCAAGCCCATGACGCCAAGCCCGACCCGGCGTTCGCCAAGAGCTTGTACGCGATTTTCCTCTAAGAAGTACGGCGTGGCGTCAATGACGTTATCTTGCATGCGCACACCGACTTCCACCGTCTTTTTCAGTTTTTCAAAATCTACCGTTTTATTTTCTTTATCCGCCATCTCCGCCAGATTCACGGCAGCCAAATTGCAGACACTGTATGGTGCAAGTGGCTGCTCGCCACATGGGTTCGTCGCGACAACTTTTTGCCCGTATGCGACCGCATTCGTTTTCTCATTGGCATTATCGATAAAGAAAATACCTGGTTCTGCTGAATATGTGGCGCAGATATTGATTAAGTTCCAAAGTTCTCGGGCTTTAATCGTTCGGTATGTGCGGACGGCAAAACCGCGTTGTTCCCATTCGCGCACATCGCCGCATTTATGCCATTCTTCATTATATATAGCCATTTCTTCCGGGCTGTAATGCTCGACATCCGGAAATCTCAAGGCATAATCCTCATCGTTTTCAACGGCTTCCATGAATTCTTTCGTGATGCAGACCGAAATATTCGCACCGGTCAGGAAATCCGGGTTGTTAACGGAATAGTGACCGCCGTCGCGCAGTTTTTGTTCGGCTTCTTTTATCGCTTTATCAGAGAACCCACCTTGTCCGGGGATGTTTTTATAATTCAAAATACCTTGATAGATATTTCGCTCTGTTTCCGTAAGCGGCGTGAATTTAAGTTTATTCTTGGCCATTTCACGGATTTGTTCATCTTGCGTCGTTTCAATCAAATAACGCAAGATTCGCGGATTTTGCATCTTGGAAATAATAAATTCGATGATATCGGGGTGGCTATCTACGAGCATAATCATTTGAGCCAAAAACGTTACGTTGATTCGCTACATCAACTCTCTAAGTCACCTTAGAGTTCAGACCATATCTTACACTTTTCAAGTGCCCTCGCGCTTCGGGATCGCTTGATCCCTACTCTACTCGCTTCCATATCTCAATAGATATGTGCTTTCGATGGTCGTTGAACCTTCTCCATGTTTATCACAAGGAGCTTGGCTGCTGGTTGTCTTTATCCACTTGCTATTTTCAAGCTTTCACGTCTATCGTTTCCGATTCCGTTGTAGCTAGCAAGTCATTTATGATGCTTTTGACATAATCAAAGTGATTCAGAATGTCATCTTCCCAAAAACGAACAATTCGATAACCATTTTTTTGTGCTATCTCATTTTTTTCTTGGTCAATTTTTATTCTTGCTTTTTGCCAATCCTCAGGTTCCGGATAAAATTTTGGATTGGCATGCCAGTAATCTCCATCACATTCAATGATGATATTATAATTTGTTAAAAGGAAGTCATATTGTTTCTTCTCTAATAAGAAAGAGTATTTATATTCGAGATTCATTTCTTGTAAATAATCCTCAATAACTCTTTCGATTTTAGTTTTGCGAAACTTCTGAGCTTCAAATTGCTTTAATGTTGCAACACGGATTTTTTCTATAGTCTCATGACTGTAAATCCCCGTTTTCCCACTATTCCAAGAAGGTGTATGATTTTTTCTTCTGGTTTTTGCTGTCTTAGTAATAATTTTTTTAAAATGCTTTTCTTTTTCTTCAATACTCATTGATTGATGCCACTCGGCAATTTTCCTTGATTTAAGTATTTTAGCGCACTTATCTGAACAGGTTTTCGTTGATCTGTTTGGTCTAGTGGTTGTATCAAAATAAGCACCACAAATAGCGCAAACAAGCGGTATACCTCTACTTGCACATGATTTACTACAATACTTTTTTGGTTTTCCCCGATGAAGTCCAACATATTTATCACAAAGTATATACGAGCATTTTAAATCTTCTTGGTTATAGTAGTAATTGATCAAATAGTTTTCTAATGTTAACCCGTGTTTTTCTTTTAAATGTGTTGTAAATCGACCTTGTTTGTTATGAGATAGCCGATATCCACAAATTTTACATTCCTGAGGTTGTTTTGCATCATAAGGTTTCAAACCAATCACCCTAAATTCCTTTCTTAGAAAACACTTAATCATCTAGGCTGTAATTGGTCATAACCCAAAGAGTTCCCAGCAATTCACGAGGTTTTTTTATAGACGAGGCACATCATTTACCACGTCTTGAGCCACCTTGCTCAACGAGATGCGTCAGCTTCGCGATATCATCTAACCAAGATACCGAACCAGAAGATTTGCCATTCACGCCGCGAGCTAAAGTATTTCTTGGCCGCAATGTTGAACCGTTCGTGCCGACACCGCCGCCTCGGCTCATAATTTCCATGACCTTTTTGCGGTGTTCGGCAATTCCTTCGCGCGAATCTTTTACATAAGGCATGACATAGCAGTTAAAGTAAGTGACATCGGTGTCAGCTCCCGCGCCGTAAAGCACCCGACCGGCAGGAACGAAATTCATCGCGACGAGCTGTTCATAAAATTTCTTGAAGGATTCTTTCCGTTTTTCTTCTGTTGGTTCGACGCTCGCAAGTCCCCGCGCATTGCGCTTTGCGATTTGCTCGTAGAAAATTTCCAACGGTTTTTCAATGACATCCAATGACCGGCGAATCAGCCCTGTGTTGCGCTCCTCTTCATCTTCAAGGATGTGGCGGTATTCCTCATGAACGAGCACCGTTGCTTCATTCGATTCCCAATGAATGTCTTGAATGTAACCAAGGCCTCTTGCCGGAAATTTCGGATCCGATTTCACCGTTAAAACAACAAAATCCCCGGGCTTGATCGTCTTTTTCTCGATATCTTTAAAAGCATATCGGTCGAGCATCACTAGCCTGGATACGCCTGATCTTGTGATTTTCATATCCTCCGTAATCGGAAACACTTGCGGAAATTCTTCGATATCCCGGTTCAATTCGTTGATGTCAATATTTAATTTTTCTGCGACTAGGTTCATGATCATCCTCCTCGTATAATAGATTTTAAGTCAAAGCCAGTATGTATGTCGAACCTTGCTGCTCCAATACTGTGTTTCTTCCATCATACTATGTTAACAGAAAAAACACAATATGTTGTATGAAAAACATTTTTCGATATACTATATATTGTACATTCCAGCAAAACACTCAGCAATTGTCAAGCGTAAAAAAAGCTAAAATTCGACGTAAATCGGTGAAAACAGAAGCACGCAAAGGAAAAACGCATCGTATTAAAAAATTTCCGGGTTGCCATTTTTCAAAGTTTAATAAGGGACCTTTCCTCCCCGTGATCAGCAGTTTTCCATTTGAAATTCGATGAAAAATATAGGTATAATAGACCCATAAACGGAAGGAGTCAGGTTATTCATGGGTTGGATTTTAGTTTTGGTCGTCATTGCAATTTATGCCGGCTTTTTGTTTGGGCGAAGAATCGCACAAAAAAGATACATGAAGACATTAACCCAAGAAGAATTTACAAAAGGCTATCGCAAAGCACAATTAATTGATGTCCGTGAGCCAAATGAATTCGACAACGGCCATATACTAGGGGCACGTAACATTCCATTATCCCAATTAAAGTTCAGGAAAGCTGAAGTCCGCAAAGATAAACCCGTCTATCTTTATTGTCAAAACGGCGTCCGGGCGACGCGTGCAGCAGCGATCCTAAAGAAATATGGTTGCACGGATATCAGCGTCCTCCAAGGCGGATTTCGCAAATGGACGGGTAAAGTGAAAAAGAAAAATGCTTAAATATTTCATTAGCCTACATAGCGTTGTTTTTCGCAACACTTTGACCAACAGATGAAAACGGTCACCGGATGCCTTCCGGTGGCCGTTTCGTATTTCAACCCCCAAGACGAATTCTTTTTGGCCTGATGAAGCATATTTTGTGACGTTAGGGCGGATACCATCCATAATAGAAAGAGACGCCGAACAACTCAGAGGAGGAACTTTCATGACAGCAACCATTACAAACTTTAACATCGATCAAGTAAGAAAACCGGCCTATGCGATCGACCCCGTCTTTATCGAACGTTGGTCACCGCGTGCCTTTTCCGATAAGGAAGTGCCGGATGAGGTATTATATAGCTTATTTGAAGCCGCACGATGGGCACCTTCTGCTGCCAATCGGCAACCTTGGCGTTTTATCCTTGCGCGGAAACGCGAAGATCGTGAGAGATTCCATTCTTTTATTAATGAAAAAAACCGATTGTGGTGTGAAAAAGCCCCCGTTATCGTGCTGGTTTTATCCAAAAAAGTGAAAGATGACGGATCGGAAAATGCCTTTCATGCCTTTGATGCAGGTGCCGCATGGGCACAATTGGCGCTTCAGGCGGTCAAAAATGGATTGGTGACCCATCCCATGGGCGGTTTCGATAAAACCAAAGCGCGCCAAGTTTTAAATATCCCCGAGGAATTTGACATTCACGCCGTTGTGGCGATTGGTTATCAAGCGAACCCGGAGATCTTGCCTGAAGCTTTTCAAGAACGTGAAAAACCGTCCGGGCGAAATCCTTTAGACAATCTCGTGTTTGAAGGCCAGTTTTCGCAGCCTGTTGAAAACATCTAAAAATGATCGCTCTTTTAGGCCCGCATGGATATACCCTTCAAACGATGGCCATGCTGGCCAGGGGAGCAACTTTTATCCAATATTTTTCAGATAAGTATAAGGACAAAGACTCTCGCTTCACCCATAAGACTTGCCAGAGCGATGTTTTCTTTATTAAAATAGCAAAGGCTCTGAAAGTTATGAATGAGGAGCAATGCCTTGACGCATGGCAAAGAGCACTTTATAATAAATTTGTAAACAATGACAGTCGGGATGTAGCTCAGCTTGGTAGAGTGCAACAATGGGGTTGTTGAGGTCGCAGGTTCGAATCCTGTCATCCCGACCATTTCAACCATTTACATAACGTCATTTCCCAAGAGGAACAAAACAAAAATCACCTTTTCCAAAGAAAGGTGATTTTTTATTTTTGTCAATCCATCGCACTATGGTAGGATCCATGACAAATATCTAAAAATAAAGGTTAGCAAAATAAATCACCATCGTTAATGTAAGGCCGCTGAGAAGTGTGGAGACAATGACAGCTTGGGCGGCGTAGTCCGATTCATTGCCGTATTCCAGCGCAAGGAGTGCGCTATTTCGTGACGTTGGAAGGGCTGTTGCGATAAGTAGAGCTTTGGCCATCGTGCCGTGCAACCCGAAAAGGAGAATCAGCCCAAAACCTAGCAAGGGTCCGATGATAAGCCGCACAAAACTGCTTAATAGGACAATAACAAAGTTCTTTTTAAAATTGAGGGCAGCAACTTGAACACCTAACGTCACTAAGGCAACGGCAAGAAAGCCATTCGCGGCATTTTCGGCCGGTACAGACAAAAATGACGGAAGGCCGATCTGGGCGGCATTCAATAAAATGCCTAATACCAAGGCATAAAAAATGGGGATTTTAAAAAACTCGCGTATCCCTTTTTTCAGCCCGGTTTTCGAAACGCCGGCATTAAATAACCCAAATGTAAACGTTAAGACGTTTTGAAACGCAAAAACGATGATCTGCACGGACAGAGCCAACGGATCATTGTGAAAGGCCAATTGGTTAATGGGGATGCCAAAATTGCCGTTATTCGTCAAAACCACGCTGTTTAAAAAACTGGATGTTAAGCTTTTATGGAAGCGCCAAACAACACTGATCACAAATGAAATGACGAATAAGAGAGCGAACTGCAACAAGAGAAACCCTATAATATGTAAAAAAAGGCTGGCCGATAACTTTGTTTGATAAACTTGGGTAAAAACGATGGCGGGTACCAGATAATAAAGATTCAGTTTAGACAGCGTTCGCTGATCCAATGAAAAAAAGCGTTCGAGGATAACCCCCACAAGAATTAAAACAAATAATGGCAGGATGACCTGACCAAAAATGGAGAAAATGACGGTCACAGCCATTTTGCCTCCTTATGACTGCCGTGATAGAAATACTGGCTCGGTAGTATGACATCAGCATCTAAAGAGCCTTTAACCGCCGGCAAATTTCATCGGTCACCGCTTTCGTTGTCATTGCACCACCAATGTCTCTTGTCTTTATCCCATCAGCGATGACCCCTTCAATGACATCCATTAACTTTTGCCCACTTTCGGTTTCGCCGAGGTGGTCAAGCATCATCTTTCCACTCCAGATTTGGCCGATGGGGTTCGCAATGCCCTGCCCATATATATCAGGGGCTGAGCCATGGACCGGCTCGAACATCGACGGGTATTTTCCATTGACATTGATATTCGCTGACGGTGCGATGCCGATACTTCCCATAATCGCCCCGCCAAGGTCGGTTAAAATATCCCCGAACAAGTTGCTGGCGACCACCACATCAAAAATTTCCGGCCGCGTGACGAAAAAGGCGGATAATGCATCGATATGGTAGGAAGCCGTTTGCACGTCTGGATAATCATTCGCCACTTCCTTGAATACTTCATCCCAGAACGGCATGGTATGAAAAATACCGTTGGATTTCGTCGCGCTCGTCACATGACCCCGACGACGCTTTGCCAGATCGAAGGCGAAACGCATCGCCCCTTCTGCAGCTTTTCTAGTAAAAATCGCGTTTTGGATGGCGATTTCATCATCCCCTTTATGTATGCGCCCGCCGATTTCGCTGTATTCCCCTTCGCTGTTTTCTCTTACAACGATCAAATTAAAATCATTTGGATGAACAAGGGGGCTTTGTAGGCCTTTAAAGTATCTCGCAGGTCGGAGATTAATGGTTTGTTCGAATTCCCGACGGATCTTTAACAGTAAACCCCAAAGCGAAATATGGTCCGGAACGAGCTTGGGATTGCCGATGGCTCCTAAAAAAATCGCATCAAAACTTGCTAAGATGTCCAAACCGTCATCCGGCATCATCTTTCCGTGTTTGACATAATAGTCGCAGCTCCAAGGATATTCCGTAAATCGGAAGGCGAATCCGCCATGGGCGTCCGCCAATGTGTTCAGGACTCTCAAGGCGTTCGGCACGACTTCTTTGCCAATCCCGTCACCGGGTATGACGGCTATGTGATAAAGTCTCATCCACATCTCCCCCTATGGGAAATTTTTGAATAAATCGTTGTTTTAAATGGTTCATATCGTGCAAAATGTGGGCTTTCATTACGTTTTTGGCCTCTTCGGGGTTTCCTTTTTTAAACTGATCAAAAATCAATTGATGCTCTTTAAAAATCGTTTCTCTGCGGCCATCTCCTTCGAGATTCATCACCCGGTAAAATTGTGTCAATGCGCGTATGTTGCCAACGAGCTTTTGTAAGTGGCAATTTTGGGAGATAGCAAGAATCAAGTCATGAAATTGTGAATTAAATTCGATGATCATGCGGCGGTCAGCTCCGTCATCAATAGCCGCTTTCGTCTGGTTTAATAGGTTTTCCAGATCCTCAATATCATGCGCTTTGGCATTGGCCACTGCCAACTCGACCGATAGCGATTCTAAACTCATCCGGCATTGATAAAGCTCTTCAATATCCTTTAAAGAAGGTTTATAGACGGTCAGTTGGGATTTTTCGTTCATGACAAGCAAGCCTTCCTTTTCTAAAGCCCGAACAGCTTCTCTCACCGGACTGCGGCTGACATGAAAGTCTTGCGCAATTTTCACTTCGTTAATGCGATACCCCGGCGCAAGCTCGCCTTCAATGATCATTTGCTTCAATCGATGATACAGTTGTTCATAGAAAGGCTGTGCCTTTTTAAGTTTAAAAGATTCCATATGGCCTCCTTGTTGTCGTCTGTCGACAGCATACTCAAATAAAGTATAAAATATTACCTATGTTCTGTCAATTACAAAAATACCAAATGCCTTTCGCACATATCGAGTAGGAGGGGGTGACTAACCCCCGACCTCTCACACCACCGTACGTACGGTTCCGTATACGGCGGTTTCATTTAAGTCCAACGCATCGTTTGATATCGATTAAATAGACTCTTCAGCCCTTGGTGAATCCAGTATTGTTCACCAAGGGCTTTATGCAAGATAGGGGATTTGGCTATTCGCCAATACGCCTTTCTTGTGTTTGCCCATTCCCATGCTTTACCTCGCTTAATGCCAAGTCTTATCAAATTCTTGTACTTGGTTTGAACTTTCTTCCATTCTTTCCAGCGTATCATGCGCAACCTTCTTCTTATCCAACCATCCAGTGCTTTGA
>NZ_KE387199.1:4672-17741 GCF_000430685.1 Tuberibacillus calidus DSM 17572 | reverse complement strand
AAAAGCATCGGCCAAATCCCGCAGGGATGATTGCAAAGAAATGCTATCCACTTCTTTCAGCCATTGGTATTGCTTTTTTAACTTTGGCAATTGGATGGCACATTGGTGGTAGGACAAACCTTTTTGGGTTTGGTTGTAGGTGTTTTGCCACAAATGTAAAAAATGGTTGTAGACAAAGCGGTTGCAACCAAAGGTTTTCCTTATCAACGTTTTTTGCATTTGGTTTGGGTAAATGCGAAAACGAAAAGCCTTGTATTGTTTCATGGCAAAACACCTCCTAACAATGTATTTGATACTTCTATTATAGAACATTTGTTTGCATTTGAAAACAAAAAAGCCATTCATCGCCACCCTAGCTTTGCTTGAGGGTGGAGTCTTCTGGCTTTGCTGTGATAAAAAAGGAAAAAAACCAGAAACGCCATGTGCCAGACATCTCTTATGCGTTTACCCATTCCGTTAGATCGCCGAAAAAAAGCGTTCTCAAAATCATCGATGAAACGAAAGAGTCGTTGGATGTCGCGATGTTTCTGTTTACGGAAAGCGATATTGCCGAATGCATTTATCGGGCGTCAAAAAAAGGCGTGCGCGTGAGGGTCATCAGCGACCGACTTCAGACAGAGCGAAATCCCCGCCAGTCTGCCAATCTGGCTCGCTTTCTCGAAGCCGGCATCCCGGTAAAAATCAACACCCATGACGGCAATATGCATTTGAAAATGATGATTTCGGACAACAAACGGATCACGGCCGGTTCCTATAACTACACGTATTCGGCCGAACAAAAAAATGACGAAGTGTTTATGGTTATTAACGACCCGTCATTGGCAGCGGATTGGAAAAAGCACTTTGACAACATGTGGAACGATGCGAGGCGATTTGCAGACTATTCGCCGACCACGGAAAAAACCGCCTGAACATGGCAAAAGACCGCTTATGGCGGTCTCTTTTTCACTTATTCAAACGATAACATCTTGCGAAAAACGACTGGCGCCTCATTTTTTTGAGTTACAGGCAAAAATGCCCCCATCCTTCGCTTCTGATTTTTCCTATCATCGGCCCGTTACTTCTCCGCAACGCGAATTGCCCCATACAGCGCACCGATGATGCCCGCATCATCCCCCAAAGCCGGCGGGACGATGTAGGCCTCAAGATTGTCCAAGATTTCCGGAAAGGCTAAGTAACCGTTAAGCAGGTCTTTTACCTTTTGTCGGACTAACGGAAACAGCTGCCTTTGCTTCATAATGCCGCCGCCTAAAATGATTTTTTTCGGCGCTAAAATCAACATGTATTGCATCAGCGCTTGGGCAATATAATAAGCTTCCATTTCCCAGACTTGCATACGGTCCGCCAAATCCACGGCCTTTTTACCCCATCGTTCCTCGACAGCCGGTCCTGAGGCAAGCCCTTCCAAACAATCTTTATGAAAAGGGCATTTCCCTTCGTAAGTGTCATCGGCGTGGCGGCGAACAAGAATATGCCCCATTTCTGGGTGGCTGAAACCTTCAAGCAGTTGGCCTTGCACTACCGCTCCGGCACCAATGCCCGTTCCAACCGTTATATATAGACAACTGTCTAAACCTTTGGCTGCCCCTTTTTCAAGTTCTCCAAGTGCCGCCACATTGACATCGGTGTTAAAAAAAATCGGCACCGAAAAGGCTTCCTGAATGGTTTTTACAATGGGGTAATTCGTCCACCCTTTTTTGGGAGTTGATGTAATAAACCCATAGGTTTTGCTGTTACGGTTAATATCAATTGGCCCAAAAGAACCGATGCCTATCGCTTTTAATGAATATTTTCTAAAAAAGTCTATGACCGCACCAAGCGTCTCTTCGGGCATCGTCGTCTCGATTCTTATTTTTTCAAGGATTTCACCATTTTCGAGACCAACGGCACAAACAAATTTCGTTCCCCCGGCTTCTATCGCCCCATAGTACATGAAAATTCCTCCTAGCCATAACTGTTTTTATTTTATCATTTTCGGGCAAGTGATGCTCTTGAACCGCTTGGAAGACATATCTCCTTATAAAAAGAGTGCGACAAATGCCGGTGAGGAACGCTCTCACTTCGTAAACTTTCAATCTTTTATGTTGCCAACTTATATGAACTCCACGGAGAGTTGCCCAGGCCCCACCCGATCATCTTTTTTGTAAAAGCCCCTCCATACCATTGTCGCCCGTGAGGCTTTCCATGTACAATCAACTTAAATAATATACTGAACACTTTGGGGGGAGAAAAAGATGAACCAAGCTCATTACGACGTCATCGTCATCGGCGCCGGCTCTATGGGGATGGCCGCTGGCTATTTTTTAGCGAAAAAAGGCGCAAAGACTCTGCTGATTGATGCCTTTGACCCGCCGCATGACCATGCCAGTCATCACGGTGAAACGCGCATCATCCGCCATGCCTATGGCGAAGGCCGTCAATACGTTCGCCTTGTATTACGGGCGCAAGAATTATGGGAAGCGCTTGAGCGAGAAAGCGGATATACACTATTCGAACGAACCGGCGTGTTGGGCATTGGCGAGCCTTCTTCGCCTTTTTTAACGGAAACGTTTGCAAGCGCTGCCCAATACGGATTGCCCGTGGAACGACTGAATGCTGCTCAGATCCGAAAGCGCTGGCCCGGGATCACATTGCCTGACGATTTTATTGGATGTTTTGAGCCGGATTCAGGGGTTCTTTACAGTGAGCGATGCATCCAAGCTTTTCGTGAGCTAGCTTTGAAATTCGGTGCTGACTTAACCGTCAACACCCCCGTTAAAAACATTCAATATGACCGACATGGTGTCACCGTTGATACGATATCCGGTACCTATCGAGGGAAAAACGTCATCGTCACGGCGGGAGCCTGGGCCGGAAAGCTGTTGCCCGAATTACAGCTACCCTTGCAACCAACGCGCAAAGTGTTTGCTTGGTTCGAGACGAACGCCCCTCTTTTTGAACCGGCACAGTTTCCAGCCTTTACGTTTGACCTTGGCGACCGCACATTCTATGGGTTCCCTAGTTTCAACGGAAGCGGGCTTAAAGTCGGTCGTCATGACGGCGGTGAGCCGACAGATCCCGACACCTTGAACCGGGCATTCGGGACCAACGCCTCGGACGAAGGGGATTTACGTTCTTTTTTGGATCGGTTTATGCCCCAGGCTTCCGGTCGGTTAAAACAAGGAAAGGTCTGTCTCTACACGAAAACGCCGGATGACCATTTTATCATCGACCGCCACCCTTATTTTTCACATGTCGTCATTGCGGCTGGTTTCTCAGGACACGGTTTTAAATTTAGCAGCGCAATCGGCGAGGTTCTCTGTCAAATGGTAACGGGAGAAGAAGAGCATCATGATCTTTCACTTTTTTCACTAAGACGTTTTTCAAACAATGAATGAAAGAAGGGGTATGATGATGAAACCCATCATTGGCATTTCCGGCGGGCATCTTATCGACTCGGGGGGACGTTTTCCGGGATACAAACGCGCCTACGTGAACGATGATTATGTGCAGTCGGTTGTGAAAGCAGGCGGCATCCCCTATATCATCCCTGTTGTTGATGATGAAGCCGTCATTGAACAGCAAATCCAACAATTGGACGGCCTTATCCTTTCGGGTGGTGACGATGTCTCCCCGCTTCTTTACGGGGAAGAGCCGCTTACTAAGCTTGGTCCCACTTCTCCCGAACGCGATGCTTTTGACAAGCTGCTCATCAAGTATGCCATCGATCAGAAAAAACCGATCCTTGCTATCTGCCGGGGTGTACAAATTCTTAATGTGGCGTTTGGAGGTTCACTATACCAGGATCTAAGTTATAAAGAAGAAGCCAACATCCGGCACGATCAATATTCCCGCACTGATATGCCGACCCATAACGTCATCATTCACGAGGACTCCAAATTGTTTGCCATTTTGGGCCGTTCTGCACTTGTTAATTCCTTTCACCACCAAGCCATCAAATGCGTTGCCGAAGGGTTTAAAGTAACGGCGACGGCTCGTGACGGTGTCATCGAGGCTATAGAAAAGGAAGGTGAAGACTATGTCGTCGGTGTCCAATGGCATCCGGAAATGATGGCAGCCAAAATACCTACGATGCTCGCGCTCTTTAGAAACTTCGTCGAAGAGGCGCTAAGAAGGAAAGCCTTTGTCTAGCCCTTTTACTGTCACGCATGGTGATCTCTTAAAGAAAGGACCATTTGCATGAAACAAAAAATTGTCATGTCCTACAGCGGAGGTAAAGACAGTTCGCTCGCTTTATATGAATTGGGAAAGCAACCAAATTGGGAGGTCGTGCGTCTGATGACGACGGCTAGCCTCAACTATGGCCGCTCATCCATGCACGGCATTCGTACCGCGCTCGCCGTTAAACAAGCCGAGGCTATCGGCATACCGCTTGATATTATTTGGTTGGACAATCAAGACGGCGCAGAAGGTTATGAAAGGAAAATGAAAAAACAACTACAAAGCTATCTTGATCACGGCATCCGGCATGTGGCTTTTGGTGATCTTTATTTGGAAGATATCAAAGCTTATCGTGAGAAAATGAACGCCACTGTTGGCATGAGCTCTGTCTTTCCTGTCTGGGGCCGACCAACAAAAGACTTTGCTAAAGCGTTTATCGATCTCGGTTTCAAAGCCATCGTCGTCTGTGTCGATACTACCCAATTAGATGCGGCTTTCTGCGGCAGAGAATTTAATGAGGATTTCCTCAATGATCTCCCCGATGGTGTGGATTGGTGTGCGGAAAACGGGGAATTCCACACCTTTTGTTACGATGGGCCGATTTTTAAAGAACCCGTCTCGTTTCAGCGAGGAGAAAAAGTGCTTCGTGAAGGGCGCTTTCAGTACATTGACTTATTTTAAGCCGCGCGAGGTGCTGTGTTTGCGCATTTTTTATGCCAATCTGCCCTGGAATTGCGCATACGCTCCAGTTTTTTACAGATTTAGCTGTATTTTTTTCCAGATTATGGAGCGTCTGCGCATTTTCGTGGCTCTCCCTCCCGAAAAATGCGCGTAAAAGTGGTTTTTCCTCAAATTTTGGCTGATCTTCCTTAATATTGCGTATACGCTCCAGTTTTTCATTACAAAAAAAGCAACCGCAATGGGTTGCTATTTTTTGTCCGCGGGAAAGACTAAGCCTATCTGGCGGCGGGCTTCTTCCATGATGCTGGCGGTAATTCTCGAATTTTTATAGGAATTCACTTCGGATTCGGTTTTCCCACTCTTTATGAGA
Organism: Tuberibacillus calidus DSM 17572; assembly: GCF_000430685.1. Lineage (GTDB taxonomy): Bacteria > Bacillota > Bacilli > Bacillales > Sporolactobacillaceae > Tuberibacillus > Tuberibacillus calidus. The sequence goes on along the minus strand of NZ_KE387199.1, from coordinate 12,529 downwards.
TTAATAAATTCCATTGTTTCATAGGCCATCGAGCCAATCGGCTGATCGACGGTAAGGTCTTCTGTTTCTCCGTTTCGATAACGGAGGCTGACCGCACTCGGATCCGAGATATGGTCGATGATAATACTGCCGGATTCTCCTTGAATCTCTGACGGAATGAAGGAATCGCTGATTTTCGAGAATTGAATGTTGGCTTGCATCCCGTCATATTCCAGTATCAAACTGCCTTCGCCATCGACCCCCGATTCTAACATCACGGCTGAGGCTTGAATCCGCTTCGGTTCTCCGAATAAAACGACCAATGGGTAGATGCAATAGATGCCAAGATCCATCAAAGCCCCGTTAGATAGCTCCGGTTTAAACGCATTCAGCACGATCCCTTCCTTATACTTGTCATAACGGGATGAATATTGGCAATAGCTCCCAAAGTAACGGCGGATCGTCCCCAACTTATCAAGGTTTTGTTGAATCGCTTGAAAGCGCGGCAGAAAGGTCGTTTTCATAGCCTCCATTAAAACGACGCCGTTTTTTCTCGCCGCTTGAAACATAGCATCGACTTCTCGTGTGTTTGATGCGAGCGGCTTCTCACATAAAACATGTTTTCCGTGATTCAGAAAAAGAATAGATTGTTCGGCGTGCAACGCATTCGGGGTAGCGATATAGACCGCATCGATCACATCGCTTTTCGCCATTTCTTCAAGATCCGTAAAAATCGTCTCCACACCATATTTATCCGCAAAGGCCCTTGCTTTTTCAGCTGTTCTTGAAAACACCGCGGTTAAGGTAAACTCTTCAACAACTTTTACATGATCTAAAAAGCGATCGGTAATCCAGTTTGTTCCGACTACTCCAAAGCGCACCAAAGAAAACACCCCTGTCTTCGTTTTTTAAATACGTCATGTATAGGAAAATTTCCCGCCTATAAATTTGACACCCTATCTTCCTATGCTCTAATAAATCTTTATCCACCCACAAGGTGTTAGGCCAGGCACCTCTACTCGTTCCATAAAAAAACGTATGTGCTCGCAAATCTGCGTGATAAAATTTCCTGTAAAATTTTGTCAATATGTCAACCTAATGTTCCATGAAAAACTTGTAAATCCGCTCTAAGTCTTCCACATTTCTAAAATGCAATAACAGTCGTCTTCGGTCAGTCTCGACAACCAAGACACCATCTTCGGATAAACGCATATTTTTGATCGCATCGAAGGCCGTATAAATAACGCCGTAAAAAAACCCTTTTCCTTTAATCGTATTTTTGGCGACCGAATGAAAGCATAATATAAAAATATTATAGTTACGATGAGCAACAGGTAATTGTACCATCCCCTATCTCCACGCAGGTAATTCGAAACGTATACAACCGCGAGCAAGAAAGCAAAAAGGAGATTGTCGACGTCCAAACGTTTCCGAAGCGGGATGACCATTTGCGTTTGTCCTTTTAAAAAGGATAAAACGACTGATTCGTAAACCATATAGGCTAAGGTAAATACAATTAAAACGATGACCCCCGTCATGGCCATATTTCTACATCCTTCCGCTATTTCAGAAAAAGGGAATCGGCGTTGAACCGTCGATTCCCTCATCCAAGGTATCCATCCCTATTTTAATATATTTGCCCAGTATCCCAAAATCCCGACGACAAAGAATCCGATGATAATAAGAAGCGGGTTGACCCGTTTGCGCAAGAGCCACATACACAAGAACGTTAACAAGAGCGGCACGAGGCCCGGCATCAACTGATCCAAAACGCTTTGTACCGTCGTCGTGGTGACTTTTCCGGTATCCGGGTTTTTAACACTGGAAATCACAACGGGGATATTCACCTTTGTCCATTTATTGACAAGCGCGCCCATGACAAATAGCCCCAAGATGGACGCACCTTCTGTTAATTTTTGCAGGAGATTGCCGCCCATATCGGAAACGATGTTGGAGCCTTTGGAATACCCATAGAAAACGCCCCACCAGCGCACGCCTAAACGAACAATGTTAAAGAGTAAGAAAAATAAGAGCGGGCCGAGGATGCTTCCGGTCGAAGCGATGGAAGCCCCCAATGCCGCAAATACAGGGCGTACAGTTCCCCAGAAAATCGGGTCACCGACACCAGCTAGCGGGCCCATCAGACCGACTTTAATCCCGTTAATGGCTGCATCATCGATTTTTGCGCCGTTGGCCCTTTGTTCTTCCATCGCCAAAGAAACACCTAAAATCGGCGCAGCCATATATGGATGGGTATTAAAAAATTCATTATGCCGTTTCATCGCTTGTTTGCGTTCTTCACTGCCTTCTGGATACAACCGGCGAATCGCTGGTGCCATGGAAAACGCATAACCTAACGCTTGCATCCGTTCAAAGTTCCATGATCCTTGAAACAAATTGGATCTGATAAAAACACTGACCAAGTCGCGTCGTGTTAATTTCTTGCGACCTGTTGTGGTTTCATTCGCACTCATCCTGACTGCCTCCTTTGCTTAGTCAAGTTCATCGTCAAGGTCATCATCTAAATTCGAGCCGCCCGAAGGAACCGCTGATGCATAAGCTGGTTGATTATACTTCGGATGCAGCTGGATATAAATTAGTGCAGCCACTAATCCAATGACCCCTAGCGCGACGAGGTTGAAATTCGTAAATGCCGCAATGACGAATCCTAAGAAGAAAAACGGCATGAGGTAACCGGCACGCATCATGTTAATGACCATCGCATAACCAACAACAACGATCATCCCACCAGCGACATTCAATCCACCCGTAATCACATCCGGAATGGCATTGAGCATATTTTGCACCGCGGATGTTCCGACTGTCAGAGCGACGATGAGTGCTGGAATGGCAATCCGCATCGCTTGCAAAAGCAAGGCCGTGATATGTAGCCAATCCATCGCCTTTAAATTCCCGGTTTTCGCGGTTTGGTCAGCACCGTGTTGGAACCCGACGGTAATCGTCCGCACCAGAATGGTTAATACTTGTCCGGCAGCAGCAAGCGGAATCGCCAACGCAATACCGGCACCGATATCTTGATGCCCGACGATGACAAGAATCGTTGAAATAATGGAAGCAAGCGCGGCATCAGGTGCCACCGCTGCACCGATGTTCATCCAACCGAGCGCGATCATTTCAAGCGTTCCGCCAATGAGTATGCCCGTCTTAATGTCACCAAGCACAAGCCCGATTAACGTACAAGCAATTAATGGGCGGTGCGTTTGAAATTCGTCAAGGATGGATCCCATACCTGAAATACAAGCGACAATAAAAACAAGAACAATTTGAATCCATGAGATATCCATACCATGATCCCTCCTTAATCGTTTTCTATCAACAGCGAGGTATTATTTTTCTTCAAGTTTTTTCAAAAGCGGCATGATGTCGACTTTCGGGTCGGCCGCCACTTTTCGGATTTCCAATTCGATGCCGCGTTCGTGAAGCTTTTTGAAAGCTTCAATGTCTTTTTCATCCACAGAGACCGCATTGGTGATCTGCGTTTTGCCCTCTTTATAAGACATGCCGCCGATATTGACACTCTTGATGTCAATACCTCCTTCAACAACGCGCAACACATCTGTCGGATTTGTAAATAACAACATGACGCGGTCGTTTTCATATTTCGGATTGTTGTAGACGCGAATGGCTTTGGCAATGTCTACAACACTCGCTTTCACCCCGGGAGGCGCGACTTGCGTTAACAGCGTCTTCCGGACGGTATCTTGAGCGACTTCATCGCTGACGACAATAATACGGCTGACACCGGTTTCTTTCGTCCAAACCGTCGCTACTTGACCGTGTATCAAACGATCATCGATTCTAGCCAGTCCGATAATCATCACAAATCATCCTCTTCTTCGTTATTTTTTAAGGTTTTCTTCAAGGATTTAACGCCTTCCACTGCGGTTTGACTGATCGCATCGACAAGCGGTTCCAATGCCGTGTTCCCGCGCCGGGCGAGGCATTCAATCAGCATTGGCAAGTTCACGCCGGTGATCATGTCCATGTTTTCCTCCGCAGAAATGAGGGCTGCTGCGGCGTTAAACGGACTTCCGCCGAACAAATCGACGAGAAAAAGCACACCGTCTTGAGTCTCTAATTCCTTTAAGGCTTGTTCGTATTTATTTTTAAGGTCTTCCAACCCTTCGCCCGGTTTAAAGGTGACGGCAGTAATATTTTGTTGCTCGCCAAAGATCATTTCCGCTGATCGAACGATCTCCCTTGAGAATTCCCCGTGGGTGGCGACGATAAGTGCAATCATCTGTAAGCCTCCTTGTTGTCAACTCCTGTCCGCGCTATTTTATATGCAAGAATCATGCCAACTTTAGTATTCCAAAATGGTTTTTCGACAATCTTCCCATCCATACAACAGGTTTCATAAAAATTAGTTTTGACATGAATCGACAATTTTTATCCTTTTTGATACACTTGCACAAAAAAATAAAACGCTGTACAAAAGCTGACAGCGTTTTTGATACACTTTATTTAAAATAGGTGCAATACACTTTTTTGATACACTAAATCCGAGCCGCATCTTTCCCATGTGCATTAAATTCATCCAGAAGCAAATCGACTAAATAATAAAGTTCATCTTCGACTAAAGTCGCTCGTAAATCTTTCGTGATACTATCTTTGGCGCAAGTTTTCACTTTTTCCAAAAGGCGGCCCTGCTCCTCTGAGCGTTCCCCTTTATACTTCAGTGCATCCCCAGTAATCGCCCGTTCAATCGCAAAAGCTGTATGGACAATGATGCGGATCGCGGTTGTATTTTTAAAATGAACGCCTAACACGGCTTCCAATCGTTCACAAAAACGAATGAGAACGTTAATCGCGCGATGCGGATTCAAATACACAAGATAAGATTTAAGACTGTCCTCGCAAAGCGCCCGGACAATGACATCGGACTCATTATTTTTTATGGTCATCTCGCCATTTTGAATAATTTGCCCGATCATTTTTTGCCCTTCGCCTTCAATGAATTTTTCAAGGGATATAAACGGCACATCCAAAGGCGGTTTTTTGACACCGACCGCCGCGACCACATCATACACTCTAACGATGCGCTTGACCTCATCTTGGAGCCCAATGACGGAAAGCGGAATGACAGTCATGTCTTCATTGGTGATGTCCTCAATAAACATCTTCAGCATTTCCTCAAGTTTGAGCGCCGTTCCCTGCCCGGAGGAACAAATCGTCAGGATCGCCTTTGGTTTGACATCCTCTTTCGCAGTCTCTCTGACTTCGCTTTCATGGTGATAGGGCCTCCGCACCGATTGATAGATCGCGTTTAAATCCATATCTAAAAAATTGGCTCGGCGCACCGCATCCAGCAGCATCGGCATGGATACCATGTCAATGGCTTTAACCGGAACGCCAGCTTCTTCGTTTATTTTTTCTTCAAAATAATAGAGTGAACCCATATCAACAAGCATCAAGACGCCTTCCCCGCGGTCAACGTCATGAACGGCCGCGACAATCTCATCTAAAATATCATAAAAGTTAACGTCGAGCGGCATGTCAACGGCTCGAATATTGTAATCGCCAAGCAACTCTTTAGCGACTTCCACCATGGAAGTCGCGGTGCTCCTCCCATGAGTAGCCACCACGATGCCGACTTGCCCTTTTTGAGTCAGTTCATTAGCCGAAGCGAGTAACATCGCAAGGTAGGTTGTCTCAAATTCTGGAAGTTTGATGCCAAGCCGTTCTTCGATGATGTCTTTCATTTGGGAAGCCACTTGAAATTCCGCTTCAGATTCCTTTATGATTTCGGAGTGTTCCGGCGGCGCTTTTCTCTTTTCATAATTTTTTCCTTGCAAAAAACCATCGATATGCAAGCTGATGAAATAGACAAACTTATCATTAAATGTCCGGTTGAGCATGCTCTCGGCAAAAGAACGCAATTCCTCGGCGAGCTCGAGCACCGGCTTTTTAACGAGCTTAGCCAGTTCTTTATGGTGATATTTCGAGACTTGTTGATAAAAACTTTTTATGTGAACCTTGATGTCCGTTTCCACAAATTTATTGATTTCTTCAGCCGGAATGCCTTCTTCCTTTAAAAGGCGGGCTTTGTCTTCAATGATTTTATACAAATCATACGGTAAATCGTAGACATCATCTTCGACGAGCTCCCGGCTGCCTTCACCCGTAATGACGGTGACGGCGTTCACCAAACGGGTGATTTCCTCATTTTCGCTTGGGTTTCGAGAAATCCGCGTGAGGCCATCTTTGACTTCCTGCGGTAACCTTTTTACCGTTAAACGGACAAACGGTTCGTGCATGCTATCGAGAAACCCTTGGGCACAGACGAGCTGGATGTACGATTTAAGCTGTCCGACATTGCCATAGGTGACACTGCCGATTAACGCTTTTATCACATCAGCTTGTATACGGAGCTCCTTGTTAATCCGCTTTGCCTCTTTTGCCAAGAGGGATTTGCACAGTTCCACTTTTTCCGTAACGCTTCGTCCGTGAAAAGAGGGCATGGTGATCGTCATCGGAATTCGTCTTAAAAAAGTGTTGAGCAATGCCGATGACGGGTCTTCCGTAGTCGCGCCAATGATCAAAACATTGGATGTCCGCGTCCGCTCCACTTCACCCAGTTTATTAAACCGGCCCGTATCCATGAAATAAAAGATCATTTCTTGACCTTCCGGCGGCAAGCGATGCACTTCATCTAAAAAGAGGATGCCGCCATCGGCTTTTTCGACAAGCCCCTTTTTATCACTTGTTGCTCCGGTAAAAGCACCGCTGACATGCCCAAACAGCTGTGACAATAATAGTTGCGGGTTATTATAATAATCGGCGCAGTTAAAAATGATGAAAGGCGAACGCTCGTCCATTTTCCCTATAAACTTGGCGTACTCATGCATCATATGGGCGAACAGCGTTTTACCAGAGCCGGTCGGCCCGAGAATCAGCGTATGCAGCCCGTTTGGCGGATAGACAACAGCCGCTTTCGCTTGGTCAACCAATTTTTTCAAGCTGCCTTCCGCCCCGATGAGCAGACTAAATGGGTTTTCATCCGGGCTGATTGTGGGCTTGCTTTTCGCTCGGTATAAGTCCGACAAGGAGGGAATCTCGAGAATCGTTCGGTCTACGATGTTGCCAAAGTTCTTTTTCACGACGTCACGCGGGATATAAAGAACCGGACGCCTTTTGATTTTTATCACCCGCCCGTCTCGGACCAAATTATTTAATTCAAGGCTGACATTATTGCGCAACATGCCTAATTCTTCAGCTAATTCACCAGCAGAAAACCCCTCGCGCTCAAGCAAAGCTTCTTTATTCAGGTCAAGTGCTTTTTCTTCTAATAATTGATAGACTCGCTCCAACCTTTTCAATCGATCTCATCCTCGAATCTGAACATACTTTTCTATTATTTATTTTAACATGGATGGGGAAATCATTTGTGTTTACGAGGTTTATTTGTAGAATATGGCAACGTGTTTGGAAAGGATGTATTACAACAGCGGCTAGATCCAGCTATCCAGCAATAAATTACCCATTCGCTTCCCATATGTTATGCATATTAACCTTAGACTTTGCACTAACGACCCTATAAGTCCGGACGGATGGAGCAGATGTTTCCCGGCCGGCAGGAGCATATAATACAACGATTAAAACATATGAGAAATTTCTAGATACCGTGATGATGCCGAAACCGAGTGAAAATTAATCACAAATTCATAATAAACTGTTATGCCACTGTTGAAAATCTTTATATCCCGCTACGTTCAGATAAAACGTTTAGCCCTCCTTTCTAAACGATTGCTTTTTGATTTCTTTATATCCCACTACGTTTAGATAAAACGTCCTCCAGTAAATAAACGGAGGGAGGAACGCTTACTTTATATCCCACTACGTTCGATAAAACAACGA
>NZ_KE387199.1:0-1526 GCF_000430685.1 Tuberibacillus calidus DSM 17572 | reverse complement strand
TCACCCAAAAAAATGGCGGTATTGCAAGGTTTTTTTGATGTGAGTTGTTTATTAATTGCAGCACACCACCAGTCGTGTTTCTTAATTTGAGGACTCATAGTGTTGAAAGCCGCACGGCCAAAGGCTTTGTGATGTTTTGGGTCAATTTTGGATACGCTGCAACTTTATAAAAACATGTCATCAAATGACTTGTCAACGCCATAGAAACTCTTTTTTAAATGTTTTGGGTTTTCAATTTCATAAATATTGATTGAATCAACATCTTCATCAATGATATTCTCTAGTTCAAATAAACACTTTTTCAATAAACTTTTTGTCATTTCACCTTCAAAAACCGAATTCTGAGACCATATCAGATATTCTTTTAACTTTTTATGGACCTTTGCCACGCGTTCTTCTGCGACGTCATAGGTGATAATAACATACACTTTTTACCACCACGCTTTCAATGGCTTATACTCTTCGTCTTCAATAAAATGTTTAATAAGCTTATAACACTCTAGTCTAATAAAATATTGATATGAGACATTACGATTTAATTTGCGATGCCTTATAGTAGTTTTAAGTTTTTCAGACCATTCCTTAATAAATTTTTTCCGGCCTTGTTCATTCAATAATACCATCTCTTCCAGATACTCAAAGTCATGGGCAGGATTCAATTGTTTTTTATTTATCAAGGTAAATATAACCGGATCTACCATAAGTGGTTTAAAAATTTCCGCCAAATCCAAACTTAAAGAGAAACGTTTGGTTGACGGCTCATGCAAAAAACTAATTGTAGGATCTAGATGGGTTTTATAAATTTCCGCAAGTACTTTTGTATAACACAAACTATTACCAAAAGAAATCAACGCATTCAACGGGTCTTTTGGAGGCCGTTTTGTTCTTTCATCAAAAGCAAAATCGGGTGAAAGAAAACTGTTAAAAGCCGAATAATAATGTTGTCTTATCGTGCCTTCAACACCCATGACTTCTTGTATGGTTTTTGCTGAGTCAATCTGGCTCTGTAATTTCTGCATAGCATCTATGGTGATTTGGACATTATCTTTATTTTTGTAATGACGCAAATTCCGCAACATATGAAAAGTTGCGCTAATGACAAATTGCTTTGCCAATAAAATTCTTTTTTCATGTTCCAAATAATTTCGGGATTGATGGATGACAGTAAAACCTGATACTTTCTTACGGCGTGGAAAAAATGAACCTGAATAAAAGCCATAATAATTAGGGACTACTGAACAACCTACATTTTGATCAAAAGCTTACCACTCGCAGTTTGTGACATGAAAATACCTGACGAATGATCAAGTGAAAAAAGGAAAAAAAAGTATCCCGAAGGATCTTTTCAAGGTTCATAACCAGAAACTGCAGGGCAATGACGGTTTCACTTGTCTGTCGAAGGCGTGCTCGAATAAGACCAAGCCCATATGTACGCTTGCCCTCGCCAAATTTGCCTTCGACGGCGTTCCGATCCAAGGCGTCCTGGTATTCTATTCGTTTTTGGGCGCTGTCTTCCTCACTGTCTT
>NZ_AUMM01000057.1 GCF_000430685.1 Tuberibacillus calidus DSM 17572 | reverse complement strand
ACTTCAGGCGTTCCTGAATGATCAATGAACCAAGTGCCAAACGAACCGAAAAGGCCTTGTGTCCTTGCCTGACGTCTCCCAGTGACTTGACATATTCTTTTTCAGCTTTTGACCAGGGGATGAGGTTAGACAAGACCACCCAACGGTTATTGGGATTTAATTGTCCACCAAACGGCAGGAAAAATTCATGTGGCAGGATGAGTTGATCGGCATGATGTTCGTACAAAGTTAGTCCCTCCAAGTGCAAGGTTTTTGATGAGTTTCCGAATCATACCCTTGCATATAAATTCGACAAAAAAGTGAAAAACCCTTGTTAAATCAACATTTTTTTGTTATTCAGTAGACCCTAATTATTTATGGAGTTTACCAGGAGGAGTTGTTGAAGATGGAGAATCGTTAGAAGATGCCTTATTCAGAGAAATATATGAGGAAGTAGGATTAAAAGTCAAAGAGAACCAACTCATATATATTCATGAAAGTTTTATCCCTGAATATTCGGCGCAAAGTCTCGTTACGGTATTTCAAGTAACCGTTTATGATGGGAATCCAATACCCCATGATCCCGATGCAGAAATAGTTCAAGTCAAATGGGTTCCAATTAATGACGTTCAAAATTATATCACTCATTCAGCTGTAGTTGGTCCATTAAAAAGGTGGCTTGAAACAAGAAAGTCATTTTATTCAGTTGATAAAAACTTAAATTGGGATTACAAAGAAAGTGATTAATTGGCAGAGTTTATGATGATTCAAGGAGTTAGCTCTAATAGTGGTAAAAGTGTCTGTTTACGGCACCATAAATATGTAGGATATGGCATTCTTTTTATGTAGGTCTTCCTGGGAGGATGACAAAAAACTGCCACTTGCAAACAACCCATCATTTAACAACATTTCGTGTTGGACATGTAAGACATGAAGTAGTATGAGGAGATGTAACAAGGCACCGTTATAATTATAGACATTTAACGATCTAACACTAGAAAACGTGCATCAGATGTTTCACCGCATTGAAATAAAAGCAGACGGTTCACAGAGAATTTTATACAGATTCTCGAACCATCTGCTTTTTATTTGCTTCGTTTTATCAACGCACAGCACCCCATGTATGTCAGTTTTCTAGATACCAATTCAATCAGTATCCTAACATTCATTTTTTGTATATTATATATGCAAAAGTAAATAATAGCAGCTTAATATTATAAGTATACTTTAAATTATTGTTGGTAAAAATAAAAATTAGAGCTATAATGTAAACAAAGGAAGGTGGGGTTATGGCGATAACAAGCATGGAAGGCATTCTAAAAGTGCTGACAGCTTATAATCAATGGTGGAAAACCGGAATCATGAATCCAAAGTTGTCTAAGTCTTATAAGAGATTTGCGTTTTTTGAGGCGATGAAGCGGCTCGAGCAAAAGGATCTGCGCCGCATCGTTGTGTTGACCGGTGCGCGGCGAGTCGGCAAGACGACTATCCAGTACCAGATGATTGAGGAGTTGCTCAGCCGCGGTGTGGCACCGCAAAAAATCGTCTACATCTCCATGGATCATCCTATGTTAAAGCTTGCCGGTTTTAACGAAATCTTGGAATGTTATCATGAAAACATTTACGCCGAGCAGGACTGCTATTACTTCTTTGATGAGGTTCAGTATGCTCAGGATTGGGACAAATGGCTGAAATTAATTTATGACACCCAGCCTGATACGCAGGTGGTTGCCACAGGCTCAGCAAGCCCCGCCCTCATGAAGGGCCATCAAGAAAGCGGTGCAGGGCGTTGGACGGTTATTCAGGTTCCTACTATGTCGTTTTATGAGTACTGTGAACTGCTGGGGCTGGATCGTCCAGACCTCCCTCAAAACCTAAAGATCACGTCGCTTCCCTATAGGACTCAACAGGAGCGCGCTCACGTGATGGTGCAACTTTCTAAGGTGCAGAATCATTTCAATCGTTATCTTACGGTGGGGGGATTCCCGGAACTGGCACTATCGACCAATGACCTCATGGCCCAGCAGATTATGCGAGAAGACGTGGTCGATAAAGTGCTAAAGCGCGACCTTCCTGCACTATATAATATCAGAAACGCCATTGAGCTGGAGCGGATATTCCTATATCTATGCAATGTATCATCAGAGATCGTATCCATAGAGGCTATTGCAAAAGAACTTGGCGGTGTATCGAGACCGACGGTAGAAAACTATATTCGATACTTGGAAAGTGCCAATCTGATTTATCAAAGCTGGCCGGTAAATATGGGGGGCAAAAAAGTACTGAAAGCGAGGCCCAAAATATATATTGCTGATGCTGCTATTCGTAACGCCGTTCTGATGGACGATTCGTTGCTGACTGACCCAGTAGAGATGGGTAAGATTGTTGAGACAGCGGTTTACAAGCATGTTGCAGCATTTTATTACCAAAAGGCGACATCCGTTGGCTATTTCCGCGGCGGTAGAAAGGGAAAGGAAATCGATATTGTCGTGGATTACCCCAATGTAAAGAATATCCTCATCGAGGTCAAATATCGAGAGGGTGCGCCGATTTCCGATGACGATGCGATTTCTGAGCTATGTGGAGAGGCATCGGCTGCAATCGTTGTAACTAAGAACGCGAGTGACTTTGGAATGCACAAGACCAAGTCAGGAAAGGATATGATACGGATTCCGGCATTCGCATTCTTATATTTGCTGGGGTATGCAGAGAAGAACGGCTATAAAGGAATTGAATAATAAGCCTATATAATAGCAATTAAGCCAAAAAACCCTGCTAGCCGTTATGGCCGGCAGGGGTTCGTGCTACCTAGAGTTATGTTTCCATATCCATCGTGTCACCAGACTTGAATTCTATATGGGGAATATATCGATCGGCACACCTCCTTAAGGAGAATTTAGCTTCAAATTAGCCCTTTCCGTTATCGCCGGAACATCAGGTGGATTCCTTATCTCTTTTATATGTAAAAAATGGCGTAAAAAACGAAACGGTAATGTACCTGAAGTGGATGAGCGGACTCTATTAATTATAACAAGGTATCTGTTAATTGTTCTCTATGTTGTTCTAATAGGTAGTGGTGGTATCCTGCTTGTCCTTTATGTCATAGGGGTTCGAACAATTGAAACAGAAATGCTAATCATATACATGACGATATTGTATATATTAATCGGAATAGGTGCTGTTGTCGTCAAACGATTTTAATAATTTGTAGCACACAACACACTTCGATACATTAGTATTGATAACAAAGAATGCGCAGTAAATTATATTCATATCCCCAATTCTATTTTGATTCAAGAAGGAAAAAAGCGTATTTTTCTCAATAGAACTATGAAGTCTGGTTGCATCGAGTCATTAATTCGGCATGCATTTCCTCATCCATCAGAAGACCCCCTGTTTTGCTTGTAATAAGTTATAATATTTACGCAATGGTTAAATTTTGTTAAGCGCGAGGAAATGTGATGAATCAACCAAAATATAAAACTTGGGTTAGATCAAAAGCCTTAATAACCTTTTCGGTTTTAACGGTGATTTCTGTATTACTTTCACTATTATCATTTATCAGTGTCCTATTTCTTATTTTTATCATCCCGACATTGCTATTTGGTTATATTTTATTAATTGTCGGGGTTACGGGATGGCGGCTTTCGGAAATTGGCGGGGATTATCAAAATAAGATCCACCAATTGATTGCCTCGAAAGTAGAGGGAAATAGAATTCTCGATATTGGGTGCGGAAGCGGGCATTTGCTTGCCATAATCGCTAAACAGAATCCGGAATCAGAGCTCGTTGGAATTGACTTTTGGGGCGATAACTGGGAATATTCAAAGGAATTATGTATAAACAATTTCAGAGCGGAAAACATCACGAATAAAGTGGAATTTCGAAAGGAAACCGCCTCGAACCTACCTGATGATTTAGGGATGTTTGATTGTATCGTCAGTTGTATGACATTCCATGAAGTACAAGACGTCAATGATAAAACCATATCAATAGAAGTAGCGTTAAGGCATCTGAAAAAAGGCGGGAGATTTATCTTTTTGGACTTGTTTCAAGACCCCAAATATTATCCGGAGCGGAAGAAGATCGATAAAGTGATCGCATCTCAAAATGGTAGGGTGACTGAGCGAAAGAGCTTGAGCGAAGTAATTCAATTGCCTTTTCCGCTTAAACATAAAAAGGTTCTGGGTTATGCTGAGATAATCACTGGACGAATGGCGGACTAATATAGGTGCCGTACCCATCCAATGGGAACATTAAAAGTACTACAACCATATCATTGATATATAGCATAACGGGGCACCCCGCAAAGGAGGGGCGTCCCCTTTTTCGTACTGGTAAGAAATTATACCTTTTTTAGGGCCGGCATAAGTGCAATTAAGGCACCGCCTTCGCCCATAAGACTTACCAGAGCCAAGTTTTCATTTCATGGGTAGGTTTGTGTAATAAGCCATTGACGCTGATTTTAAATGGGATTCAGGAAATCTTAAGATATTAATAAGTGAAAATTAATAAATGGATTTTCGCTTTTCGATATAATAACGATGGAGATTTATATTTAAAAGAAAGATGATGGCGATGATGGCTGCAAATATTTTAATCGTTGATGATGAAAAAGCGATTGCCGATTTGGTTGAAGTTTATCTCAAAAATGAGAACTATCATATCTTTAAATTTTATAACGGCAAGGATGCCCTTAACTGCATTGAAAATGAAAAATTAGACTTGGCCATTTTGGATGTCATGCTCCCCGATATCGATGGTTTTTCCATCTGTCAGCAGATCAGGGAAATGTACAATTTTCCAGTCATCATGTTGACGGCGAAAGAAGAAGAAATGGACAAGATTACTGGCTTGACACTTGGGGCGGATGATTATGTAACAAAACCCTTTCAACCTTTGGAACTTGTTGCCCGTGTTAAAGCACAGTTGCGAAGATTTACTCAATACAATTCTTCTAATCCCTTACGTGAGGACAGGCAGATTGAATTTGCCGGTTTAGTGATTAACAAGGACAATCATGAATGCACGCTAAACGGAAGACCTCTTGCGCTTACCCCTACAGAGTTTTCCATTCTATGGGAGCTGGCTTCTAACCGAGGTCGCGTCGTCAGTTCTGAAGAGTTGTTCCGCAAAGTGTGGGGTGAAGAAAAATATTTTGGCAATAGTAATAATACCGTCATGGTTCATATCAGGCATTTAAGGGAAAAAATGCATGACAATGCGGAACATCCTAAATATATTAAAACGGTGTGGGGGGTCGGTTATAAAATTGAAAAATAAGCGATATAAAAGCAGAAATGATTATACAAAACTTAAGAGAAAAGTATTTCTGCAAATGCTCCTGATTGTTTTTGCCGCAACGATAACCGCTATCTCCTTGCGCTTTCTCATTCAAAAATACTTCAGTGTTGGCGATCTCATTGTCCGCTTTTTTATGAACATGTTTCATATGCGTGACAGTGATGCCTTGTTCGTTTACGATATTTTAGTTCGTAAAAATATAAATGTAATCACATTTTTTGTGATTATGATCTTCCTTGTTATTTTGCTAAATTTTTCGATTTCCAGGTTAACAAAATACTTCGATGAACTCATTATTGGAATGGATCAACTCGTTGAGGAATCCGGTGATGAAATAAACTTATCGCCAGAACTGGATTTTATGGAAAAAAAGCTCAATCAGATCAAAAACAACTTGGAAAAACAAAAGAGAGCCGCGCGTGAAGCCGAACAGCGCAAGAATGATTTGGTCGTTTACTTGTCTCATGATCTAAAAACGCCTCTCACCTCCGTTATTGGTTACTTAAGCCTTTTGGATGAAGCTCCCGATATGCCTCCTGAACAAAAAGCAAAATATGTCGGTATTGCCTTGGAAAAAGCTTATCGCTTAGAGCAGCTTATCAATGAGTTTTTTGAGATCACAAGATTTAATCTTCAAACCATTGTTTTAAATAAAGAAAAAATCAATTTACAGCTTATGCTCGAGCAGATGGCTGATGAATTCTATCCGATTTTGCATCCAAAACAAAAGCAAATATCAGTCCATGTGCCTGATGGGCTTAATCTATGGGGGGATCGGGATAAACTCGCTCGCGTATTTAATAACATCCTAAAAAATGCGATCGCCTATAGCTATGAAAACAGTATCATTGACGTTTCTGCGCAACTTCAGGACAAAAATATTGTTATCACTTTTACGAACCAAGGGAACCCAATCCCCCGAGAAAAACTGGAAACGATTTTTGAGAAGTTTTTCCGGCTGGATACATCCCGTTCGACCAATACCGGCGGATCTGGGCTAGGACTAGCTATTGCCAAAGAAATCGTCAACGCCCATGGCGGCCATATTTTTGCCCAAAGTCATGGTGAAAAGACAATTTTTACCGTTGTACTTCCGCAAAAACAAGAAAAAGACAAGTTCTCTGTGTAAGTCAGATATTTGTCCTTTTTAAATTAATTCGCCTGGCACATATTACATCAAAACAAATCCAAATAATGATCTTAAAAACGGGATTAATAAAGACCTTAACAATGGGTAAAAGAAAAAGAACATCCCCTCAAAAGCGCTAGCCGTATAAAAACATGCCTCTTTACGAAGGAGGAAGGGAATCTTTTCGTTATTGGGATGTTGAACAAAAATTTTGTCCTGTAATTTTGATAAATGTTTTTTCAGCAATCGAAAAATGACCCATCCGACGAACGTTCCGAGAGTATTCATGAGTAAATCATCAATATCGGTGATTCTTTGATTGAATAATTGACTTAATTCGATGATGAGAGAGAATGTCATGCCAGTTAACAGCGTTCTCAATAATCCTTCATACCTTTTCCAAATCAATGGATGCATAAATCCAAGAGGGATAAAAAGTAATATATTCTCAATGTATGGCTGAACCCCGTATGTAAGCCAATAAAAAGGAATCAGATTGATTTCATCCGGGTGAATATTCAATCCCTTGGAGGTTATGATTTCAAAGCTGTTATAAACGATGTCCAGGATGGAAGGGATACCGGTAAAACTGAGTACACCCGTAAAGTAATAGACAAAAATATAGACACATACAAAATGGGCCATGGACAGTTTAACGCCTAACTTTTTGTTTTGATAGATCAGTAGGATTTGGTAGGGAATCAAGAATGGCAAAGTACTTATTAACCAGGTGATCGACACGATAATAAACATGAAAATCGACATGATCACACCGTTCACCTCCTTCGTCATTTACTATAGGATCTTTAAAAAAGAAATGTCTTAATAAAACCTTAAGATTTGGTGATTTTCACCTTAATATGCGATCGAAGTCCCAGTGAATCTCAGAGACTGTGATAAGAAAATCTTAAGAAATTCATAAGATGGAATTCCAAAATCGCTCCTTCTTCTGTGTTTAAATATTGGCAGCGAAGAAAAAGGAGCTGTTTGAATATGGTTCGAAGACAAAAAAAGAAAAGGTCAAGGATGCGCTTATTTGTTACCGTTCTGTTGATCGTTGTCATGGCTTCTTTGGTTTACAAATCCAAAACTCCAGAAAACCACCAAATAAATAAGATAAAATCTGACCATAAAACCTCGTCATATTCTTCCCACGATAGAGCAACACAGGCTCCTTTTCCAAAAGGAGAACCCGATCCAACTGTTGCTATATCTTTGGGCAAACTGAAAAGTCCAAATGCGATTCTGATCCGTTTAAAAGATCATGCCATCCTAATGCAAAAAAATAGTGAGGAAAAAATCTATCCGGCATCTTTGACTAAAATAATGACAGCGATTGTTGCGATCGAAAATTTGCCGGATCTGAATGAAGAAATCACACTGACGAATTCCGTGTTTCGTGGGCTGTACGAAGCGGATGCATCAATGGCAGGTTTTGAGCCAGGTGAGCGGGTAAAGGCCATCGATCTTTTATACGGGGCAATACTTCCAAGCGGTGCGGAGGCGAGTATTGGACTGGCTGACCGGATTGCCGGATCAGAGGAGAATTTTGTAAAAATGATGAATCAAAAGACGGCCGAACTAGGTATGAAACATACGCATTTTGCAAATGCCACCGGGCTTCAAAATGAAAATCATTTTACGACGGTCAAAGATCTGGCTATTCTTTTAACCTATGCATTGCAAAATGATACTTTCCGGGAGATTTTTACGTCATCCCATCATTTAACTGCCCCAACTAATAAGCATACAAGGGGAATAACCTTATACAGTACCCTGTTTAAAGAACTCAACAATCCCAACCTTATGGATGGGGAGATTTTAGGTGGGAAAACGGGATATACCGATGAGGCGGGTCTATGTCTCGCTAGTCTTGCCAAAGTGGGGAAACAGGAATATGTTCTGATTACAGCCGGTGCGAATGGGAACCATCATACGGAACAGTATAATATTACCGATGCCTTAGCTGTATATAACAGCATTCAAGAATAATAAGTTTTTCATGGAAATTTGCGCTGCGAACGCCCATTTTTCTGACATACATCCTGTTGCAAAGGCATGACTTAGATCAAGGGAAATGCAAGATGAACAACAAATAATATCGGTTGAAAGACTTAACCCTAAAAAATAAACCCGCGCAAGGTCTTAAGGCAAGAGGAGGAGTTTGAAAGAGAGTTGTAGAAGAAGTATTGAGGCTAAATAAAGGAACAAAAAAATAAAACCAAATTTCACAAAAAACGTAGATAAGGGATATTACTGATGTTGGTAAGTAGCGGCTTTAAAAACCTGGCGATTGGTAATCTACTCCCTCAAAATCGAATTTCATGATGATGTGAGATATTTTGTGTAAAAGATTTGAGAAAGTTTAGAGGAATTTATTACAAAAAACAAAATCGGTGCATATTGTTTTGGGGTACGAGCTGTTGTAAAGCAAAAGCGCTCTTGCATGGGAACAAATCCTTTTGATGTTTAGTCGCAATTTCATTTTAAGGAGCTCCTCATGCAGGGGCAATTTTTTATGCTTATCTGATTTTAACTAGCACCACGGGTAAAACATTTGTATATGTCCTCTTTCATACTATATAACGATTGCACCTTGCGTCCAAAAGGAAAGGAAGGTCCTCCTTATGCTCCCCCTTCATGATGTATGTACGGTTTATCATGGAACTAATTTATTTGCAGCAAAAATTATTCGCGATATTGGCATGCGGTTGGACGCGCAGAGAGACCTTACTGATTTCGGAAAAGGTTTTTACGTTACCTTAAATCCTCAGCAAGCAAAAAGCTGGGCACAAATCAGAGCGATGCATCCACAAATTTCTTCTGAAATATTAGACCAATTAAATATCAGCCAATCACAGTATTTTAATCATCCGGATATAAAAATTCCGGCTTATTTAGCATATGAGCTTAATTTAAAGGAGCTGCGTCAATTAAAGGGAAAGGAGTTTCCCTTACCTCATGAACCAGAGTGGCCGTACCATCAGCGATCATGGGAACGGTTTGTCCAAGAGTGCCGCGCAGGAAAGAAGCACCATTATGACTACGTGTATGGACCAGTCGGAGGAAGGCACTTAACCGATCCTGACAAAATAAAAGTTTCCCATACTAAAGATCAACTATCTTTAAATAGCCCGAAAGCCATAAGGTGTTTATCCAAATTAAAAATTGTGGCTTGCCAGCCTGAAGGAACACATGCGAAAAAATCTATCATAAAACAACTGCTTCACCATGTCCGAAGTCTAGAAAGCGTCATCGATAATAACAGGTTTTTACTCGAAATACATGATGAATTGATGGCCATTGGCAACTTAACCAGCCAACAGGCGGATAAAGTACTGCGAAAATCTTTAGCAACCTTGCAGCTAAATCCAATCATGATGCACGAACCAGCAGCCTATTGGTCCTTCTCCATTTTGTATGGAAGGGATAAGTTATGGCATAAAGAATACGAAATATATATGAGAAAGAAGAATCGAGTTCGTAAATAACAAGACTTTCAAAGAATCCTCTTACTTCGCTTTTCCCTTTTTTAAAAATTCATTGTATAATGCCGGTTCGATATAATTCTTAGAAGCAATGAGTTTCAATCGATCTCGATTATCGTAAACATAATAGCTATCCACCAAATCCTTGATTTCTTTAAAAGTTTTCGATACAAGCTTGTGCGTGTTTTCGATAATATGGGGTGGAATTTTTCTTCCCGTAACCTTTGCCCTTTCTTCCGCCCGCTGTTTGGCTAATTCTAACGGAACATCCACTATATAGACATGAACCTCATACTGGGTTCTTTTTAGTTTTTTTATTAGATTTTTGTATTTCCGGGTTCTTGCCATGGTCCCTTCGTATATAAAATGTTTCCGATGATGAATAAGTTGTTTCAACAATAGATCGCAAATATCAAGGGATTCTTTATGGACGAGGCGAGCAGCGTCATTTGGATGTGTTTTTTGTAATAATTGATATTCAGGGATGTATTCTTTTATCTCGTCAGGGTCTACTGTAACTGCCTGTATACCTCTTTCAGTCAGCTTTTTCTCGATAACATATTTTCGCAAGAACGTCTTTCCTGAGGCGGTCCCTCCGCCAATGAGAATGGCTATGGACTTTTCCCCTTTTTTGGGGGAGGGCGCTTGCCTAATCATTTTATTCACAATGTTCATATGCATGGTATGTCGCTTTTGGCTGTATTTATAGCCTTTAACTGAATATATTTCCTTCGTGTCTTTTATTTTAGGGTTATTCCTTTTGAATCCTTTTCCTAATATGCGACGAACCCAAACCTTTCGTATGCCTGTTTTCTACCAGTGATGATGTTTTTTAAATTGTATAATGTCTTTACGATTTTCATTATCTTAATCACCCGTATCAATGTATGCACTAAAGTAAATTAATTATTTCTAGTGCCTTCCACCCCAAATGAAGCTGCATTAATTCCACCAACGACTTCCAAGGGGAAAATTATAGTTGAAATCATGGGATGAAAAACGGGCTTTTTTGCTCGTATTTCTAGGAGTAGTGTTACATTTCAAAATTTGTTATAATTTATGAAAGTGGCTGAGGAGGATTATTAAGGAGTTTGGTTAAATGAATGAGATAAAAGAAATTATTAGTCAAGTAAAGATGAAGGAAAAAGTTGGAGATAAAGAGCTTAAGGAATATTTATCAGAGCTTGACGTCAATACCCTTAACAAATTGCTTATAATCTTTAGTGGACCTCCAAGATTAACGGTCACTGAGGTGTTTAAAGCTGCCTTTATTGCTTCAGCCGTTATTGGGATGTTACTGACTTATGTCATTTTAACCCCTGATTATCTTGTTAATACGAAAGCTAATATTTCTATAATTGTTGGTGTATTGTGTGTCGTCTGGTTGTATTATTTAAGGTTTGTTAGTAATAATGAAAATAAATTAATTTCACTTGCATCAAAGCTCGTAAATAGGCAAAAAATTGTTACACTCATTACTTATACCTTACAGGAAAAATATAAAAATCTATAACAATCGGCAAAATGTAAAAAAACTCTCCAGAATAAGTTTTTTCTTCGGAGAGTTTTTTAGCTTTAATCATTTAACAATGAGCCCCCATCACCAAAATTGCCGTTGCAACTCCCACCAACGGCTGCCAGAGGGAAAGAAATTATTTTAGCCGCGTAATGAAATTGCAGGGGAAATTAAGCAATTGATTAAAACAAATATCTGGTAAGGATATATATTCCAAGTTGGGGAGTCACTTACGAGAAAATGTGTACTTTTCGAAAGAATAGCTCAGGCAATAGTTAAAGAACATAGATTTAGAGTGTAGGATTTCCTGGTTGAAACGAAAACTAATCCAGTAACCAGTCTGGAAACATTAAAGATGCTGTTGAAGATTTTTTACTGATTCGGAAGCTGCTACTGCATTATTAATTGTTTTTCCAAATGGATGATCTAATAGCGGCAGTTCTGGGTGTAAGACAACAAGACCTATGAGACGATGGCAAACTTGAATACCAAATTCCGTGACGAGTTGGGCTTTATATTAGCTTAATAAGGAAAAAATTATTTTGGGAGTGATATTGTGTTAACGCCAACATTAATATGTGGGTATATGGGGATATTGATTTTTATGATTATTGTTCTCTTTTTTAAAAAGCTTAACGATAACAAAGAATATGGATTTATTCATTTACTAATGGCCTTTATGTATGTCATGTGGCTTCCTATACCCATTGCCCTATACAAAATCATAAATAATCCTCTTCTTATAATTGGTACGATTTTCGGTTTCACCTATTTGGTCATGATGGTAATTACGATGATTATACAAACAGGCCATCTCGTCTATGTGGTTAAACAAGAAAACCGAGAAATATGGCAAAAGCAAACGGATTTAATGTTTGCGACATTTGGAGGTCCATACGAAGTTTTTGCAAATGTATTAAGGGGCATATGGGCTGTTTTTTTAGCCATTTATTTTTGGGAAAATTTTAATGTGACAATGGCCATTTTGATGACGATATATGGTGCACTAGCGGTTTATTATTTACTATTGGTTATAAAGATTAGTATGGTTGAACATTATAATATTTTTAATAGGATAAAATCGAATTCGATTTTCTTTAATATAGAAACCTTAGTGTTTTTTATTATTCTCATCATCTATATGCAACAATTGGCATAGCTACTTTAGTGAGTGATACTTCGAGAAGAAGATTGGCTTTTTTAAATGGAGGCAACGCATCTTGAGAGAAATGATAAAATTGGTCATATTAGCTGTCATAAATACCGTCGTATCAATAATCGCAGGAGTTTCCGTAAGCTTATGGATAGCTAAATTTACTGCCGAACCGGCATTTTTTCTTTCAGCCGGACTGATGGCATATATTGTGATTTTCTTTGTCATGGCCAAAATATTTTTTAGGATTTTGGGTATTAGGCACATCAGAAAATATAGAATGATGATTTATGCTGCAGGAAGCTTGATGATGGTGATTTTAATTACTGGTTTTCTATTACCATATCACGCTCCTCATGAAGCATCTATTGTGGTAAAAGGGCAACAGAGATGGGATTTGCCTTCTGGTTCAAAAATCGCCTACGTTCATTTGTCAAGCGACAAAGCAAGCTCACGCCCACCCATTATTTTCCTACATGGTGGTCCTGGTGTTGCGGATATGGCAGGGGATTCAAGGTATTTTGGACAATTAACAAGTGAAGGCTTTGATGTGTATGTCTATGACGAAGTGGGAAGTGGACATTCATCCAGATTAAAAGACGTACGAGGTTATACGGTTGATAGGGATGTTGAGGATTTAGAATTTATAAGACAGAAGATTGGTACCGATAAAATCATCTTAATTGGTCATTCTTATGGCGGTGAGATCGCCGCTCATTACATGAGCAAATATGGAAGTCATGTCGAAAAAGCTGTTTTTATATCACCAGGCCCAATCAATCCCAAAGACACAAGCAGTGCCAATTTAATTAACAGGCTTACTTTTACAGAAAAATTGCCAGTATACAAAGAGCTGTTCGCTCCAAGGGCAATAATGACATACGGTTTACTCCAAGTGAATCCTGACGCTGCTCACCATTTTGCAGGTGATAAAGAAATGGATGCCAGATACGATAAGCTTTATGCCAAAGTTTTACCTGCATTGCATGCGAAGGGTAAGCCCCATGGCCCCAAATTATCAAATCTTGGATTTTATGTCAGTCAGGTGTCCTTCACTCCTTGGGCAAAACCCCAGCCGGATATCAGGCATGCTTTATCAAAAAGCGACACGGAATCACTTATTATTAAAGCTTCCGCTGACTATTTGTCATGGTCATCTGCCATCGATTATAAAAAGGCGCTTCGCAACAGTACGCTCATATATTTCCCGGATGCCGGCCATAATGTTTATCAGGATCTACCAAATGAGGTGATGGCCGTATTAAAAGCTTTTTTGACCGATCGCCCATTGCCAGTAGAAGCGTACAAAGGAATAAATCCCCCAGCGGATTATGAAGGTGTACACTAAATTTTTTATAAAGCGTGTAAAGCTTAACAGCCCTCTCCCAACAAAGAGGGCTCGTTATTTTTTACACTGGTTAAAAAGTCTATCAAGATTCACACTAACGCAAGGGCAGCGAAGGCTTTGCCTCCGAACAAAAAGGCTTGCACTGGCTTTTTAACCAGGCTAGCATAAGATCAACTAGGGTTTTGCCTTCACCTAAAATGGATTGACAGAGCAAGTTTCTTTAGCAGACCCAAGCTTTTTATATCGAAATGGAACCTAGGGACTTCCGTTTTCCGTGATTCCGTATCATTTGCGAAGCTACAAGCTCTTGAAATAATATGCTTTTTCGGATTGCGTATCATTAGCACGCCTCCATGCTCGTGAAATGATGCGCTTTTTCGGATTGCGTATCATTTGGCTGGCGGAACGGCGTCAAAATAATATGCTTTTTTGGTTTTTGGCTGAAATTGAGCCCAGATAATTCCAATTCCCGTAATTGCATTTCATTTTCCAAGCCTCAAGCCCATGAAATGATATGCTTTTTCGGATTGCATATCATTTGGCTGGCGGAACGGCCTCAAAATAATATGCTTTTTTTGTTTTTGCCCGAAATCCGGTCCAGTTATTTCCATTTCTTGCGATTCCGTATCATTTACGTGGCCTTCAGCTCATAAAATGATATGCTTTTTCGGATTGCGTATCATTTGGCTGACCTACTGACCTCAAAATGATACACTTTTTTAGCTGAACTTAGGTTTTTTAATAAAAAAGCGGTTGTAGACCGCGATCGTCCGCAACCACATTTTAACAATCTAATGAATGGGCAGTAGTAATTTTAGGCTGTTTTCCATTTCCATCATATAAAAAGGAATTGCGCGTGAAAGTGCCTATTCCTGCTGATGGCAGCCTTCTATTTTGCATTGACATCCGGTTGATGAATGCCAAAAATATTCCCTTCTGTATCCTTATAGTATCCTTGCCACGCCATGCCGGGTAAGGCGTATTTTGGTACTGCCACGACACCACCATTTTCAAGGATTTTGGCTTCAACGGCATCGTAATCTTCTACTTCCATTGTACAAACATAACCGTTTAAAGGCTGGCTTGCTTCTGGAGGAGGGCTTTGACGCTGCATTAATGCACCGTTAATTCCAGGTTTATCGTCCTCACCCGTCACTGCACCAAAATAAGGCATGCCAGCATATTCGCTCCAGTCTTCGAACTTCCAGCCAAATACTTCTCCATAAAAACGTTTTGCGCGATCCATGTCATCGACGTGAATCTCGAAATGGACTACTCTTCCCATGATTGCCCTCCTAAATTTTTACAAATAATTAATCGCAGCAAAAAAAATTGCACAAACATATATTCTATAAATCTGTTGGACAATCCTTCTTCTATTTTGGGAATTAATAAAATAAAATATACTTAAACAATGAGCATCAGTAAGCACCTTTTCTGAAAAAAATCGTCAATGATGGTGAATATCACAAGGTTATAGGAAAAACTGTTTAAAAAAATGAGGGCTAAAGGGGGAAGCACTAAAAGCTGATTGCTGGAAGGGTATGTGTTTTTTGCTTCGCCTAAGTGAGTCATTGAGTTGAAAGGAGTGAAAAGAAATGTCCAATCAAGTTGATCAATATATGGCCAATGTAGATATTAAATGGAGAGACGCATTCAAAACCTTAAAAGAAGTGATAGACCAAAACATTCCAGAGGGTTTCGAGCTAGATTTTCAATACGGAATGCCAACATACGTCGTTCCATTTTCGATTTATCCAAATGGATACCACTGTAAAAAAGATACCCCATTACCGTTTATAAGTATTGCGGCACAAAAACATCATCTCGCTTTATATCATATGGGCATCTATGCCGATGAAGATTTATTAAAATGGTTTCAAAATGAATACGCGAATCATATCGATACAAAGTTGAATATGGGTAAAAGCTGTATTCGTTTTACAAATCCTAAAAAGATCCCTTTCCAGTTAATTGGTGAGCTCGTTTCTAAAATGACAGTAGATGATTGGATTAAAAAGTACGAAGAACAATTAAATATGCGTTGATTTTGAAGAAGAACAATAAAGTCTGTCATCATAGAAGGGAATATAGAAAATTGGTAAAAAACAACAAGAAAGTTTGGATGAGTGTGTCTGCGATTGTGATGGTGATCGCATTAGCTTTAATATTCGGATTAGCGACGAATCATGCGAAGAAAACTTCAACCGTCTCTTCTCATCACGACACAAAAGCCGAGAAAACAGTAGTTAAAGAAAATACCATTGATAAAGCGGATGTAAAGAATGCAAAGGAAAATGAGGAAGAACAACCAAAATCCAGAGAAGTCAAAACTAAGCAAGTAAAAACAAAGAAAGTTGAAGCGAAGAAAGAAACTCGAGCTCCTACATCTACTGTCCTTTCGAAGCCAGTTACTAAGTATGTCAACGTGAGTTCTTTAAATGTACGTAGTGGTGCTGGTACAAATCATTCCGTTGTTACCGTCGTTACACAAGGTCAAGCCGTTACGGTTACGGAAATAAGTTCGAATGGTTGGAATAAAGTACATGTGGCCAACAAAACTGGCTGGGTTTCTAGTAAATACCTTGTAAGCACAAAACCAATTGTTCACCAACCAGTTACTCATACAACGCCGACGACAACACATACGACGACAAGCCAACCGGCTTCGCGTGGTAATGTAGCCGATCATTTGAAAACGGTTGGCGCCAATCGTCAGCTTATTCTCGTCACTACAAGTAGCTATGGCACAAGTGTTGCAACCATCCGTACCTTCGAAAGGGATTCAAACGGAAAATGGAAACCTGTTTTAAGCGTTTCAGGTCATGTTGGTAAATACGGTTTGACTTCAAACATGAGAGAAGGGGCAAAAAAGTCTCCGATTGGAAAGTTTACAATCGGAACAGCATTTGGACGTTATGCCAACCCTGGTACGAAAATGCCTTATAGAAGAATCACCAGTGATGATGTTTGGGTAGATGATCCGACTTCAAAACTATATAATACATGGCAATCAAGAAGTAAAACACAAGGCCAATGGAAAAGTGCGGAAAACATGAATATTCCAGCGTACAATTATGGATTCGTTATCAATTACAATACAGCCCGAATTCCATACAAAGGTAGTGCTATCTTCTTCCACGTTGGTTCTAGTTATACTCTCGGTTGTACCGATACAGCTCAATCAAACGTCGTGAAAATCTTACGATGGTTGGATCCTGCAAAGAATCCCGTGATCATCCAAACACCAGTTTCAGGTCTTGGCAATTTCTAAAACCCAATAATCTAATCTAGGACTCGCCGTGATCGTTTCTCTTTATGACCCTATGGTTCCGTTGTAAGTGGGGAATATTATTCCCGCTATATTAGGGATTTTATCATCAGCTTTAACAGAGGGCTTTATTTTAGTATAAGAAGCATTCCTGTATTGAAGAAAAATGAGGCAAAATAGCGGTTTTTCGGGTTGTACAAAAATAGAGCCCTCTTGGTATAGTACGGAGTGTCAACGGATGTTGACCTCTAATTTAGGAACCAAGGAGGACTCATACATGAATTATAACCAAAATCGCAAAATCTCTCAAATCACAGAGAACACATTGATCGTCGGTGTTGATATTGCTAAACACAAACATGTCGCTCGTGCGCAAGATTTTAGAGGCATTGACCTAGCTAATCGCTTAGTGTTTACGAACGATCTCAAAGGCTCCATAATCGATAGGACTCTTTCAGGTGATAAGCTATTTCTAATTCTTCGGATTGCT
>NZ_AUMM01000056.1 GCF_000430685.1 Tuberibacillus calidus DSM 17572 | reverse complement strand
ATGCTACTTAACTATTTCGAGATTTGGGGAGGTACTTCCTTTTTTATGTTTTGAAAACCTTGTCCCGTAAGGGTTGTGATTTATGAAATTCATTCGAGTAATTATAAAATACGTTATCTTCCCCTAATATTAACTCTGTTGTACCTCCTGCATATATATTCAAGTCGTTAAAACTGAATTTGTATCTTCCGTCATTAGGGTCTATACAGGCATATTTTTTAAAGTTTTCAACAAATTGTTTTGCGTCTATTAGTGTTTTGATAACCATTTAGATAATTCTCCTTTCAGTTGTCCAAAGTTTTATTGATGGCATATCCCTGTCACGTAAACAGTGGTATGGACATTATATATTGCTTTCTTGGCTTGTCAAATTTGGCTATGGAGCAAATAATTCATTTCTCATTAGGAATTGTCCCTCTTAATAAAAAAACGCCCCAGAAAGACCAATAGAATTCTGGAACTATTTCAAAGGTATCACTTCAAATACGTTCATTTAGTAATGAATAGGTTCTCAATTTCATACCCTCATCCTTACCCCATTAAAAATCGATCTCTATTAACATCGCATAGTTCTGGATTCTCAGTGAGTATTTTAGATGCTAGCGAAAAGTTACTATTTTTAGAGAAAATGTATCTGTACGATTGATACACTTGAAGAGAATTGCTAAACTCAACATAACTTTTAGTCACTGGAATAAATTTATTGAATTTTGCTAAATCCTTCTTAAAATACTCTACTTCACGCATAACGAGTGCTAACTTTGGGGTTATTGGAAATATAACTTCTATTCCTTCACTCTTTAGTCCCTGATGTTCTTTATGTCCATATAAAACTAGTGGATTATCGGATGTATAAAACATCTCTTCAGTTTCATTAACTGCTACAAACCAAATATGACTTAGAAGTGCTAGTGATAATCCTTCCAATATCTCGGTATCCAACAAATACTCATTGTGAATTAAATTAATCCTATTCTTTTTTAATTTAATTTCAATATCATTGAGGAATGCTGGATCAATTTCGCTACTTAGACCCTTTTTTAATAAAAATTTTGTACCTTTTTCATACATTTGAATAATTTTTTCTCGATATTCTTTCGTTCTCATAAACTGAATAGATAAGTAGTATGCAATAGTTACTCTATGTTCTTCAGGAATAACATTTTTAATAGCGTATGCTTCTTTTGGAGTTAAAACATATGAGGTAATGATATTTTCAAAAGGATCAAACATTTTATATTGACAAGTTTTTCTGGTTTACCACTATTTGTGATACGGTTCACTCCTATTGATTTTAAAAGCTCTGTAGATCTGCTCGATCAAGATTAAGCGCATAAGTTGGTGCGGGAAGGTAAAGGATGAGAATGAAAGCTTACGGTCGGCACGGCGGAGGACGTCTTCGCTCAAACCGTTTGAACCACCAATGACAAAAGCAACTTTGCTTTTGCCGTATGTTGCCAGACTCTCCAGCTCCGCCGCAAATTGTTCTGAGGTAAAAGTTTTGCCCTTTATGGCCAGAGCGATGACATATGTATCCGGGGCTATTTTTGACAGAAGCCGTTCCCCTTCAATATTTTTTACAGCTTCAATTTCTGCGGCACTTAGGCGGTCTGATGCCGGTTCATCGGGAACTTCAACGATGGATATTTTGGCGTATGGTCCGAGGCGTTTGGTATATTCCTCAATCCCCTGTTTGAGGTATTTTTCTTTCATTTTACCGACCGCAAGAATCGTAATATGCACAAGTTATCCTCCTATAATCACAGGTTATCCCCAGAACTTATCCACATATCCACATTTATTGTCCACATTCTGTATGGGAATGGCTGTTTGTCACAATATATACGGCGGGTGCTCCGCAGTATTCACAGCGTGTGGATAATTGCTCCTCTTTAGGAATTTGATCAATCACAGGAGCAAGTTGTGTTTTGTCCACGATTGCTTCTAAAGCTAAATCCACATCGTCCAAGCAACAATAAATCATGCTCAAAAACCCTTTCATGATGGTGTTAATTTTATTATAACCCATTGGACACGTTCTCTTATATTTATTGGGAAATCGGACATACACGCCAACAGTGCAACACCCTAAGAAGGCTCATTCGCCGTATAAACCCCATTGCTATGCGCAATTTTTTTGCCGTTAGAAAAAGAAATCGGCCGCATGCGGCCGATCTCGTATTTTATTCCGTTTTACGAAAAGACTTTGCCACCAAGGGTCATTTCTAATGTTTTCAGCTTTCCATAACGGTAAACTTTGACCTTCACCTTTTGACCAACCTTCAGATTGGTATACAAGTACGTAGAGAAATCGACATAGTTTTTCACTTTGTAATCATCGATTTGTACAATCAGGTCGCCTTCTTTAATGCCCGCTCTTTGTGCTGGGCTGCCCGGGCTAACGGCCGTGACGACGATGCCGCCTTTGACGTTATCCGGAACTTTAAGCTGTTGAATGGCTGAAGCCGGCAACTCGTCAAGCCCAACAAGACTAATACCGAGATATGGCCGCTCAATTTTTCCTTTGGTCTCAAGTTGATTGATGACGGGAGTGGCAATATTAATCGGAATGGCAAAGCCAATCCCCTCAACGGAGGTTTCAGCGATTTTAAGAGAGTTAATACCGACCACTTGCCCGGCAAGGTTGACAAGCGCACCGCCGCTGTTCCCTGGATTGATCGCGGCATCCGTTTGAATGACTTGTGCGTTATAATTCACCTGTCCGCCATTTGTTTGCACCGTCCGTTGAATGCTTCGGTTGGCTGAGCTGACAATGCCTTGTGTTACCGTTCCGGAGAAGCCGAGCGGGTTGCCGATGGCAACGACTGGTTCACCGAGTTTTAATTTATCACTGTTTCCAAAGGAAGCGACGACTTTCACGTATTTAGCAGGGATCCGGAGTACGGCTAAGTCATATAATGAATCCTTGCCAAGAAGTTCCGCATCGACTTTAGTTTGGTCATCAAACCGGACTTCCACTTTATTTGCGCCTTCAACGACGTGATTATTCGTCACCACATAGGCGTAATCGCCCGATTTCTTGTATACAATGCCTGAACCGATGCCGGCTTCCGTATATTTATTATCAAAAAAGTTCGCGCTTTGCATGTTGATAACCGCCACGACAGCGGGTGACACTTTATTGACGGCATCTATGACCGCAGAATGCACATCCACGTTCACCGTTTTGTTAGTAGTTGGACCGGTTACTTGTGTGGAAGCATTGTTTTGATTATAACTCGGCAGCCACCCTTGACTAGCTAAAAACGGTGACAGAACGAAAAAGACGATGATCCCAATGATAGCCCCTAGTAAACCAGACCAAAACCAGCCCTTGCGATTACCGGACGATTTTGGTGTTTCTGGGTCTGAATAATGACTGTCGTAATAACCCATGACTCATACCTGCCTTCCGTTTTTCCTTTGATTTTTATTATATCCACGGCACACTGGATTCATCGGAATATGTAACATTTTTGAAAATCATTGTATAGGAATTTTGGCTCTGCCAAGCCTTTTTTTGACGATGGTAGAGCATTAGTTATCCTTATGCTCGCCTCGTTATAAAGCCAGTGCATGCCTTTTGGACGAAGGTAAGACCTTTGCTGCTCTTTTACTGACCTTATAAAGGATATCCTTTCTTACCAATACAAGAAAAGCCGTTATTTATTGTTACCCTGTTTTTGCCGTCGAAAACATCCCTATTGAGTGTTAAACGTTAACTGCATTATCTGAACACATCAGGATATAAAAAAGAACCATCCATAGTGGTTCTTTTTTATACGGCTGCTATTTTGGTCGGGTTTTCCGGGTCGGTATCAAATAATTCAAGGTCAAACCCTGCTCGGATGCCGCGTTGAAGGAGTTTTTCCGCCACCGACATCCGGGCTAATTCCTTCATGTTATTGTCTTTACTTAAATGCGCCAAATACACCTGTTTGGTGCGGTCGGAAAACACGTCAGCGAGTGCCTCCCCCGCATCCTCATTGGAAATATGGCCAGAATCTCCGAGAATGCGCCGCTTGACGTTCCACGGATAACGCCCGGCGAGAAGCATCTGTATATCATGGTTCGCTTCTAAAATATAGGCGTCGGCTCCGTCAATAATTTTTTTGATCCGTTCCGAGACATAGCCCAAATCCGTCGCTAAGGCAAGACGTTTTCCACCATGGTGAAAAACAAAAAACATGGGCTCGGCCGCATCATGTGAGACTTGGAATGATTCCACATCGATATCGCCGAAGGTCTTGACTGTGCCAGCCGGAAAAATAAATTTTTGATCCGTTGAAAGCGTACCAACAGCATCTTCCATGGCTTTCCACGTTTTTTCGTTTGCGTAGATCGGTGTTTGATAGCGTCTTGCAAAAGCTCCCAGACCTTTTATATGGTCGCTATGTTCGTGTGTGACCAACAATCCGTCGAGCTGGGAGGGGTCGCGGTTAATTTTCTGAAAAAGCCCCTCCATTTTTCTGCTGCTTAAACCACAATCAATGAGAAGCCTTTGTTGGTCTGTTTCAATATATATGGCATTTCCTGTACTGCCGCTCGCCAAAACGCTAAATCTAATTGGCACTTGAACTCTTCTCCCCGTTGTCATATTCATAAACCTTACCAAACATCGTGACAAAGAAAGCACGATTGCCTTGGTCGCTTTTGACATTGATATACCAGGCCAAAATATATGGCAAATCCCGGCTTTCCTCTATATCCGTGGCCAAATTGATATAGCCAATCTCTATATCCGTGACTTTTGGATTATGACCCATTGGTAAATAATTGTCCGCGATCAGTTGAATAGCGTCTTGACCTGACATCGTCACCTTCACGGGGTTTTGCTTGGTCGTTTTAATTAAAACTTGTTGATAGCCCGTGACCAAATCCCCATCAGTGTAGACATTCAACATATATAGGTCTCCGTCGTTAACGGATACAGAGTACAAAGGGTTGCCGTCAACCATTTGTACAAAATGAATCACTTTATCTTTGTCATTGGTTGTCGACCAATGTTTGTATAAATCGCCTTTATAAACAAATGTTTTTAAAAAGGCCTGCATCTCGGCAGTTGTCTTCGGCTTTTGGATTTTTTGTCTATCATTTGTAAAAACGGCATTTAGAATTTGACCGTTGGCGCTTGTTGTAAATGAAATTTCGGGATGGTCGCCTTGAATTTTTTTCAGTCCTTTTTTTGCCTCGTCATCTTCCTTAAAATTAACGAATGTGCCTTTGATAAAATACATTTTCCCATCTATGGAGGGGATGTCTACCTCTCTCGGAATGTTGACTGTTCGACTGGACTCATAAGGATTACTTTTTTGGAAATTGTTCAGTTGTTCTTGGTTTTCTCTCAAGCGTTGATACATCTGATAACCCAGGAAGATATCCAACAATAAAAAACAAATGATAAAAATTGTCTTCGTTTTATGCCAGTTCATTCGCCATCTCCCTTTCCGTTACCTTGGGAGGTGCGGCTAATGTAATCTTCAAGGCTCACCCATTGACCATTTGTTTTAAAAAACCAATCCGGTACTAAGTTGACTAAATGGGAGCTGGCATTAATCTCCATCCAATAGCCAATTCGCAGATCTTCCAAGAATTTACTTAAAATATGGGAACGGGATAAAATCGCCAAAAGGTCTTCTCCCGAATAGATAGTCTCTGGCTCGCTGCTTAAGGCTGAACCACCAATTTTGATAAGCGTCCGATCCACTTTGTTTAAAATGCCATTCTCCCAAGATAACGAAATCATCGCTTCGGACGGATAAGCGGAGACGCTGTATACCGGAAGTCCTTTTCGCATAAGGCGGAAATCGACACTGTCTTCGTTATCTTCAGGCCTGGAATCAAAATAATCATAAACAAAATTTTTATCTGTCCAACCGCTATGACTGTCAATAAACGAATAACCCTTATAAATGGGGTCGGAAATCACCGTGTTACCCCCTGTGGCGGGATTCACATATCTTAACACATAGCTATCGTCATCTTGCTTAAGAAGGCTATTGCCATCTGTATAGGCCCCATGACTGTAATACGTCCGCAGAAGATTATTGAAAAAGATTGGTTTAAACTCCTTAATATCAACAAGTGTAAACGGATAAGTCAGTTTTTCTAAGGTTAACGCCGTCTTGGGAATATAGACCACTTTTCCTTTTAAAGCTACCCTATGGCAAGGATAAAAGTTTTTATCGTAATAATCGCCATCCTTTTTAAAAAGCACATCAGGACTTGTTGCCGTAAATTTAACATCTTCATTAGCATCCATAAAAGCGAGTAAAGTTTGTGATTCTAATTGATAAATGCGGATGCGGTCAATGAGCCAATCTTGACGAATGGTTGTTTTTCTTTGGCCAAAATCAAATAACGTCTGAATGGTCTCCATGATTAACGGTGCCGGGAAAACCATTTCATAAGCATCATATTGTGACGGAACGTTGTCACTGATGTTAACCGTCCATTTCATATTCAACACCTTATTATAGACGGTATCGACCATCGTCCCGTATGAGCCTAATACACTTTTATCATCGGCATTGATATGAAGCAATTGAAACGGTTTAACAACATCGCTGAAGTTCAAATCATTTTCCGGCGCGATCGGTTTGATATTCGGACTTTCGGCTGCGCTTTTCGCTTCAAAATTCCCTTGGTAAGTCCAAATGCTGTACGTTTGAATGAGGCTTAGGATAACTAATGCCGCAAGCACGATGGATTTTAATGTTTCTCGGTTCATTTACTCGCCCCCTCTAGTCATAGGGAGTGTAAAATATATGGTCGTGCCTTTCGTCCATTCGCTGTCTGCCCAAATTTCGCCACCGTGAGCTGAAATAATTTCTTTGGCAATGGCAAGCCCCAGGCCTGTCCCACCGAGTTTCCGAGAACGAGCCCGGTCAACGCGATAAAAACGTTCAAAGATTTTTGATAGATTTTCCTTAGGTATGCCAACCCCTTGGTCTTTTATGCCCGTAATAATATGCCGGCCTTTCATCACGACTTTAATGGTAATCGTCCCGCCTTGCGGAGAATACTTGATCGCGTTTGAAATGATATTATCAACAACTTGGGTCATTTTATCTTGGTCCATGTAAATATAAATCGGTTTTTTCGGCAGTTTCCGAATAAAGGTGATGTTTTGTGTTTTACTCATTTCAAAACGGTCGATGATATCTTCAATAAACGTCACATAGTTAGTCACTTCAATATGGAAATCGGAATTACGGGCATCGAGTTTCGAGAGTTGCAATAAATCGTTAACCAAACGAATCATACGTTCCGTTTCATTTTGCGTCACATTCAAAAATTTATGGGCGAGTTCATGATCTTCAATGGCACCCTCGGCCAAGGCCTCCAGATAACTTTTCATCGTCGTCAGCGGTGTCCGCAATTCATGTGAGACATTGGCCACGAATTCCCGCCGCTCTTCTTCAATTTGTTCTTGTTCCGTGACATCGTGAAGCACCGCAATTAAGCCATCTGGCACCCCGTTTTCCTTTTTAATAATCGAGAAGTTGGCGCGAATTAACAATTTTTCCTCATCGGAGCTGAAATCTAAGATCATTGCGTCTTCGGATTCGAATAAGTCATCAAGCGTGTATTCGTCTTCAATCTTTAAAAGCTTCGTAATGGGTTCGCCGAGAAAATTTTGTCGATAAATCCTAAGCAGTTCCTCCGCTCGGTTATTCATTAAAATGACATGCCCGAATCGGTCTGTGGCCACAACGCCATCCGTCATGTATGTCAGAACCGACCTTAGCTTCCGCCGTTCGGCCTCGGTTGTGGCATTGGCTTCTTCGAGGCGCATCGTCATGCTATTAAAAGAATCCGCCAATTGTCCGATTTCATCATTATCAAAGTGCCTAACCCGTTGGGAAAAATCCCCTTGAGAGACGGCTAAGGCTTGCTGACGCATTTTCAAAAGCGGCCGGGTAAAGGTGCGGGCAAGAAAAAAACCTAAAAGCGCCGTGACAATTAAAGCCATGAGCGTTGCCGAGGCGAGCATTTGGTTAACTTGTCGGAGATTACTGTACACATCGTAGAGAGACTTTTCGATATAAATCAACCCGCCTAGCGAATTGTTGACCCGAATCGGCCGAACAACGGCCATGACTCTTTCCCGCGTTTTTGGGTTTTGTGAGATTTCCGATTTCACTTCGGTCAAAGAGAGAAGATTTTGCCGAATGTTAGGGTCCGCTGTCTGTTTGCCGATATCATTTGTTTGGTTCGGTTCGGTCGTCCCAAGCAAGATGCCGTTTTCATCGTACACTTGAATGACTTGCCTCGGGTCACTCACCTCATTGATTTGATCCTGAACATCTTTAATGAGTTGATTCCGGTCATTCCGATTGCCTTCTTTCATAATCTCGCTGATGCTGTTCGCTAAAATATCGGCTTGATTCACCAATTGTTTTTGAAAGGAATCAAGTGACGTTTTTTCCATGCGGTCCGAAAAAAAGACGCCGATCAACTGCATAGCAAGCAGAATGAGCAGCGTGTAGATTAAAACGAATTTAAATTGAATCGATTTAAAAAGACCGACTTTTTTCATTCTGACATTACTCCTGATCGGGGTTTCTCAGATA
This sequence comes from Tuberibacillus calidus DSM 17572, assembly GCF_000430685.1. Taxonomy (GTDB): domain Bacteria; phylum Bacillota; class Bacilli; order Bacillales; family Sporolactobacillaceae; genus Tuberibacillus; species Tuberibacillus calidus. The sequence goes on along the minus strand of NZ_AUMM01000056.1, from coordinate 9,372 downwards.
ATAGCCGACACCTCGCCGCGTGACGATCCAGGCGGGCCGGCTCGGATTATCCTCTACTTTCTCACGAAGCCTGCGCACTGTTACATCTACCGTTCGCACATCGCCGAAATAGTCATATCCCCAAACGGTCTGTAACAAATGCTCGCGGGTCATCACTTGTCCAAGGTGCTTTGCCAGGTAATGCAGCAGCTCAAACTCCCTGTGCGTCAGTTCGATCGTTTCCCCGCGTTTCGTCACCAAATAGGCTTCCGGGTGAATCGTCAAGCTTCCAACGGTAATCTCATTCTTATCTTCATCTTTTGAAGACTCTTGTTGGTGACGGCGCAAATTGGCTTTTACGCGGGCGATGAGTTCGCGATTGCTGAAAGGCTTTGTGACATAGTCATCCGCTCCCATTTCAAGACCTAGAACTTTATCGATTTCCGAGTCTTTTGCCGTCAGCATGATAATCGGCATGTTGTATTTTTTCCGAATTTCTCGGCACACTTCCATGCCGTCCTTTTGCGGTAACATGACATCCAATAAAATCAGGTCGGGTTGTTCTTCCTCAACCTTTCGCAACGCTTCTACACCATCATAAGCGACAATGACGTCATAGCCTTCCTTTTTTAAATTAAATTCAAGTATATCTGCAATGGGTTGTTCATCGTCAACGACGAGAATTTTCTTATCCATAGTGCTCCCTCCGGGAATACAACACATATTGTTCTACTTATTTTACCATACGGTCACTTTTTTTTGAATCTCTTGCACTTTACGGTTTTGCGGTATTTCTACTCTTTTTAACCCTATGAGATATGTTTAGTATACGTCATTGTTTAAATTTTTTAGAAGAAAAATAAGCAGCCGCCTTTTTGCTTGTTATAGCGTTTACGAATCATCGGGATTTCTCGCATCATGTGATCAAGAAATTTGGTACCGCAAGCCTTCAAGGCGAAGGCAGAGCTTAATGACCATTATGCTGACACTATAAATCCAATTTCCCAATCTATAGCAAAAGCATCCTTTTCTTCCCACATATTGAGGATCGACTTTTTTACCAGTATGAAAAAAAGCCTTGACATCTTTTTCGCCAGCGTTGCATAATACTATAAACTAAAAAAGTCATCGGCGATGAACAGACCAGTAAATAATCGGTAAAAGGCGCGAAAGAGAGTGGAATTCAAAGGCTGGGAGATTCCACCGCCTAAGATTATTGAACCCACCTGGGAGCCGTCAAGGATTAAACTTGACCGCACCGTGCGTTATCGGATTTCGAGCGGTCCGTCATGCATTTGGCGGGCAATAAAGGTGGTACCGCGGATTCATCCCATTTCCGTCCTTTTTAACAGGATGCGAATGGGATTTTTTATTTACATTCATTTAAAATCGACGGATGGGAGTGACTCGAGTGGAAAAGTTAGCTTTTATCGGTGCCGGTTCGATGACTGAAGCGATCATCTGTGGAATTCTTAAAAAGGGATTTATTCGACCAGAAAACATATTTGTGACAAACAAAGACAACCGCAAGCGGCTTGAACGATTGGCAACCCAATACAATGTGCGCTGTTCAAATGACAAAAAGGAAACGGTAAAAGATGCCAATACCATTATCTTAGCCGTCAAGCCTAAAGACGCAAAAGTTGCAATGGCGGCTATTGCTCCGTACATTGATGTCGATCAACGTCTCATATCGGTTGTGGCCGGGGTTTCATCCGACTTTATTTCCCGGGTGATGGAAAAACCTGTTGCGGTGATTCGCGCGATGCCAAATACTTCGGCTGCCGTTGGAAAGTCGGCCACCGCCATCGCTCCCGGAAAATACGCATCAAGTGAAGATCTCCAATGGGCAAAAAGGCTGTTCGAGACGATCGGTTCAGTCGTCATCGTCTCCGAAGACCGCCTTCACGCCGTTACCGGCCTATCAGGGAGCGGTCCGGCCTATATTTACTATCTTGTGGAATCTATGGAGAAAGCAGCAAAAGATATTGGATTGGATACAGCCGTTGCTAGAGATCTTGTCATACAAACATTGTTAGGCTCTGCGGAAATGCTAAAATCAACGAAGATGGATGCACAGACGCTGCGAAAACAAGTCACAAGTCCCGGTGGTACGACACAGGCAGGGTTGGAAGTTTTACGCAAATTTAATTACCAAGAAGCCTTGATCGCCTGTATCCGCCGCGCCACCGAACGTTCAATGGAGTTAGGGCAAGCTTATGAAAATGATACGGTCACATAACATACCCCGCTATCGTTTTGGCAGGGAATGCAAGTAGGCTTTTTTCTAAAAACCGAATATTCCGTAAGCCCGGCGATTAGCCTGTATACTTGAAGACTTAAAGAACATTTGGCTCCGCCAAACTATTAGGTGATGGCGGAGCCTTCGTTGCCCTTATGCTGGCATGGTCTTTTTACTCGCCTAAAAAATGTTATACTATCCCACCAGCATCAAAAAGCGGTCTTCAGACAGATGTCTGAGACCGCTATGCGTTTTAGACGATGTTTTTCAAAAGGTGTAAGCGTACGCCACTTTATAAAAATACCGGACGGACGAGATGGGTTTGTGAGCGATCCGGACCAACAGAGAAAATGGAAAGCGGTATCCCCGTAAGCTGTGAAATTCTCTCAACATAATGTCGGGCCGCTTCGGGCAAGTCATCAAGCCCGGTTACACCAGTTATATCTTCTTGCCATCCCGGCATTTCTTCGTAGATCGGCTGACATTCTTGGAGTATTTTTAGGCTCGCGGGATAATCTTCTATAATTTGTCCGTTATAATTATAGGCCACACAAATTTTAACTTTTTCTAACCCTGTTAAAACATCAAGATGATTTAGGGTTAAGTCCGTAATGCCGCTGACGCGTTTGGCATGCCGAACCACGACGCTGTCAAACCAACCGACTCGGCGCGGGCGGCCCGTCGTTGTGCCGTATTCATGACCCACTTCGCGAATCCGCTCACCGATCTCATCATGGAGCTCTGTCGGAAACGGACCGTCACCAACACGGGTAGTATAGGCTTTGACAACACCAATGACATGATGAATTTTTGTCGGCCCGACGCCACTGCCAATGGTTACCCCTCCGGCGACCGGATTTGATGATGTGACAAACGGGTAAGTTCCTTGATCGATATCAAGCATGACCCCTTGTGCGCCTTCAAACAGCACCCTTTTTCCCTCATCTAAGGCGTCATTAAGCACAACCGACGTATCACAAACATAAGGCCTGATGACATCAGCATATTTTATATATTCGTTAAACATTTCATCGACATCAAAACCGTCTGTTTCGTACACCTTTTCAAATAAGCGGTTTTTCTCAGCCAGATTTTTTGTCAATTTTTCTTTAAACGTGTCTGGCTCAAGGAAATCAGCCATGCGAATCCCGACGCGCGCGGCTTTATCCATATAGGCAGGACCAATGCCTTTTTTAGTTGTACCGATTTTGCCTCGACCTTTATATTCTTCTTCTAGACGGTCTAATTTGATATGGTAGGGTAAAATAATATGTGCACGATTGCTGATTTTAAGATTTTTGGTTGATATGCCGTTTTCATGTAAATAATTGAGCTCTTCTACCAGCGATTTAGGGTTGACAACCATACCGTTTCCTATAACACAAATTTTTTCCGGATAAAAAATACCGGACGGGATCAAGTGCAGTTTATATTTTTTTCCATTAAAAACTATCGTATGGCCGGCATTATCACCACCCTGATAACGGGAAATGACTTCTGATTTTCCGGATAAATAATCGGTGACTTTGCCTTTTCCTTCGTCACCCCATTGGGCTCCTACAACAACGACGGATGGCATTGGGCTTTCCCTCTTTCCGTTTTGTATCTGCAATGTTCGTATTCAAAAATCCAACACTGTCAGTTTATCAATAAAGGAACGCATGAGTCAAATGAAAATCGAACTATTTTCAATCTATCGCGACTATTGTTCGTAAAATATTCATGATGCTTAACGGCTTCTTAGCTTATCCATTCCCATTTTTCCTGTTTTTATAAAAAAGAAAACTTGATGACGCCAAGCGTTTTTGAATGAAGGTAGAGCCGGAGTTGCCCTTATGTCGGCTAGAAAAAATTTTTACTTTCTTACCTGTATTAAAAAGAATCAAACAACCAGTTGAAGAAGGAGGATTCCAAGAGGTAGTCATATATCAATTCACGGAAGAAGGCTTTTTTAATATTGTATTCGGATGTTTAGTTTTATTGATTTCTATCTATACTTGGTTATTTAATATCTTCATGCCATAGACGGCGGAAGGCCAAACAACATGCATATTGCATGGATTTAGTAACAAAAGAAGCTCCCACATTGGGGGGCTTCTTTTGTTTTTTGTGTCAAAGCTCAAGAAATCTGATCCCAGGATTACCCCATTTATTTGGATATGTGACGAAATTCATTTTTTATCTACGCTCTCCCATCAGGGGAGCTTTGTCCCTAAAGCAAGTCGCTTTCCTCAAAGGAAAAGCCTTATCGCTAACAGATGAGTTGTTTGAAAAAATGAATCAATTATAAAACTCAAAAATAAACAGCCCCAAAAGCTAGGACTTTCTTGCCTTTTGCTAATAAGCTTGTAGGTAAGTTTTTTTATTCGCTATTAGTGGGTAATCAGAATTGGGTATGTATAAAATTTCCCTCGAAAGGACTTAGAGGATTTCCGAGGAAAAATGCAGAAAAGGAAGACCTAAACTTGACTCCTAACCGCGACGATAGGAGAGCGCCAGTTCCCTGTTTCTTTGGGCCAGTAACCTACTGACGCCGCTTAATGTATGACAAACATGGCAACGCGCATTATCCGGTTGATGAGGCGATAGGTTTAAAACCGCGTAAAAGATACAGTCCTGACGTCTTGATACTGGGGGCAGCATTAGCGACAGTTCCTGGGATGACTGATCGATTGGCGTCAGAGGCGACAAAGTGCCTCGCCGGTAAATATTTATTATAATGATTTAAAGATATAGTTTAATACCGTCTTTTCCATGTCATTTACCGATCTAAATCTATTTTCTACTTTAATAATATCTTTATCATTTGTTATTATCAGTAACTCGTCACTTATTTGATAAGCCAGTGGTATAATGTGTGTTGAAAAAACCATTATATTGTTATTCATAACATATTTTTTCAAATAACTTTTCACTAACCGTGCATTAATAAGGTCTAAGGATGTTACTGGTTCATCCAACAAAAGCACATTTGGATTAATATACAACCCCATTGACAAGCTTAATAACTCGCGCATGCCCCTTGAATAATTCATAACCAATTCGCTGTCTAGGTAACTCAGGCTTAGTTCATCTTTAAATTGGTGAAATAAATTGTGATAGTTCCTTACTTTTGTCAGGGATCCTATCAGTTTTATATTTTCAGTACCCGATAAATACTCTAGAAAGACAGGATCATCGGGTATGTAGTAAACCATTTGATTATTAGCCCTCATTATTCTACCCTCTGAGGGTGAAAGATGACCACCCAATATCTTTAATAAAGTTGTCTTACCTGCACCATTCCTCCCGAGCAAACAATAAATTCTATTTGGATGTAACGTTAAATTTAAATTCGAAAGAACCAGTTTTTTGCCGAATCTCTTTGATAGATTTATTAATCTCATGCTTTGCCTCCATAAATTAATTTGGAATCTGGATTGATTATTAAAATACCGGCAAACCTAAGCCTTGTCTATTCAAGATGTAGGTTTTAACCGTGACGATATTATAAAAAGCTTCCGTGAACTTTTTAAAATACGATGGTGCATTGTGCACGTTTTTCAAGACATAAAAGTCAGTTATTTGCGACTTATTTCCAAGATATTTTCCGGTGTTAGGATCCGTCAAAATAATGATACTGTTTTAACTCAAGCACGGATGGCATCCATAGGGTCGCACCAACATTATTTACAATATTTTGTAACCGCATTTAATGATATGGTAGTTTCTAATATTGAAGATATCAGAAATAATGTAATCATGATGGCAAAAAGTAACGTAATCCCCCTAATACCTTCAGTTGGCAGGAGGTTTTTCTTCACAAATCTGTTAGTAACATATTGAAGTGACAGGAGGGAAAGGTAATAAGAAATGCACATCCCTAGGACTTCCGTCCAAAGATGGCTGAATACTAGGAATGTGTCCCCTAAATTTCGGGTGAAAGAGTTTGTGTGATTAAACGCTATAAAAATGGAATAATAATTAAATAAAACAACAAACAATGTTGAGAATCCAAGAGTACACAATCCTAATACAATTGTGATCAAAGCAACCCCAATATTATGAACAAATACTTCATTCCAGGTGACAAATATATCCTGTGTACAAGCAATCTTTCTAGGTATACCATTTACATTGAATGCTAGGGTTAGAATAATGATAAAAGGTAGGTAAAAGACCAGTAGGAATATAAGGTATTTATATTTCAAACGTGGATTTTCCTTAAACACTATTACAACATCTCACTGACTTTATTAATTGTGTAAAAAATCACTGCAACAATGAAATAAAATACGATGCGTGCATACAAATCAATATATTGGATATTGCACTTCCTAACAACAATTCTATCGATAACATAATGCAAACAAAGAGTTACCAAAATAATCACAATAATTGCTTTCATAATAGATGTATAGATTAGAAAATGAAAATTGAATATCACTATTATGATCATAATTAAAATAAAATCAACAACGACAACAGTTGCTGTCATAATTGATCTTTTATACAATGGGATCTTATTATAGAAGAAAAACAGATAATCCCTACTATTTGTTATAAACAAAATATTATACATAACACTGATAGCTGCCAATATTATCATATTACTCTTGAAATTAAAATTAAAATTGTTTAGCAAAAAATCTACTGATAGAATTGCGACAGGAACGGTAAGATAATTAAAAGAGATATAATTAATTCTCCTCTTAGTATTAACGAAATACAATATAAATATGTTGTTGCCAAGGTTCCCGTAACTATATTTACTGTTTTGGAAATCTTTAATCGTTTTTGCTGTTATTTTCAAAAGGCACGTTAATGCAAGGAAAATGATCAATGTTATTCCCAAGACAAAACCTTCATCTAATAAGTGGTGATACAAATCATATTCAGGGAAAGCTACCAGGTTTATCAACACCTGGTGTAGTCTGCCATCCAATATATCATTCATGATCTTTTTCAACATATATAAGTAATCATGGTAGTAATAATAAAATAAACCCAATAAAATTAGCAAAACAGTGGCCTTAACTTTTAATGAAGTAGTAAATTTTCTTGTGTATATATTAAAATCTATTAAGTTTATTAAGATACCCAGTAATAATAAAATGATGCAGACAAAAAGAAATTGAATCAAAAATAATGCACCCTGCCACTTATACAAAATGGGTTGCATTATTAAATGAGGAAGATATAAAAGCATGACACATATCCAATTCAAACAATTAAACAGACTCTCTATAATAAAAGCTAGTTTTATTCTAATTCCTAAGGGGAAATAAGAGTGTAATACGAACTGCCTTAAATTTTTTTTGGGCAAATCATAAATCATATTAGCAAACAAAAATATAATAGCCATGGAAATAATTGCGTTAGACAGCTTATTATTGCGGGGTAAGCCGGCAAAGAAAATCTGAAAAGAAATGCTTAATAAAGCCCAGAATATATATAAGGTGATAGTAATGTATTTTATATGGTTTGTATATAATTTTAAGCGCCCAAAAAAAGGGATGTTATTTTTTACGTAATTGAAAAACATATGAATAAATATGCGTATAATACTATTCAATTGTATGAAGGTTGATTTTAGCATAAAATATTAAAAACCCCTCTTCTGTTCAACTTTTGGGTTTACATTGTTATGACATATTACCAGCTAGCCAAAAAGTCAATGTGGTTATTAAGTAAATAGGTTATTGTAGCATCACCGATAACGCTAATCATTAAGGAGGCTATTAACCAAAAGCAGCCTTTAAGGCTGTCCTTATCTTTTTTCCGGCTTTCCATGCTTTTCTTACAGCAAGAAACCCTGCAGTTGCCGATGCATATGTCAGTCCGGGTACAATGCGTGACGCATAAAGCCCTTCAAGGAAGTGCGCTATAGTTGCGAACGCCGTAAATACTAACGTGAGGACTGCGGCAGCGATTAATGCTTCTTTAATGTTCACTTTTGTAAAAGAAAATTGCATACAGCCCTCCTTTCATAATTTTTAAGTCAGAAACTGACTCGCTTCAAACAAAATAAATAAAAATAATGTGAATAGAAGAGGGTTTAACATAATAACATTTGCCGATCCTTTTAGAATCCTGTATTCTAGGTAAAAGCCCGCTATAATAAGCGGATTAAAATAAAATAGATAATTTATATGTATCCAGTCCCCTAGCAAATGATTTGATATCGCTGCCAGGACTAAAAAAAATTGTAAAGTTAAAATGGCCTGAAAAAATATCTCGAATTCGACCTTTATCCCGAATATAAATCTACCAATGATATGGTGTACAACAGAAATGACATATAAATACACAAGGATGCCTAACAAAAATAGTATTACAGTAATAAAAAACATCGCTATCCCGGTTGCATCCTTTGACAGCAAGTTTAAAAACAGTCCCAATTCGTGTTGACCCATCAGAACAGCAATTAAACAAAAAATAGATATGACATTGATCGCAATTAAAGCAGTATTTTGTAATTTTCTAGCCATATTATCACCTTTATGTTACAGATCAGGTCAAAAAGACATCATTGTTCATCGAACATTAAAGCATTGTTAATATAACAATAATGTTTGGATTAATTTTACAATTCTGTAGCAAGAATTGTAAATAGGTATTAGGTCCCATAAAACGGGATTATATGGGAAATTTTCTCTATCGTGCAAGGTGATCTCACTTTGAGTTTCCGCAAAATGTAGTGAATCGAGTTATAAATCAAAAATGATCTATCGACAATGTCGTTTGTTGTTACGTCGTCGTTTAAACGGGGATTTTGCCATAACTGAACTAAAGCCCTGGTTTCGGGCTTTTTTCTTTTTGTGTTTAAAAAACAGAACAGAAAGGAGCATTCCTGTATTGAAGAAAAATGAGGCAAAATAGCGGTTTTTCGGGTTGTACAAAAATAGAGCCCTCTTGGTATAGTACGGAGTGTCAACGGATGTTGACCTCTAATTTAGGAACCAAGGAGGACTCATACATGAATTATAACCAAAATCGCAAAATCTCTCAAATCACAGAGAACACATTGATCGTCGGTGTTGATATCGCTAAACACAAACATGTCGCTCGTGCGCAAGATTTTAGAGGCATTGACCTAGCTAATCGCTTAGTGTTTACGAACGATCTCAAAGGCTTTCAAACCCTGACACAATGGATAAACCATTTGAAGG
>NZ_AUMM01000055.1 GCF_000430685.1 Tuberibacillus calidus DSM 17572 | reverse complement strand
GCATACATTTATGTTAGAGTGCCTTCTCTATTTTTTTCCATCATTTTGCTTCGAGAAATATTTTACACATACTTCTAGGCGGTTAACACAATCTGTTGTTTGCAACCGCCAGTATCACAAGCGGCGTTTATTATCATACCACCTGTGTATCAAATGGTCAACTGTATTTTTGTGGTAAATGTAGGTGTGCTAATTTTGTGCCACGTTACCTTTTACTCACTCCTTAATCCTCTTTACGTAAACGTTAACAAAAATTATAATATTTTAAAACAATTATATTTTTCTAATGTATGGTGAAAGAAGGAGGGGCGATGCTTATAAAAGACTGCGAATGGCGCTTTTAAATCGCAAAGATTGGAACTAACCATGCTTCTTTATGTACCGGTAATCTGCAATCAACCCACTGTGAAGCATTTCCAATTTATATTAGTAAGGCGTTACTTAAAGGAGGCGAGAATAGTTGGTACTGCCAAAGTTCCTCGAAATGAACGGAAGAAAGTACGCCAACCGACAAGCCTTTATAGAAAACGGCCGCAGGGTCACATATGAGGAAGCCGATCGCATGGTGAATGCGCTGGCTTACCAGTTTCTGATGCACGACCTTTCTTTCAATGATAAAGTGATGATTTTGATGCCCAATTGTATCGACTGGGCAGTGTGCTACTTAGCCATTCAGCGCATCGGTGCGGTTGCTGTGGCCGTCAATGTTAAATTAAAAAAGGATGAATTAGACTATATCATTGCCGACAGTGAAGCGAAAGGCATCATTTTTGATGATGAGCTTTTTCATGAGATCCATGATCTCATTGAAAAATATCCGAAGAAAGTTTGGCTTTCGTCCGGAAAGACTTCCCCAGCAGTGTTTACCCTCCATGATTGGATCCGTTCAGGTTCGCGTCGCGCGATCGATTTGCCACTTCACGATGACGATGAAGCTTCTATATTATATACTTCAGGAACGACGGGGAAACCTAAAGGTGTTTTATTTACCCATCGGAGCATCCTAACCGCCGCCACCACGATGGCCCTTGAAACGGCCATGAATCCGGAAAGCCGCCTTTTACATATGATGCCCCTTAGTCATTCTGCGCCATTGAACCTGATGCTTGCCTGTGGATTACTGGTTGGTGCCGCACACATTTTTTCATCACAATTCACACCTCAAGACCTTGTCACCCTTGTTGAAAATGAAAGAATCACTCATTTTTTTGGTGCACCCGTTGCCTATTTACTGACCGCTAAACTTCCCGACATCACAAGCCGCGATCTATCGTCCGTTCAGTACTGGATTTACGGAGGGGCGCCTTTATCTAGAGAAGAAGTCCTCTATATTAGAAAGCAATTGCATACAAACCGTTTCATGGGGGTTTACGGATTAACTGAAGCCGGCCCGAATGGGATGGTGCTGACACCGGATGAGCACCCGGAAAAAGCGGGAAGTATCGGACGGCGGGCCGCCCATTTTTGTGAAATGGCCCTTTTGGATGAAGAAGGGCGTCCTGTCGTGGACGGTGATATTGGCGAAATCGCCTTAAAAAGCGGGTCAATGATGAAAGGCTATTATAAAGACCCGGAAGTTTCTCAAAAAACGTTTAAAAAAGGTTGGTTACTCACTGGAGATTTAGCGAAACGCGACTCGGATGGTTATTATTGGATGGTTGGGCGCAAAAAAGATGTCATCATTAACGGTGGTGTCAATGTATACCCAAAAGAAGTGGAAGATGTTCTTCTTAGTCATCCTATAGTGGCTGATGTTGCCGTCATCGGTGTTCCCCACCCTGATTGGGGAGAAACCGTCAAAGCCTTTGTCGTCTTGGCAGTTGAGGAACCAAAGGCGGAAACGATCCTTCGCTCTTACGTTTTCGAACGGTTAGCCGAATATAAATGCCCACGTTTGTACGAATTCGTTACGGCATTGCCAAGAAACGCGAATGGCAAAGTTTTAAAGCAACAGTTGCGAGAAATGTCTAATGGAAGCTAACAATAAGCCTACCGTTTATGTAAAACTTTGAAGGCAAAAGAATCACCCATTTACAGGTCAAGACCTTCATCCACGACTAAGCATTGTTGATACTTGAATGCATCGGCAGCTTTTCTTCAGTTTGGAAGCGGAGGCGCATGTTGCCCCAAAAGAGGAGGAGAAGAGAAGAAATGAATGCCTACAAAGAGGATCAGGAATTAAAAGACATTCTGAAAAAACGCCTGGATGCATCTTTTTTTGCATGGGCAGATGAGACGCTTTTTCAATTCGCCGAACGGTTTCCTGAGTTTGACCGGCGTGCCGCTCATACGGACAGGGAAGGCCAGCCGCGTCTCATTAAATACAACCGTTTTGGTGATAAAATCTCTGAAGTATGGGTCAATGACGGTTATAAACAAACCGCCGAGGAGGTCTATCAAACCGGTATAGCCGCTTATCCGCATAAACCCATTCCCGAGTTAAATCGAAAAGGCAATTACATTTATTCCTACGCTCAAGGTTACCTCCTGTCACAAATTGAGCCGGGATTTTATTGCCCCGTAACGCTGACAATGGCGGTTGCCTTGCTGATCGATCATTTTGCGGATCCGACATTGAAAGAAAAATTTTTGCCGCATGTTCTCGCAACGGGTGAGACGGAATTGTATGAAGGCGCCACTTTTTTGACAGAAAAACAAGGCGGCTCAGATGTCGGCGCAAATGAAACCCGCGCGGTTCGCGATGGAGATCGCTATCGCCTATATGGTTTAAAATATTTCGCTAGCAATGCTGGACGTTGCGGGGTTGCGGCCGTGTTAGCAAGAATGGAAGGCGCTCCACAAGGGACGAAGGGATTAAGTCTGTTTTTAGTGCCCTGGCGCAAGGAGGATGGCTCATTGAATGGGCTCTCCATTCGCCGGTTAAAAGACAAATTGGGCGTGCGCGCCGTCCCATCGGCAGAGGTGGAATTTCAAGGGGCCGAAGCGTACTTGGTTGGGGATCCTTCAAAAGGCTTCTATTATATGATGGAAGCTTTAAACCTTTCCCGGATTTGTAATGCCGTGGCTTCCGTTGGCATTATGCGCCGGGCATATGTTGAAGCGCGTGCCTATGCGGAAAAACGAGAGGCTTTTGGTCACAAACTCACCGCCTATCCCCTCGTTCAACAAACGTTAGTCAGCATGGCATGTCGGCAAGAAATCCAACTCTATGCCTGTTTTGATATGATTGCTTTATTTGACCGCGTCACGAGCCGCTTGGAAGAAGCACAAGATGAGGACAAAGCGTTATTACGGCTCAAGATCGCGCTGTTAAAAATTCGCACCGCTCAAGAAGCGATCGATTTTGCGCACCAAGCGATTGAGCTTCACGGCGGAAACGGATATATCGAAGATTTTGTCACCCCTCGCCTGCTTCGGGATGCTCAAGTGTTAACGGTTTGGGAAGGCCCTGAGAACATCTTATGTCTTGAGGTTTTACGGTTAATTAAAAAATTTAACGTTGACGAGTGTTTTATTGATGAAGTGCGTGCCATCATGGACAGGACGCCAGATCAATTGGCTCATCTTTTATTACCTGTTGAAGAAGCCATGCAGACATTGAACGCGCAACTCGAACAATTGAAAAAAGCGGATGCCTTTAGCGAAACGCTTCTCGTAAAGCGCATCACACACCTCATGACCGATATTTATCTTTCTGCGATGGCCTTAGAGGCTGCTTGGGATGGCGACAGCCGAAAAACAGTGCGCGCCGAAATTTTTATCAATGAAACTTTGAAAAACGTTGACCCTGCAAGTGATGTGTTCGCCGCCCGTCATTTTGATTTAATCATCAACCACACTCAAACCCCAATTTATTGAGAAGGTCAGGTCTATCTTTGATTTATAAGGACGTGGCAGCCCTCTTCATGATATACTCATAATAGAAGTTAGGAGGGCTTTATTTGAGTATACGAAACCGCTTATTCCTCGTAGACGGCATGAGCTTGTTATTTCGCGGGTTTTATGCCACGTCATCAAACGGTTATTATATGAAAACCAAAAATGGAACACCGACGAACGCCATCTATGGTTTCCTTAAATATTTTTTGGATGCGGCCGCGCTCTTTCAGCCGAGTCATGTCATTTGTTGTTGGGATATGGGGAGCCAAACCTTCCGCACCGAGCTGTATGATCAATATAAAGCCAATCGTGGTGAACCTCCGGAAGAACTCATCCCGCAATTTGATTTAATCAAAGAGGTAACCGAAGCCTTTGGCATTCCGAATATCGGAGTTTCGGGTTATGAAGCGGACGATTGCATCGGCACGCTCGCCCGGCGCTTCTGTCACACCCATGAGGTCGTCATTCTAACAGGCGACCAAGACCTACTTCAGTTAGTGGATGAGAAAATTAGCGTGGCGGTCATGAAAAAAGGCCAAGGAAATTATGCCGTCTATCATCATGAAAACTTCTATGAAGAAAAAGGGCTTCTCCCTTCACAAATCGCTGACTTAAAGGGCCTGATGGGAGATGCCTCCGATAATTACCCTGGCGTTAAAGGCATCGGAGAAAAAACAGCCACAAAACTTCTCCAAGAATTTCATTCCATCGATGGGATTTTGGAGAATTTGTCAAACCTTTCGAAGGGGATTCGCACCAAAATCGAGAACAACTTGGAAATGCTCAAACTCTCTCGGACATTAGCCACCATTCATTGTGAAGCACCTGTCACGTGCTCACTTGAGGCATGTCAATGGCCTTATGATAAAGAACGCGTGAAGAAAAAATTTGAAGAATTGGAATTCAACAGTCTGATGAAGCTCATCGGATGATTTGGCGGTTATCTTAAATGGAGGTGTAAGACAGGGCGTTTTTCATAGCTAAGCATTTTTAGTCTGTACGCTAGGTTTTGTGGCCGCTCGTCCTTCAAAACCTAGCGTCAATTTTATTTGTGCTATGGTTATAGTACTTTTCGCACTGAATCATTCTTTCGAAGCCCCATTAGATCAATAAAAATGGCCGGTTATCCCAATCCAATGCCATTCCTTTTTTGAAAAAGGTTGACGCCAAAACCAGCGTCAACCCAGTAATCAAAATTCAGGCAATTGGTCCAGATTATTGGACGGGTCACCGTCGGCATTGGACCGTAAATGTTCCTCACCATCGCGTCCGCGAAAGACGTTGACCCCTTCGACTTCCCCGTTTTTCGCCATTTGTTGGGCTTCTTTATAATTCACCACTTTTCCGCTTGCCGTTTTCAACTCCACAATATCGCCATCTTTATTTTTACGTACTGCCACAAATCTGTCAGCCATGTTCAATCACCTCTTTTTTAAAATGTGTTAAAACGTGTAAACTATGCGTCTCCGAAAGCCCAGAGGTCGGTTTTTAGGTACAATAGTCAAAGGAGGTGTATGCCAAATGTTTCAACTCGATCATATCGTCCATGTGACCGATGACCCTAAGCAAGCTGTTTTCGACATGCAGGCGTTAGGTTTTCATGCCGTCATTGGCGGTGAGCACGAAAACTGGGGAACGCATAACGGTTTATGTTATTTCGGGCTGACATACCTTGAATTTCTTGGCATGAAAGATACGCGTATCGCAGAGAAAGTCACGGATAACACGTTAATCCAACAGTTGGTCGCAGAAAATAACAATGGCTTGGCGAGATTAGCGTTGCGCACACGCAACCTCCCTCAAGCAATGGAACATTTTAGAAGCCACGAGCTTCAGGTTACGGGACCTGTGGAAGGAAGCCGCAGGCAACCGGATGGCACACTTTTACAATGGGCGATGTTATTTGTCAATGAGAGCGAAAGCGATCCGTTCAAACTCCCATTTATCATAGATTGGAAAATGTCTGACCAAGAACGGAAAAATGAGCTGGAAAGACAACACCTCGCACCGCATCCAGCTGGCAGGATCGATCTTGCGGATGTCCGCATTGCCGCAAGCAATAGTGAGACATCGGCGGCCTTATGGCAAAAGTTATTCGGTGCCAAACGGGCCAATGCCTTTTATGATGAAGCCCTTGGCGCCAAGTGCGTCCGCATCCTTTTGGGCGAAAAAGCATTGACATTTTGCCAACCGGTAAAAGACAACGACCTGAAGCGATTCCTTACGACCCGAGGGGAGCGGCCGTTCCAACTTGTTTTTCAAGGCACAGGTGTGAACAAAACCGTTTCGTTTCACGGTGCCCTTTATCAATTCGAACCATAAGCCCCACTTCCTGAGCGAAAAGGGCTTGATCATTCTCCCGTGCGAGACCAGGAATCTCCCCTGCTTGACGAAAGTGGAAAAGCACCGCCACTTTTGCAGGTATTTTTAACGGTTTGAGTTTATCAAACAGCATGGATGCTAGATTTTTTAACTCACAGTCTTTCAGATTCTAGAGTCATCATTGGCTCTCGATGCCGTTATAATGAATTTCATCGAAAACGGAGGGATGTTATGAGACGCGTGGAAGTGGTGTTATTTTCGGTAACTTGATCCTCAATATCCATTACAATGGCGATCACTTTTACCAAAATACACCATTTAAAGAAAACCCATTTGTTTGGTTTTCTTCTTTTTTTTGTTATGATAAAGAAAGCTTGGCGCCGCTAAGACCCTTTTAGGTGAAGGCTGAGCCTTCGTTCTACTTATGCTGGCCTGAAAAAATGTCTATTTTCTTACCAGTATAAAAACATGCCAGACTCACATTTTAGGAGGCATTCGAAATGCACGCGCTTTTATCCCATTATCACTTAACGGAGACAATTGCCGAACAGGTTGAGGCAACTGCCCGTTTTAATAAAAATAAGCGATTGCCCGAAGAGGTAGCCTTAATCGGAAAACCCGGCTACACCGCACCGGATGAAGCCATCATTGCCGATGCGGTCACAGCCCTTGCTCTCGGGAAAAATGTGTTATTAAAAGGGCCGACGGGTTCCGGAAAAACGCGACTTGCGGAACTTCTTTCATCCCTTTTCTATCAACCGATGCAAATGATTAACTGCTCTGTTGATTTAGATGCCGAAGCTCTTCTCGGCTATAAAACGTTGACGTACGATGAAAGCGGCAAAAGCCATATTACGTTCGTTCCCGGTCCCGTGACAACGGCCATGCAAAAAGGGCATTTCCTTTACATTGATGAGATTAATATGGCAAAAGCCGAAACGCTACCGATTTTAAATGGTGTTTTAGATTATCGGCGAACGATTCACAATCCCTTTACAGCCGAAAGAATCGAAGCGGCCGCTGGGTTTAACGTCATCGCCGCCATTAATGAAGGGTATGTCGGGACGACGCCGCTGAATGAAGCTTTAAAAAACCGCTTCGTCGTGATTGAAGTGCCCTATCTGCAGGGTGCCGCACTTAAACAACTTTTAACAGAACAGACCAAGCTAACCGATGAGCGTTTGTTAGCCCAATTTGTTTCTTTAAGCCGGGATTTAATTTTTAAAGTTCAAGACGGACAAATTGCCGAAGAAGGCGCCTCCATTCGCTCGCTAATCGACGCTTGCGACCTTTCAACATTTTTACCGCCCATGCGTGCGGTGCGCCGGGCGATTGCTGACAAATTGGAAGACGAGCGTGAGAGAGTGGCTGTCTTAACCATCGCTGAAACGTACTTCGGCAAAATGTAAAGAGAGTGATAACCAATGCGATACACGCCGTTTATGGAAAAACGCATCGATCCTTTCATACGCCTCACACTCACCGATTTAGCGCGCACACTCGCTAGCGACTCCAGGGTCGACGTCGATTTTGGTTATCATTCCTATTACGATAATGTCAATCGAAAGGTGGTCGTCGCTTTCTTTTGGGACCGCCTCCTTGACGCACGTAAATGGGATGGCATGAAATCGGATGTTTACTTACGCGCCTTTAGCGAGCCGCGTTTTTGCGACCGAGACGAATTAGAACGTGCGGTTAGGCTGGCCGAAAATCACCCCCAACCTTCTCTTTTTAAACAATTGGTCAGCGTCATGGAAGAGTTTCGCTGGATGGCTTTGGCGGAAAGCATCCGCCCGGGGATGAAGGACATTTTTCAATCTCGAAAAGCGTTGTTACTCCGCTTTTATCGGGATCGTTATCACGCGCATCTCGACCGCACCGAATGGGCTAATGCCTTGTTTTGCACTTTTTTCCTTAGACTTTCGGGGCGGCCGGTTCGGTTGACGGGTAGACTTTCCCCGCTTGCTAGCCCGCTTCGGGAATTAGGCGGGATGATGGCATCCGTTCAAAGCACGAAAGACGTCGTTCGGCATGTGGAACGCTTCCTGCAAAAGCTTCCTGAAGGGTTTGAGGATATGACCGAGCTGTATTATCCGATTCGGGTTTCAAGTGAGCCTGTCCTTCGCAAAGAGAAGAATGAAAGCACCGCACACTTGAACGCGGACTCCGAAGAAAAGCCAAATCAAGACCCGGAATCTCATGATGAGACGATGCCCACTTGGCATCAAGCGCGCAAACAGGAGGACGGCTCCTTTTTACAATTCGATTTGGAAGAAGGAAAAAGGACGGATATGTTAGGTGAAGGTGGCCGAAAAATGGAAGCAGGCGATCAAGCCCTCGCTCTCGTTCAAGGGGAAGGAAGAGCGCAAGAAAACGATCGGAACCGCTATGAGGATGCCATGAATGGTAAGGAAACCCGCCTTCCTGACACCCGATCGGGAGCATCAAAAGTTCGCCATGGCATTAACAAAAATGTCACCCTTCGTGAAGCGGTCATACAAAAGCCAAGCATCAAAGATCAAGCGGAATATGCAAAAATGCGCGCAATAATAGAGCCCGCTGCCCGTTCCTTAAAACGAACGCTTGAGAAGTGGCTGGAACGGAAGCAATCCGCCCCGCGAACACATTTACATTTTGGACGGTTAGGTCAAAATCTTACACACCTATACACGGATGATTTCCCACGGCTTTTTTATAAAAAACAAGGGGAAAGCAAGGCTTTTGATGCGGCTTTTTCATTGCTTGTCGACTGTTCCGCGTCCATGCATGATAAAATGGATGCCGTACGTCTTGGTGTCACCCTTTTTCACGAATCCCTTAAAGCATTAAACATTCCACATGCCGTTACCGGTTTTTGGGAAGATGCCCTTTCTGCCAATGACAAAGAACAGCCAAATTTTTTTCAACGCCTCATCCGCTTTGAAGAGGCATTTCTGCCATCCGTTGGCCCGCGCATCTTGCAATTGGAACCGCAGGAAGATAATCGCGATGGGCTTGCCATTCGCCATGAAGCGGATTGCCTCAGACGCCGCAGTGAGCGCCATAAATGGTTGATTGTCTTTACTGACGGTGAGCCATCGGCTTTTGGCTACACGGAAAAAGGCCTCTTGGACACCCATGAGGCGGTGCGCATGGCTCGGAAAAAGGGTGTCCACGTCGTCGGCGTTTTTCTTTCTGGTGAAGACGCCGAGATACAGGAGATTTCGGCGATGAAAGAAATCTATGGACGTGAGCGTCTGATCGTGCCGACGGTTTCAGAAATACCCTTCCATATCACGCCGTTATTGAGAAAGTTAATCATTCGTAGTCAATAGTAAAGTGTGTTTACAATTTAACTAGCGAAATTTTATCTTAATTCCTTTTCTCGTATAAAAGAGTTGCGCGGAGTCGGGCGATTCCATTAATCGTTGCTGCTTGTCTTCATGCGTCCGCTCTGCGCGAGAGGCTATCGGGTTCGTTGCGCTTTGCTCAATAGAGGCTTTTCTTTTTTGTTGGTATCGGTCAACCGTATCTTCAGTCTTCAAAGTAGAAAAAGCGGCACCTTTTTCATCGCGAACGTGCTTATTGGCTGGTTTCGAATGGGTTGGCTCACTGATTGTTGTTCGTCGTTTGGGATGGTTTGTCATTAAAGCGGAGGAAGTTCCCTCCGCTTTCTTTTTTGAATCCGTTTGTTTTGGGAGATTCTCCGTTTTTTCGGTGATGATGTCTTCCTGCGTTAACGGCAACGTGACTTTGCTTCCGGTTTCTAGATCTTTATTTTGTTCCCTTTGCTCTAGTCCGTCAGATGGTTTTGGTTTTTTCTTCTTTTTTTCAGACACTTTCACACCAAATGTCGTCCCTAAATTCAATGCACCACTGACTTCCTTTACATCCAATGTATCAAAATGGTAATCCAGTCGATCCACCAAAGGGCCCTGTATATCCGCATGTTCAATGTGGATATAATTGATTTTTCCTTGCTCCTTTAACGCTTTTATCAATTCATCCAATTTGTCCATTAGCGCCTTTATTTGCGGATCACTCATGCCCATCACCCTTTGCCAGATCTAATAAAATATATGTTTTTTGAAAAATGAATATTATATAGGCGATCAACGTGACCTTCACCTTCCTTTCATGTTTCACCGCCATTTTTCAGCTTTTTAAGAAAACGAGGTTCCGCGAAGGTGATGCCTTCGTTACCCTTATGCTCACCTGAAAAGATTTTTTACCCGTATAAAAATCATGCCTTCTCCTTTGCCGTATTTCCGAAAGACATGATGGTTAATAGGACGGACTGTTAACGGCATACAATGCCATTGATAGACTTTTTTCCATTGGAGGAGACACAATGAAAATTATTTTTAAAAATATAGAAGTTAAGACTTTGAAAAATGGCTCCGCCGTTTTTATGGGCCGGAATCATCAAGTCGGGTTTCAGGATCAAAAAAGCATTCGAGACGGATTTGGCTCACTTAACGGCACAGGAAACGTCTATCAAAATGGACAACATATTTATGTGAAAAAACGACGGAAAGCCTAAATATGAGACGT
This sequence comes from Tuberibacillus calidus DSM 17572, assembly GCF_000430685.1. Taxonomy (GTDB): domain Bacteria; phylum Bacillota; class Bacilli; order Bacillales; family Sporolactobacillaceae; genus Tuberibacillus; species Tuberibacillus calidus. The sequence continues at coordinate 7,647 of NZ_AUMM01000055.1, read as the reverse complement.
ATTACCAGTTGAGAAAATGAGTAGCCGCTAGCTAAAGGAGGAGTTTATTTGCAGGCAAAATTTGATCAGACGTTTCATATTAACACGATCACGATTCATACCGTCGAAGGGGCATCATGTGTCAATATCGGCAATAACTTTCCTGTCGGTTTTGAAAGTTATAAAAAACATTTACAAGGATTCGGGTCGATAAGCGGTAACGATAACACCATTGACGGCCTTAAGTCACTATTAAATGATCGATCACTGATTGATGCTTTCAGCGGTTCGGACTTATCCGATAGCCCTTGGATCAAGGCATTGATGGAATCAAAAATACAGGAATTTTTCGAAACAGAAGACATGATGAATAACGAGGACTATGAGGAAGAAGCCCCTGAAGAAGGAGAGGTTGCAGACGAAGCGTCGGAATCATGACTATGGTCATTCAGTTGGGCAGGGTGAAAAAGACAAAAAATGATTGAGAGATGATGAAACAAACCGAAAAATGACCCTTTGGCGTTTTCTGAACAGAGCCTCAGCGCCAATCCACCACCTGCTTGTCAATTTTTCGTGTATTGGTAGAGCCGACATACTTTTTGGAATCGATGGACAGGCTTTACAACCATCACGACCATTCTAATCAAGTCGTCCGGCCCCGTCACCATTGTTTCACGCGCAACGTTATTATTCGCAAACTTTCGATAGCGGTCGTCATATTTTGCTATGACGATAGTCACTGAATTTGGTTTAAAAAAAGCGATCGGATAAAGACCCAATGTTTTTCCGAAGGGTTTTAGGTTGTTGTCCATTTCAACAGGCGCCCCCGGCACATAGGTTATAATGAGTTGCATACTCAAAACCCATATACAGGTGAGGTGGTATGATGGATCATATGAACAATCCGAATGTGATGGCGAATCCAAACCCGATGGCAAACGCAAATCCCAATCCGATGGCTAATGCGAATCCTAATCCGGGTATGGTGAATCCGATGCCGGCGGAACCCCCGGTCTATATGGAACCGGTCATGCAATGTGAGCCTTGTGAGACGACGGTGACCTGTCCGGAGATGGTTGACCAGCCGCTTCACTTTCAAACCTATAACAGACAAAACGTCATCGTTCCCCACATTCATCCGTCCCACACGACGCACTTGCAACATACGCATTACATTCTCCAACATTACTTCCCGCACACCGAGTCGGTCCAATGTATGACAAGCTGCGAGGAAGTATTATGCACGCCGCTTCCGCCATGTCCGTGTCCATGTCCAATGCCGTTCATGAAGTAGGTAACGGTGATGAGGCCAAAAAGCTGCCGCCCACATACGGCAGCTTTTTAACTAGTAAGAATGCCGATCATTTTTTGGTCAACCGAGTAACTGCCTCTATCCCAAAGGCTTCGAGAGCCACATTTCTTTTATCCATAAAAAAGCATTGAAAAAGGCCATGAAGGCAACACTCTCATACCGATTGCCTCTCGAAATTATAAGGCCTTCTCTTTTGCCGAATACCTGTTAAGGTAACTAAGGTTTTTCAAAATTTTTAGAGCGGAAAGCCCACTCCACTTTTTGTTAAAAGAATCGGCATCCGCCGGCAAATTCCTTTGGAAAAAGGTCATGGTTCCACAGATCAATGATTTCAACACTTTTACCCGTTTTCGGGGCATGAAGAAGTTTTCCACCCTCTATATAAAAGCCAACATGATGAATCGACCCTTTCCCTTCATCATGGGCAAAGAATACTAAATCGCCGGTACGAAGCTCCTCTCGGGATAAGGGTGTTCCATAAGAAAATTGGTCACCGGCATCCCTTGGCACGATTTTGCCAAAGCGTTTATGGATGGTATGAGCAAGCCCCGAGCAATCAAATCCCCAAGCACTCGTTCCACCCCAAAGATATTCAAGCCCGATAAACCGCGAAGCCTCTTCAACGAGGTTCTCCCCCGTCAGCGCCCTTTGACCACATCTTTCCCCATCGGATTTTTTTACCCACCTTTCACCATCAGGCGTCAGCACTTGATAAAAGCTGTCCGTTTCATCTACCAATGGCAGCTGGGTATTATAGCTCACGACCAAAGCAGGTTGTTGCAAGCCGGGGTCTTGATAGATTGGCGCTTTCACGCTGGTTACGACCACCATTTCCATATAGTCTGCTTTATCCAACTCTTTCGCCCGCGTAAGCTGAGCAACGGGTACCCAGCCCGGGTAAGACTGAGCACCGCTGTTCCCTGGTTGACTCAAGGCTTCAATTTGAGCCCATTCGTTAACAACTTGTTTGACAAGCACTTTTTCGCCATATAAACATTGGGTATCGACCCGGCCTAAGAGATCGAGTTTATCATCATGCGTCATGGCCGCCAACCAGCCATCCATATCAACCGGGTAGCTTAAGGCTGGGCGGTCTTTTTCCCGAACAGCTTCAGGTTGTCTCCAAACCGTCGCTACGGCCACCTTCACATAGGCATAACCACCGGTTTCAAGATAAGTCATTTCCCTCTCCCCTTTATTGATTTTGTCTCAATTGACGTTCACTCGGAATCAATAATGTAAATAAAGTGCCAATAAAAGGCAAAATGACGAACAAATCGAAAACAAAACGGACGCCGAAGTGGTCCGACAGCCATCCCATCAATGCGGCTCCGATGCCACCGGCACCGACGCCAAAACCGATCATAAGCCCCGAAGCCAAACCAATATTATTCGGGAGCATGCTCTGTCCGTAGACAACTGTTACGGCAAACGATGAGAGGATCAGAAAGCCGAACACAAACAACACGATGACAGCCCAAATCCCATGCACATGTGGCAGAAGCCAAGCAAATGGAATCGTTAATGCCATGGATGCCAATAACAGCCATTTATAATCAATGGAATCCGCAAGCCTTCCGCCGATGAACGTACCAATCGCACCAGCCAGTAAAAAGAGAAAGGTAAGGACATCGCCCACTTTCAATGAAAGGTTTTGACTGAGATAAAAAAAGGGCAGAAAGCCGGCGATGCCGATTTGCGTCCACGACCGCATGACGACCACCACGGTTAAACATATGATGCCTGGAAGATGTTTTTGACCGGATTTTGCTGTTTTCTTTTTCAATCCAGCCGTTATTTTTTCCTTATACCATGGAACGATTTGCACCATTAGCAAGGCACCAAGCGCCCCAATTAAAGCAAACCACAAGATGCCGTGAATGCCGGTCGCAAGTAAAAAGGCTGGAAGCATTAGCGGTCCAAAAGCTTGTCCGAGGTTTCCCCCCACTTGAAAAATCGCTTGAGCTGTCCCTTTCGCCTTTCCTGCAGCGAGATGAGCGCCGCGTGAGGCTTCCGGATGAAACAAACCAGAGCCAAGGCCCGAAAGCGCAATGGCCAAAAGCAACAGCGCATAATTCGGCACGATGCCGGTAAGCGCAAGGCCCAAACCGGTCACTAATGTTCCAAGGGGAAGGAGCCAAGGCTTGGGATGGTGATCCGTGAACGTCCCAAATACCGGCTGCATGACCGATGATACTAAAGAAGACATCAGCAGGATGATGCCTGACTGGGTGTAGGTTAAATGAAACGCTTGTTTATACAATGGCAATAGGGCTGGAACAATGCCCGTTGTCATCAGGTCATTGATAAAATGAGTGGCGCCAAGCCGCCATAGTGCCCTTTTCACTAATCCTTTCTGGGCCGGTGCGGCTAATATATTTTGTGTCATGTGCAAGCATCCTTTCCTGACTTGTCACATGCATTATACCTTATATGAGATAGCGAAGGTAAATATAAACGGTTGAAATGAGTATCGATAAAATCATCAACGGAAAAGCAATCTTTAAAAACGAGAAAAAAGAAATCTCATGTCCTTCACGGCTTGCAAGTCCAGCAACGATCACATTGGCACTTGCCCCTATCAAAGTCCCGTTCCCACCGAGACACGCTCCGAGGGCGAGACTCCACCATAACGGTTCGAGCTCTGTCATTCCCATCTCTCCAAATGATTGGATCATGGGAATCATCGTCGCAACGAAAGGGATATTGTCCACAAAAGCGCTGGCGATGGCACTCATCCATAAAATTAAAAGTGAGGTGTTTGTCACATTCCCTTTCGTCAGATGCATGGCCCCTTGAGCCAGACGTTCAATGACGCCGGTCTCCATTAAACCGCCGACTAAAACAAATAAACCGATAAAAAAGAAAATCGTTGGCCATTCAACCTGTGCCAGTGCATCTTCTAAATATTTTGGCCCTGCGACAAGAAGCAAGAGCACCGCACCGGCAAGCGCCACGGACGCCGATTCAAAGTCAAACGTTTGGTGTATAAAAAATCCCAAAATCGTCAATGTCAAGACTGATAGACATTTTAAAAGAAGCTTGCGGTCTTTTATTTGGTCTTTTTCATTTAATCCCATCAACCGCAGTTTGGCTCGCTCATCAGCCATTAACTCTTTTCGATACAGCATAACAAGTACCATTATTGTTACCACGGCAATGAACATGGAAATTAATGTGAGATTTGTAATAAAGTCATTAAATGAAAGCTCTTGTACAGCACTTCCAATCATAATGTTCGGCGGATCGCCGATCATCGTCGCCGTCCCGCCGATATTGGACATGAGAATTTCCGAGACCAAATAGGGAATCGGATTCACCGAAAGCTGTCTCGTTATGCTAAACGTTACGGGAACGATTAAAAGAACGGTGGTCACATTATCCAAAAAGGCTGACCCGATGGCCGTGATCAAGGAAAGTACAATCAAAATGAGCACCGGCTCCCCTTTTACCGCCTTGGCCGACCAAATGGCAATGTAGTTGAACAATCCCGTTTCGGCTGTGATCGCAACGATAATCATCATCCCAGTTAAAAGACCAATGGTATTAAAATCAATGTGATGAATGGCGGTTTCTTGATTCATTACCCCAAAGGCCATCATCAATAAGGCACCTGCCAAGGCAACGATGGTCCGATGGATTTTTTCACTGACAATGATCATGTACACGATAAGAAAAATGACAATAGCAAAAATCGCTTCGTTGGTCACGTGCTTTCCTCCCCTTCCTTAATATGCCCTAAAAAAAGCAAAAGGAGCCTGTCGGTGACAGACTCCTCCTAAAAGTGACGTATTATTCGTTTACATTAATCGTAACAAATCTTTCGCTCTTCCTCAACCATTTATTTTGTCAGATGCCGCGAAAACAACCCCAATGTTTTGTCTATTAAGGTGTTTTCTCTCAAGATGATCCTTTTGCTATCCTGAAAACGAATAGTCTTTTTTATACCAGCAAAACATGAGTCGCACGCCCTGCTAACATGATAGAGAATCTTTTTATTCACGTTTGGCTTTCCAACCAATCTCTAAAACTATAAATGATGCGGCCTTCATAGCCGATCATTGTATCAGAAGCGGTTAAGGCATTGAAGATCGCTTCTTCGGTGGCCTCCGCCACCGCATGAAAGGCTGGATCTAAATGCTGATCCGAAAGACACGTAATGGTCATCAGCCCATCTTTTTGCGCATGGGGGATGTGGTTGGCAGTGGAAAAGCCGATGGCAATGTCGCCGCTTCCGTTCCCGTAGATCGACCCTGTTCGCGCAAGTCCAGCTGCCGTTCTTTTTATCAAACGCAAAAGCTGTCTGTGGGTGACCGGCAAGTCGGTTGCCACGATCATCATGATCGATCCTTTTTCCTGCGCAGTCGCTTCAAGGGCTTGTTTTTTTTCTAAAAAAGCTTTGACTTTTGCACCAATCGCCACCCCATCTAGACGCAAATCATCCGGACGGCCAAAATTCGCAAGGACAAGCACCCCAATTGTAAACGTGCCGTACGGATACGGTATGATTCGAGATGCCGAGCCGATGCCGCCCTTTAAACCAAACGCCACCATTCCCGTTCCCGCGCCGACCGATCCTTCCTCAAAAGCCACATCAGCAGCTTCAATGGCTTGCAGGACATGCGCTTTCTGAACGCCTTTAGCCCGTATATCATTTAGGAACATGTCATTACATTCTCCGACAACCGGATTCACGGTTCCCGTCGTTCTTCCGATATCCGGATTGGTTTTTAACATATAGTCAATGAGGGCGTCAGCGGCGGTGGCCGTGCTCAATGTATTGGTTAACAGAATGGGTGTTTCAATCGTCCCGAGTTCATTGATTTGAACGATGCCGGCCGTCTTTCCGAATCCGTTAATCACATATGATGCACCAACGACTTTATCCTGAAAAAGATTCTCGGGGTGGGGCAAGATGGCCGTGACACCGGTTCGTAGATTGGCTTCGTTTAAGGTGACATGCCCGACTTTAACACCAGCAACATCCGTAATTTGGTTTCTTGTCCCTGGTTTCATTTGACCGATGGCGATCCCGTAGTCGCGAATCCTTTTTTTCCCCACAACCATTCCTCCCTGCGTCTTCCGTTCCAATCAAGTTAGGCTTTTTCCCACATAAAGATGGCAAACTTTTTTCTATATTTAAGGTTTTGCTTGGATTAAAGACGGTTGGATTCGGTTTGTGGTTTTAGTGGATATCCCGCTTTTTAAAGTTCCCGCCTTTAACGTCATGAATGTCACCGACGGCAAGGAACGCTCCAGGGTCGATGTCATTCACAATGCTCTTTAATTTTGCTTCTTCCAATCGCGTGATGACGGTGAAAATGACGCGTTTTTGGTCACCGGAATAAGCGCCTTCACCGTTCAGATAGGTGACACCGCGGCCAAGGCGGCTGTTTAAGGCATCGCCAATTTCCTCGTGATGTTCGCTGATAATCCAAATCGCCTTCGATTGTTCGAGACCTTCAATCGTGATATCGATGGTTTTATAAGCGATAAAGTACGCCATTAGGGAATACATTGCGCGGTCCCAACTAAATACAAATCCTGCTGCGGAAAGGATGAAGACATTGATGAACATGACGAGTTCGCCTACGGAAAATGGGGTGCCTTTATTCACTAAAATCGCCAAAATTTCGGTACCATCCGTTGACCCGCCGTTACGCACGACTAGCCCGACACCAATCCCGACTAAGAGCCCCCCAAAGACAGTGGCTAAAATGGGATCAGTTGTCAGTGGACGAACCGGAACAAGCAATTGGGTAAAAAGGGACATTAACGCAATGCCTAAAAGTGAAGTGAGGGCAAAGGTTTTTCCGATTTGCTTATATCCGAGCAGGAAAAACGGGATATTAAGTAAAATGAGAAAAATACCGATGGGGAGCCCCAATGTGACGGATAACATAATGGAAATACCAGTAATACCGCCATCGATGACATGATTGGGAATCAGAAAAATTTCCAGACCAACAGCAACGATAAAAGCGCCGATCGGCACGGCAATTAGCCGTCTGATTAAATCCCCTTTAGACTTCTTATGTTCTTTTTTTTCTAATGCTTCCTGCACAAGAAGCCCCCTCCCAATGTAGATTAGAAAGAAAATCCTCTACTTAAAATTATCCATTATTTTAATGTATAATACAAAAGATCTGTCCCAATACGGTGATGAAAACTCGGCTTTGCTAAAGCTAACCGCCGCCGCTCCAGTTTTTTACATAATTCGCGCTTGTTTTTCCATTATCTGGAGTGTCTGCTCATTTTCGTGACTTTTCTGGCTCAAAAATACGCATAAATGCCGTTTTTGTACATTTTCGATGCCGTTCGACTATAAATTTGCGCATATGCTCCAGTTTTTTACA
>NZ_AUMM01000054.1 GCF_000430685.1 Tuberibacillus calidus DSM 17572 | reverse complement strand
TAAGCACATGAGGCATATTTTTTATCTGCCTCATGATCACTTGAGTGATTCACAACGCTGGTATTTAGAAAGATTTCTTAAGCAATCCGAAGAATTAGAAATAGCTTATCAACTGAAAGAGTCCTATCGATTATGGTTTGAGCAGGCGAAAAAGGCAGGCGCAGATAAGTTAGTGGAAATCAAGAAAGGTTTGCATACATTTTATGATCTTGCCTTAAAATCAGGGATAAGCGAGTTTATTCAGGTAATAAAAACCTTTAAAAACTGGGAAGTCGAAATTTTAAACAGCTTTGCCTTTGGCTATAACAACGGATTCCTAGAAGGACTCAACAATCAAACAAAGGTGATAAAACGTAATGCCTTTGGATTTAAACGTTATGACCGTTTACGGTTACGTGTTTTATTACACCATCAGTTTAAATTAAACAATGTTCCGGTTGTTTAAGGAGTAGGAGGTTTAGCTCCTACCCCAACATTTGACGTAGAACCTAAAAAATATATCAATTATTAGATTGTCAAGTGCATAATAAAAAAATGGCAGGTACTGTTTGCTTTAACCATCCTGATGCCTGCCAATTATCTGCATAATAATTAAGTTATCAATCCCCATTAATTGCGGCGAACTGTAAAAGGTCAAAAAGCCACTGTAATATTACCCTTTCCATTTAATTCCTTATGGAGATTTAACAAATCTATTAAAATGCCTTTAAATCAATGGTTTTTGATCTTAATCAAATTTTAATACGAAAAAACTTGTTTTTATTTTAAAAATGTGTAAATATAGGTGTCAAGACACCTGTATTCTTTGGAGGCTTTCATCATGGAAATGGGTGATGTCATAATTATTGGTAGTGGTGTTGCGGCTTTACAGCTGGCCACTATGTTAAGCCATGATAAGAATGTGAAGATTCTCACAAAATCACATATAAAAAATGCGAATTCTTATTTAGCACAAGGCGGGATTGCTGCTGCCATTGGGGATCACGATGACACCAAAAAGCATTTAGCAGATACCCTTCAGGCGGGAAGGTTTCACAATAACGAGGAGTCTGTGCGTGAAATATTGAACGAAGCTCCAGCACTGATTAGCGACTTCTATGAAATCTTTGACAAGGATCAACATGGGCATTTGTTGCTTGGGCAAGAAGGGGCGCATAGTGTAAACAGGATTGTCCACAGCGGCGGTGATGCGACAGGTAAACATATCATAGAGCACTTGATCAGTAAACTGACAGACAATATTGAAGTAGAAGAGAACATTTTTGCTTATGAATTAATGATTGACCATAAACAGCAACGATGTGTGGGTGTAAAAGCGAAAGACCAAAGTGGCATTACCCGTTATTTTTATGGAGATTGTATCATTCTTGCCACAGGTGGCTGTGGTCAATTATATCCCATAACTTCCAATGCCCCGACTGTAACGGGTGATGGAATCGCCATGGCCTATTTAGCCGGTGCGGAAATAGCGGATATGGAATTTATCCAATTTCACCCAACGCTTTTATTTAAAGACGGAGAAGCGAAAGGGCTCATATCAGAAGCTGTCAGGGGCGAAGGAGCGATTTTGGTCACTGGAGATGGCGTGCCGATTATGGAAGGTATTCACCCATTAAAAGATCTTGCGCCGAGGCATGTTGTTTCTCAGACGATTTATAACTATATAGAAAACGGGCATGAAGTGTATCTGGATATTAGAAGCATAAAAAATTTTGGAAAGCGATTCCCTTTCATTACAGCGAATTGTGAGAAAAACGGCATCGATCTGTCAGAAGGGAAAATCCCAGTCGTTCCCGGCAGTCACTTTTTAATGGGCGGCATCAAAACGGATATAATAGGCCGAACTTCAATCCATGGATTATTTGCAATCGGAGAAGTAGCATGTACAGGCCTTCATGGCGCCAACCGACTGGCCAGTAATTCGTTATTGGAAGGGTTATATCAAGGGAAGAAGCTCTCGCAATGGATTAATGCAAATTTTAAAAAACATCCTGTTCCAAATATACCTGAACCTTGTCCTTCCCTTTCAGCAAATAATGTTTCGCTTCCAGATGTCCAAGTCTTAAAGGAGATGATGATGAAAAGAGTTGGCATTGTTCGGTCGAAAGAGCTCTTGGAAGAACAAAAGCATTGGCTTGATCAGTTCCACTTACATGATGTCACTCACCTTGATGCTTATTCCATTCAGGATATTACCCGAATTTTTATGTACATCACAGCTTCTTTGATTACAGAAGCCGCCTTATGCCGGACGGAAAGCCGTGGCGGCCATTTTAGAAGTGATTTTCCATTTGAAGATGATCAAAATTGGTATAAGAAAATAATCATTCAAAAGCACAAAGGAGAAGTGGCCATCAAATATGAACAAATTGAAGCTGCGCTCGTTAATTGAGCAATTTTTTATCGAAGACATTGGGGAACAAGATATCACCACCGATTTGATTTTTTCAGACAATACAAAAGGAGAAGTCGTTTTTTTAGCAAAAGAAACGGGAACTTTTTGCGGCGAGGACATTATTAAAACAGGCTTTCATCTTTTAAATCCGCAAGTTAATATTCAATTGTTTGTGAAGGACGGTGATCCCATTAAAGCAGGAGAGCGGTTGGCAGTAGCCTCAGGAGAAATTTCGACTTTATTAAAAGGAGAAAGAGTGATCCTGAATCTCATTCAGCGCATGAGCGGCATTGCCACCTTAACGCGAAAGGCCGTCGAGACGCTGGATAGCTCTTTTACTCGAATTTGCGATACGAGAAAAACGACACCCGGTTTGCGCATGCTTGAAAAATATGCGGTCCGCTGCGGCGGCGGCTATAATCATCGTTATGGCCTTTATGATGGGGTGATGATTAAAGATAATCATATCTCTTTTGCGGGTTCGATCACACGTGCGGTGGACCTTGTCCGTGAGAAACTGGGTCATATGGTCAAAATCGAAGTTGAAACAGAGACAAAAGACCAAGTCATCGAAGCGGTCGAAGCAGGAGTGGATGTGATTATGTTTGACAATCGCACTCCCGATGAAATCAAAGCATTGATCAAGCTGGTCCCTGACCATATTATTACGGAAGCATCAGGCGGGATTGACTTAAGTAATTTGGGAAGTTACCGCGATTGTGGTGTTCATTATATTTCTCTTGGTTTTTTGACCCATTCATACAAAGCGCTTGATATCAGTGTCAAAGTCTCAATGAGCGAATGAGAGTGAATGGGTTTTATAAAGGATTCATGGGTACGTTATAAACAATAGAAAGGAATGTTAACATGACAAATACCATAACAAAAAGCCGCATCGTTGAAGAAATTCAAGAATGGAAAGAAAAACGCAATGCGATTTTACTTGCCCACAATTATCAAATTCCAGAAATTCAAGATATCGCAGATGTGTTAGGTGATTCCCTTGCACTCGCACGTGCGGCGGTGGATACCACGGCAGATGTCATCGTATTCTGTGGTGTTCACTTCATGGCCGAAACGGCGGCCATCTTGAACCCGGAGAAAACCGTGCTGCTTCCCGATCTTGAAGCGGGCTGCTCTTTGGCTGATTCGATTACGGCAGACCAGCTTCGTGAGTGGAAAGCGGAGCACCCCGACGCTGTTGTGGTTGCTTATGTCAATACCTCCGCGGAAGTCAAGGCATTAAGCGATTATTGCTGCACGTCTTCGAATGCTGTAGACATCGTCCGTTCGATTCCCGAAGATCAAGAAATTCTGTTCTTGCCGGATATGTACCTTGGATCATTCGTGGAGCGGGTAACCGGTCGCAAAAACATGCACATCTGGATGGGTGAATGTCACGTTCACGCAGGGATACGGCCTTATCAGGTAGAAAGTGTGCTGAGTAAGCATCCGGATGCTGAATTGCTTGTCCATCCGGAATGCGGCTGCTCGACTTCCAGCATGTATTTAATGTCTGAGGGTGTCCTTCCAAAGGAAAAAACGCATATTCTTTCAACAGGCAAAATGGTCACGCATTCTAAGGATTCACAGACAGATGAATTCATCATCGCAACAGAAGTAGGGATTATCCATCAATTACAAAAACAAAATCCCGAAAAGCGATTCCTCGCCGCCAACCCGGACGCCGTTTGTCCTTTTATGAAAATGATCACACTTGAAAAAGTATTGGCTGCTTTGAAAGAAAACAAGCATGTGATCACTGTGCCCACCCATACGGCTGAAAAGGCAAAGCGTGCTATTGAACGAATGATTTCCATTGGTTAGTGTTTGTTTTAATTTAATTTATTAAATTCTCATTTCGGCACTCTTTTACCCATCTGATGAAAAGCAAAAAGGTCAGTCTGATTCGCTTGACTAGGCTGACCTTTTTCGTTACCTCATTTTAATCTTTCTATGTGAACCGCACCATAAGTAAGTGGGTTTTTTTATAAAATTTTGCCTTTATTTTTTACGGTTAAGGAAGATGATAGGAAATTGCAAAAATAAAACAAAATAAGATAAATAAGTGAATGTTTCCCAAAAAATGCATTTGTATTTTTCTTGCAATAATATTATTATTGAATATTATTTCGGGATAAAAGATTAAGCATCTTAGAAAGAAGGGAAACAGAGTGGAGAGAAAAGAGTTAAAAAGAGGTTTAAAAGCTCGTCATATTCAGATGATTGCGCTTGGTGGGACCATTGGCGTTGGTTTATTCATGGGTTCAGCAAGCACGATACAATGGACAGGCCCATCGGTTTTGCTCGCTTATATGCTTACGGGCATTTTCATTTTTTTTATTATGCGGGCCATGGGAGAAATGTTATATGTCGAGCCAATAACCGGCTCCTTTGCGGTTTTCGGACACAAGTATATCCATCCGCTGGCCGGGTATTTAACGGCATGGAGCAACTGGTTCCAATGGGTGATTGTTGGAATGTCGGAAATCATTGCGGTTGGGGCGTACATGCAGTTTTGGTTTCCGCATCTTCCCGCTTGGGTTCCGGGTTTAATTGCCTTTATGATACTTGGAACCGCTAACTTAATTTCGGTTAAATCCTTTGGGGAGTTTGAATATTGGTTTTCTTTGATAAAAATTGTCACGATTATCGTAATGATCATTGCCGGATTGGGCCTGATTATCTTCGGAATTGGCAATGGGGGAACGCCTACGGGGCTTTCTAACCTTTGGAAACATGGCGGCTTCTTTACAGGCGGTTGGTCAGGGTTCCTTTTTGCTCTGTCAATTGTTATTGGGTCATATCAAGGTGTCGAGCTCATTGGGATTGCGGCCGGGGAAGCCCAAGATCCAAAAAGAACGTTAACCAAAGCGACGCAAAGCATTATTTGGCGGATTTTGATTTTTTATATCGGAGCGATCTTTGTGATTGTGGCCATTTATCCCTGGAATCAGCTCCATGCCATCGGCAGTCCGTTTGTGGCGACGTTTGCGAAAATCGGCATTACAGCAGCCGCCGGAATCATAAACTTTGTGGTGATCACTGCCGCGCTTTCGGGGTGTAACAGCGGGATATACAGTGCGGGGCGAATGCTTTACACCTTGGGCGTTAATGGACAAGCCCCCAAAATTTTTACGAAGCTCACCCCTAATGGTGTGCCATATTTCAGTACATTTGGTGTTCTCCTTGGTTTGGCAGTGGGCATTATATTAAGTTACATTGCACCGAAAAATTTATTTGTTTATGTATACAGTGCCAGTGTCCTTCCAGGGATGGTTCCGTGGTTTGTCATTCTCATCAGCCAAATTCGATTCAGAAAAATGAAGGGTGAGCAAATGGACCATCATCCTTTCAAAATGCCTTTTGCACCGGTATCCAATTACTTGACGATCGCCTTCCTGGTTCTGGTGTTAATCGCGATGTGGTTTAATCAAGATACGCGTGTTTCGCTCGTTGTAGGGGTTGTTTTCCTCGCGCTTATTTCTATCAGTTATTATGCTTTTGGTATTGGGAAAAAGAAGAAAGAGGAAACAGCTTAAGCCGAAAAGTTTCGGCATATATTTACAAACAGGGGCATCTGCGGCATGCTCCTGTTTTTTAATCCAACTAATCAATTAAATTGAAAAATTAGATAAATGGCAATAAACACCAAGAATTTGGTAAAATAAATAAAAAGGGTGATTTTTATGTCTAAAGAGGAACTCATTCAAATTGCCATTGAAGAAGGCATCCATTCCTGCGAATTGGAAGGATTTGAATTCACAGAGGAAGAAAAAAAACTCGTTGCAGATTGTCTAAGAGGAAAAATCTCTTATGATGAACTGATTCGCCGTACATTAAAATCCCTAGGATATAGGTGATGAAATTGCCGTCTAGATATTGCTATCCGGGGACAGATGTCCTAATTAATAAATTCAATATTCATGATGCTAAACACTTGCAATCTATTGAGAAAATAATGACATCTATTAAAATCGGTGAATTGCGAACCAAACCGATAAAAGGTCAATTTAATATTGATCATTTAAAAGAAATCCATAAATATATTTTTGGTGATATTTACCCTTTCGCTGGTGAATTTAGGGACGTATCGATAATTAAAGGGAATGTCCGTTTTGCTAATCCTCTATACATAGAGGAGAATGCGAAAAGATTATTTCAAGAGTTAAAAAATGAAAACGATCTTGTAGGCTTGGATAAAGATGAATTATCTCAAAGATTGGCTTACTATTTTGCTGAAATAAACATTCTCCATGTATTTCGGGAGGGAAATGGTCGAACACAACGTGAATTTATAAGAGAAGTTGCCCTTCTTTCTGGATATGACATCGATTGGCGTAAAATCTCCCGTGACGAGTACATGAACGCATCGATAAAATCTGTGTATGATACCAAACCACTAGAAAACTTAATAAAAAAACACTTGTCGCCTAGTCGACTTATACAAAAGTAACGGGATATGGATCAAGAATATAAAAAAGGGGTGTAAAACTTGAGGCACGACATACTTGCAGATTGATAAAGCATTCGATGAATTTTTATTAGAGATCGTAGGCATCGTCGTTCTCATACCAATCTCTATCAAATTCTTTATTAGGATCAAGAATCAGTTTCCCATCTGGTGTCCGTTCAAATCTTCTTGGTTGAATTCCTGTTTTTTTAGTTTCTATTTCAGCTTGTTTTAAAAGTTGTTTAATTTTATTGTTATTCATTTTAGATCTCTCCTCATGTTTGTTAAAGGGTTAACTCTATTTTACCATAAAATACATCCAATCTTGTTTGGGGAGAACCGTTTGCTCCTATTAGAATTGCATATAAAGTAATGGAAAAAATACCAAAGGTTTGTGAAAGGATAAATAAGCCGGTTACATTTGGTGCTTAACAAATGGCTTAAACCTTAATCGAGAAAAGACTAAAAAGCTAAAAGATTTAGGTCTGGTAAGCGCACAAATATCCTTAGACGGTGATGAAGCCATTCATTCCGCTTTGTGCTAGAGGTTGTGCTTTTGATTCTTATGTGGAAACCGGGAAGTTCCAAACACGCCAATGTAAAAAAGAATTCATGAGAGAATTTGTTCCTAAACTGATGGAATTAGAAAATGAATCCCCTCTTGTTTAACATCCTAATAAAAGTCATATAGAAAGAAACTGGTGGAAGATAAATGTCTATTAAATTTTTTCTCAAGAATAAGAACTTAACAGCATACTACGGCACCTTAATATTTACTGCCTTAGCTGATACAATGTTCTTACTCACCATTACGTGGATTGGGGCCAATATCGGGGGGAGTTATTTATCCTTTATTCTCGGCTGTTGGACAGTTCCCCGATTTGTTTTTTTAATTTTAGGCGGGATTTTGGTTGATCGTGTTAATGTTTTTAGTATTCTACGAAATCTCCTGATTGTAAAATCCATATTAATTTTCATCTATCTGATACTTAGCCTTTATTTCGGAAGCTTTTATTTACTACCAATCTTCACGATTTTCTCAAGTATTGTTGACTCTTTTCGTTCACCGGCTGTTCCAACTATAATACCTAGTCTTGTATCTAAAGATGAACTGGCAAAAGCAAATAAATATAGATCTTTATTTATACAATCATTTTCTCTTATTGGGCCAGTCATTGGAGGGGGAATCATCGCTAAAACTTCAACAAGCGTATCACTTTTGCTAGTAGGAATATTGTACTTACTAGGAAGTATTTTATTTATATTCATTAAATACAAAAGTAAAGAAAGAAAGTCGATATATCAAAAAGGAATGTTATCACAAATTAAAACCGGTTACATGGTCGTCCTTTCACAACCCGTGATCAAGATTTTCTTGCCAATTATTTTTTCATCTAACATGTTTATGGCTATGGCCAACGATGTCGCCTTACCATTGTTCGTTAATAATAGCCTGAAAGGTAATGCTTTACAATTTGGCATATTTTCTTCTTGTTTTGTCGCAGGATTAATGGTGGGTACCCTATTTTCAGAAAAAATTCTTCAAAAAATGCGTGAATACAGAACCAGCCTTTTATTAGTTATTCTGAGTGATTTTTCATTTCTATGGTTAGCCGTTATCAATCATTCTTATTTATCCCTGTTCTTTATATTTGTTTCGGGATTATTACTAGGGCCGGTTGGACCGATCTATATAACAAAGATGCAGGAGCTTATCTCGGAAGAGCACTATGGGAAAAGTATGGCACTCGTTCAATATATGTCCAAAATTAGCGGACCGATCGGAATAGCTTTAGGAGGAATGCTTATTTCACTTGTTAGCCCCGCTCAGGTCATTATTTACAGTTGCTTAGGTTCTGTTATTATCGGAATAATCATTTATATTTATTCAAGATCAGTAAAGGATGTTTCAAATATTAAATCTGATTTGAATACACAGGACGGTAAGAACTTATAAAAATGTTGCGAAATTAAACAAATAAATATCTAAGAACTGGGACTAACTAAAAGAATGGTCTTTTCGTAGCTCAAGATATGACATACTATCCAAGTAGTAATACTTATTTCTATGATGCACCTTACATGGATTGGACATATATTGTACGCAATAGTTACATGAATGTAGGATCTATAAGTTTTGCTACTCTAAAAAGAGGTACTTCATCTTGGAAACTTACTCTTACCAATATTATTCGTCCTGTGTTTCGTTGTGGGCCAAAAGAGGCGGTTTTATCCGTTGACTTTTGGCCGATTTAAGATAGCCTTCAGCCAGCTTAATCGCTCATGTAAAGCTTTCATGACTTCTTCTGGCATTTCTCTGACCTTGATCTCCTCTCCGAGAAAAAGTAACCAATTTATGATTTCGGCCACTTCTTCGGGATGATTGACATCGATAAACGCTTTTAAAATGGCGGTCGTTTGGTAAGGATTTGTATAGGAGATGGAAGCTTTTAGTGGATGGTACTTTTTGAACTGGGCAATCGCTTTTGGGCCGAGTTCAAGGACTAGATTGATGGCTTTTCCTTGCGCCCTTAATCTTTCTAAAATCTTTTTCTTACTGATTCGTTTTTTCGTTTTGTAAGGTTGAACATCGGAGAGTTGGTCGACGGGGAAAATTTTCTTCTTTTCCTCCTCCAGGTCAAAGCCTTCCAACAGCCAGAGGCCTTTTTCGCGATAAAGGTGCAAAAGGTAAATAGGATAAGATTTGATTGCCCCCTCTTCCTCGACGGTAATCAATAAATAGCGATCCAAAAGTAGGTTTTGGATCAGTTTTTCGAGAATAGGATGGGGGAGGTCCGACAGCTCAAGCAAGTCGGGATGATTGGGATTGGTTCCTTCAAAAATAAAGATTTCATTTAAAAGAATAAGATCTTCCTGCTGAGTTTCCGAGATGAGGCCGAGCAGTTTTTCGGCTAAAGACTGGCGGCTCTTTAAAAAGGGGAGTTGTTGATTCCTTGTCGCCATAAAGGCAATAAAAAGCGCTTTGACTTCATTATCGGTGAAATGCACATCGGGCAGGACGGAATTGTGCATGACAAAATAACCCCCGGCCCTGCCCACTTCAGCGACAAGCGGCATGCCCATGGCTTCAATTTCCTTGATATCTCTAATCGCCGTGGAGCGGGAAATGTTAAATTCCCGCATGATTTCAGAAATGGTAAAATGGGAACGGTTATTGATATAGCGCATGATGGTATTGATCCGTTCAACTTTTTTCATCGGTCCTCCTAAATGGTGTCACTTTTTGACATGATTTAAGGTTATTATATACCTAACAAGATCAATAAAAAAAGAAGGAAGGTTTTCTGTATGGCGAATTTTACTTTGGAGGAAAAGGACAGCTTTATCGTAATAGGTTTGGGGACGGAGCTTAAGAGCCATTACACCGATTTTGCCGGCATTAATAAGGAAAAAGCAGACTTTTGGCAGGCGATCCGCGCTGACGGCAGGCTCGATGCTTTAAAAGCCATCGCCGCAAATGACTACATTTTCGCCGTCAACGAAGCGGTGAATAACAAGATGATGCATTATGCGGGTGTCATGGTGGAGTCTTTGGCATCGGTACCGGAAGAAGCGCGTGTGATTCAATTTCCTAAAGGGGAATATGTCGTCGTTAAAGGGGAAGCGGAAACCTTTGATGACTTGAATAATCGGCTTCCTGGAATCGCCTTTATGCAAGCCTTGCCGGAAGCTAAAGATGTCGCTTATGTCGGTGGACCGAATACAGCCGTTGTTATGGGACAGAGAGGCGGCAAGGTGTTTGGTGAAATGTGGATTCCTGTCATAAGAAAATAAGGGAGAATGAAGATGGCTTATATCGTTGATTTTAAAAATGTATCGACGGTTGGTTTGGAGTCGTCACCCGTTGCCGAAGCGCTTGCGGGTTTACGCGCGAATGAAGCCCGGTACTTTTATAACAAATACAAACATCGATTTACGGTTGTACCGGCTGATGAAAGCCCAGAGACTATTGAATATGTGAAACGGATTTTGAAAGAGGAACGCGGTATTGAGCTTTCCGCAAAGCCGTTAGAAACGTCACAGTTTCAAGTGGAAAATATCAAATGGACCTACGTCTTTTATGAGGATGGTCTCGAGGTCAACGTCTTGTATACGTTGGATGACCCAAAGAAGCGAGCTGTCGGTTTAAAGCTATCGGAAGGAATGGATGTTCCAAAGGAGCTTGAAGGAAAGTTTAAATTTGCCAAACAGAAGTCGAAACTGGCCGGTACCATTCGGGGCTCATTCTTTGTGATTAAAGGGGAATATTAACCCATTGAACGGGCATATGGTTGTTTCGATCATTGAACTTTCCCGCTGCCGGAAGGAAACTTGGCTCGGCTAACCTTTAAGACGAAGGCAGGGCCTGAGTTGCCCTTATACTGGCCCATAAATGATACCTTTTCTTATCAGTAAAACTCTTTTGATCCTGAAAAATGATTGCTTTTTTCATCTGTATAAAAAAATCTCCCCGACCATTTTACAGTGATCGAGGAGATTTTTTTACTTTAGGTTTACTTCGTTCTTCTTGTACCGCTATGTGTATGGATTTCGCTTTTTAATCCTTTTAGTAGTGAGAAGCACATGATGACCATGATGACGGCAAAAGGAAGAGCGGCAGCGATCGAGGCGGTTTGTAAGACATTCAACCCACCGGCCAGAAGCAGGACACAGGCGACTGCCGATTGGATCACGCCCCATATCACTTTAATTTTATTGGACGGGTTTAAAGTTCCGCCTTCACTTAACATGCCAAGTACGAAGGTTGCCGTGTCAGCTACCGTGATGTAGTAGATGGCAACGACCGCAAAGCCAATGAGGCTTAACACTGTGCTTAAGGGAAGCTGGTCAAAGAATGTGAAAATGGACAGGGAAACGTTTTTAACAATATAGGTGGCGAGATGGTGATCATGGGCTCTTTGTATGATTTTTAAGGCTGACCCGCCGAAAATCGACATCCAAAGGCATGTGCCGAGCGTCGGAAAAATGAGCACGCCAATAACGAACTCGCGGATCGTCCGCCCTTTCGACACCCGTGCAATGAACATGCCGACAAACGGCGCCCAGGCAATCCACCAGGCCCAGTAGAATAACGTCCAAGAGGCAATCCACTCATCTTTTTGAAAAGGGTTTAACCTTAAACTCATACGAAGAAAGTCGCTTAGATAAAGCCCCGTTGTATTAAAGAAAACTTTAATAATGGTTAACGTTGGCCCGAGTACAAAAACAAACAGTAAGATGACAAACGATAAAATCATTGCGGCGTTCGATAAATACTGAATCCCTCGTTCCAAACCGGTGTTAATGGAAATGATGAATAGGACGGTGGCAACAGCCACAACGATCAAGTCAATCAACAACGTGTTTGGAATGCCAAAGATATCGTGCATTCCAGCGGTTACTTGCATCGCTCCGAGGCCTAGAGAAGTGGCGATGCCGAAGACCGTCGCAAAGATGGACAGGACATCGATGGTTTTTCCGATCGGTCCGTAAATGCGGTCGCCGAGGACCGGATAAAACGCCGAGCTGATTGCGGCTGGGAGTTTTTTATTGTATTGGAAAAAGGCAAGCGCGAGGCCGATAACGGTATAGATGGCCCATGGGTCCAAACCCCAATGGAAAAACGTGTATTTCATCGCTGTATTGGCGGCATCGATGGTAAATGGCTTCCCGTATGGCGGGTCGGTGTAATGAGTGACGGGTTCGGCCACGCCCCAATAAACAATCCCGATCCCCATTCCGGCGCCAAATAACATGGCCAACCACGAACCTGTGTTAAAATCCGGCCGGTCCGTGGGTTTACCAAGGCGAATGTTACCGTATTTGGAAAACAACAAAAAGACGGAGAAGATGACGAAGAACAATGTGGCACTCAAGTACACCCAACCAAGGTAATCAATGGAGCCGTTGTAAATGGCGTTGATCACGGTGGCAAGGTTATCGGTAAAAAGAGTTCCCCATAGGATGAAGATGACGGTAATACCCAAAGAAATCCAAAAAACACTGCTTCCTGATTGTTTTTCTTTATTCATAGATACCTCCTGTTGAAATCTTGGCTACATCTATTTTTCAAGAAAGTTATAAAGAAATTCCCATTTGTCTGCGTCCATTAAATCCTCTTTTACGATTTCCGTCCCGTCACCGAGATAAACCGTTTGTCCTTTTATGGCTGTGACCATGACTTCGCTATAGTCGGAACCATCCCTTTTTATATAAATATCTCCTAATTGGGGGATGCGCTGTTCGACTGGCGGAGGTGTTAATGCCTCATCGCTATCCGTACCTAAGGCATAATCTTTAAAGTCGATGGGATGGCAGTCTTGTAGGCGCCCCGGAATCATTAACATATATTCATGGTGTTTTACCCCGTGAGAGTTGCCCGTTATGACACCTTTGGCATCAGACTTTTCGACGACTTCAATTTCATTTAAGGTATAGGTGTCCAAGGCGTCAGGCCTTGGGTTATGGATTAAGATGTAATCCCCCTCAACGGCACGCCTGTCCTTTGAGAGTGTGTATGGTTGATGATTAAAAACAAAACTGTCCCCTTCCTTCGGCTTGTATCGCTCCACCTCAATGGCCTTGGCTAAGTGTTGGCTTAAGTCTCTCAACCTTAAAAGGTGAACAGACTTTTTATACATCGGTTTAACCCCGTACACCTTATGTAGCTCGTTATTGAAATAGACAAATTGTCCTTTTCTCACTTGATACAGCTTCACAGGAAAACTCCTTTCCGGACCAAAGGATTTAATTATAATATGTGCCATCACTGGTTTGAAAATGTTCAGGACAACAAATACCCACCTAAAAATATGCTAACATCTTCAAAGTGTGCTGTTAAAGCGATGTGCCCAAAGGGTAGCTGGGATGCGTGATGACATGTATTCCCATCGGCATGCATAGCTTTTAACTATAATTCCTACAATAATTTTGATAAAATAGATGATGGAAATCGGTACGACAGAAAGCTGTGCGATGGTTTTTCCATGGCTATTGCTTTTCTGGAATTTTTAAATAAGGAAGTATAAAAATGGGTAACAGAGAAACCAAAACAGACGTCATTCTCATCGGTGCGGGCATCATGAGTGCCACATTAGGCACACTCCTCAAGCAATTGGCACCGGAATGGGATATTCAAGTGTTTGAAAAACTTGAAAAACCCGGCGAAGAAAGTTCCAACGAATGGAACAATGCCGGAACAGGTCACTCGGCCCTTTGCGAGCTCAATTACACACCAGAACGGCCTGATGGTTCCGTAGATATTAAAAAAGCGATCACCATTAACGAACAATTCCAAGTATCGAAGCAATTTTGGGCTTTTCTCGTTCAAAGTGGCGTGTTGGAAAACCCAGAAGATTTCATACGGCCATTGCCGCATATGAGTTTGGTACGTGGAGAAAAAGACGTGGCGTTTCTCAAAAAACGTTACAAAGCACTTAAGCAAGTGCCTTTATTTGAGGGCATGGAATTTTCCGATGACCCTGAAACATTGAAAGAATGGATTCCGCTCATTATGGAAGGCCGCACAGTAAACGAGCCGCTGGCGGCAACCAAAATTGACACCGGTACGGATGTTAACTTTGGCGCTTTAACGCGCAAGTTGTTTAAACATCTAGAAAAGAAAAACGTCGCCATTCACTATCGGCATTTAGTGAAGACGATTAAGCGCACAAATGACGGCAACTGGCTTTTGAAAGTGAAAAATCTCCAAAATGGACAAGTGGAACGTCACGTCGCCAAATTTGTGTTTATCGGTGCGGGCGGCGGTAGTTTACCCTTATTACAAAAAACAGGTATCCCGGAATCGAAGCATATCGGCGGCTTTCCTGTTAGCGGCCTCTTTATGGTCTGCCATAACCCTGAGGTCATTGAAAAGCATCATGCCAAAGTGTACGGAAAGGCAAAGGTTGGCGCGCCGCCTATGTCGGTGCCGCATTTGGATACCCGCTATATTGACAATAAAAGATCATTATTGTTCGGTCCGTTTGCCGGCTTTTCACCCAAGTTTTTAAAGACGGGGTCTTATTTCGACCTGATCCGTTCCGTGAAATGGAACAATATTTTGACGATGCTTGCGGCTGGGATTAAAGAAATGGCGCTGACAAAATACTTGATCCAACAAGTATTATTGTCAGATGACAAGCGCATGGAGGAACTGCGTGAGTTTGTGCCGACGGCTCGGAAAGAAGATTGGGAAATCATCGTTGCGGGCCAGCGCGTGCAAGTCATTAAAGATACGCCTACGGGCGGTAAAGGAACGCTGCAATTCGGCACCGAGGTCGTGACCAGTGCGGACGGTTCAGTGGCGGCTCTGCTCGGGGCTTCACCCGGTGCTTCCACGGCTGTTCATGTTATGCTGGATGTCATCAAGAGATGTTTCCCGAACCAAATGAAAGAATGGGAGCCAAAAATTAAAGAAATGATCCCGTCTTATGGTCAATCGCTTGCCGAACAACCCGAGTTGTTTAAAGAAATCCATGCGATGACGTCGGAATCACTTCGTCTTAACCAACGAGCGGAAAGCGAACAATAAAACAAAAGAGGCTGCTCTATCAAGGGATTCTCTTGATGTGGCGGCCTCTTTTTATACTGGTAATGTCAAATAAAGGCAACGAAGGCTCTGCCTTCACCCAAAAGACTAGGCAGAGCCACGTTTTCTTTACCTTCATGCAAGACTGAATCCATATGTGGAACAATCTATACAGGAAGAGAGTCTATAAACGCTTGGATTTGTTCCTTTGTTTTCCGGTCTTTATTGACGAATCGGCCGATTTCTTCGCCTTGGTGATAAGCGATGAAACTCGGAATGCCGTAGACATTTAACTCAGTGCACAGATCGATAAACTGATCCCGATCGATGTAATAAAAAGTAAACCGCTCATTTTCCGCTTCAATTTCGGGGAGTGCCGGTGCAATGAAACGGCAATCGGGGCACCAGTC
This sequence comes from Tuberibacillus calidus DSM 17572, assembly GCF_000430685.1. Classification (GTDB taxonomy): domain Bacteria; phylum Bacillota; class Bacilli; order Bacillales; family Sporolactobacillaceae; genus Tuberibacillus; species Tuberibacillus calidus. Next base: position 2,761 of record NZ_AUMM01000054.1, on the reverse strand, counting down.
CGCAGAAAACAAGAGAATAACCCTATCATTTTTAATAATATCATCGAATTGCTTGCGCGATTCTAATTTTTTCATGATGACAACCTCCATCGGGTGTTCGTTGGTTTGCCTTGATTATAGACGGTTTTTTTCGTTTTGCAAAAAAGTCTGCTCACCCGGTTCTCCACTCATTCCTCTCTCGTGACGTGTATGTGAAAAAAAGATGCGGTTCAAGGTGTTAGGCTATTGTACCACCCTTTTGTGTCTTGCTATGATAAAGAAGTGTTGTTGTGTCAAACTTATTGGATAAGGAAAGGAACAGATATGAAAAACGTCTATTTCAATCACGATGGTGGGGTTGATGATCTCGTTTCCTTGTTTTTATTGTTGCAAATGGATTCTATCAATCTTACCGGGGTTTCCGTCATCCCTGCGGATTGCTATTTGGAGCCTGCGGTTTCTGCGAGCCGGAAAATCATTGATCGCTTTGGGAGCGGCGATTTGACGGTGGCGAATTCCACTTCGCGCGGGAAAAACCCTTTTCCGAAGGACTGGCGGCTCCATGCCTTTTTTGTCGACGCTTTACCGATTTTAAATGAATCAGGAAAAATCCTGACACCGATGGCGTACCAACCGGCCCATGGCCATCTCATCGAAGCTCTTCATGCTTATGAGGAGAAAACGACCCTGTTGTTTACCGGTCCGCTGACTGACCTCGCCCGTGCCCTTGATGAAGATCCTTCCATTGAAGAAAAAATCGAGCGGTTGGTTTGGATGGGCGGGACTTTTGGTGAGGTGGGTAATGTCGAAGAGCCGGAACACGATGGAACGGCGGAATGGAATGCATTTTGGGACCCGGAAGCTGTTGGACGGGTATGGGCGTCCCAAATGGTGATTGACATTGTGGCACTGGAAAGCACGAATCAAGTCCCTCTGACTTTAGATATACGTCAACGCTGGGCATCCGAACGCAAACACATTGGTGTGGATTTTATCGGACAATGTTATGCGCTCTGCCCTCCGCTTGTCCATTTTTCCACGAACTCAACTTATTATTTATGGGATGTTTTAACAACTGCCTATGTTGGCTGCCCCGACCTTGTTAAAACTAAAACTGTACATGCAATCGTCCATACGGATGGTCCGAGCCAGGGGCGCACGGAAGAAAAAGAAGATGGGCGTCCGGTAAATGTGGTTTATGATGTGAATCGCGATGCATTTTTTGACTACATCACTGATCTCGCAAAAAAGGCGCAAGACAGACTGCCCATAATCGCTGAATGAAGAGATTTGGAAAGTGAAATGACCGTCTCAGGTTTTGAATGCCTAAGACGGTCATCTTATTTTATGCTAACCGCATTTTAAAATCTTGGTATCCGAATTCGCGGACGATTCGACAGTCCCCGTTTTTATCTTGAATGGCGATGGCGGGTAATGGCATGCCGTTAAACGTCGTATTTTTAACCATTGTATAGATAGCCATGTCGCCAAAAATCAAACGGTCCCCGCTTTTTAGCGGTTGGTCAAAGGAATAATCGCCAATGACGTCACCGGTCAGGCATGTTTGGCCGCCAAGGCGATACGTATAAGGCTTTTCACCCGGCATTCCCGAACCAAGTAGCGGTGGGCGGTACGGCATTTCCAAAACATCAGGCATATGGCACGATGCCGACGTATCCAAAATAGCAATATCCATACCGTTTTTATGCGTGTCCAAAACCGTGGTGACGAGATACCCTGCATTAAGGGCAACGGCTTCCCCTGGTTCAAGATACACCTCAAGGCCATACTTCTCTTGCATCCTTTTGATGCAAGATTCAAGGAGCGGGATATCATAATCCTCTCTTGTGATGTGATGGCCGCCTCCGAAGTTAATCCACTCCATTTGGGAAAGCCACGGTCCGAACTTTTCTTCGACCGCCGCTAAAGTGGTCGCCAAGTCGTCCGAATTTTGTTCGCAAAGCGTATGAAAATGGAGTCCGGAAACGCCATCCAACTCGTCCGGCCGGAAATTTTCCAGCGTCACGCCAAAGCGCGAACCGGGGGAACAAGGATCGTAAATGGCATGGCCGACTTGTGTCGAACATTCCGGGTTAATGCGCAAACCGACTTTTTTACCGGCTTTCAGCACTTTGTCTTTAAACTTTTCGAGTTGTGAGAAGGAGTTAAAGATAATATGATCGCAGATGGAAACAATTTCATCCATTTCTTCTTCGCGATACGCTGGTGCAAAAATATGGTTTTCCTTCCCCATTTCTTCATATCCTAATCGGGCTTCAAATAGACCACTGGCCGTTGTGCCGCTTAAATATTGGCCGATCAGTGGGTACATCGTATACATGGAAAAAGCTTTTTGGGCTAAAACGATTTTGCATCCGGTACGTTTCATGACCCCATTTAAAATCTTCAAGTTTTTCTCAAGCAAGCTTTCATTGACTACATAGGGACTACTGAACAACCTACATTTTGATCAAAAGCTTACCACTCGCAGTTTGTGACATGAAAATACCTGACGAATGATCAAGTGAAAAAAGGAAAAAAAAGTATCCCGAAGGATCTTTTCAAGGTTCATAACCAGAAACTGCAGGGCAATGACGGTTTCACTTGTCTGTCGAAGGCGTGCTCGAATAAGACCAAGCCCATATGTACGCTTGCCCTCGCCAAATTTGCCTTCGACGGCGTTCCGATCCAAGGCGTCCTGGTATTCTATTCGTTTTTGGGCGCTGTCTTCCTCACTGTCTTTTAAAGGCCGGCCCAGTTTCGGTCCGCTCAGACGGATGCC
>NZ_AUMM01000053.1 GCF_000430685.1 Tuberibacillus calidus DSM 17572 | reverse complement strand
ATTCTTCGGATTGCTTAAGAAATCTTTCTAAATACCAGCGTTGTGAATCACTCAAGTGATCATGAGGCAGATAAAAAATATGCCTCATGTGCTTACATTTTTTACGGTCGTACGCATGAAATTCTTTCTGGATTCGCCGCCTTACACGATCCAATGCCCAGTAGATATAACGGGAGAAATGAAACCGGTCCGCGACAATAATGGGCTTTCCAAGTGACTGTTGGACAGCCGACTTAAAAACCGGACTCATATCCATAACGAGGATCTCTACCTTCGCCCCTTTTTGGCGCAAATAACTTTTAATCGTTTTCATCGAACGATTAGGAAGAATATCTAGAGGCTCTCCCGTTTCCGCATCGGCGATGATCAGTTGATACTTTCCTTTGTCCGTATCCCCCTTATATTCGTCTATCGCAATGGCTTTAGGTAACTCCTTGACTTCCCTAAGATACATGGATGATATCCGGTCAAACCGACGAATGGCTGTGGTTTGTGAAGTACGAAATTGCGCGGCCGTGTCCTTGAAATTTTTACCTTGGATCACCCTTAAACCAAGGGCTTGATTCCACTCAATGGTATGTCTTTGATATCGCTCAACGATCGAATTCTTCTCCGTAAATCGTTTCCCACATTTCGGACACCGCTGAGGTTTTTTTGGTAACTGAATATGTAAATGGTAATCACCATTAACTTCTTTAGCCTCAGTAATTACTGCCTCTTTTAATCCAGGTAAAATCATGTTAAAATTCATGTACACGCAACCCCTATCTTTAACTTGTTTCTGCACAATTCAAGTTTAAAGGATATAGGAGGTTGCGTGTATTATTTTGTCTGAATTTTTCTCATACCCCAACAAATATTATAGAGCCAAAAGTTTAATTAAATATATTCCGGAAGCAACCAAAAAAGCGGTCGTTTGAACCCGATTGATGACACCTTGAAGTGTTTGTATCGTGATCCAAAGGATCGCTTGAGTTTGTTAATTCCTCTTCAAACTTAATCAGTTGCAAACGGAATAATAAAAAAATGAAGGTTACAACTTAAATATACTAGAATATTTTACCAACAACAATACTTTATTAAATATCAATTTTTAGTGGTTTTCTTACATCCCATTCTAGGTATTTATATCCTTTATCAAGATAATGCGCTCGTTTTTGCCTTAAATGATTTACATAATCAATATTGTTCATTAATCCCGCTACTTCAATTATCACATTCGGCTTTTGTTTATCGAGGATAAAATCGGGCCTGTAAACTTCATCAATAGGCATTAACAGGGGTTTTTTAAAATTAATCTTTTTTTCTACAAGATATTGAAGCATAGTTCTCTCATATGAAGAATCTACCGGTATGAATGTGTTTTCTTCGGCTGGAACGAAAATAAGTTGATCATCAGCCAACTTTCCATTCTCCCGTTCTTTGCGCCAAATTACTACATAACCCGTATCCACACCAGCTTTAGTTAATGCTGCTTTATCGTAAATCCAGCTGGGAATAGAATAATGCATATTCAAAATGGTACTATCATCTATGCAATATAAAGGAATCGTCCAAAAACCTCTTTCATTCTGAGCAAAATCTTTTTTGTTGGCCATCCTATAATTAATTTGTGCTTTTTAAAATTATATTTATACTTTGTATGGGTTAAATACCCAACCGTCTTAAGGGATTCATTATCTACGATAGCTTCACATATAGCTTTATAAAGCCTTCTACCAACATTCCTTTTCTGGTCTAGCCGGTAGCAGTGCACATCATATTTTTGCAAGAGGGCAAAAAATAAAGTTCGTAAAGAAGCCTTCCTATGAGTACCCGCGTTAGGCAATGAATGAGGCTTACTATTGGGATTTTTACTTCCTATTATTGATGCCTTTGTTTTTACTTCTTTTTTTATTCCTTTTAATTTACAAGATATGGTCCCATCATCGAGAATGTTTATCCCTTTTTTACTTAAAAAATTACGATAATAGGTATTCAATATGCAGTCATCAGCATGCTGTATGCCATTTTTGCTATTAGTAGGATTATTGACTGGAAAATATTGATGTCTCTTTTTGATGTGTAAATGCGGAAAGTGTCCGTTACTTTCGTTGCAAAGACATTCAATGGATGGCCGTTCCTCGTACAATCTTTTGTAGAGTTCTGTTCTTTCTCTCTCAGTTAGTTCGCTAACATTGTACTCTTTATCTTCAACTCTCCATTTCAACTTTTATCACCTACCAAAATATTTTTTTAGAAAATACCGGGCGGCCTTTAACAGAATCCCATACAATATAAGCGTCAAAAGTCTCTTTATTTTTGGTTTGAAATCCTTTTATGAGTGATGTTGACCCTTTATCTAAGAACCTTCTAACATCTTCAATCGGTATCTTTTTCCCGCAGTAAATTTTATTAAAAGTAAAAGTGCAGCCTGTTGTTTTAAAAGCACTACATCCATAAAAGTCTTTTCGTTCAACAACTGGGGAACCGCATTTATTACATGGAGGGGTAGCGCCAGCTTTTTGACGTAAAACCCACGCTAAGACATATTATGGAGTAAATAACTGAAATATACTACTCTTAGAAGGATTTCTTCTATATAAATATATAAAAAAGGTCATGGATTTTTGTTATTTCACAACCGCAGGACAAGCAATAAATAAACCTGAATATAAAACGTCTTGTAGAGAGACATGATTACAGCATCGCCGTAGATTCTTCTTTATTTAATACACCTTTTCCCAAAAAATAAGAGAACAGGAATCAGTATGCAGCCGCGTAACGCTCATTACTGACCCTGTTCCATTCTATATTGTTTGGTTAAGCAAATTACAGTTTTGTAACTACTCTTGTTTTAATCCACTCGTAAATGAAAAGCGATGAATCAATCTAATTCCCTTTTACTGTTAAAACTTCTATCTTTCCATTATTAGCAGATTTCCCTTTGCAACCTTTTAACATGTAAACTGTAGTTCCATTTTCCACGTTTCTGACAATACCGGAGCATGTGTTTGAAGTTATAGATTTGGTACCTGCGTATTTGTCATTTGTTGTATTTTTAATAAATGTAATATTTATGCCATTATAATCGATTGTATAGAAAATAGGATCGCCTTCGTTTGTGTAATTAACCAATTTAATGGATGATTTATGTTTGTTTTGGTAGTCCGCGAAAAACCTTTCCATTATTTTAAGGTTGCTAACCTGTCCATGCTGATCTACAATATAACCCTCTTGCTTTAGTTTTTTTGGAGAAGGGGTCGTAGGGGTTGCCGTGCAACCCACAAGGACCATGAAAAAACAGTTAAAAAATATTATTATTTTAAGTTTTTTCAAGGAAATCCTCCTACTTACACCGATTGTTTGACTTTGGCCAATTCAGAACTAAAAAACTAGTTTTTATATTGCTGTATTTCCTTCTTATATTTATTCAAAGCACTATTCTTTAACTCCGAATAATGCTTTATACCTTCTGCTAAATCCTGCTCATCTTTATCTTGCCCATCAATATTCATCTTACCTTGATTAAGGCCTAAGATAGAATACTGATCATCACCAATCTTGGCGAGAAATAGTAAATAAGTTGCTCCATCTTTTAACACTGTGTACTCTTCGGGTTTTATTAAAATATTTCTTCCTTGCTCATCTTTTTCATCTAAAATTACCGCACGTTGGAATATGGAAACTTTTGCATTTCCAAGTTGCTTGTCTCCTTTAATTACCTTAAGAACTTGGACTGGAGAAATCGTGTGGTAATCTATAATATCATTGGTGTCTTTGAAACGTTTGATATATTTTTTATCATTAGTTATTTCCGTGTAAGGTTTAGCAATTACAATTAAATCAGCTTTGGCCGTCAGTTCATCTAAATTGCCATACTTGATATAGTTAGCATGTGTATTTAAAACTGTATATTTACTTTTAAGGTTCCCTGAGTTCTGGGTGATATTATGACTGAATGTCTTAAAGGAAAAAACAAGAACCATTATTACAGTTACAATGACCAAAAATATAACCCGTTTTGAATACCATATTTTTTTCATAATTTTAATACCCCCATCTTTTTCTTAAGTTACTTTTATCAAGAGATTGAGGGCCAATGCTTTGAATACCTTGATGCATTACCGATGCGGAGCTTTCACTTGGATGACCTAGACTGAGGGAATGTCCAAATTCATGGGTATAATTTGAGATAATTTGGCTATCTGTCATATTATTCTTGTTCATGTTATCATAATACCCTATAAGATCACCGCCCCCGTTCCAAGTGTGACAATAACAAGATGTGTCACGATGTCTACCAAAATTATCTGTGTAATATGGGATAAACTCTCCTAATAAATCTGGATCACTTGTTGTTTCCGCATAGACTTCTATTGCTGCTGCACTATTTTGCCAATTACTAAGTGTCACTTTACTAGATATGCCATTCCAATTTCTAGCAGCCGGGACTATATAATTGTTTTTATAGGTATCATTAGTGTGAACGTTATAATAAATCGGGTTCACACTACTAAAACCACCAGACCAAGTATCAGCTGCATGTGAGGTAACAGGGCTTAATATAACGGTTAATAGTAACACAGGTAGAAAAAACAAGTACTTCTTCATGTTTTACCTCCTCGTTATTTTAGATATTGAAAGAAAATAGTTAAAACACCACCTCTCCGTATATTTGCCATAATTCTCTAATAATTTATATTCACTGTATTTCTTGAAATTCCTTCAAATTTATCTAAAAATAGTTCTTTATTCCCAACACTTTAAGAAATATTAAGAAAAAATGTATCTTAAGACCTATATGGGTAGCGCCAGCTTTTTGACCCAAAACCCACGCTTACTCCAAAATTATTAACCATAGACTCGTAAGCATCCATATAAGGACGGTTAGGATCAAATGGATTCCCCTATTTGTAAAGAACCTAAAACGTTCGTTTTTGGGAAAACTTCTTGTTATACCAAAAATAGTGGTTATGTGAAGTTTTTCTTTTCCCTAAACTCATCCCTTTAACAAGTTCCCTAAATTTGACCTATCAATCTATTTAGGGAATAATTGTTTCAAAGGAGATGGAAAAATGGGAAAAATTTTTGGATATGCAAGGGTTTCAACCCAAGACCAAAATTTAGACCTTCAGATTGATGAATTGGAAAAGTACGGTGCAGTTGTTATTTATAAAGAAAAAATATCAGGAGCCAAAAAAGAGCGCCCTGAGCTAGACCAACTTTTGAAAGCCATAAGGTGAAGATGATACTGTCGTCGTTTATAAGTTGGATCGTATCTCAAGGTCAACTAAGCATCTTATTGAGTTAGCCGAGACCTTTGAAAAAAAGGTGTCCACTTTGTGTCAATCCGGGATAGCATTGATACCTCTACAGCGATAGGTCGATTTTTCTTTCGTACAATGGTAAGTATAGCTGAATTGGAACGGGATATAATCAGTGAACGTACAAAATCCGGATTGCAATCTGCAAGGATGAGGGGCCGAAGTGGAGGAAGGCCATCTAAAGACTTAAAACTAGTTGAACAAGCTTCGAGATATTCTTGCCAGTTTTCCGGAAGTTGCTCATAAAACGTGCTGTATTTCAAGGCCGTTGGCCTTTTGGCCATTAAAGACAATTACGGCTGCCACTTCATTGATTTCGTCTTTTCACCATATAGTCTTTCATGTTGAACAATGATTTCACCGTTGTCGGCTAAAATGTCAACCTGATTATAAGTGATCCCAACCAATACCTCTTGATTGGCATATCGAGGCGATGTCGAATACTTCTTGGCATCAATTTGTACATAGCCATATTTATCGGCTTTTAAAGTTTCATATCGGATACAAGCGTATTCCTTTGCCGGAAGGCACAGTAGGGCGCTTCATGTAATCTGGCAATCTCAATCTTTTTCTCGTAATGCAGGCGTTGGTGATCGGCTTCACATTCCTTCCATAGCTGTTGATTAAAATCATCCGGATTATAAATAGTGCGTTCCAGCAGGAACAAGTTATTCCTAAAATATTTTACTTTGGATTCGACATGCCCCTTTTCGTTTCCTGAAGACGGGTTACAAAATTAATAGATAAATCCATAATGAAGGGCAAATGGTTGAATTCCCTCAGTTAAAACTTGTTCCCCATGCGTAAGGATTTTCTTCACAGCCGGTGCTAAATTATCAAAACGTATTCGGCGAGGGACTCCTCCAATGTGATGAAAGAAATACTTTAATCCTTCCAGAAAACAATCCTGGTTTTGAGATTCAAAGACTTGCACATAAGCGGCATTACTATATGGGAACGACATGACTAAATACGGAAAATCAATGACCCTGCTCATATATTTAAAAGGAGCTTCCCCAAAATCGACTTGAGCGTCTCCTGGCTTCGACTCAAGTGGGAGGGCAGCCTCTTCACTTTCATCCAGCAGTTCCTTCCTACGCTTAGAAACATAAGCCCGAACGGTACGATCGGAGCCTTTGAAATTCTCTTTTTCGACTAACAGCTGCCATATACGTTTAGCCGTTCGACGGTATTTCTTTTTCTTCTTCATATCTTCCCTAAGCCATTGATCCACGATATCTTTGACGGGATCCATGACCGGAGCTGGTTGTGATTTTTTTATTTTTTCTTTTGGCTGAAATTCTTCCATGTCGGCATATTTTTTTACCGTACGGTAATCTTTATTCGTTCTTCTTGCGACATCAGCATAACTGCATCCTTTTATGTTCACTTCTTGTCTGATATACTGTATATCGGTCACTTGTAACATCTCCTCATACTACCTCCTGTCTTAATTAGTCCAACAGGAAGTGTCATTAAATGATGGGATGTCTGCAAGTGGCTGTTTTTTGTCATCCTCCCGGGGAGACCTACATAAAAGGAATGCCATTACCTACATTTTTATGATGCCATAAACATATCTCGCACCTCTTGTTGCTTAAGATAGGTGGCAAAATCCATTCCTCCTCACCTCTGTTCAACATTCTATGACCTATTTTTGTTGAAAGAATGCCTCTGATTACTGAACATTCTGTACCCTGTTATAGCACGGAAGGTCGTAGAATCCAAATTCTATGTCCTAAACTTTTCGATTCATAATTGTTGACTTATAAGTAGTGATAAAAAAGACACCCTTTAAACAGGTGTCTAATCATAAATTACTCATTCCATTTTTTCATCAGGTATTTTCTTTTCTCCGTTTTATCCAGCACTTTGATACAACTTTCCCAGTCTACTTTTCCGACTCCCCGTTCATAACGAAGCTCAAATGGATGGTATTTTGGAACTTCATCAATAATTCGCTGGGCTTTTTCCATATCATTTAAAGCAACTTCTATCCAGACATCCTCCAATACATCAGGAATTTGTCCGAACATCGAGTGTATGTTCTCCAGTCTCTTTGAAAGAATTTCATGTACTTTATCCTCAACAGATCCCTTGTAACGCATGTTGTAGATAAAGACTTTATCGTTTACCTGACCTATTCGTTGAATACGTCCTTTTCGCTGTTCCAACCTAGTCGGATTCCAAGGCAAGTCGAGATTAATTAATGTTCCCAGCGTTTGTAAGTTTAATCCTTCAGAGGCTGCATCGGTACCTAGAAGAATTTTTAACTCTCTCCGTTTGACCATTGCTTTAATCTCTTCCTTGGTTTTCTTGTAATAAACTCCATCGATTATTATTCCCGACTTATCCCCACCAGCATAAATACCGATTGATACATTTTTTAAGTCTTTGGATAAATTCTCAGCAACCCAGAGGGCGGAATCATAATATTGGGAGAAAATGATACACCCTTTGTCCATCCACCCTTGATTTATCAACAAATCATAAACCAGATTATATTTCGGGTCTTTATCTTTATTTAATCGAATAGTCTGCAAGAACCTTTCCAAACAGCTTCTTTCTTCATCTGTTAAATTCTTTATGCTTTTCTCATCAATACCTTCATCGTTGTAATCATCTTCCTGATCATCATCAGTTGTAGTTAGCCCCCAATTTAGCATTTTTATTGCGGTATTTTCTCCAGCAATCATGGTACTCCCAACTCTTCTTAAAAGGAGCGTAGTAATAAATCCTCCACCTTTAACTCTCTTACTGAGTAACGAAGAGAAATCTTTTGCATATCCGTATGCTTCTTGTAAATAAGGAGGCAAACTGATTGCTTCCTCATCCTTTTCTCCGAATAATTCAACCTCGACTTTTTTTAAATATGGCTCTCCTGTTTCGGGATTGATCGTTGTCTCAAGGAAATCCCTTGTCCTGCGAACAATATGTCTGATAAAGGGATTATGGTTCTGCATAAAGCCGTTATCAATAATCCTGCCGATTCTTCTTTGTTCCGATGGTCTCATTTGATAGTATGCCCCAGCATCTATCACGAATTGCTCATCTGTCATTCCCAAGTTTCTTCGTAGAATACCAAAATTGATCTCATCTTCAGATGCAGGCGGAAAAGGATTGTTGATCCAATACCAGTTTTCAAGATCTAAATTACTTAAAGCGACTTTACCCATGATTAGGTCAAGTGCTTTGCCAGGTTCCTTCCGCCACTTACTTTCCGAATTTCCTAATACATGGTCGCTTCTTTGAGATAATACATTTAATAAATCCCACGCTTCAATCGGATAAAGCTGAACAGGTGTAGCAGTAGCGAGAAGCATACTTTTTGTGTTTTTGGAAATCTTCAATAAGAAATCTAGTAAATTATTAGGTTGGGGTTTCTCATTTTCTTTACCTTCGCCTAGATTTTTTCTCCTCGCCCTATGTGCTTCATCAACCACAACACATTCATATTCCAAACTCAGTAAGTGCTGAACAGAATCGGAATTCGATGTAATTAACCCTTGAGAAATAATTCCTACCCTACGGGGACACTTCTTAATTCCTACACTCCCAATAGCAGGATAGCGTACTCCATTTTCGTCAACCCATTCCTTTCCAGTCCAGACAGCAGAGGGCATGTCAAGCAGTGTGTTGATTTCATCCTGCCACTGCCAAAGGAGAGTCTTTGGTGCAATAATCAAGACTGGTTTGTCACCGTAAAGAGCCATCAGTTGAGCAGAAAGAGCTAATTGCACAGTCTTTCCCAGACCGACTTGGTCGGCTAACACATATCTTGCCCCATGTGATTTCTTATGTGCTTCGAAAGCAAGGTTAACGAAATACTTCTGGTGTTCCCATAAACCATATTCCTTACGATAAACGGGAGCTTCAATAACCGCCGCGGCGGGTTCCGCTTCCTCTTTCCAATCATCCACCTTATAAATAACTTCTCTACCTGCAATTCGGTGTATATCCTCAATGATAAAATCACTAAGCGGAACTGCAGAAGGATGGTTCCAGAAATAATCAAATTCCTCTTGAACCCAATTAACTGCTTCCTCCGAATCATCTTCCCAAAGCATTTCATAATTGAGTTTCCAAGCAGAGTAGGTTTCGTTGACACTGCCTATAAAAGAGGTTTTTGAACCATCAGCCAGTGTAATCACGCCTGCTTTGCCGTGTATCAAGCCAAATACATCATTAGGAACGACTTTTACTTTTAACTTCCCACTTCGCAATAAGTGATACAACTTCTTAAGACGAGGTGAAGAAGAAGGGGGCAGTTCTTCAGGAGTTGAACTGCACCACTCTCTTCTCAACGCATTTTGCGCAGCTGTAGCAGTAACTACATCTTCCCTCGATAACTCTGAGTTACAAATCATACGAACTTCACCCGCGATATTTTCAATCGCTTCGCCCGCGATTTCAAGGATAGAAGAACTAAAATATCCTGCGATACGGTCGTAGGAAATCGCCCCTTTAAGCCTCTCATTCAAGAAACATTCACTAAGTCGTTGTTTTCGGGAGGAAAATCGTTGTATCATACCCTTCCCCTCCGCTCATTACACGCCATCGTTTTCGACCAATTCTTTTAAGATAGATGCCATATGAGCATCCTTTTGCCAATGACCCATATTCTCGATAAACTCTAAAGGTGCAATGTATTTTAGAATTTCAATTATACTACTTCTCATATTCCAATAGTCAGTTAACTCTGTTTTCAGCCAGTTCCTTCCCTTAATAGAATCCTCTTCTTTATTGGCAATATGGATAGCAACCAAAATGTTACGAAGAAGTGTAGAACCAAAATTGGAGCTATCTCCGAGACCACGTGTTCCAAACTCCGTCGCAGTCCTTAATCTAGCAGTATTGGCTTTTGCGTCTACAAGGATATTTTTATATTCACGTACTCCGAAGCCTCGTGCCAATTCCTGATACGCAGAGAGTTGATAAATATTTTGCTTCTCTAATTCTAAACCTTTTAAATAAAATCTTTCTTTAGGAGTTAGTGTTTTCCAAACGTATTTATCAAATCCCGTTGGTATTAAATAATCATAAGCTATTTTAACCGCTTCATTAATTATATTAACAATTGGAGAATCTTCATTGGCATTACGTGCTTTTGATAGTTCATATTGTACATCAATTCCTTCTATACGTTTATAAGACGTAAGAACTTTCAAGGAAGCTGCATAGGCAGCAAGAAGATAATCTGGGTCACTAAAATTAGGATCATCTTTATCATCGATCAGTCGCATGCTATCAATTTGTGCCTTAACTTCTGATTCAATATCGGGAAATAGCTCATCAAGATAAGCAACTGTGTCAGATGACTGTTTTCTTAAGACTAAAAGGACAGTACCCTGAACATAATTCCCTTTTCTTGCTCCATTTGCATTTGTTTCTGTAGTAATATTCCAGGCTGAAGAAACCTGAAGTCCTGCTGACCATAAAATCATTGATAGTTCAGCCCATACTTTAACATCTTGATGCGTGAACATCACGACCTGCAATCCATTATCTGGCATATGATTCGCTAAATTCCTATATATTTCGACCATACTGTTGTTAAAGGATTCACCTGTACCTCGTACGGCAAGAATCCGTTTACTATCGGTATACCAGTCAGGGAAGGTATTTTGTAGCAAATTTTTATCCCACGAGAGGAAGTACTCAGATAATTCATGATAGTTAACCGCATCTGCATAAGGGGGATCAGTAATCCAAACATCACAATTATCATTTATTTCTCTTCCATCTTTCACATACAAGTTTCCATTAAAATTAAAATCATAATTATTTATATTAAAAAACCATGTTGTATTTAAGGACAATAAAGTTCTTGACAAATAGTTATATAATGTGTTTAGTGCCTGATCACTAAAAACCTCTTGTCCCTTCTCATTAGCACCATCAGAATTCCATCTCGATAATTTTGCATTCCAATTACAACACTTATTTATCCCTAATAAACCGATCACTCTTTCATTTTGCGTCTTGGCTTCACGATCAATTAATTCGACTAGTAACCCATGAAGAAGCAATTGTCTCGGGTTAAATAATTGATGCCAATATGCCCAGCCTCTTTCTCTAATAGGTTGTGTAGTATTATATCCCTCTTCTATTAACAAGCTAGGAATATAACCTTTATCTTGCCATTCTACGAATCGTTCTGATAATAACCGAGCAATTTTTTCCTCTCTTTTTAGATCATTCTCATTTGGTGCGACAAAATATCTCTCTGTTTTCAAATTACCTCTGTCATCAATATATTCATGTACGTACCTTATACAGTATAATCTCTCTTGAAAAACATCCTCTGGCTTTGGAATGAACTCATGCTTCTGCCATTTTCTAAGACCAAACTCGACGGTTCCATCCTCCCCTCTACGATCTCTACGAAGGGAAGGAATTGGTGTAGATTTCTCACAGTGTAAGCAATACATATTACCATTCTTTATCGTTGATAAACTTTCGGCATGTTTTATTTCATCTTCAGAAGCATTCGATATAATTTCAATATTGAAACCGTTTTCTTCATTTTCTCTAAGAATAGCTACTGTCTTTGTCCCTTTACCAATAATCCAAGATGGAGATAACGGTACTTTATAACCACATTCTGGACATAATGCTTCATGACAATATAAATAAGAGTCTGCACGGTCTCCTCTTTCATTGGTTTCAATTCCCCACTCAAGAATTTGCTTATCGGCTAAATCATAAATTTTTTTCTGAAACGCCCTTAGTTCTTCAATTTCGTCATCACTTGCACCTGCGATATGTAATGATGCCCAAGTCAAAAGCATTGCAATAGGATTCAAATCAGAAGCATACACATCACATCCGATTCGCGCGGCTTCAAAAGGTATACTTCCTCCTCCACTAAAACAATCCCCGATAATTGGCGTATGTCCAAATTTTCTCTGTCCAAGCTCACGAATTAGTTCTTGAATGTTAGAAGCTGAGGTACCTAAATGACTATTTATTTCTTTCCATTCTTCTTCTGAAATGTTCTTAACTTCTTCGGGTCGTAAACAATACTCTAATTTTTCATCATAAGAAAAGCGGTCAAAAACTAACCTCTGCAAAGCATTCTTTTCAGCAGTAGTAATACCTTTCTTATACTTGGGCTTATCGGCATCTTCGTTTTCAAAGTAGCGTTGTCTCTCACTATGTGTAAGGTTTTTATAAAGAACTTTCATTGGAATTGATTTATTCTTTCTATGCCAAAGCCCTTCATTATCCATAGTAAGGATTTTCAAGAAAATATCTCTGTCTTTTTTCGGGTCATTACTTGCAGGCATTAATAGTCCAAGAATAGCTGCACGAACTAGAATTAACGGCTTCCGCCCCCACCACTTACCTAATCCTGTTAGTGTCTGCCCCAAGTTAGCTTTTCTTTCCTTATAACTTTCCTTTGATACTTTGGAAACTGGAAATTGAACTTCAATAAATGATTTTTCATAACTCATTCCAGATCTTTTCCCCTTCTTTAAGCAGGTTGCCCACAAAAAGTTAAGGTACATCTTTTCTCTTTTTGTGGGCGCTATACATTAATTTTCCCTTGTCTTATTCATCTTTTTGTTGCTCAAACAAGAATTCGAACAAATCCATTTGCTTCCTATTCTCTTCAACAGGATTTTCAGTAAGGGCATAACGAATTGCTTTACGCCAACCTCTTTTATCGTGGAGTTTACCTGTAGAAGCATTCGTCATCGTATAGAGCCACCAGCGTTCTTCAGGACTTAGCCCTAGCCAATTTCGAATGGCAATAGGGATAACCGAAGGGTCGGAATCCTCAATTGACCACACAAGAATCAACAATTCCTTCCCTAAAAGCCTCTCAACAGGAACTTGTCCCGTTTTCCACTTTCCAGCAACTATCCCTTCTTTTTTTAGCCTTCGGTTAAACTCAGTCCTCACAGCTTCCTCAATGAGTTTCCATTTATGCTTGGATATCATTGCTTTGGCTTTATCAAAAAGATCATCCAGTTGTTGTTGCTCAACACCCTCTTGCCACTTAAACCTTTCATAAAATAATACAGTACCATCTGCACTTCTGGGAATCGTGACAAGAAAATGATGTTGACTCTGATCAGGTTGAAATCCGAATCCCAATGCAGATTTTTTACTAGTCATTATTGTGTAATCTCCGATCCTTTAAATTCAGATAGGCTAATTCCCTTTTCCATTGCCCAATCTAAGAAGTTTTGTCCCGTTTTAAACCTTACTATTGTATACTCTAGGGTAATATTCAATCTAGCATCATTCATAAGTGAATTTCTGATCGTATCTATCGTCTTCTCTAACTGTTCAAGCTCAACCCTTGTAGAAGAATCAATGGTTAATTCAATCCAACCTTTGCTATTCGTCTTCTCATCAATTCTGAAGAGGGCGACTTGAACGTCAGAAATAACTGCTTGATGCTTTTTCAATAAAGCAATGTCAGTATACGTTTCATTTGTATCATTGGTGCGGTATGTCTTAAACAAATCCAGTTTTGCGTCTTTCTTAATCTCTAATCCAGCACTTTTACCTTTTTCTATTTTAATCGTTTGAAGGTCAAAGTACTCTCCGCCATGTTCCGCCACTACTTGAATAAATGAAGCATGATCTGGAACAATAAATTCCCCATTATAAACTCCGCCATTAGACTTCGGGTTAGATCCATCCGTAGTATATAGAATTTTTACACCTGGATGAGATTGAAATTGTACCAGTGTACCGTTGGCAGTCTGCTGAATTTTGTGTTTTATTTTTACATCGCTTTGCCACGAAACAGGATCACCTGTTTGATGTTCCCCACTGCTATCGACACATAAGAACGACAATTTTAATTCACTAGTAGTAAAATTATTCAAATCATCTACTAATTGAGAAGCTGTAGTGGGATTGCTTCCCACTTCATAATAAACCTTATCTCCGTATTGGGGTATAATCCTTAAGGTTGTTACTCCCGTTTCGAGATTTTGGTCTTTGACTTGAATCAACACCGAAGTCTTTTCTTTGGGGAACGGTCCTTTTACAAGATATCCCCCGTTTTCTCTCCAAATATCCTTTTTAAGACAGTCATTTTTCAAATCATCCAATGCACGTGGTATATGCCACTGCCAGCTGGTTTCAATAGCAGCCCTTTCTTTGATGTCATTCCAACGCATTTCTTTCTGCGTAAAAAGGCGGTCTTCGCACTTACGTCTAAATGTATCACTGCTTACGTCCGTCGTAAACTTTTGCTTACTTTCTAAGGTTTTACGAATCTGCTCTTCCCCATTAAAGTTATTCTCTTTGAATTCCATTAAAAAGTCAGCGGACGTGATGCCATTCTTATTTGGAAAATATAAGGTAACAAATGTCTCTCTTGCAATTTGAAGTACTGCCATTATTTTTTTATGTCTGGTATCTACAGCAATCTGGTATTGTTGGTTGGTTTCGGGAACTTTTTCGTCGATCATATTCGCAATTATACGTTCTATTGCTTTCAGTTCTTTCGCCGCGGTGTATAAGCGATTCATAATATCGCGTTGACCAGAGAGAAACATAACCCGATTCTTGTAGGTTGACTTTTCGTAGAATTTTTGTAGTTCGGGATGCAAACCACTTCCAACAAAAGGTTCAAACAAAACCAATGTTACCTTATCAGAAGTAAGCTGTATATCATCCACTGCTGGAAATACTTGAACAACTTGGTAGCAATCTTGAACTGTAGGCTTGAAGCGCTGCTCAAGGAATGTCCGTAACTCCTTTTTTGCTTGTTCATTATCGTATGATTCGACTAATGAATGCATTTCCGCAATCATATTTTTTGTGTTCTTAAAGAAAAGTCTTCCTTCCTTGTCCTGATCAAGATACCAAGCTTTCATTTTAAATTCATCAAGAACTTTTTTGATCCCTGTTATGTCCTTGTTTGGCTCACACAAATACCCAATCGTATCTGAGATAGACAACCCTAATAAAGCATTCGGAACATCGGCTAATGACGCAACAAGGATCAATTTGCTCAAGTCTTGTACAAGAGTCCCACCATAAATGCTGTCCAACTCTTCAGCAACCGACTTACCATTGGAAGCAATGTCGTGACTTATCGCATTCGATAGTGATTGCTTAATCTGGGACACTGTGGTAAGCATATTACGATCATTCAGGTCGAAATCAAAAACATTTACGAGATACTTGGACTTAGCTTTACATTGATCGCCCGTATATAATTGTCTAATGATTTGACGCATCAAACGAATTAATCCTCTAGTTTGTTGGAATCCAGGATTCTCTTTAAATCTTGCATAAAGATCGCGAATTGAAGGGTGGAAAGGATAGGAATCCTTAATTCCCACATACAGCTGATCACTTGAATAATTGGTTAGTCCCATCTGTTTTGCTTCGTGAACCACATTTTTGTAACCAAGTGCTACATTATTAATCTCATCGGAATCGGGTAATTCTTCAAATAATCTTTTCTTAAGAATATGGTATATCTCATCAGAAGTACTTCCAACAGGTTCAATGTTAAGGGCAGAACGATTTATCTCGTTCTCCAATTCTTTGAATGTCGACTGGAGCAGTTCACTTCCGCTCTCATATGCAGCCTTCAAATCAGAGATGACTAAGCAGACATTGGAGAGTTGTTCTTTACCGAGAGCCGAAAACAGGTTGGAAAGTGCTGTTCTCGTTACAACTGCAAGATCTGTATTCCCTATCATTACGGATTTGGCATTCTCCAAATATGGAGGAAGCTCATCCAGCAGGATTAAGAGCGGTTCACCTTGTAACAAATTGATCCAAGCATTTTCACCTGGCGCTTTGAGTGGTGCATAGTAGTCTTTAAACATTTCTTTTTTACCAAGTTGTTCTGCAATTGCCCCCCAAATACCAAAAGGAGCGTCACTTTCACGCCCTGTAAAAGCAACAACCTTCACTTTGCCAAGATAATCACTTTTATATTGCTTACCTAATACTTTCTCTCTGAACTCTGGATGCATCGCAAGTAACCCGAGAGCGAGCATATTATGGGTTTTTCCTCCACCCATAGCTTGTGTTAGCTTAATCAGTCCCGTGTTGCTCTGCCGTATAAATCTCTTAAACGCAGTTTCGAAAAGGATATTCATCCCTTGCGTAAGATAATTTTCCTGAAAAAAATCATGAGGGTTGATTCTATTTTCAACCAGATCTGAAAGGTTTAGTACGTCCTCCCGCTTGGTGTCGCTAAAAACGCTATCTCTTGGCTTACAGAGTTCGAACAAAGTCTTCAAGTTTAGTTCCTCCTCTATATCTATGATTAATACATCTCACGTAAGCGTGTAACTACTTCTAATCTCCGTTTACCACATTTTTGCTTTATTACAGAGGTATATTCATTTCCCTTCATAATCTTGGAACGGTTGTTTTGTAGTAAAGTATTTATTGCTTCAATCATACGCTCTTCACTTAGCTCATTAAGCCAATATGCATCAATAATCTGATTGATCGCTTTTGCGACCTCATCTTGGCTTTTATAGAACATTTTAATTTCCATTAGGAGAAGGACTCACCTCTCATAGCTCGCTTGTATTAAATTTATATTTTAATTATAGTCGTTTATAAGTGGTCTCGAAAGTCCTCCCTACGTATAGGAGTAATATTTGGCGACATTTTTTGATTTAGTAAATAGAATCGATATTCAAAAAATAGAGGATAGGTTTAAACCTACCCTCTAAACTGTCTCCATATCTTCAGCTAAACGCCACTTAACGTCGGATTCCCTCGCCGTTACTAAATGCCAGTATAGTTTTTCTAACTGAAGCTTTGGATGACTCATCATCTGTCCTAAAATTGATTCGGAATCGCTATATGTTAATTCTTTCAAATGTTCTTGTGCTTTAGAATCATTATCTAAGGTCTGGTGTTTGTACCTAAATCCTTTCCACACATAGCTCTGTGGATTATCTCTGCTTAAAATAAATTCAGCCACATAAGTTTGTTCGAAATGCTGAAGATTAAACTCTATTTCCAATAGCCATGTTTCTTCAGTCTCAGAATATTCCAATGTACTAATTTTCATCTCAGTTAGTTTCATAGTAAAAACCTCTCTCTATTATTAGATTGTGAGTTTTATTTTTAAGCAAATATTTTTATTCTTAAATTTCTTTTTTCCAATTGTTTATTACTTTTGGATCGTCACTCAATGGAGTGGGCGATGCTGTTTCTATTTTTATAATATCTGAGTAGCCAAATGCTTCCCCGATTACAACAGCATACTGCCTCTCCAAGCCAGGTATCAATTTCAGTAAATTTGTATTACTTTTACTAAGCAACTTGTTTATAAATTCAAGATCATTTTTGTTTGTTATCCTGTGGACGATATAAGAATTGCACTGTGACAAAACTGTTTTACTTAACTCAGAAGGGCGCTGACTTGAAATAATTAGGCTAATTCCAAATTTTCTACCCTCTCGAGCAAGTCTTTCTATATAGTAATTTCCCAACTTATAATCTGCGTTTTCTTCTTCATTAATATACCTGTGAGCCTCCTCGAACAACACTAGGATATTTTTTCTACTGGAAGAAACCCTATTATTTAGCGACCATTTATACAGAAGCTTACTAAATAAAAACATTACTATATCAAATTCATCCTTATCAAAATCTGCTTGTATAATTATGATCTCTTCTTCACATGTTAGAATTTCTTCAACTGTATTTTGGTCTGTTTCAATTAAAGGAAATATCCTTTCATCCTCTACAATCCTGTCTATTCTGTTAATTAACGTCGCATTCCAACCAAACCATTGATTAAAATTATATGCATTGTTGTTAGTCATTGTTTCAATATGTTTAACAATGCCATCATGTAAATCAGCAAATGCGAAAGAGTCTGTATTCCCGTTATCTTGTCGCAATTTTTCTATGACAGCTTTCAATACTGGAGCTTGTACACCTTGACTTGCTCCTAAGAATTTATAGTATTCTGTGAAGCTTAAATAGTAATGGGGAAGTTTTAATTCATCTTTTTTTACAACCTTTACACGAAACTCGTTCGTAGGAAAAGCTCGTTCATACTCATTATTAGAATCAAATATAATAATTTTAGGATTAACTTCGATATTTCTTCCCGACTTATCTTTCAATCGTCTTTTTATTCCTTGTAAAATAGAAGCAATAGTACAAGACTTGCCCGTTCCTGTATTACCAAACACGCCTAAATGTTTTCCTAAAAGAATATCTGGGTTTGCAAATAAGCTTAAGTTGGGATCATTATAACTTTTCCCTAAATCAAGTAAATATTCTGAGTCGATCTTGAGTACTGAACTGTAAATTTCCTGATTTATAGAATATAATTCACTGCCGATGATGGGAAATGTATTTATACCAGTATCAAATTTTTTCAAATAATCATCATAGATACCAACAAGCTCAGCCTCTACTAAAAACTTCCCCTGGGTATCAGTAAAAATATTGTCATTAATAAAAAGATTTCTGTCGTAGATCTTAGATATACGAGCAATTATCTTTTTACTGTTTGGTAAGACTGCGTAAATAAATTTATTAATTGATACTACAAAATCGTTAATTCCAGATTTTAACGATATACTGTTCACTATATCTCTTTCTGTAATTTCAACTAGTATTGTCAGATTCTCTATTTTCACTAGCTTCCCTATTTTCAATGAACTACCAAACATCTACACGCCCGCCCCATTTTTCAGCCTTTTAAATGTTTCATAAATAACCTTTTCCGATTCATCCTCGTATGGATAAGGGATTAAATATTTTACTATATATTCAAAGTTACCTAATACTGATCCCGAAAAAATCGTAATTCTAGAATCTTCTTTACTTCTATTAATCAAGTCTTTTAAGTACTCTGATATGTTTTGATCATAAATATCCTGATAGGTAAATACAACTAAATTAAAATCTGGCTTAGATAGCGCATTGGTAATAATATCATTAACATGTTCATCTAAGAAACTATATCCCATGACCATCAGGGTTGAATTTGGCTTATTAATAAATTCAATGAACTGCCTAAACATTTCACTATAGGGAAGGTCTAATGAGTATTTCTTTTTGGATTGTACAGGATATATAATACAATCTGGTAATTGACTGATTGTCTTTACATTGTCGTAATCGTGCTGAACTTCTGTGATACCATACGGCGGTTTGTTGCTGTCAAACTTCCAGGAAAGAGATCCGTGTAACTTAAACAGGTTAATTGATCTAGAGTAAGCTTGACTTATATCCCTTAGATTTATATGTACATCTAAATGAAATGAGGATGGCATAAATGCACGGTAATGAAAACCTAAGAAGCCGTTATTTACATTAATACCTAATTCTTCTGCTGACTTTTCAATTAACAGGTCATAATTCAAGGTGAATATATTGACTTTATTTAATTTCGGGTCTCTTGAAACAATGCGTTTCAGAAAAATTTTATGAAACAAGTTATTGGAATAATCTATGGTTAAAACGAAATTATTGACAAATGCAGATTTATAGTCAGTTATTAGCTGCTCTAATTTAGAAGTAATATCTTGATCTTTAAGTACAGTTTTAGAATAAGATAAGATTTCATATAAATTATCCAATGCCTCTTCTGGGCGTTTTGTAACTAGCTCATTTATTGTCTTCTCTATTCGACGGTTTTTAGCTAATTTAAAATTTGCAAGTAATTTGTCATGTTCTGATTCTTCATGTACATTTATTGCTTTTGACCCTGCATACAATGAACAACCATTGCTAATCAAGAAATGTAAGTTAGTGCCTAATAAAAACTTGCTTAAAATATTATTTCTTATATCAGCTGTTCTAACTTGAAGTTTCTGAAGAGCCATATCAATATCAAAATTATCACAATTTTGGGCATAGAAATCATTTTTTGTTGTACGCGTGAGTATGTATGACAAGTTCTGATTGAATTTACTAAGAAATTCTGGAGTAATCAAATCAGTATCTTTTTTAATAAGCACTGAAGTTAAGTCATCCATTTCAAATTCAATGCTTTTTTCTTGTTGAAGATAAACATATCGCACTGGAATAATCTCCTTTTTATATCGGTACTTTAATGTTAGAATTCGACATTTGTTTCCAATTCCCCTTCATCATCCCTCTCGTTGCGGTGACAATTTTCACACTGATCTTTCTCGCCTAACTCATTCTTACAGAATTCACATACTCTAATTACCGTTTGATTTATTTGATAAATTCTTCTGACTGGAAAAATTATTTTTTGCCCCTTATTAAATATCGAACAAAAATTCTGGCTAAGTAATTGTAACCGTCAAGTAAAAATGAACACTTTTTGCTCATTAATTTTGAACACTTTTTTCCGTAAAAATGGAAGAACGATGTTTCATACGATAACTGGAATCGTCAAATTGAATGACTTCCACACGGTGGATTAAACGATCTAATATCGCGGTTGTTATACCCGGCTCACCTATTATTTCACCCCATTCACTTGGGCTTTTATTGGAGGTTAAAATAATAGAGGCTTTATCATATAAATCATTGATCAAATGGAAGAATAGATTGGCTTCACGAGTGTCCATTGCCATATACATCAGATCATCAATGATAACTAAGTTTGAATCTCTTATTCGCTTCATCCTTATCTGAGACTTCCTTGTGAATTCTTCCGTCTTTAACGTATGGATAAGTTCTCCCATTGATATAAA
>NZ_AUMM01000052.1 GCF_000430685.1 Tuberibacillus calidus DSM 17572 | reverse complement strand
CTTCATCCGGCATATTTTCGAGGACCAGACGGAGCCGTTCCAAATCTCCCAATTCTTCAATTTCATTCCACGAAAATAAGCTGAGTTGTGGTATAATAGCCATATGGATCCCTCCTTTGGGTGTTTAGTGATTTTGTGATAATTTCATTTTACACCAAAGGGGATCCATTTTTTATGCCCTTTTCGCCTGGGGGGAATTTTTTTAGCTGCTCCGTTCAAAGCATGATTTCCTCTATTTTTACATCGAAAAATGGGGGAAAATTTTTTTGACAGGTCTCGCAAAGTTTTGCGGGACAAGTTATTGCGGACAGCGCAATTAGCTCTTATCCACAGACGGCGGTGGATAACTTGTTCATAACCTGTTTAAAACAGAGTTTATCCTTAGAAAAAACAAGCTGTAAAATGTGTATAAGGTTATCCACATATGCAGGTTGCTGTCGCAATATGTCGAACGATTTTTCGCATTTCTGTTTTTAAAAAACATAAAATAATGATTTACTTTGCGGTGCACGTGTGAGGAAAAAATTTTGGGAAAGGCAAGCGCCCATCATTTTTTCTGGACAAAAGTTAAGTGCAACTAGGCTCAACCGAGGGCTAATGATCCTTTTTTTCATCGTGCAGTCAATATCCATTTTTCTATTGATAAAAAACATATATACTTGGTAAAAGAGACAGGTTTATGGGAAAATACTAGAGAGGTGTCGAGTTTGTTTAAAAAATTTTTACCGGACAGGCATGTTAAAAGCATATTGGATATAAAGCCGGAAGAACTTAAAAAACATCATATTAAGGGCATCATTACCGATTTAGATAATACGCTTGTCGCTTGGTACGAGCCCGAGGCAACGCCTGCTTTAAAAACTTGGTTTCAAGAAATGAAAGCCGCTGGCATCAAAGTCACGGTTGTTTCCAATAATAGTGAAAACCGCGTCAAGGCATTTTGTGCGCCGCTTGATGTTCCCTTTATTTCCAAAGCACGAAAACCGTTGACGAAATCGTTTCGGCGTGCCATCGAGAAGATGGGACTGAAAAAAGATGAAGTCGTCGTCATCGGCGACCAGCTGATGACCGATGTTTGGGGAGCGCGGCGGTTAGGCGTCTATACGATTCTCGTCGTTCCCGTAGCGATGACAGACGGTTTTATGACGCGGCTGAACCGAAAAATTGAGCGGCAGATTCTCAACCATTTAAGAAAAAAAGGTTTAATCTATTGGGAGGACTAATATGACCGATCATATCAGCTGTAGCGGCTGCGGAGTGGCGATCCAAACGGAAGATGAACGAAAACCAGGATATGCCCCCAAATCGGCGCTAAATAGAGAAGTCGTCGTCTGCAAAAGATGTTTTCGCTTAACCCATTATAATGAAGTGCCGGATATAAAGCCTCAAGATGAGGATTTTATTAGACTTCTCAATCGCATCGGGGAAACGGAAGCACTCATTGTTTACCTTGTTGACATCTTTGATTTCAATGGCAGTTGGGTCAGCGGTTTGCAGCGTTTAGCAGGGAATAATCCCGTATTATTAGTAGGTAACAAAGTGGATGTTCTGCCGAAGTCCACGAATCCGGACAAATTGAAGCGCTGGATGAGTCATATGGCTCGCGATTACGGATTAAAACCGCTGGATATTCATCTTATTAGCGCGGAGAAAGGGACAGGCATCGAGGAGCTGGCGATGGCTATCGATCATTACCGCGCGGGCGGCGATGTTTATGTTGTCGGATGCACCAATGTCGGCAAATCGACGTTTATCAATCAGCTCATCCGCCGTTTCGGCGGCGATTCGCGCTATCAACCGACGACATCGCCATTTCCAGGGACAACCCTTGATTTTATTCGCTTGCCGCTTGATGACGGCCGTTCGCTTTACGATACACCCGGCGTGATCAATGACCACCAAATCGCTCACTTTGTCACATATGATGAATTAAAGAAAATTTTACCGAAGAAAGAAATAAAGCCGAAAGTATATCAGTTGAATGAAAACCAAACCTTATTCATCGGCGGCTTGGCGCGCATTGACTATCGAGGCCCCGGGCGACGTTCGCTTGTTTGTTATGTTTCGAATGCACTATACATTCACCGCACAAAGCTCGAGAAGGCAGACGCCCTCTATGAAGAGCAAGCCGGTAAGCTCTTGACGCCGCCGTTTTCAGAAGAACGGATCCCGAAATTAGTGCGTCATGATTTTTCGTTAAAGGACGACCATTCCGATCTCGTCATTTCCGGCTTAGGTTGGGTGTCCGTTAAAGGACAAGGGGCGAGAGTGAGCGCGTATGCGCCAGCTGGCGTTCAAGTCTTGAGGCGGCCATCGATCATTGGATAATTTATATAAGCGGGGGGAGAAGGTTTGCCAAAATTATATGGCGTAATAGGTGATCCGATCGACCATAGCCTTTCACCGGTCATGCACCAAAAATGGCTGCGCGAGAACGGTTATGACGATCATTATCATGCCTTTAGGGTGACAAAAGATCAGCTGGAAGATGCTGTCCGCGGTCTTCGAGCACTCGGTGTCAGCGGTTTTAATGTGACGATACCGCATAAAACCGCGATCATTCCGCTTCTTGACGACATAGATGAAGAAGCCGAGGTGATTGGGGCTGTCAATACCGTCATCAATGAAAACGGACGTCTCGTCGGCACGAATACCGATGCCATCGGCTTTATGAAAAGCCTTGAAGAAAAAGGCTTCGCTCCGGAGGCTGGTGATTCGGTCTTAGTGATTGGGGCAGGGGGCGCGGCCCGAGCAGTTTGCGCCGCTTTGGCGAAACGAGCAAAGATTCGCGTTGACCTTACCAATCGCACACCTGAGGCAGCGGAACGGTTAAGCGCGCGTTTTTTCAATTCAAATGAAAGTGCGGTATGGACCCTAGAAGAGGCTGAAAAACGCCTTGCCCAATATCGGTTGATCATTAATGCCACACCGGTCGGCATGAGCGGATTCGCCGATGCGCTTCCGGTCCGGACGGAGCGGCTGACTGCCCATACCATCTGTGTCGACCTCATTTACCGTCCGCTGAAAACGCGCTTTTTAGAAGCCGCTGAACAAATCGGTGCACCGGCCTTAAACGGACTACCGATGCTGATTCATCAGGGGGCAGCCGCCTTCCAGCGTTGGTTGGGGATTTGGCCGGACACGTTCAATATGGAAAAATATTTATTGGAAAACTACTTTCAGTAAAGGGGGGTCACTGTGTTAACTGGAAAACAAAAAAGGTTTTTACGTAAAGAAGCCCATCATTTAAAACCGATCTTTCAAATTGGCAAATCAGGTGTCCATGATACTTTTATAAGAGAAATTGACGAGGCGTTGGAGGCAAGGGAGTTATTGAAAATTACCGTTCTGCAAAACGCGGAAATGACGGCTGAAGAGGCGGCTCATCAGATTGCCGAACCAATCGGTGCCGATATCGTTCAAGTGCTCGGGCATACCATCACACTGTACAAACCATCAACCAATCATAAACACATCGAGTTACCGAGATAATGGGGGTGTGACCGTGAAAGTGGGATTATTGGGCGGTACGTTTGATCCGCCCCACCTCGGCCATTTGATCATGGCAGAGGAAGCTTTGGTACGTCTCGCTCTCGACGAAATATGGTTTTTACCCAGTTATTTTCCCCCGCACGCCGAACGGAAAGCATCGGCTACCCCCGAAAGTAGCGAACACCGGCTGGAGATGGTTCGTTTGGCGATTAAAGGCAACCGGCACTTTAAACTTTCCCTAGTGGAGATCGAACGAAAAGGCAAGTCTTATACATATGAAACCATAGCTGTGCTTCGTGAACAATTTCCGGCCTATCAATTTTATTTTATTATAGGTGCGGATATGGTAAATGATTTGCCCAAATGGGCGCATTTTGATGAACTGAAACAATCCGTGACATTCATCGGATTCAATCGTTCTGGTGTTCATTGGCAGGCGCCTGAAGACGTACAACTTGTCAAAGCAGAAATGCCAGAGATTGGCATTTCCTCCAGCCTCATTCGAAAGCGAATTAAAGAAAAAGGGGCATGGCACTATTTAGTACCGGAACCCGTAAAGAAGTATATCGAGGTGAACGGACTTTATGGATAAAGAAACGGCACTTTCGGAAGTGAAAAAACGACTGCCGGAAAAACGGTATGCCCATACGCTCCGCGTCATGGAATGCGCGGTGGAGCTTGCAAAACGGTACGGCGCAGATCCGGCGAAAGCAGAGCTGGCTTCGGCTCTTCATGATATCGCCAAATAT
The DNA here is from genome assembly GCF_000430685.1 of Tuberibacillus calidus DSM 17572. Lineage (GTDB taxonomy): Bacteria > Bacillota > Bacilli > Bacillales > Sporolactobacillaceae > Tuberibacillus > Tuberibacillus calidus. Next base: position 16,978 of record NZ_AUMM01000052.1, on the reverse strand, counting down.
TTTCCGGAAGAAGAGATGCGGGCGATAATTCAATCCCGCGAAACCCTTCCCGATTTATTATTAGACTATCACCCCTCTGTTTGGCACGCGCCGGTCGGAGCAATCTACATCAAGGAAACTTTTGGCCTAACCGACCCGGATATTTTGGCAGCTATCACTTATCACACGACTGGGCGCTCTGGCATGTCTGTGCTAGAAAAAGTTGTTTTTTTGGCCGATTATATTGAACCGGGGCGGAGCTTTCCTGGGGTTGACGAAGTGCGCGAAATGGCTAAAGAAGATCTTGATTTGGCGGTCGCTCAAGCGCTTGCCAACACGGTTCGGTTCTTGGTAGAAAATTATAGTCAAGTCTACCCGGACACCCTTTCTGCTTATAATGATCTTATACAGGTTTGTGGTGTTCGGCTTAAGGAATGGCACAAAAGAACGGAGGTATGATGTTGAAGACAAGTAAAGACCTGGCGCATCGCTTAGCCGCGGTGGCTGATGACAAAAAGGCACATAACATCGTCATTTTAAATATGCACGGGATCTCAACAATGGCTGATTATTTCATCATTTGCCATGGGACATCGGAAAAACAAGTGCAGGCGATTGCGCGGGAGATTAAAGATACGGCAGAAATAGAACAAATCGATGTCAAAAGAATGGAAGGGTTTGATAACGCCCGATGGGTACTCGTTGACCTTGGTGATGTGATCGTTCACGTTTTCCATAAAGATGATCGCGAATATTATCAATTGGAAAAGCTTTGGGGCGACGCACCGCTTGAACATTTTGAGAGTATTGTCAAGAATGAATAGCGCATCTCTAGGCCGGCTTTCGCCGGCCGCCAGTTTTTTGAAAGGGAGGTTTTTCTATGAGCGACCAAAACGCTTATCAGCATTTTGCCACTTTTTATGATGTCTTGATGAGCGATGCCCCCTATGACCTATGGGTCGAATTCCTAAAAAGAAAAACATTGCAATATGGGATCACAGGGGGGCGGTTACTTGATGTGGGTTGCGGGACGGGAACACTCGCCCTGATGCTGTCTGCGACAGGTTACCAGGTTACCGGTGTCGACCTCTCCGAAGAAATGCTTGCCGTCGCCTTAGATAAGGCGCTTCAGGAAGATGTCAATGTCCACTTTATCCAGCAAGATATGAGGCATTTAGATCTTGGGGAAACCTTCGAAGTCGTGACGGCATTTTGCGATGTCATGAATTATTTGGAAAATGAATCCGATGTGATGTCCTCCTTGCAATCGGTATACCACCATTTGGCGCCGGGCGGCTTATTTTTATTTGACGTCCATTCGGTTTATAAGATGGATTGTCTGTTCCGGAATCATTCTTTTAGCTATGCTGGAGAAGACCTGGCCTATATTTGGGATGTGTTTGAAGGCGCGTTCCCTCACAGCGTTGAACACGAAATCAGTTTCTTCGTTGAAGAAAGCCCTGGACTCTATCGCCGTTTTGATGAATGCCACCGGCAGCGAACTTTCCCAGTGGAATTTTACAAAAGCCGCCTGGAACAAACCGGGTTTACGGTGCTTTCGGTCGAAGGTGATTTTAAGGAAGGCCGTCCCGCTGAAGACGCCGAACGCCTATTTTTCACGGCAGTTAAAGCAACTTAGGAAAAACGACCGTACGAAGTCGGCCTTAACGGTTCCAACTGGCTTTTTGATCGGGCCAGAATAAGGGTCACCTAAGACTGTGTTCGCCCTAAAGGCTTGCGCTGGCTTTTTTAGTCAGTCCAGCAAAGAGTAATTAAGGCTCTGCCTACGCCTTAGAGGCTTGGCAGAGCCAAGTTTTCTATAGCAGAGCCAATTTTTCTTATAAAAAAGAAGGATTTTTTAAAAAAGTGGCGAATAGATGTATTAATCCTTTGCAAAATGCCGATCAACCTCTCGCTGATCTTCGTAAAACTTTGCATGTGTTTTTTGAATGACGTGGTGGAAAAGCTCCCTTGCTTCTTCTTCCAAAACTTTTAATCCTTCTCCGGTAACCCCGCCTTTCACATGCACCTTTTTCCGCAATTCATCCAAAGTATAAAGATTTTTTTCGAGAAGCTTTCCATAACCGATCATCATTTTGGTGGCGAGCTGGACCGCCGTTTTTCGGTCGATATCTGTTTCTTCAACGGCTGCTTCGATCAAGCGTTCCAAGAGATAAGTGATAAAGGCCGGGCCGCAACTGGTGATATCGGAAGCGATGCGCGTGATCGGCTCTGAAATTTCAACCGGTTGGCTGAACAGGGTGGAAAAGTCCAGGAGAGCACGTCGGTCTTCGTCCGTTATACGTTTACCAAATGTCCACAGCGTTGGGCCGGAAAGCGCTCGGTTAGTGATGCTCGGAATCATCCGGACGACTTTTGCGCTAAGATGCGCTTCGAGTTGTTCCACTGAAATCGGACTCGTGATGGAGATAATGATCTGCGTTTCCCTCAGTTGATCCTTGATCTCTTCCAGTAGTGGATAAATATCGAGCGGTTTTAAACAAATGAAAATCACATCGGCCTCTTGAACGACATCGGCTGCATCGCGCTTTACGACCAGCCCCGGATGATTTTTCTGCAATAAAAAGGCCTTCGCAAGCGTTCGGTTAGTGATGATCATGTCCTCCGGCGATACCGCTTCGGATGTGATCATAGCCTCTATTAAAATCGACCCCATATTTCCCGTACCGATGACTCCGATTTTCACGATATCACCTCCCTTTTATCCGTTTCGTTTATAGGCGTGCTTTCATTTATGATACGGTAAGGTATTCAGCCACACTTTTTCCTCTTTTCATTTGTACGGAACCTTATCCTTAAAAAAATATGCCATGTAAAAAAGGATTATGAATGGAAAGGAAGTAAAGCAATGTGGAAAGACAAATGGCCATATCTTTTAGTGGTATTATTGGCCATCGCCTTCATCTTTTGGTTTACGGCTTGCCGGGGTCCAGCTTCGCAAATTTCTCTTAATAGCCCAACAGTACAGACAGAACAGAACGCCCCAACAGAACAAACCGAACCGGAAAAAACAGCCACACAGGAAAAAACCCCCCGGCAACCGGAGGCAATCGTTGTCGATGTAGAAGGAGCCGTGAAACATCCGGGTGTTTATGAAATGAAACAAGGAGACCGTGTGGTGGATGTCGTGAAAAAAGCAGGCGGTTTGACGAAGGAAGCTGATCCTGCCCAAATCAATCTCGCCAAAAAGTTGACAGATGAGATGCAGATTTATATCCCAAAGGAAGGTGAATCGGGGCGGGGGATGGCCACCACGGACATAGGCGGTACCGCGGAAGGGGGGAAAATCAATATTAATACGGCAACCGTCGATGAATTGCAAACGATTCCGGGTATAGGACCGGCCAAGGCAAGTGCGATCATTGAGTATCGTGAAAAAAACGGGCCCTTCAAAAAGGTGGAAGACTTGGACAATGTGAGCGGCATTGGAGAAAAGACGCTTGAACATATCAAAGACAAAATTACGACCGACTAATTGCGCAAGCGAGGGTGTTTTCAAGCGGATCGGGGACTTATCTTAAAAGGGCTTTCCGAGGGCACGTGACATCCTGTGAGTTGGCAGATAGCTTGGCATTGCCGTTGTCGAAAAAAACCGATACAATGGGTGTAAAAGAGGTGAACGACTTTGCGACTATCTTGGGATCAATATTTTATGGCACAGAGCCATTTATTAGCAAATCGCAGCACATGTACGCGTCTCTCTGTAGGGGCAACGATCGTACGCGATCGGCGGATTATTGCCGGGGGTTACAACGGATCCACATCAGGGGGCGTACATTGCATTGATGAAGGCTGTTACATGATCGAGGGCCATTGCGCCCGTACGATTCATGCGGAAATGAACGCGCTTCTCCAGTGTGCCAAATTTGGCGTCCCCACTCAAGGTGCCGAAATATATGTGACTCACTTTCCTTGTTTGCCATGTACGAAGGCCCTTATCCAAGCGGGGATTAAAAAGATTTATTATGCGAATGATTATCATAACCATCCGTATGCTTTGGAACTATTAGAAGATGCCGAGGTCGAAACCGTGCACGTTCCCTACGAACCCGTCATGGATGCGGCATTTAGTGAAAAACAGCTTGCTTTTATCGCCGAACTGCTAAAAACATTGGAGACGCAAGGCACCGACCGCGAAACAATGAAAAAATATTATGAAGAAGCTCAAAAGCTGTTTGCAAACGGCGTATGACGATATTCGACGCCCCACCAATACGCTTTGGTTCAGCAGCGCACGCTTCGGCCCGGCTTTAGCTCTTCAAGGCTTTAGGTATGGCCATTGGTGGGTGCTGTCAGCCATTTTAGCGATTGCCCTCTGTGACAACCCCAATGTTCCGACCGCATTGGCCGCCTCTGGCTGTATCCTTTATCTATTATGGAAAAACAAACCGCTTTTCCTCACGTTTACCGTTATCTTTATTCTGATGGTCCTCGATTTTCATTGGCAAACCGTCCCGACAACGTTAAACAGCCGGCAAACCGATTGGATCGGCCGCGTGTCATCCATTCCGGAAATAAATGGGGACCGTTTCGTGGCATATCTTAGATTAGGAAAAAATGAGTCCGTGTATGCCGTCTATCGAATAAAAAGCCGTGAAGAAAAACAAACGCTCAGTCGACTCACACCGGGTATGATTTGTGCGCTGAGAGGAACGTTAACAAAGCCATCGGCGGCTGGAAATTTCGATGCCTTTGATTTCCGGACTTATTTAAGGCACAAAGGCATTCATTGGCAGCTCACGGTCGACCAGTGGGCCACTTGTCATGAAGGCCGCATCAGCCTTATGGAACGCATTCAACAACTCCGCCAGCGCGGAATCCAGACGGTTGATGCCAAACTAGCGCCACCCATGAGCGGATTGATCAATGCGCTAGTCTTTGGCAACCAATCAGAGATGGATGGCGGTTTGGCGGAGGCTTATAGAAATCTCGGCCTCATCCATCTTTTAGCGGTGTCGGGGCTTCATGTCGTTGTTGTCATCGGGCTGAGTCATCGGCTGCTCATACGTGTCGGAATGTTGAAGGAACATGTTCAATGGCTTCTTTTTCTCATCATCATCCCGCTTTATGCCGTTTTAACGGGACTTTCGCCATCCGTTGTAAGAGCCTCGCTCATGGCCGAATGGCTGTTGTTTTTCCGAATCGCCCGACGTGCCGTCCCGACCGTTTCCGCCCTTTCTTTTGCTTGCCTCATGCAACTCGCGTATGATCCAGGCAGCCTTTTTGACATTGGTTTTGAACTCTCCTATTTGATTACCTTTGCCATCATCGTTTCCGCCCCAACTGTCCAAAAACGCGTGCAGAACCCTCTCAGTAAAACGTTTATCATCACAGGCATCGCGCAAATCGCCGCATTCCCCATCATTTGTTATTATTTTTACAGCTTTTCGCTACTCAGTTTTGTATTAAACCTCTTCTATGTACCGCTCATTTCTTTTGTCATTTTACCTCTTGCGATTGTCACGGTCGTTTTGTTAATCCTCTTTCCGCCTTGTGGATTATTCGTCTTCGGCTTTCTGGATATGATCATGACGCCGGCGCACAGCCTTTTATTAAATTGTGAGCACTTGTTACTGTTTAATCTCATTATTGGTCGACCGGGAGCATGGGGGTTGGTAGGGATCAGCCTCTGTGCTTTTGGCTTATTGATCTTGTGGGAGAAATGGTCGCATCCGTTCAGTATCTTTTTACCTGTAGCTTTTTATCTGGTTATCGGTTTTTGCCATGTTGCGGCTCAATGGATCAATCCCTATGGGTCTGTCACGTTTCTTGATGTGGGTCAAGGTGATAGCATCCTTATTCGCTTTCCTCATCGCCAGGGGGCCATGCTCATTGATACTGGCGGCAGCCTGCCAATCAAAAAAGCCGATTGGCAAAAAAGAACCGATCCATTTGACGTCGGCTCGGATGTGGTTAGCCAACAAATTAAAGCAATGGGCATCTCCAAAATCGACTGGCTCGTTTTAACACACCGTGATTGGGATCATATTGGCGGGCTGAACGGTGTCATCGATCACATACGCGTCGCAAATATTGTCATCGGAAAAGCGTTTCAGGCGACGAATACAGAAAAAAAGTGGTTTGAACGGGCGAAGAACATGAGAATCCATATTGTGAACGTTCCTGCGGGGGCTCAGTGGGGAACAGAGAACCTGTATGTGAAGGTGCTATGGCCGAAAACCGCGATTTCGGATTCTAACAATGGCTCACTTGTCCTTCTTGCGAAAATGGGTGGCGTGCATTTCCTTTTTACGGGAGACCTTGAAAAAGAAGGGGAGGCGGGATTATTACAACAAATACCTAACCTTCACGTTGATGTTTTAAAAGTCGGCCACCACGGCAGTCGCACGTCAAGCTCCGAGGCATTTATTCAAGCGATTCACCCGAAACTTGCCATCATTTCCGTAGGGAAAAACAATCGCTTCGGTCACCCTCATAAAGAGGTGCTGGCTGTCTTTAAGAAATACCACATTCCTATTTTGAGGACGGACCGCGATGGGGCCGTGCGAATCGTTTTTACCTCAAACAGAATTCTACAAATAAAACACGCAAAATGACAAAATCCTTTAAAAGGGGTTGTCTCCGGTAGATATTAATCGAAGCGTTCCAATAGCTTGACACCATTCACTTTAAACGCCATAAAAAGAAGCTGCTTTCAAACGGTCATAAGCGTTTGAGGCAGCTTCATTGATTTTGGTTATGTAATCAGGAAGTGAGTTGCTGAATGACTATTCCGATAATGAAGATCACACAAAAGAAAACAAAGGAAAAAATAAAACCTGTCACCGCATGATTGAAATCATTGCTTTTATCTTGCACATCTTTCTCAAATTCGTTCACGCGTTGTCCCTCCCATCCATGGTCAAGCATCCGCTTTCATTTAATATTCAGTATATACTAATTTGAGAAAAAAGCCAACATGGTAAAATTTCAACGCTAGTGCTAAGAGTTGTCACATATACTTTCCCATCGCATAGGATACTATAACGAATACCATATGATTGTTTTCAGCAGGAAAAATGTACAGCAAGCGGGATCGGTCACTTTCTGCCGTGGCCCATCCCATAAGGCATAAGCCGACACTATTCCTAAAGGGGTTTCGTTTTTGTGGCATACGATTATCGTCGTCATGGCATTATCCTAGGTGATGTCATGCGGCGTTTATATAAATCCCAGGGGTTGGTCAACCGTTGATGCCGATGGTTAAGGGATGTGGCATACGGGACCGACCCCTTCTCTTTTGTTATGTTATTGGTTTACGGCACGCTTGTCGAATCGGCGCTTTTACGATAAAGTAAAGGCGAAAAGAGGCGGATGTTGACCATGACTGATTTAACCATTAAAAAACCATTAGCCCCGATTTACCTATTATATGGAACGGAATCCTTTATTATTAAACATTTGAAAGAAAAAATCATTCACGTGGCGCTTTCCCATGACGAACGGGCGTTTAATCTTGGCGTGTATGACATGAATGAGGAACCGCTTGACCTTGCCTTAGAAGATGCCGATACGCTGCCATTTATGGGCGAGAAAAAAGTGATCATCATTGAGAATCCTTTATTTTTAACCAGTGATCCAAAAAAGCAAAATGTCGAACACAATATGGATAAGCTCGCCGCTTATCTTAAACAACCGTCACCAACAGCCGTCTGCATTTTTATTGGGGAATTTGAAAAATTAGATAAACGCAAAAAAATTGTCAAGCAATTGGAAGAAGCGGCGGATGTTCGTGAATGCGTTGCCTTGACGGAAGAAAAGCTCTATCGGTGGTTGCAAGAAGAGGCCGAAAAGCAGCAGGCGTACTATACAAAAGAAGCGCATGAATTGTTAATGGCCATGGTCGGCGACGACTTGGCGATCCTGACGAATGAAATGCAAAAACTGGCATTGTATGTGGGAGAAGGCGGGACAATTGACCGTCATGTCGTTGAACAATTAGCGTCCAGGACACTGGAAAGCAATGTGTTCACAATGGTGAACCGCATCATGGAAAGGAAACTTGAAGATGCATATCAAATGCTGGAAGATTTGCTGAAGCAGAAAGAAGACCCAATCAAATTAGCGGCACTCGTTACGCGGCAAATTCGTTTGGCTTTCCAAGCCGAGGTTTACCGACGCGAAGGGTATTCTCAAAGCCAAGTAGCGAGCCGCCTTAAACTGCATCCTTATGCGGTGAAAATGGCATGGAAACAAGGGGAGCGGTTGGGGCGTGAACGTTTAAAAAGGGCTTTAATATTTTGCGCCGATATGGACGATGCACTAAAAACCGGAAAAATCGATAAAGTCATCGGCATCCAAATGTTGTTTGAAAGAATGGCTTCGCTCTGAACGGTGAAGTTACTGGGTTTCTTGGATATGAAAATGACTTTCCTCATTAATACCCTAAAACCATACTTTCATTCTTATGTGCAGGATGCTACCCGATGTAAAGGTATGAAAAAAAGTTGACTCATAAGGGATTTCCCAGAGTCAACTTTTTGTTTTAGGCGTTTAATGCATTGAGTTTTTTGCTGAGGCGTGATTTTTCACGAGCGGCTTTATTTTTATGAATTAAGCCCGAATTCGCGGCTTTATCAACCTTTTTAACAGCTACCAGATAAGCAGCTTTTGCGCCTTCAACGTCGCCTGCTTCGACTTTAACATTAAAGTTCTTTAAAGCCGTCCGCATCGCGGATTTCGCGGAATGATTAAATTCACGGTTCGCTTCGCTCTTCTTGACGCGTTTAATCGCGGATTTAATGTTTGGCATGCTTTCACCCCCTCGGGCTTGGTGTTCTTATAGTGGTAAAGGACGTTTCGGATTCCCGTCATAACGGGACACAGTCAACAGAATGTATTTTATCAAAGCACGGCTAAAAAAGCAAAGGGAAATTGTCGCCGCTTTCGTCGGTGAATACAAAACGATGATTGGGTCACGCTAACGATAAGGAGCATCGAAAGGGGAAAGTGGTTGAATATGGAAAAGGATATTGATTTGAAACGCTTTTCTGTCCGTACGGATTTAGCGATTGAAGCAAGGGAAATGGTGACCGAAGAAACGAAGGAGAAAGCGCCACTGACCGGCGTTGACTTTGAAGAACAAGACATCGAAGGCATTAAACTCAGCAAAATGACGATCCATCCAGAAGCAGCGGATCGGCTTGGAAAGAAGGCTGGGCGTTATCTCACTTATGAGGTCGATGGCATTCGGAAGAAAGATTCGGAATTACAAGCTGTTGTCGAGCGCGTGTTTGCCAAAACTTTTGCCGCTTTTATCCGTGAACACGGTCTTTCCGATGAGGCCTCTTGCTTAATCGTCGGTTTAGGCAATTGGAATGTCACACCAGATGCGTTGGGCCCTAATGTCGTTGAAAATATTCTTGTGACCAAACATCTTTTTGCTTTACAACCTTATCGTGTGGAAAAAGGGTATCGGCCCGTCAGTGCACTTGCACCCGGGGTTATGGGCACGACCGGCATTGAAACAAGCGATATCATTCTTGGGGTGATTGAAAAAACGAAACCAGACTTTGTCATTGCCATAGATGCCCTCGCTTCCCGCTCCATTGAAAGGGTGTATACAACCATCCAAGTTTCCGATACCGGCATTCACCCTGGTTCTGGTGTGGGCAACAACAGAAAAGAGTTGAGCCAAGAAACATTAGGCATCCCCGTGTTTGCCATTGGCATCCCGACCGTCGTCGATGCTGTCACGATTGCCTCAGACACTTTAGATATGATTTTAAAACATTTCGGACGCACGATGCGCGAACAGAATAAACCGTCAAGGGCACTGACGCCAGCGGGATTTACCTTCGGTGAAAAGGTCAAGTATACCGAGGAAGATTTACCCAATGAAAAAGACCGGGCCTCTTTTCTTGGGTTGGTCGGCACGTTAAGCGAAGATGACAAGCGGCGTTTAATCCAAGAAGTGCTCGGCCCGACCGGGCAAAATATGATGGTCACCCCGAAGGAAGTGGATGACTTTATTGAAGACATGGCCAATGTGATTGCCAGTGCTTTAAATGCTGCCCTGCATAAGAGTGTCGGCCAAGAGTATCTCGGCAGTTACACGCATTAAGCATCGATAGACCGATGAATACTCGAACCGTTGTTATCGTTTTAAAAATGATGATACGGTTTCATCGGTCTTTTATCCTTTTTAACCGCACCCTCTTCTATTAATCATCGCAGTCTATCATTTCTACCGTATAAAAATGAGATTTGCGGCATACAATTTAATAGAAAGGTGTGGTCGAATGCGGTCGTTTTTTATAAAAACAGTGCTTCTTGTGATGGCGTTATTATGCGCCGTCCTTTACGGAATGGAGACGGCCAAAGATGGCCTTTTAAAAATGGAAGGTAAAGCGGATCAAAATACAACCAGTGAATGGTTTAATTTTCAAATACCAGGACTAGCGGCGGGCGACCGTTCGAATCCGAATAAAGCAGAGGCCGTCGGTTTTGAGAATCCCGACTTAAAGTCATCGGCTGTCAAAGAGAAGGCGGATCCACCTATGGATATTGAAAAAAAACTCGCCAAACTGGATGATCTTCATGGTTTTAACCCTTATTCCGCCATGGGAGACAAGCTGTCAAATAGTGTGAGTTCAGTTTTTGAAAAAGGTATCGAAGCCTTTAGCTCACTAATGAGTCATCTATTGAAATAAGTCGAGAGAGCTTGTTTCGACGCATGGTTGACGCAACATATGGGATTCGCCATGTGACAGTCAACTTCTAAATGGTTGTTCTCACATTTATTGCGCCAATGAACACCCAATGACTCATCGATGCCTTACCAAGATGAGCGGTTTCTAAAAAGAGAACGACGTCCCGCGTGAATGAGATGCCATCTTTAAGCACTCCGCTTAATAAAAAGGTCATGCTTGATACCCCGCCTTGTCAGTTACCTGTTGATTAGCCGTCATTTCACGGTTGCCGGTGGGGTAGGGGGCTGATATAATCAAATCTAGTGACTATTTTTGCATAGACTACGGGAGTGAGAGAGATGGCAGAAGATCGTCATGAAAGGCGGTCGCGCATTCGCAATTTTTCCATCATCGCTCATATTGACCACGGAAAGTCAACGCTGGCCGACCGGATTTTGGAAGCCACTGGCGCATTGTCCAAACGGGAAATGCGCGAGCAAATGCTCGATGCGATGGATCTGGAACGCGAACGCGGTATTACGATAAAATTGAATGCCGTTCAATTAAAATATAAAGCAAAAGATGGGAAGGAATATATTTTTCATTTAATTGATACGCCAGGTCACGTCGATTTTACTTATGAAGTGTCGCGCAGCCTCGCTGCCTGCGAAGGAGCGCTTTTGATTGTCGATGCGGCACAAGGCATTGAAGCTCAGACGCTAGCCAATGTTTACTTAGCTCTGGAAAACGATCTGGAAATCATTCCTGTTATTAATAAAATCGATTTACCAAGTGCGGATCCCGAACGGGTGAAAAAAGAAATCGAGGACGTCATCGGTTTGGATGCTTCGGAGGCTTTGTTAACGTCAGCGAAAGCCGGCATCGGTATTGAAGATGTATTAGAAGCCATCGTGGCTAAAGTTCCCCCGCCCTCTGGTGATCCAGATGCACCGCTGAAGGCACTCATTTTTGATTCCTTGTACGATCCCTATCGCGGTGTCGTCACTTATATTCGCGTCATTGAAGGCACAGTAAAAGTCGGCGACCGGATTAAAATGATGGCGACTGGCAAAACGTTTGAAGTGACCGAGGTTGGCGTTTTTACGCCTAAACAAGTCAACACAGACGAGCTGACCGTGGGCGATGTCGGTTTCCTCACCGCCTCAATAAAAAATGTCAAAGATACGCATGTCGGCGATACGATTACAAGTGCCGACCGCCCGGCAGATGAAGCCTTGCCCGGATATCGGAAAATGAATCCAATGGTCTATTGCGGCTTGTATCCTATTGACTCCAAAGACTACGACGATCTTCGCGAAGCCCTCGAACGATTGGAGCTCAACGATTCCTCGCTTCAATATGAACCGGAGACGTCGGAAGCGCTCGGCTTTGGTTTTCGCTGCGGGTTCTTAGGGCTTTTGCATATGGAAATCATTCAGGAGCGGATTGAACGGGAATTCGGCATTGATATTATTACCACGGCGCCAAGCGTTGTCTATCGGTTGACCTTCCAATCGGGTGAGACGAAAGAAATCAGCAATCCCTCGGAGATGCCGGAGAAAAAGACGGTGGAAAAAATCGAGGAGCCATATGTCAAAGCGTCCATCATGACCCCTAATGAGTATGTCGGGGCTGTCATGGAACTTTGCCAAAACAAACGCGGGGAATACATGGATATGGTGTACCTTGATGACAGCCGCGTCAATGTGGTCTACCATATGCCGTTATCTGAAATCGTCTATGACTTTTTCGATTATCTTAAATCGCGCACGAAAGGTTATGCGTCATTTGATTATGAATTCATTGGTTACAAAGCGTCAAACCTTGTAAAGATGGATATTCTTTTAAATGGAGAAAAAATTGACGCGCTTTCGATGATCGTTCATAAAGACTTTGCCTATCCACGCGGGCGGGCGATTGTCGAAAAACTGAGGGATCTCATCCCACGCCAACAATTTGAAGTGCCCATTCAAGCGGCCATCGGTCAAAAAATTATTGCACGTACAAATATTAAAGCCTTAAGAAAAAACGTCCTCGCGAAGTGCTACGGTGGGGATATCACTCGGAAACGAAAATTGCTTGAAAAACAAAAAGAAGGTAAAAAACGAATGAAAACCGTCGGACGGGTGGATGTGCCGCAAGAAGCTTTTATGGCGGTGCTTCGCCTGGATGATGATAAATAAGAACAGCGGCCGTCTCTTCCAGACGGTCTCTGTTTGTTATGGATAAAGGATGACTGGCATGATCAAAGGGGCCTATATTCACATTCCGTTTTGTGAACACATCTGTTATTATTGCGATTTTAATAAATACTTTTTAAAAAACCAGCCGGTCGATGACTATCTCCAGGCCCTGGACCGGGAGATGGCTCTTGCCGTTGATGATGGCATTGAAACATGTTTAGAGACGATTTTTGTCGGCGGTGGCACGCCAACGGCATTAAACGCCAGACAAATGGCTTTTTTTCTTGAAAGCGTCAAAACCCGGTTAAATCCGCATGATAGCATCAAAGAATGGACAATGGAAGCAAACCCGGAGAATATGGATGAAGAAAAACTTGCGCTCATGAAGCAGTTCGGGGTGAACCGACTGAGTATTGGCGTGCAAACCTTTAATGATCGCCTGCTCAAGGCAATCGGTCGGGCTCACGATCGCGCTTCCGTCCTTCGTGCGTTTCGGTTGGCAAGACGAATCGGTTTCGACAACGTATCGCTGGATTTAATGTTCGGGCTTCCTGGACAGACAGCCGAAGATTTAAAAGCCTCTCTAAAAGAAGCTTGTGCGCTTGAACCCGAGCATCTTTCCATTTACTCCTTGCAAATTGAACCGCGGACCATTTTCTATAATCGCTTAAAAAATGGCACATTGAAACTACCGGACCAGGACATGGAAGCTGAAATGTATGAATATATCATGGATTTCCTTGATGCTCACGGTTATAAACAGTATGAAATCAGCAATTTCACCAAACCCGGCTTTGAAAGTCGTCACAATTTGCTTTATTGGAATAATGAGGAATATTACGGATTCGGCGCTGGAAGTCACGGTTATGTCCAAGGGGAGCGCGTCGTGAACGCCGGGGCGGTTAAGGGCTATATTCGGCGAATCCGTGAAACCGGCTCGGCCCGGACAGCCTCCCACCCTGTCACTCCTCAAGAAAAAATGGAAGAGGAAATGTTTTTGGGATTAAGAAAAATTGATGGGGTTTCGAAACGAGAGTTTTACAGGAAATTTGGCCGCACCATGCACGACCTCTATGGCGAAAGCATTGATCGCCTTAAAAGTAAAGGCTTGCTTTATGAGAATGATGACAGAATCGCTTTAACCCGAACAGGACTCCTTTTGGGAAACGACGTTTTTCAGGAATTTTTACTGTCTTAGCCTACCGCTCGGATTGACAAAACGGCGTGAGTTTTGTTAAATTTTGATTAGACTTAGCACTCGAATCCTTAGAGTGCTAACAGAGGTGATGGGTGATGTTAACAGAGCGCCAATTATTATTGTTTAAGGTACTCGTTAACGATTACATTCGCTCGGCAGAACCCGTCGGTTCAAGGACGATTGCCAAAAGGCCAGACATCCACTTTAGTCCCGCCACGATTCGAAATGAATTAGCGGATTTAGAGGACCTTGGCTATTTGGAAAAGCCCCATAGTTCGGCGGGCAGGGTGCCGTCGGAGAAAGGTTATCGTTTTTATGTCGATCATCTATTATCGCCTGAGCTTTTGACCCAAGAGGAACTGGAAGGCATTAGAAAAGCGTTTCAAGACCAATACTATGAGCTAGAGAAGTTAACGCAAGAAACCGCTAATATTTTATCGGATTTTACGCAATATACGGCAATTGTTTTAGGCCCAGAAGTGTTGGAAACCAAGCTGAAACATATGCAAATCATCCCTTTAAATGCGGATACAGCCGTCTTGATCATGGTGACCAATACTGGGCATGTGGAAAATCGAACGATAAAACTGCCTCAAGGCATTAATCCGGGTGAAATCGAAAAGCTGGTGAATATTTTGAACAACCGGCTGAAAGATACACCGCTCTATTATCTAAAAGATGCGGTGGATCTAGAGATCAAAGATGTCCTCCGGCAACATATATCGCATTTCCAACAAATCATGGTGCTGTTAAATGATGCACTGGCGTATCATCCGATGGACCATATTTATTTTAGCGGAAAGACGAAAATGCTCGCTCAACCGGAATTTAGAGATGTCGACAAGGTAATGCCGCTTTTGAACATGTTGGATAATAAAGCGGTTGTTTATGAACTGTTGCGTCCTTCCGGTGAAAACGGCATTCATATTAAGATTGGTCATGAAAACCACTTGAATGAAATTAAAAACTGCAGTGTCATTACCGCCAGTTATACCATTGGCGGTGAGCACATGGGAACGGTTGCTGTCATCGGGCCAACGCGTATGGCCTATCCGAAAGTTGTCTCATTGATGGAAATTGTGTCTAAACATTTATCTGACCTTTTAACAAAGCGGTATCAGGAGTAATGATGGAGGCCGTACACTCGCGTACGGCTCGTGCTGCTTTTCTTTATAATGGTATTTCGGGTCAGCATGAGGCAACGAAGAGGATGACTCAAAAGACTCACCTACTAAGTCAACCTCAAGTTTCTTTATTTTGCAGGAGGTGAATGGAGTGGAAGAAAAGATTAAAGAAGAGGTAAAAGAAGAACTGAAAGACGCTCATCCGCCGGAAGACCAACTCACCAATGAGGACATCGATTCCTCTGTTAAGGAGGAAAATGATTCCCCAATGGAAGAGAAAGAAAATAATACTGAGGCAAAATCCGCAGAAGTTGATGAAGAGATTGCGGAAGATTCCCAAAATGACGCGGATGAGGCCAAAGAACGGCTCAAAACACTTGAAGCAGAACACGAAGCGCTCTATCAACGCTTTTTGCGCCTGCAAGCTGATTTTGAAAACTTTAAGCGCCGTACGCGGGAAGAAAAAGCGCGTGAAAGACAGTTTCGGGCACAGGATTTAGTGACCAATTTGCTGCCAGTCCTTGATAATTTTGAACGCGCTTTGGCTCAAACCGCCGAACATGAGGAAACGAAGGCGCTCCTACAAGGGATGGAGATGGTATACCGGCAATTGACGGAAGCGCTCAAACAAGAAGGCGTTGTCAAAATTGAAGCGGAAGGTCAACCATTTGACCCGAACAAACACCAAGCGGTCATGCAAGTGGAATCCGCCGAGCATGACGCCAATACAGTTGTCGAGGAGCTTCAGGCCGGTTATGAACTCAATGGACGCGTGATTCGTCCAAGCATGGTAAAAGTGAGTCAATGAAAGTTGTTGTAGAAATACATAACGGCTTTTATACAGAAAGGATGGTACAGAATGAGTAAAATCATTGGCATTGACCTTGGTACAACGAACTCTTGCGTCGCCGTTTTGGAAGGCGGTGAAGCGGTCGTTATTCCAAATGCGGAAGGAAACCGAACGACACCATCGGTCGTTGCTTTTAAAAATGGTGAACGCCTAGTTGGTGAAGTGGCAAAACGCCAAGCCATTACCAACCCAAATACCGTGATTTCCATTAAACGACACATGGGGACGAACTATAAAGTCAACATTGAAGGCAAAGACTATACCCCACAAGAAATTTCTGCGATTATTTTACAAAAATTAAAAGCGGATGCAGAAAGCTATCTTGGTGAAAAAGTCGATAAAGCCGTCATCACGGTTCCGGCTTATTTTAATGACGCCCAACGGCAAGCGACGAAAGATGCTGGGAAAATTGCTGGACTTGAAGTCTTGAGAATTATTAACGAGCCAACCGCCGCTTCCCTTGCATACGGTCTCGATAAGGAAGAAGATCAAACGATTCTCGTCTATGACCTTGGTGGTGGGACATTTGACGTCTCGGTTCTCGAACTAGGAGACGGTATTTTTGAAGTAAAATCGACAGCCGGTGATAACCATCTAGGCGGTGACGATTTCGACCAAAAAATCATCGATTATTTGATTGCGGAATTCAAAAAAGAAAACGGCATTGATTTATCCAATGACAAAATGGCTTTACAACGGCTAAAAGACGCAGCCGAAAAAGCGAAAAAAGACCTTTCCGGTGTTACCCAAACGCAAATCTCGCTGCCGTTTATTACAGCGGATGCGACCGGCCCGAAACACTTAGAAATGACGCTCACCCGGGCGAAATTCGAAGAACTGACCGCCGATCTCGTCGAACGGACAATGGGCCCGACTCGTCAAGCGCTGTCTGACGCCGGTATGTGTCAAGATTTTCTCGACAACCTTTATAGATCAATATCTCCGGCACCCTAATTTTGTACGCCTACCCTACCGCGCTATCGCTTGGTATC
>NZ_AUMM01000051.1 GCF_000430685.1 Tuberibacillus calidus DSM 17572 | reverse complement strand
CAATGAACCAAGTGCCAAACGAACCGAAAAGGCCTTGTGTCCTTGCCTGACGTCTCCCAGTGACTTGACATATTCTTTTTCAGCTTTTGACCAGGGGATGAGGTTAGACAAGACCACCCAACGGTTATTGGGATTTAATTGTCCACCAAACGGCAGGAAAAATTCATGTGGCAGGATGAGTTGATCGGCATGATGTTCGTACAAAGTTAGTCCCTCCAAGTGCAAGGTTTTTGATGAGTTTCCGAATCATACCCTTGCATATAAATTCGACAAAAAAGTGAAAAACCCTTGTTAAATCAACATTTTTTTGTTATTCAGTAGACCCTAATTTATAGCAAACAAAAAAGAGTTGGAAGACCTAAAACGAAAACCTACTCTTTCTTTAGTTTGTGATTCATTTTTAGCCCGCTTGAACCGGTTCCGACATCACCGATGGCATCACATCAAATAATAAGCCCATCCAATCGGTATGAGGGGCGCATATTGCCAAGGTGGTGATTAAAATGCCTGTTCCACGAATCAGGAACATATATTTCGCTTGCAGCTGAATGCTTTGATCATGTAAAAACGATTGAAGTCCACCAACGACGTTGCTTAATTCCGGGACCTCGCCCGCTTCAACCTTACCGGCTAAACGATCCAACACATGATGGATGATGGGCTCTAAATGACTGACATCCGCCCCAGGTGCGAGAAACCCTAATCGTTCGAAGGCTGACAAAATGCCTTCGATGTTTTGAAAAAGAATATTTTTTAAGAGACTGCGTAATGTATGGACCTCTTCCATCGTCAGTTCATCAACCATTCCAAAATCTAAGAAGCAAATGCGATTTCCGGGCAAAATCAACAAGTTACCTGGATGTGGGTCAACATGTATAAACCCATATATAAGCAGTTGTTTCAAGTAAGCATCAAGCAACGCTCTCGCTACAGTCTGGCCGTCTATTCCCCATTTTAAAAGCAACTCCCGATCCGTTATTCTTGCACCATTTATATATTCCATGACGAGCATGCGGCGGGACGTATAGCGATCAAAGACTTTCGGAATGACGATCTGCGGATTGTCGCTAAACATACCAGCAAATCGTTGCATGTGTTCGGACTCGCTGATCCCATTAAGTTCACGCTGAATGGTCTCGGTGAACTCTTTGTGCAATAAAACAAAATTCATTTTTCGGCCAAGCGACGGAAAACGTTGGGTCACTTTGGCGAGCAATCCCAGTGTATCTAAATCCGCTTGAGCGAGCTCCTCGATGCGTGGGCGCAAAATCTTCACCGCTACCTCAGTCCCATCCTTTAAAACGGCTCGATGTACTTGGGCAAGAGAAGCAGCCGCGACAGCGATTTCATCAAACTCTTGAAAAACTTCATCAATACCCTTTTTTAACTCTTTCTCGATAAACGGTTTGATGTTTTGAAAAGGTTCTGCGGGTAAGGCATCTTGCAAATCGGCGAGTTCCTGGATAAATGCCTTTGGTAACACATCTTTTCGCATGCTCAGGAATTGGCCCACCTTTACTATAATCCCCTTCATCTGAAAGGCGGTGTTCCGCATCCGTCTTCCCGCTTTCGCACAAATGCGGTTCACCTCCCTCTCAAGCTCTCCACCTGATAGCCGTTTGTTTAAACGTTGAATTTTCCGATAATCCAACACAAAAGACAAGGCTAATCGGATTAGCAAAATCCGGCGCTTGATACGCAATATCATTTGCACACCACCTTTCCCCATTCAGCAAAATTTTCATTAAAGCTCGTCCACCATTATGATAATGGCCGCTTCGCTTGCACGATAATGGCTTCATAGTGCATGGTAAACCCATTAGGGAAGCGGGAATCGATGATTTCGGCAACATCGGTTTTGATTTCATCAGGCACATAGTTTAATAACGAAAATAACTCTTGAAAGAAATTTAGTACCTCGCTTGCGCGTTCAAAATGAAAAGGTATTGGGTTAGCCGTGATCTCAAGGTCAATAAAACCCGCTGCTTCCATTGCGGCTGGCAAACTTTCCGCCTTGTCAAACTTGCTTAAAAACGGTCTGGCAAATGTCGGCATACCACCCGTTAATTCTTCTGCAATACTAAAAAATTCTTTCCACGTATTCCGACCAGGCACACTGATCAAAAGGGTTCCTCCGGGTTTTAAAGCATCATGAATGCCTTTAACGCTTTCTTGCGGTTTAGAAAAGAACGGAAAGGCCAAATTACATACCACACAGTCAAATGAGCTGCTTGGAAACTGTATCGCATTGGCATTCATCGTCATAAACGATGTATTTTTCAATCCTTCTTGTTCCACAACTTGATGGCATTGCTCGATCATCGCACGCGAAGCATCGATTCCCGTAATGTGGATGTCAGGATATTTTCTTGCCAAATTCAAAGAAATCGTTCCAGGTCCGCACGCCACATCCAAAACCTCATGCGTATCAGAGCAAATGACCTTCCCCAATTTTTCGATGACAATGTCGCCGACTCTAGGGGAAATCTGTTTACCAACTGTATTTTTATAGAGAATGCTTCCTTCATCCGTTAAAAAGTTAGGAATTCGCATGATTTATCCCCTTCCATCTTTCGTTACCCTTAGCCTACCACTAGAAAAAAGGAATGATGTGATGAAGGTCACTCCATTCAGTTACCTTTAATAAATACGCAACAAAACACAGGGGATTTCTGCTCTGTTACTTAATAAAAAGGGTCATCCGCGCCATCGAATGAGGATCCGCCCACAGATTAATGACCGCATGGTATTGACCGGGCTCCTCTAAAAATTCAATTTGCAAGTTGTTTTCAGCAAAAGCTTGGCGAATGTCTTGATTTTCCTCATTCGTAAGATGATTCAGTTCTACGCTCTTCCCCATTCCTGGCAAGACAATAGGATTCAAAAGTTTCTTGCTTACTGATAGGGTTTTCAATTTGCACGCCTCCTTTTACACCTTTTTATATAAAAAAGTAAAGTTCTAAGCCTGACCATAAAAAGAATAGCACGCACCCCCACTGATAAAAAGTGATCCAGGCCATGAAATGGGAAGAATTCCATGATAATATGGATAATTCTCGGATGAATTAAAAGATGGGAGCTCGAATGGAAAATGCGGGCGGCGAACCTTTCGTCCTTTCATTCGCAGCGGCTCTCGACGGGTTGTGTAATTTTTTTCAAAGTTTAGGACAAGCGCTCCCATCATGGTATACTGACAGTGACCCTAAGGTACAGCCGATGCTTGAGATTTCGTCAACCTCAAAAATTCTACGATCCCCTGCATTTGGACGTAACCTCAAGTTAAGCGGCTCATACTTATCCCTAAATAAAAACTTTCCCTGAAAGACGAAGTGATCCCCCCTCACTTCGTCTTCTTTTTTGACTTTATGCCAACGACGTCCACTTTACATAAAACAGTAAGTCGCAAGTTATTCGGTTTCACCCATGCATAAAAAAACTCTTGCCGTTGAAGCTAAGAATAAAAGACAAGTAAAGGAGGGCAAGTGTGATGCGGAAATGGTTGATTCTTGGGATTGTCTGCTTTGTGACGATATTAACGATTGTCCTTGTGGATGGCCGTGCCAATGAAAAAACACAAGCACAAGGCAGCGTCGCCACGTTTACAGGTGTCAACCTCAAATGCAAAGATTGTACCGCAAAAATGGAAGATGCCTTGAGTAAAATTATCGGTATTAAAGAATATCAACTCCACCCCGAATCCAATTCCGTCACGGTCACATACAACAGCCAGTACATGCAGCCCGAATGGATTAAACGGTCTCTAGAAGCAGCCGGTTTTACCGTAAGGAGCATCAAACAGTAAAAGTGATTCCATAAGGTTGACTGAGAAAGGCCGCCAGTTCGAAATGGCGCCTCATCGGTCAACCATTTTTGTATTAAATCTTTAACATACCGGGTTTGAAAGACCGGCATTTTGGGCAGGATGGTTTTTATCGGGAAAAGAACGTTTTATTTGACCTTTTTTGACCAATGGGTTATGATGTACACAAGAAACATTGGTTTTGCATAAAATGAAAAGAGAAACGACAATCCGAATGGCCTTCGGATTGAAATTAGAGGAGGGTGTTTTATGCCACTAATTCCAACGGTTATCGAACAAACCAATCGCGGCGAACGGGCTTATGACATTTATTCCCGGTTATTAAAAGACCGCATCATTATGTTAGGAACAGCCATCGATGATAATGTCGCTAACGCCATCGTTGCCCAATTGCTGTTCCTTGAAGCCGAAAACCCGGATAAGGAAATTTCATTATACATAAACAGCCCCGGGGGGTCGATTACAGCGGGCATGGCCATCTATGACACGATGCAGCATATCAACGCCAAAGTTTCGACGATCTGCATTGGGATGGCGGCATCCATGGGGGCTTTCCTGCTGGCAGCCGGTGAACCAGGCAAACGCTTTGCATTGCCAAACAGCGAAATCATGATCCATCAACCGCTCGGCGGTACGCAAGGCCAAGCCACGGACATTGAAATTCATGCGCGCCGCATTTTAAGAATGCGCGAAACGATCAACCGCATTCTCTCGGAACGCACCGGCCAACCGATCGAAGTCATTAACCGCGATACCGACCGCGACAATTTTATGAGTGCCGAAGACGCCAAAGCTTACGGCCTCATTGATGAAGTGTTGGTGCCGAATAAGAAAAAATAATAGAAAGAAAGGTTGACTCGCCTGCACTGAACACCCGCTGTCACCTCGACGGGGTAAGTTCAAAGCGCTGAGTCAACCTTTTTATTTTTCATTTTCCAAATAGGCTCTCAAATGCTTAAACGCTTCTTGTTCATCCGGGCCGTTAATTTTAAGCAAAAGCTCGTCATCATGTGCGGCAGCAAGACTCATAATCCCCATTATGCTTTTGGCATTGACAACGCTTTCGTTTTTTTGCAAGTGAATGGTTGACTGAAAACGATTAGCTTCTTGAACAAATAAAGCTGCCGGCCTCGCTTGCAATCCACCTTTCAACTTAACCGTGACTTTTTCTTCAACCATGACTCTCTTCCTTTCCAAACGATACGTACTTCCGATGGCTATGTAATTATATATAGTACTATGAGAATAGTGGGAAATCAATGACTTTTTTTGTGAATAAGTCATTGATTTTCCTTTTCACCTTTTCTCAATTGATCGGCAATCGCCGCCAGTTTCCGAAAGCGGTGATTGATGCCGGATTTGCTGATGGCTTCCCCATTGATGTACTGGCCAAGTTCCTTTAAGGTCGCATCGGGATGATTGAGACGGGCTTCCGCAATCTCCCGCAGTTTTTTCGGAAGTTGGTCGAGGCCGATTTCTTTTTCAATGAGCCGAATATTTTCCACTTGTTTAATGGCCGCACCCACGGTTTTATTTAGATTGGCGGTTTCGCAATTCACGAGGCGGTTGACCGAATTTCTCATGTCTTTCACAATCCGAATATCTTCAAAATAAAGAAGGGCTTGGTGTGCACCGATCAACCCTAAAAATTCCGTGATTTTTTCGCCTTCTTTTATATAAAGGATATAACCGTTTTTTCTGGGGAGCATCTTAGCTTTTAAGTCATAGCTGTTAAGCAGCTCACCCAATGACGCCGTATGCTCTTCGTAACTTGAGAAAATCTCCAAGTGATACGATGATTCCGGGTGGTTAATGGACCCACCGGCTAAAAACGCTCCGCGCATATAGGCTCTTTTGCAACAATCCTTTTGAATTAAGGAGGGGTCGATTTTTCGAGTAAACATTAAGGCGTCATTGATAATTTTTAAATCGGTCAGCATCGTTTGGGCATGTTCTTTCATTCGGACAATATACACATTATTCTTTTTGAGACGCATCTTTTTACGGACGAGAACTTCGGCGGGATAGTCGAACACCGTTTTAATCAGCGTATAAATGCGCCGGGCAATGGCAGCATTTTCTGTCGATATATCCAAATTCATATGGTGATTCGCAATGGACATTGAGCCGCTCATGCGAATCAGAGCCGCCAATTCCGCTTTGGCGCAACACGCATCGGGTTTTAACTGCGTTAATTCTCTTTTTGTTTCAGCCGCAAAGGACATTCACTATCCCCCCTTATTATTGACGTTGTCCGTCTAATGAAAGCTCGCATCGCTTCCCGTTTCAAGTACGATTAGGGCAAAAGCTGCATGATGAGATTCGCCAATTTTCTCTCATCGTGACGGATGACGGATTGGTCGTACTTGATAAGATTGTCGCTAATGATCTTAAGTCCAAATGACTCTAGCTTTTTACGATCCAAAGAAACGGGTTCGGCCCCTTCCATCTCGTACCTTTTTAAAATTTGCTGCGGAACGGATTGATGATTGACAATGACCGTGTCGAGGCAGTCATCTGGAATGTGGTCGAGAAGCACGCGGACATGATCCGATGCCGTAAAATGATCCGTTTCCCCTTTTTGGGTCATGACGTTGCAGACGTAAACCTTCTTCGCTTTCGAGCGGCAGATTTCAACACCTAATTTCGGTACGAGTAAATTCGGCAGGATGCTCGTATAAAGGCTTCCGGGACCGATGATGATTAAATCGGCCTCACGGAGTGCGTCAATGCTTTCCTGGAGTGGTTCCACATCACTAGGCGTTAAATACACTTTGGCAATTTTGTCCCCGTGTCGTGGAATATTGGATTCCCCGTCCACAATCGTTCCATCGACCATAACCGCCGAAAGCATAATGCTTTGGTTGGCGGCAGGCAAGACCTTTCCGCGAACATTTAAGACGCGGCTTAATTCCCGGACACCTTTTGCAAAATCGCCAGTGATATTCGTTAAAGCGGCAAGTAAAAGGTTACCGACTGAATGCCCTGAAAGACCATTTCCATTTGGAAAGCGGTATTGCAACAACTCTTCAAAAAGCGGCTCGGTTTCCGATAAAGCCGCCAGGACATTGCGGATATCTCCCGGAGGCGGCATTTGCAATTCATTTCGCAGCCGTCCAGAACTCCCGCCGTCATCGGCCACCGTGACAATGGCCGTGATGTCAATCGGTTTTTCCTTAAGTCCTCTAAGTAACATTGATAAACCTGTTCCGCCGCCGATAGCGACCACATTCGGATTGTTCGAAGTCATGATGTTTTAGCCTTTCCTTTATTGATATCCCGGTGGAAAACTTTCGTTGGGAACATCGGTTCAATTTGCTTTCCGATATATTCTGCCAGGGCAACGGATCGGTGTTTGCCGCCCGTGCACCCGATTCCGATCACCAGATGGCTTTTTCCTTCCCGTTTATATTGCGGCAAAATGAACTGAAGCAAGTCGTTCAGTTTTTCCAAAAACCGTTTTGTTTCCGACCATTTTAAGACATAATCCGCGACATCCTCGTCCAACCCGGTGCGTTCCCGCATATGTTCGACATAATAGGGATTAGGTAAAAAACGAACATCGAAGACGAGGTCGGCGTCAATGGGTATCCCGTACTTAAAACCGAATGACATCACATTCACATAAAAGCGGGGTTCATGTTGGTCGCCGAACATCCGGTAGATTTCTTCTTTCAACTCCGACGGTTTAATATCGGTTGTATCAATGTAATATTGCGCCCGCCCCCGGATTTCCTCAAGTATTTTTCTTTCAAGCTGAATCCCATCAAGGGGCAAACCTCTTGGAGCCAGTGGGTGTGAGCGGCGCGTTTCTTTATACCTGCGAACCAATACTTGGTCTTTCGCATCAAGAAATAGAATTTGCGGTTTAACATGGTCGCCGGCATCAATGGCGTCAATCGCTGAAAAAAGCGAATCGAAAAATTCGCGTCCTCGAAGGTCCATGACGAGCGCCAGTTTATCAAATTTTCCACCGGCGTCCTCAATCATTTCAATAAATTTCGGCAGGAGGGTCGGCGGCAAATTATCGATACAGAAATAACCAAGGTCTTCAAAACTTTGGACGGCAACCGTCTTTCCTGCTCCAGACATGCCGGTAATGATAATGACTTGAATATCCTTCCCCATCTTCTCACCCCATTTCAGTCAGCCACTTTTAAAAAATTAAGATGGGTCTAATCGGTAGCTTAGCAGTTGAAAATCTTCCGTGTAATGAAAAGTACCGAAGATAATGCCTTCACCTTGCAGCATATAATCCAAAAGATGGCGGTCACCTTCTGCCATTGGGAGTTGCTGAAACGTCTCAATCGGCTGCCAAGCAAGAATGCCTTCCTCGCTTTCGGACAGCAACCGTCCCTCATATCGGTCGGCGTAAAAGGTAAACATCATCCATTCGGACAATGCGTCCTTCGAATCCTTCATAATAAAATTAGAAATGCCTTTAAGCACAGGGTTCAACAAATATAGCCCGGTTTCTTCGCGAAATTCGCGAATGACGGCATCCTTTACGGTTTCACCGAGTTCCATTTTCCCACCCGGAGCCACCCACCAATTCCGCCGGGGCTTCTGTAATAAAAGCACGCGATCGCCGTCGCGCAATAAACAATTCGTGACACGGCGCATGCCATTCACCTCATTTTCTCTCACTTCAATTATACTATTTCCAGAGGTGAGCTCCAAATAATCCTTTTCCACTTTCCCAAAAATATACGCTTCAGAAGCCTTATCAGGCACCAATCACCATCGATCGTTTCCGATAGCCTTCTTAAAACACAAAAAAGAGGCTGACTCAACAGTCATACCCCACCATATTGTGTGGTTCCGAAAACATGAACCATTATCTTGGGGAAGAAGACCGCTTATGAGTCAGCCTTAAAAGGTGTATTAAAAGGGGGTCAATTTCTTATCTTTATCATACCTACTGTTTATTTCATAGCTGTTACATAGGAATTAAAAAAGGGTAACGTTTTTATTTGACCTTGATTTTCTCTTTGATTTTCTCTACATAAGCTTGAGCCGCTTGCGCCGCAATGGCACCGTCGCCTGTTGCCGTCACGATTTGACGCAATTCTTTTTCACGGACATCACCAGCGGCAAAAATCCCGGGTATTTTCGTTTCCATTTGCTCATTAGTCACAATATAGCCGTTTTCGTTCGTAATTCCTAAGTTCTTAACGGATTGATTGAGGGGCAACATGCCGATATAGATAAAGACCCCATCCACCGCTTTTTCCTGTTCCGTACCATCCTTCGTATTAACGAGTGTCACTTTACCGACTTTCCCGTCCACCTCATGGATTTCTTTGACCGTATGGTTCCAGATAAAATCGACCTTTTCGTTTTTGAACGCCCGCTCTTGAAGGATGGGTTGGGCTCTTAATTGGTCACGGCGATGGACGATCGTGACTTTAGAGGCAAATTTGGTTAAGTAAACGCCCTCTTCCACGGCCGAATCACCGCCGCCGACCACGATCAATTCTTTACCTTTAAAGAAAGCACCATCACATACCGCACAGTAAGACACGCCGCGGCCGCCCAATTCTTCCTCACCGGGCACACCTAATTTTTTGTATTCGGCACCCGTCGCCACAATGACGGCATAAGCTTTATATTCTTTGTCGCCGGCAATCACGGTTTTGTATTCCGGGCCATCTTTAATTTCTTTAATATCCCCATAAGCGTATTCAGCCCCGAACTTTTTCGCGTGTTGAAACATTTTATCAGATAACTCTGGGCCAAGAATGGATTCGAATCCAGGGTAATTTTCGACATCTTCGGTATTCGCCATCTGTCCGCCGGGAATACCGCGTTCAATCATAAGTGTGTCCAAGTTGGCGCGGGAAGCATAGACCGCAGCGGTTAATCCCGCCGGCCCCGCACCGGCAATGATGACATCGTATATTTTATCGGTACTGGCCATTTCCGTTCATCCTTTTTCCTTAGTTTTTTCATTGTTTTTTATTTTTAACACGATGTTCTGTTTCTATGCTAAACGAGGGGACCCGAAAAAGTCCAATGGAATGCACCTGTATTTCTACCCAAACCTTACCACTTGTCTCTATCATACTTGTTAAACAAAGCGGAGCTAACGTTGTCCTTATGCTGACTTAGAAAAAAATGGTAGCTTTCCTACCCGTTTAAAAAGGAGAACAGCCTAAGCTGTCCTCCTGGAGTTACTCTCCGAATCCGATGATTGAATTCCCGTTTTATAGAAGATTTATTTTTGAAACTTTACCCGCGAGATTTCAAGCTTTTACCTACGTATTGCTGAACAAATATTTTCCATTTCTCTAGACATTTACGCAAGCGGTAGACGCTGATGCCATGTTGCTGGGCCACAGCTTTCTGAGATGTCTTGATGTCTAGGTCTTTATTCAAGAGATAGGTAAGCGAAGCCGCCCAGGCTTGAATCTCTTCGGGGGACAATGAGGCTTGTCCCATATGTTGAAAAAGAATGCTCCACCAATCATATACCTGGTAATGTTCGACGAGCGGGAGGCCTCCTCCCCACTTCGCTTCTAATTCCTTCATGATTAAAAGCCGCGGATCGTTTTCATGATGTAGAAGGGTTTCAGCAATGATCCGCATCGTTTTATCGTTGCGCATATCCTGAGAAAACGCCGTAAGCTTCTCCCGGCCGCCTTCACCACATGCCGCTTTCAAATAAAATAAGGTGCAGATTTTGGCGGCTGAACCACCTCTC
The DNA here is from genome assembly GCF_000430685.1 of Tuberibacillus calidus DSM 17572. GTDB lineage: Bacteria > Bacillota > Bacilli > Bacillales > Sporolactobacillaceae > Tuberibacillus > Tuberibacillus calidus. Next base: position 10,752 of record NZ_AUMM01000051.1, on the reverse strand, counting down.
TTGAGTTCGTGGTCAATAATCGATGAAACGAAGGGATTAGCAAGCCCTTCTCCGGCTTTAAACAAGTCGACAACTTGCCCGTAATCAAGCGGATCAAAAGGCATTTCACTAAAAAAGTCAACCTTTTCCCACATTCTCATGGCTTCATTCATTCGGCCAAGATTGTATGCCGTCATGGCATACCAAAAATAAAAAGGTTGATCCCAATGGGTGCAAGACCGCGCTGCCGAACGCAACCAGCGGTATGCTTTTTCATATTCTCCAAGAAAGAAATAGGTCGCCCCAAGCTTGCTCCGATGCTCCGGAAAAAAAGGATAAAGCTTATCCAAAACGGGCGTCCATTCCGCAACTTGTTCTCGATCGTCGAGTTGAAGATAAAAGGTAACGAGATTGCAAATCGCAGGGATATTACCGGGGTCACTAGCGATGACTTGTTGAAGAGTGGAAAACGCTTCCGTCAGTCGGCCCATTGAAAAATAAGCGACTGACAAATTATTGTAGGCCACCCAGAAAGTCGGCTGTTCTTGGATCACCTTTTTAAAGAGATCGATCGCTTTTTGGTATTGGCACTTTTCCAGCGCTTTCCGAGCTCTTTCATGATCGGCAATAAAGCCTTCCTCTTCGTATAAAGCGGATTGAGATTCCAAGGACAGCATCCGATAAAGCTCTCTTGCCTCTTGAATAAAACTACCATGTGGGTCGAGCGAAAAGTATTTCTTTAAGACGCGGATGGCCTCTTCAAATCGGCCAAGGTAAGCATAATTATTGGCCATAAAAAAATAACATTCCGTCATCGTTTGATCGATTTCGGAGACTACTTTTCTTAATAATTCATTGGATTCTTCGTAACGTTCCAATTCAGCTAAGATGGCCGCTTCTTGGCATAGATATTCCGGTTCACTTGGATTAAAGTTTATCGCACGTTCCACGAATTTTTTAGCCCGATAGAGATCCCCTTTTTGATAAGCTGTGATCCCCTTTTGATAATAATATTCCCCATCTGGAATAAATGATATAATCCTTGCTTTTTTTCTCGATCTCTCCACTTTTTTGTTTTCCCCCAACACTAGCCCATTATACTTTTTATAAAAATTATATCACACTTTACAATTTGGAAAAGGAACTTTAACATTTTTTTGGGAACCAAAGGGTAAATAGATTAATGGAACCTCATTTGCAGTGAACACGTATGCATATCCGTGTGGCAGATTCATTATTACTGAACAGGAGGATATTTCGTTGAATCGAATCTTTTTTTGGCTAACGCTTATTGGTGCGCCAATTTCTCTTGTAGGTGGCTTTCTCCATTGGCCGGAGATTCCAATGTTTATAATTTATTGCGTCACGATCATCGGGTTGGCTAGCTTTATGGGACGCGCCACCGAATCGCTCGCTATCGTTGCCGGATCGAGTATCGGCGGTCTTTTGAACGCCACATTTGGTAATGCTGTGGAACTCATTATCTCTTTTTTCGCTCTAAAAGAAGGACTGATCGGTGTCGTCACCGCATCGATCACCGGCTCAATCATCGGCAACTTGCTCTTAGTCGGCGGATTATCCATCTTTGTCGGCGGGATGCGTTTCAAGAGACAAGCCTTTAACGTACATAACGCAAGGCTTTCAGCTGGTATCTTAATTTTTTCCATTATCGTCTCTTTTGCTTTTCCAGCCGTTTTTGCCACACAAATGGATCGTTTTGACATAAAAATTCTTAGCACAGTGATCGCCATCATCATGATTTTAATTTATTTATTTTCCCTCTTTTTCCGGTTGGTCACACACCGCGGCGTTTATTTGGAGCCCGGGGATGAACAAACAGACCACCATGATGAACAACCGGAATGGGGTGTTGGACGCTCCATCGTGATTCTCGGGATCACTACTGTTGTTGTCGCGATCATCAGCGAGCATTTAGTCGGCGCTATTTCGACGGTCGCCGAATCATTCGGCTGGACGGAACTGTTTATTGGGATCATCATCGTTGCCATTGTCGGTAATGCTGCTGAACACGCGTCAGCGATCGTCATGGCGTATAAAAACCGAATGGACGTGACGGTGGAAATTGCAATTGGCTCAACATTACAAATCGCCATGTTTGTCGCTCCGATTCTCGTATTGGTTTCCTGGGGTTTACATGTGTTCATGCCGCTCGTTTTCCCGGTGACCGAGCTTGTCGCCATGGTTTTGGCGGTTTTATTAACGATCAGCATCACCTCAGACGGTGATACGAACTGGTTCGAAGGCGCCATGTTGCTCGCCGCTTACGTCATCATGGGCTTCGGGTTTTTCTTATTATAAAACATAAGGGCACACGTCCATTGAGGAGAAGGCGACGCCGAAGAACGCCATGGAATTTTATCAATCTTCACTGTTGCTCTGTAATGAAAAGGCCAAAAAATCGCCCTGCAGTTTGAGCCGATGAAGCTATCGCAAGCCACGAGGGTACCGTCTATCCAAAAACAAGCGCACTATAAAAGGCGCTTGTTTTTTTGTTTGAGAATCACAAACGGCCTATGCCCTTTCAGAAAAATTAAGCATGTATAAATATAGGCGCATCACCAAGAATAACAAAAGAAAGGAAGTGCACCATGCATTTTTGGGAAATATCGGCACGAACCGTCATCACCTTTTTTGTCTTACTTTTCTTCGCGCGCTTACTCGGCCGAAAACAAATAAGTAATTTAACCTTTTTTAACTATATCACGGGTATTTCGATCGGTACCATTGCCTCATCCATTTCCATGGACCGAAGCCAAAATCTCTGGGATGCCGCCCTGGCTCTTGTGGGTTGGGTCACCCTCACCTTAGTGATCAGCCTCCTTGACATCAAATCCCGGAGAATGCGACTCCTTCTTGACGGCGAGCCCGTCATCGTCATCAAAAACGGCCAAGTCTTAAAGAACACGTTAAAACGCATACACCTGGATATGGAGCAGCTGATGATGATGCTGAGGGAAAAAAGTGTATTTACCGTTAACGAAGTCGATTACGCCATCATCGAGACCGATGGTAAGTTGTCGTTATTGAAAAAGGAGGCACATCAATCACCAGCCAAAAAGGATCTTGGCATCCCGGCTGCCACCACCGGGTTCATCCCAACTGATTTGATTATTGACGGAAAGTTACTGATGGAAAACTTACATAGAACCGGCATCACTGAAGCGTGGGTCAAACAGCAGCTTGCTCACTACGGCATCCCCGACGTTCGCGAGGTGTTTTACGCCCAATTACAAAAAGACGGGACACTGTATGTGGATTTAATGGACAAAGCTCCGGAAGCCAACTAAGGTAAGACCTTAATCGGTATTCCGGAGCTTCTTTTCTAGGGCAGCCTTGACGCGTGGTTTTGGGTCCCAACAGTTGAATTGATAAGAAGGGTTTGTGCGGTAGCCAAGCCGGAGGCACATCGGAATTTTCCGGCCGTTCTCATCCCGGTGCCCAAAGTGGCGGCATGAGGCACAATGATGATAATGATCGACAATCCTCTCCCGCTCCATGATGACCATCCTTACGATTGTGTAAGTTTTTGTTTATGTTTTAAATAATCGTCCTTGGTGTAGATGACCCTCATAGGATTTCCGCCAACGAAACAGCCTTCCGGCACATCTTTATGGACAACGGTTCCAGCCGCCACCACGGCGCCACTACCGATTTTGATACCTGGTAAAATCGTGCAGTTGGCACCAATCATGACATTATCTCCGATGACGACGTCACCAAGACGATACTCATCAACCAAATATTCATGCGCCAAAATCGTCGTGTTATAACCGATGATGGTATTTTTGCCCACAGTGATTTTTTCCGGAAAAAGAATGTCAGGCATCACCATGAAGGCAAAAGCCGTTTGCTGACCGACCTTCATCCGCAAAAACGTCCGGTATATCCAGTTTTTCACCCCAAGAAAAGGCGTATAACGGGCGATCATGATGAAAAAAACGTTTTTGACAACTTTAAAAAAAGAGACGGTTTTATATAACTGCCAAAGCGAATTCGCCCCTTTTACCGGATAACGCGTCGTTTGCCGCACGCTCATCATTCCCCTATTTGTTCAAATCGCTAACAATCCCGAGCAATTCACTCATATCGTCAATGATAAAATCCGGATGAACCGCATCAAAAGCGGAAACCCCTTTAATCGTCCACGACACAGCCACCGTCTTCGTGCCAGCGCGCTGGCCTGCTTCGATATCTGACGGGCTGTCGCCAACCATGACGGCTTCTTCAGGTGTAGCACCAAGTCTTTCCAGAGCCAAAAGCAAGGGTTCTGGGTCGGGTTTCGGATTTTGAATATCATCCATCGTGACGATCGTGTCAAAAAACGTGGTCATATTGGCAAAGCGGAGCCCCAATTTTGCCGTTTCCCACCGCTTCGTCGTCACAACGGCTAGTTTAAACCCTTTCTCCTTAAGCGCCGCCAAAGTCGTATTCACATTTGGATATTCCTTTACATATTCATCATGTTTTTCTTTATTATGTTTTCGATAAAAGCGCGTCAATTCCTCCACACGTTCCGGATCCACCCGGCGGAAGCTCACTTCAAGCGGTTCGCCGAAAAACGCGATGATGTCCTTTTCTGTGTATTGGTTCGGATAATAGTGATTCAACGTATGCATGAAAGAGGCTTTGATCAAATCGTTTGTATTGATCAGTGTGCCATCTAAATCAAATAAAATGGTGTTGATCATGCTGTGACCTCTTCTTTCTTTTCCATAGATTTATCTCTTCACATGAGTGCGATCATGAAGTTTAATAGGCCGGTAACGGAAAGTGGGATTAACCCAAAATCATTTTTAGATTTTCCCGCTTTTGGCCATCTTCATTGAAACTCCTTATGATCTTGGTTATCTTCAATAGCGCTATTAAGTCGTTCCGAAAACTGTTGAGCAGCATTAACCCCCATCTGTTTGAGCCGGAAATTCATCGCGGCCACTTCTACAATGACGGCTAAGTTCCTCCCCGGGCGGACTGGGATGACCAGTTTTGGCAACAGCGTATCAACGAGTTTGACACGCTCTTCATCAAGACCCAGACGATCATACATTTTTTTCGGATCCCATAATTCCAGATGAATAATCATTGAGATCTTTTTATAATTTCGCACCGCACCTGCCCCAAATAGCGTCATGACATCGATGATGCCAAGGCCGCGAATCTCAAGCAAATGGCGGATGAGCTCTGGCGCATTGCCAACCAGTTCGTTTTCACCCGTTTGCCGGATCTCAACAGAATCATCGGCAACAAGCCGGTGACCGCGTTTAACGAGTTCGAGGGCCGTTTCACTTTTCCCAACGCCACTTGCACCAGTGAGTAAAACGCCGATGCCGTAAACATCTACTAAAACGCCATGCACGGATGTCATCGGAGCGAGTCTTGCTTCAAGGTAGTTTGTCAGCATCCCGCTGAGGCGTGTCGTTTTTAACGTTGACTTCAAAACGGGCACACCGCTTTCTTCAGCAGCAGTCCTCAATTCTTCTGGAACATCCATGCCACGAGATAAAATAATACATGGCGTGTCAATCGTGCAAAGTTTTTCCATGCGGTCAATCCGTTCCCCGCGCGGCAGTGAGTTAAAAAACGTGATTTCGGTGCGCCCTAGCAATTGAATGCGTTCTGCTGGATAATAGGTAAAAAATCCGGCCATCTCAAGCCCTGGCCGCGAAATGTCACTTGTAGTAATCAAGCGATCCAATCCCTCCCGCCCGGCCGCCAGCTCAAGCGGGAAATGGTTCAAAAGCTCTCTCACCGTAACCTGATTCAAAGTTATCCCTTCGTTTCCTATCCGAAATTCAAAAAATGATTACTGTATATTTTATCAAAAATTCCTCAAAGAAGCATCATCACGACGGATCGCATTTACATCAGGTTTTTGTTTGTCCTAATAATGCTGCGTCAAAGTGTCCCATAATTGATTTTGTTATTGTACAAACTATTTGATGGACCGCTTTTTGTCGTTTAAATATTGTCGACGTTCGAAAAAGGGTTTTATCCGCATTGAAAGGGGAGATCTGTCGAATGGCGGTTTAAGGCGATCTTCTTTTAAGTTTAACTATCTGGAAACATAAAAAAGGCTCCTTTTCGGCGCCTCCATTATACAGATTAATTATCCATTTCTTGATCGTTACCTAAATGACTATGATTCCGTTGTTTTATATCTTTTATGGATGTTATTAAATTTATATGTTGCTTCTTGGAATTCGAAAAGTTCTAGGGATAAAGCCAAATAGCGTTGTGTAAACAATGGTGCGAAATGGGACTTCATCATGGCAAACAATTGGTCGCACACTTCTTTTTTATCCTCAACGGATCTGCCTCCTCCAATTTTTAATGTAGCATGGACAAAGGCATCATCTTCCGTACCATCGGCAACGCAATAATCATGTAATTCTATGGCTCTTGACCGAATACCGCCGACAGGGAAAATATGTTGAAATCCTATTAAAATGGCGTTCGCCTTTTTAAGCAGCTCAGGAATTCGGCCGTCTATCTTCAAATTATCGGTATACTCCACGATAAAATGGGGCAATTGAACACTCCCCCTTATAATTTTGATTGATTCAATCTTCACCAACGATCATATTTTCCAATTTTCCTACCTTCTCAATCTCAGTAACGACCACATCGCCTACTTCCACGTTAACCGCTCCCTTCGGAGTTCCCGTTAGTATGACATCACCAGCGTTTAAAGTCATGAAACCACTTAAGTATTCTATTAAATATGGTATATTAAAAATCATATTCTTTGTAGAACCTTCTTGAATCAATTGACCATTTACAAATGTGCGGAGTGTTAAATCCATTGGATCACCGACATCTTCAACATCAACAAGCCATGGCCCAATGGGCGTTGCCGCATCGCGATTTTTGGCTCGAAAATTCGGTCGGTAATAATTTTCTAAATAATCACGAACAACATAATCATTTGCAACGGTATAACCTTCAATGTAGTGAAAAGCTTTTTCTGCCTTGACATGGCGAGCCGAACATTTCATAACCACTGCTAACTCACATTCATAATGCATAAAAGTGCAAGCTGCAGGGCGGCGTGTTACACCGCGATGCCCGAGTAATGTATTGGGACCTTTTAAAAAAACGAGGGGTTCGTCTGGTGTTTGAAAAGCAAGTTCTTTTGCATGATCGGCATAGTTCAGTCCCAATGCAAAGATCGTGTGGGGCTGAACAGGAGGGAGCCAAACCACATCTTTTTGGTTAACGAGCCGCCCATCTTCAAGCTGAAGCATCCCTCGAACCTCAACCGCATCATGAATGGCACCTGCATAGGCCACTCGTGCTCTTTTCATTGGTTTTCCCCTTCCATGCTTTTATTTTCTGGGTAAACCGGATTCTCCAGTACACCAACACCGTCAATCTCAATCCGCACCCGGTCGTAAGCGCCAATTAACGGAGCACCTTCGGGAACACCCGTTAAAAGCACATCCCCCGGAAATAAGGTCATAAAGGCGGTCACGTCAGCTAATAATTCCTCAACGGAACGAATATGATTGGCTGTTGTATTTTCTTGGCAAAGAACGTCGTTAACATAAACACGAATACCGATGTTATTCGGATCTTTAATCGCTGCTTTTTCAACAATCCAAGGGCCGATCGGACAAAAACCGTCGCGTGCTTTCTCTCGAATCGCAGGTCGATAATAACTTCGATGCGGTACTGACACATCGTTTGCGATAGTATACCCTGCTATATAGTCCAAGGCGGAAGCCTTCGTTACCCGGCAAGCTGTTCGGCCAATCACTAAGCCCAGTGCCGCCCCAACCTCCAACTCCTGAACATCTGCGGGTAAAGGAATCGGTGCACCATGAGCAAGGTGCGTATTAACCGGTTTCATATATAATATAGGCGCTTCGGGAGGTTTTTTATAAGGAATTTCGTAGACGGCCTCTCCTAACTTTGAAATGGCCCCTTTATAATTTAGCAACGTACCGTAAACCGTTCCTGTAATCGGTATATCAAGTGCGAAATGATCGATCGTCATCCATTCATTATGAAGCTTTAGTTTATTTTCATTTATATTTAAAGTTGCCTCATATGGTTGTGCTCGGCCGCAAAGCCTAATGATACAATTTACCATTCAAGCCCCTCCTTTTCTCGATCTACGGTTGCACCTTTTTTTGACCGAGATAGGCTTCTTTTATGGCGGTATTTTCGCTCAATTCTTTAGCTGTACCTGCTATGGAAATTTTACCGCGTTCCAAAACACACGCCCTATCTGCAATTTTCAATGCAGCCTTAACATTTTGCTCCACTAAAATCACCGTCGTTTCAAAATCATCGCGCAGTTTTACGAGATTTTGCATAATGTGGCGAACAATGAGCGGAGCCAGACCTAGTGAAGGCTCATCTAACATAATTAACGAAGGTTTGGCCATCAGCGCCCGTCCAATCGCTAGCATTTGCTGTTCACCGCCGCTTAATAAACCACCTAGTCGGTTTTTCAGTTCCTTAAGTTTTGGAAACAGCAAGTAAATTTGCTGTAAATCTTCTTCAACTTTTTTCTTTTCTTTTCGATAACGGTGATAAGCACCTAATCGTAGATTATCTTCCACCGTTAATGTATCAAAGATTTGTCTTCTTTCCGGTACTAAACTGATACCTTTTCGTACGATTTTTTCGGCAGAGGTGTTTGTAATTTCAGTTCCGTTTAAAAAAATTTTTCCTTGTTTGGGGTGGAAAATTCCTGCAATCGTCCCCAGTAGGGTACTTTTACCAGCGCCATTAGAACCAACGATTGCAAAAATCTCACCCTTTTTTACTTCAAGAGAAATCCCTTTTAAAACATAGAGATAATCGTGATAGGTATGGATATCTTCTAAAATTAACATCATTCATCTGCCTCCGCACCCAAATAGGCTTCAATAACCTTCGGGTCCTTGGAAATGTCATCAGGGGATCCTTCTGCAATCTTTTTTCCATAATCTAAAACGATTATTTTATCAGCCAGTGTCATGACGGTCTCCATATCGTGTTCAACAAAGAGAAAGGCAATGCCCTCTTCGCGCATTTTTAAAATAACATCGACCACTTGGCGTGATTCTTCCGCATTTAAACCTGCCATTGGTTCATCTAACAAAATTAAACTTGGCTCAGATGCTACCGCCCGAGCTATTTCAACTAGCCTTTGCATACCATAGGGCAGTGTAGCGGCATTCATATAAGCCAATTCATCGAGATTCAGTCGTTTCAGCCATTCCATAGCTTTCTCAAGAGCTTCCTTCTCTTCACGATGTACACTGCTAAAACGAAATCCCGACTGAAAAATCCCTGATTTTAAATGAATGTGTTGCCCGGTCATTACATTTCCAAGAACAGTCATCGAACGGAAAATTTGTAGGTTTTGGAATGTCCTAGTTATACCCATTTGTGCAATCTGGAACGGTTTTTTATTGGTAATGTTCTTATCTAAAAAGTGAATTTGTCCTGAACTGCTAGGAATGATGCCCGAAATCAAATTAAATACAGTCGTTTTACCGGCCCCATTTGGTCCAATGAGTGCTACAATTTCATTCGCTTCCATGGAAAATGAGACATTCTGTACGGCAGTCACTCCACCAAAGGATTTAGAAAGATTTTGGACTTTTAAAAAAGCCTGTGTCGTCACGAACCATCACCGCCAGCCACTTCAGTTTTTTTCAAACTCGTGGTGGATACCGCGTGCTTTTGGCGGCTAACAATCTGCCACCCCTTACTCAAAATTGGGGCTACACCATTTGGCATATAAATTAATATAAGGATAAGCAGAATACCGAAAAATACAATCTGGTATTCCCCAGTGGTATCCGTAAAGTAGGGAATAATTTCCTTAAGTAATTCGCCTAATATAACATAGATAGCTGCGCCAACAGCCCCTCCCCAAACTGTCGCTGCACCACCAATCACAACCATAATTAAATAAGTAATCGATGGCATAACATCATATAATTCCGGATTGATAAAAGTAACGTAATGAGCATAGAGACTTCCTGAGACCGATGCATAAACCGCGCTTATCACAAAAACTTGTAGTTTATACTTTTGAGCATTAATGCCAAGCGTATTGGCTGCAATCTCACTGTCATGTACTGCTTTTAATGCCCGCCCTACTCGTGAGCGGATCATGTTGCTGGCGAAAACTATTCCCAAAATTGCTACCAGCCAAATTAAATAATAGAATCCAAAGTCGCTGTCTAAATAGTAGCCAAATAGATTAAGATACGGGATTCCATAAAATCCATTTAATCCACCTGTTAGTCCTTTTAATTCTTTAAAAAAGACAAAGATAATAACACCAAATCCCAATGTCGCAAGTGCCAGATAGTTACCCTTAAGTTTTAAAGTAGGAGTGCCAATAATTAATGCAATGATTGCCGAAACAATCATCCCAATCAATATTCCTAACCATGGCGACCAACCCAACGTTGTACTAACAATAGCCGAGGTATAACCCCCAATGCCATAAAAGGCTGCATGGCCTAGGGAGATTTGTCCAGCCTGACCCATCAATAATGTTAATCCTGTACAGACAATCGTATAAAAGCCTATCATTATCATAATGCTCAAAATATAATTTGATGGTATAAGAATGGGTAATAACAATACTAAGAGGGTGATGGAAGACCCTGTCCATAAAGAACGATAATGGTTAAATTTTCCGTTCATGTTATTCCCTCCCTCTATAAAATAAAGTTTTTCTTAAAATTACTCGCATTTTCTCCGGAAATCTGCACCAATTGTTTTTACCTGTCAATCAATTCATGG
>NZ_AUMM01000050.1 GCF_000430685.1 Tuberibacillus calidus DSM 17572 | reverse complement strand
GCCAAACGAACCGAAAAGGCCTTGTGTCCTTGCCTGACGTCTCCCAGTGACTTGACATATTCTTTTTCAGCTTTTGACCAGGGGATGAGGTTAGACAAGACCACCCAACGGTTATTGGGATTTAATTGTCCACCAAACGGCAGGAAAAATTCATGTGGCAGGATGAGTTGATCGGCATGATGTTCGTACAAAGTTAGTCCCTCCAAGTGCAAGGTTTTTGATGAGTTTCCGAATCATACCCTTGCATATAAATTCGACAAAAAAGTGAAAAACCCTTGTTAAATCAACATTTTTTTGTTATTCAGTAGACCCTACATAGCATGGGGTCGGTAAATCTTCGATGCGCATCTTATTTGATTAGCTCCGGTTCTAAAACTTTAATGGGTTCGTCGTCCACTAATGCCGGATTAAAATCTTCTTTCCATGGGAGGCCCCATTTATTTAAAGCTTCCATGAATGGATCTGGATCAAACTCTTCGATGTTGTAGACGCCCGGTTTATTCCAGGTGCCGGTCATCAACATCATGGCGCCGATCATAGCCGGGACGCCGGTGGTGTAGGCAACGGCTTGCGATCCAACTTCCTTGTAGCAGGCTTCGTGATCACAAACATTATAGAGATAATACGTATTCTCTTTGCCGTCTTTTTTACCTTTAAAAATGCACCCGATATTCGTTTTCCCTTTTGTGCGCGGGCCAAGTGATGCCGGGTCCGGCAAGACCGCTTTGAGAAACTGCAGCGGTACAATTTGTTTTCCTTCAAACTCGATCGGTTCAATCGATGTCATGCCGACGTTTTCCAGGCATTTTAAATGGGTCAAATAGCTTTGGCTAAACGTCATGAAAAAGCGGATGCGCTTGATTCCCGGTATATTAAGGGCGAGTGACTCGAGTTCTTCATGATGCAGCAGGTACATTTCCCTTTCGCCGATTTCCGGGAAATTATAAACGCGTTTAATTTCCATGGGCTCGGTTTCAATCCAACGACCGTTTTCCCAATAGCTGCCTTTTGCCGACACTTCCCGGATGTTAATTTCGGGATTGAAGTTCGTCGCAAAAGGATAGCCGTGGTCACCGGCGTTGCAGTCAAGAATGTCGATGTATTCAATTTCATCAAAATGGTGTTTCAGCGCATAAGCGGAAAAGACACCGGTCACACCTGGATCAAAACCGCTGCCTAATAAAGCGGTAATCCCAGCTTCTTTAAAGCGCTCACGGTATGCCCATTGCCATTTATATTCGAATTTGGCGGTATCTTCCGGTTCGTAGTTAGCCGTGTCTAAATAGTGCGTTTTCGTCGCCAGGCAAGCTTCCATAATCGTGAGATCTTGGTACGGCAAGGCCAAATTGACGACAACATCAGGTTTTTCTTTTTCAATTAAAGCTACCAACTCATCCACATTGTTGGCGTCAACTTGAGCGGTCGTAATTTTGGTTTTGCCCCCATCGAGTTTTGCTTTTAACGCATCACATTTGGATTTGGTGCGGCTTGCGATGCATACTTCTTCAAAAACTTCACTGTTTTGGACCATTTTATGAACGGCCACCGATGCCACGCCGCCGCAACCGACGACAAGTGCTTTCCCCATTATTCTATCCCCTTACTTAATAGATTTAAAAAATGTGAGAATCATTACCCGGTATGCATAAAATTTTCCAAAGAAAAAAGCAAGTGACAAACGCATGACCCGCGCACGCCACTTGCTTTTGATATCATCTCTCATATTAAAGTGGGCATTATGACAAAAAGTCATAAGTCTACCATAAAGACAATTATGATAGAAAGGTCTTTAATATTCGATATATCATATGATCAGAGTCTATATAGCAAATAATTACTTTTAATACTCTTATTGATCGTTTCACAAGTTGATGTGCTTAGGGCACCGGTTATAAAGTTACCAACTTATAAAATTTGAGCTTTTAACTCAATCAATAAGGCAACTAAAAGTTGCCGATCGGCATTTGACCCGGCACGCCTATGCCTTAACTTCCTCTTATTTCAAAAGGAAGTGGTCAAAAATTATCTGCTTGGAAAGACTCGCGATATATTGAATATTAGCCTTCCAATTACGCTTATTTATACTATCAGTAAATAAGGAAAATAGCAATAGGCATTTTCAAATTTTATTTAAAAAACTTGTGCTTTTTTATATTGGTAAGAAAGGTCTTGGTCCAAAAGATATTTGCATTCGCAGCGTTAAGAGTTTGGAACTATCTTAAAAAGGTTATCTTTAGGTGTTTAGCAACCTTCGTACACACATGCCCCTTGAGATTCCGGATGGAGGAGGTCAATGGTGTAATTCGGAAAGCGATGGGCAAGTTTTTCGCGAATCGCTTCTCCTTTGTTTTTTTTCGTAAGGATGGCGATGCTAGGGCCGGCGCCGCTGAGGGCAACGCCGCACGGCTCGCCGGATAGATAAGCGGTGACGGTTTCAAGGTCGGGTACGGCTTTTATCCGATAAGGTTGGTGAAACACATCGCAAGCCATGATGTGGGATAATTTTTCGATATCCCCGCGAACTAAGCAGGCGACCAAGACGTTGGCTAAGCTCGATCCGCGCACGGCTTCATAGAAATCAAGGCGTTCGGGTAGTAGATTTCTAGAAGCTTCCGTTAAAAGGTGGTTGTCCGGGATCATCAAAATCACATCGATGGGAGGCACGCCGCAAGGGATGATAACGGTATCTTCTTCGCTATGCGTGCCGACCGTTAGACCGCCGTACACCGATGCCCCCGCGTTATCGGGATGACCCTCAAAACAACTGGCGAGTCTTGCCTTCTCGGCTGTTGTCAATTGCAGCCCAAGCAAGTAGTTGGCGAGTTCAATGCCGGCAACAATGGCCGCGGCACTGCTGCCAAGCCCGCGTTCAAGCGGGATGTCTGTCGTAATATCAATGTGAACGGCTGGCTCCGGATCCGGGAAACCATATATGGATGCCGTTTTTCGGTAGATGCGATAGATGAAATTGTTTTGATCTGTCGGTAGCGTTTCGTAGCCTGGTGATTGATAACGAAACCGCCATTGATCACTGGAAGTACAAGAAAGTACGAGATGACGGTTAAGGGCTAAACCGACCGAATCAAAACCGGGTCCTAAATTGGCGGTGCTGGCAGGCACTTTGATTGTAAATGTCAACGTTAAATGACCCCCTTGCCTTCTAGAAGGGAGAAGAGTTGGGCTTCGTCATTTTCAATAACGGTTGGTTTTATTTGGATAGCTGAAAGCGCGGTATCCGGGTCTTTAAGGCCATTTCCTGTTAAAACGGCAACGACGCGGCTCCCCTTTTTAATAGCACCGCTTTGCACTTGTTTTTTTATGCCGGCAATCGCTGCACAGGAAGCCGGTTCGGCAAAAACGCCCTCTTCTCGCGCTAACAAACGATAGACTTGTAAAATTTCCTCATCATTGACAGCATCCATTTTACCGCCGGATTCTTGGACGCTCGCAACCGCCTTCGTCCAGCTTGCCGGGTTGCCGATGCGGATGGCGGTCGCGATGGTCTCCGGATTTTCGATGATGCGATTTTTTACAATGGCCGCCGCCCCTTCCGCTTCAAAGCCGTGCATCCGGGGTAGGCCTGTCCCTTTTAACCGGTGGTATTCTTTAAAGCCCATCCAATATGCGGAAATGTTCCCCGCATTACCTACGGGAATGGCCAACACGTCAGGAGCTTGACCGAGCTGGTCACAGATTTCAAAGGCGGCCGTTTTTTGTCCTTCTAGGCGGTAAGGGTTGATGGAATTTACCAGCGTAACCGTTTGGGTTTTTTCCACAATGTCACGGACCATTTTTAAGGCTTGGTCAAAATTACCTTTAATCGCGTAAATTTCCGCACCTAGAATGACGGCTTGGGCGAGCTTTCCGAGAGCGATTTTTCCATCAGGAATCACAATAATAGTCTTCAAGCCTGCCCGTGCCCCATAAGCAGCTGCTGAAGCGGATGTGTTTCCTGTTGAGGCACACATGATCGCTTGGCTACCGGTTTCTTTCGCTTTCGCAACGGCGACGACCATCCCGCGATCTTTAAAAGAGCCAGTCGGATTAGCCCCTTCGTATTTGGCGTATAAATCAATGTCCCAGGCATTGGATAGCTTTTCTAGCCGAATAAGTGGCGTATGGCCTTCATGAAGTGTCAAGGGTGGGGTTTGTTCAGTCACAGGTAAAAATGGTTTATAAGCTTGTAATAGGCCGGGCCAGTTTTCCATATTCTACTCTCCTTCAACGCGGTATCCCGATTTTATTTCGTAAACCATCTGCATATCGCGGAGCTGGCTTAAGACGGACTGAAAAGCCTTCCGAGTCGTTTGATGGGTAATGATCACCACTTCCGCCATGCCCTTTCCTTTAAGGGGTTGCTGAGACAGTTTTTCAAAACTAATGTTCTTTTCGGCAAATAAGGTAGATAATTTGGCAAACGAACCGGCTTCGTCTTTAACGAGAAGGCGAAGGAAGTATTTTGCAAAAATTTCCTCGTCATTTTTTAATTGTTTTTTATTATACGGTATAAGCGCGCTTTTACCAGTGACACCTAAGCGCATGTTTTTAGCGACAGCAACTAGATCTGAGACGACGGCTGTTGCCGTTGGGAGCTGGCCGGCTCCGGGGCCATACAACATCGTTTCGCCGATGCCTTCTCCATAAATGTAGATGGCGTTGAATTCATTATTCACGGAAGCGAGCGGATGGTCCTTCGAGATAAAGGCCGGCTCAACGCTGATTTCCACCCTCCCGTGATCGCGCCGGGCGATGCCAATGAGTTTGATGACATAGCCAAAATGGTCCGCGTAATCAATGTCTTCGGGGGTGATGGTCGAAATGCCTTTTATAAAAAGATCCTCTAGGGATACTTTCATCGAAAAACCGAGGGTACTTAAAATCACCATTTTTCGGGCAGCATCCAGCCCTTCGATATCACTTGTGGGATCGGCTTCGGCAAAACCAAGCGCTTGGGCGTCCGCGAGAGCTTGTTCAAAGGAAATCTTTTCTTTTGTCATTTTAGTAAGGATAAAATTGGTCGTCCCGTTGACAATGCCCATCATTTTAAAGATGCGGTCTGAGGACAATCCGTCAACAACACTACGCAAAACAGGAATGCCACCGCCGACGCTTGCTTCGTAAAACAGATCACAACCATACTCTGAGGCGACGGACAGCAGCTCACCGCTATATAAAGCCAAAAGATCTTTATTAGCTGTAATCACATGTTTGCGCCGGCGTAAAGCGCGGAGGATCAGCTCTTTCGTTTCCTCCATGCCGCCCATCACTTCAATGACGACATCAATGTTGGGATTATTGACGATATCTTCGGGGTCGGTCGTTAACAAGTCGTCCGGCATGATGATTTTTCGATCCTTATGTATGTCCCGGATGAGAATTTTTTCGACCTGAATGGGCAACCCGATTCGATGAAAAAGCTCCTCTTGATGTTCGTGAATCATGCGGTAAACGCCGCAACCCACTGTACCAAGACCGAGCAACCCAACATGGATCGCTTCTTTCATCCTATCTCCTCCTGTCGCGTGCCTCCAACTTATATATAAACCAAATTATAGAGTTTTAGAAAAAGGCGTTCAAGGGCTAATAGTTTTACAAAAGCAGTCTTTTCAACGTATACATCTCAGAAATGTGGTAGGATGAAAAAAAGTAGCTCTTGTAAAATGGCGCTAGCGGTTCTTTTCTGTAGAAATCTGACCGCATGATAAAATGAACGGTTGGAGTGAAAACATTGATTCGAACGGTTTTATTTGATATTGATGGCGTTTTATTAAGTGAAGAGCGTTGTTTCGATGCTTCGGCATTGGCAGTTTGGGAACTTTTATATAGCCCCCGTTATCTGGGTCTTTCACCTGAAGTCTTTACACCGACAATAGGCGAGACAGAGATGAGGCGTATTCGGTCAACGGTGTTTTGCCATGATGACGTACTGAATCTTTTAAAATCACAAGGCTTAAATTCGAATTGGGACATGGTGTTTTTGACCTTTTCTTATCAATTGGCCCATGTGTTATCCCAACTCGAGGATAAGCAGTTAGCGGATGCTTTACAAATTCTCGAACACCTCATCGATGATCAGTCACTCAGAGATTTGGCCAAGCTCATTCCGGGGAATGTCCAGCTTGATTTTGCCGCCTTTCTCCGGGCTTTGCCCTCTTTAGAGATCAAAAAAGATGAGATAGAAAGCTTTTGGTCGTCGCTTTGGCAAACGCTTATCGGGACTAACGACATTATTGACACAAAACCTTTCAGGAGCCTATGGGAACTTGGGCGGGAAGTTTTTCAGGAGTGGTATGTCGGGGAGGCCTTTATTGAACAGTCGATCGGAAGAAAAGCGCGGCAAAAAGGAAAAAAGGGATTTTTACATGAAGAAATTCCACTTGCACCTGTTGAGGATTTAAACAAATTGTTTCAATGGCTCGTGGACCGGGGCTTTCGTATCGGCATCGGAACCGGCCGGCCAGCGGTGGAAACGTTTGAGCCGCTCAGCGCCATAGGGCTTTTGCAATGGGTTCCTTCGCATGCCATCGTGACCGCTGATGACGTTTTACGGGCAGAAAAGCTTGTACCAGAGGCAGGCGCTTTAGGCAAGCCGCACCCTTACACCTACTTACAGAGTTATTTTGGTAAAGAAAAAGCGCCGCGTGATGTTCTTGAGGTGGCTTTGCCAATGGATGTTGGCGAACAAATTTTAATTATCGGCGATTCCGTCGCTGATTTTTATGCGGCCCGGCAAATGGGAGCGCGGTTTGCCGCGGTGTTAACCGGCCTTAACGGTCAAGAGGCAAAAACAGAGTTCGAACAGCTGGGCGCGGATTTTATTTTGGATCGCGTCATAGATGTGCTTCCTCTTCTTTCGAATTAAGTGGTTATGATGCTGCGAAACTTTCCATATAACCATGAGCCGGCTTGAGTCCTATTTGTAAGAAAGCCGATCATTTTTCAGTCTAGTATATTGGTAACTAAGGCCCCTCCCTTCGTCTAAAAGGATTTATCGGTAGGAAATGGATATCGTTTATTGGGCCAACAGAAGAACAACTATGCTTTGCCTTTCCCCAAAAGGCTTGCACTGACAGTTTTATCAGGCCACAAAAATCAACTAAGGCTCTGCTTTCGCCGAAAAGCTTGGGCAGAGCCAAGTTTTCATTAACTTGAAAGATCCAGATGTCTGACTTCTTTAATGTGTGAGACGTTGCCAATTTGCGTTAAAATCGCTTCGTCGGCTTGTTTATCAATGGTGAGCACCATAATCGCCCTACCCCCGATGCTGTGACGTCCCACCTGCATCGAGCCGATATTGATGCCGTGTTCACCGAGAATTGTGCCGACTTTTCCGATCAAACCTGGCAGGTCGTGATGCTGAATGTACAGCATATGCCCTTCAATGGGTAAATCAACGGAAAAGCCATCGATATGTGTGATTCTTGGTCCGTAACCATTAAGCAGCGTCCCCGATACGGTTTTCTGTTTCTGATTGGCAGAAAGCGCTACTTTGACAAGCCCGACAAACCCATGGGTCTGTTGCTCGCGCTTAACATTATAGGTTAGGCCGGTCTCTTTCACGTAATATTGTACGTTGATGAGATTGATATGATCACTTAAATAACGGGATAAAATGCCTTTTAGGATGCTTCTCGTTAAAGGTGCTGTTTCAAGATGACCGAGCTCTCCGGAATAGGAAATCGTTACCTCTTCCGGAGGCCCATCTAAAAGCTGACCGGCCGCCTCTCCCAACTTTTCGCCAAGTCCGAGATATGGATCGAGCACTTCTCTTACATCGTCCGGTATCGCCGGTAGGTTTAAAGCATGGCGGGCCGCAACCCCGTGAAAAAACTGTAAAACTTCCCGACACACATCGGCTGCAACTTTTTCCTGTGCTTCAACGGTCGAAGCGCCGAGATGGGGTGTCGCAATCACTTGTTCAAGTTCCAGAAGCGGGTGGTTCTTAGGTGGTTCATTTTCAAAAACGTCCAATGCGCACCCTCCCACATGGCCCGCGATAATCGCTTCATATAATGCCTTTTCATCGATAATGCCACCGCGGGCACAATTGATAAGGCGCACCCCTCTTTTCATTTTCTTCAGGGCTTCAGCATTAATAAGATGGTGGGTGTCTTTGGTTAATGGTGTATGGACGGTAATAAAATCCGCTAGGGAAAAGATCGTCTCAAGCTCTGCCCGCTTAATACCCAGCCGTTTGGCTTTTTCCTCCGATAAAAATGGGTCATAACCAAGAACATCCATTTGAAAGGCTTTAGCCCGTTTGGCTACTTCAGCGCCGATCCGCCCCATGCCGATAATGCCCAAAGTTTTCCGGAAAAGTTCCACACCTTTAAAAGATTTTCGGTCCCATTCGCCCCTTTTTAAAGAGAGATAAGCATTCGGAATTTTCCTGGCTAAGGCCAAGAGCAACGCCAACGTATGTTCAGCGGCCGATATCGTATTGCCGTCAGGGGCATTGACAACAAGAATACCGGCTTTGGTAGCGGCGTCTAAATCAATATTGTCGACGCCAACCCCTGCACGGCCAATAATTTTCAATTGGCGAGCCTCATGAATTAAATCCCGATCGACGCGGGTCTCGCTTCGGATAATCAACCCATCGTAACGGCCGATGATCTCTCTTAATTCATCATGGGAGAGGTCTGTTTTCACGTCAATCGAAAATTCCGGGTCATTTCTAAGAATGGAAAGCCCGGCTTCGCTCAGTGGATCACTGATTAAAAGATGAAACATCATGAAAGCACCTCCTCGGCCGCTTGGACCATGGTGCCTGGGGGAACCGGGTGACCGGTTGCCTTTAATGTCATTTCAAATAAAAAAAGCGATTGGATGAGTTCGAAAAAAGAGCAAGCACCCATATGGCCAAAGCGCACAAGACGCCCTTTTAATTTTTTCTGTCCGCCAGCGAGAATAAGTCCGTATGTTTCGCGCGCGGTTTTGCGGAAAGCTTCCGGTTGAAAACTGGGCGTTTCAGTAATCGCTGTAACGGTAGGGGAAGCATCTTCTTCAGTTGTCAATAAGGGGAGCCCCGCAGCAGTCACAGCGGCACGAGTCATTTTTTTCAACCACATGTGGCGCTCAAACACCTGATTTAGCCCTTCTTCTTCAATGATATTTAATGCTTCTTGTAACCCATAGATGAGAGAAACTGCCGGAGTCGCTGGTGTCGTCCCTTTTGCGGCTTCCTCTTTATAGTTTAATAGATTTAAATAAAAAGGTTTTTGCTTCAGTTGGCGCATTTTTTCGTAGGCGCGTTCTGAGGCGGTAACGAAGGCAAGGCCAGGTGGGCACATCAGGGCTTTTTGCGAACCGCTGACGATCATATCCACCCCCCATTGATCCATATGTAGAGGGGTGCCCCCAGCAGAGCTTACGGCATCGACAATCACCAAAGCCTCGCTTTCATCGCGGACGACGGCAGCCATTTCTGCAATAGGGTTTAGGACGCCGGTGGAGGTTTCACAATGAGTCATAAAAACAGCGGCAAGCGGCGACCGTTCACGTAAAA
This sequence comes from Tuberibacillus calidus DSM 17572, assembly GCF_000430685.1. GTDB lineage: Bacteria > Bacillota > Bacilli > Bacillales > Sporolactobacillaceae > Tuberibacillus > Tuberibacillus calidus. The sequence continues at coordinate 12,769 of NZ_AUMM01000050.1, read as the reverse complement.
AGGTGCGGAGTTGCAAAGGACTGGCCGCTTGCCCCCAAGGAATATCTAGTCGGTGAACCCTTCGCCCGTATGTTGAACAAATTTCTGCAAAACGCTCGCCGAAAGCTCCGGTCACAACCACGGCCACATCATCATCGGGCTGTGTCAGATTGACAACGGCTGCTTCCAAAGCGGATGTGCCGCTTCCGGTAATGATAAGAACGTCCTGCTTGGTCCCGAAAATCGGCCGGAGTCGGTGGCTCGTCTCTAAAAATAGTTGGCTGAATTGGGGGCTTCGATGGTCGACCATCGGTTGCATCATAGCTTGCTGCACGCGTTTGGGGACGGGAGTGGGGCCCGGTGTTCTTAAATGCCATTCCCCTCTTTTGATCAAGGTTTCACACTCCTTCCAAGGTTGTCGATTGTAATTTCTGTCTATTTTAACAATACACTTTAGTCCTGTAAATGGGTAACGAGACTTGGACAAAGCGAAGAATTGGAAAGAAAAAGAGTCCAGTTAAAGATTTAACCGGACGGAAGAGGGATCGTAACAGACGTCTTTATTTTTAAAAACATCATACAGTGACCTTTTTATACTTGTAAAAGTTTCTATCAGGTGAGTATAAGGGCCAATGAGGCTCTGCCGTTTGTCAAAGACTTAGCAGAGCCAAGTTTCTTTTTACAGCCAAAAGCGTTTTACAGCCCGGCTCTCGTCATATGCCTTCAGGAAGGAATACAAGGCCTTTTAATATCTTTTATTTCCATTTAGGCTAAGGAACCCATGGGATCCCACGGCTCGAGGGCAATCGGTTCTTGATCCAATGCCGCTTTTAGCGTGTCGGGGAGATATTTTTTATGAATGACCACTTGATACATATATTCATCAAACCAAGCATCACTCATCACGAAAAAGCCTTTATTTCCGCGATCTTCCCCCCAACTGTTTTCCACTTTCCAGCGCAGCGGCTTGCCCTCAACGACATGAACGCCGGTAAATACCATGGCATGTGTCATGAGACTGTCCCCGTATTCCAGACGTTCGGCTTTCGTCATTCCCAAGGAGACATTTAACGTATTTTCAAAATCGAAGAGCGCAAGATCCATGATTCCTGTATCGCGATCCATCATTTGACCGACATCGCAACCAAACCAAACGGGCTCGTTGTCCAACAGTTGTTTGAGTGTGAGTTCTTTAAAGACATCCATTTCGACATTCAAATACAAAACGTCTTTTCCACCTTTAACATTTCCGAGAAATTTTACCGTGTACGTTTTACCGAATGGTTTATTTTTCGTTGGGGCGTTGATCACACTCACATAATCTTGTAAAGCTACACCGACATACTTTTGATAGAAAGCTTGTGGCGTTAAACGAGCGTCTCGGTAAAAATGGTGGTCTTTATCGCGGTATTCAAAATCAAAAAGGGTTGGCGGCTCTCCAAGACTTTGGCATAAGATCCGGTACACTTCGTTCAGGATTGCTTCTTTTCGAGAACGCAAATCCTCGACAGCGACGTGTTCTTCTTGATAGGCTTTCCGCAATTCAGCGGCGCTTTTTCTTAATTTCATTGTTAATACCCGATTCATTCTTTGGGTTTTACTGCTTTCGAACGTTTCAGGCATGACGTCTTTCGGCACTACTCCATATTTCTCAACAAGGTTGACAAACATATCCCATTGTCCACCATCATGTATAGGTGCGCGGAGCAGCCAGGCGATAAGTCGACCGTCGGTTGGTTCGTCTAAAGTTTCTAAAATGCTTTCAAGAAAGTAGTTCGCTTTCTCGAACTTATCCCAAAACATGAGGTAGTTTTGAGAGAGTTCAAATGTATCCAAATGACACCGTTCCATAACGCGCAGGCGGAGGGTATTCAGCCCAGCAAACATCCAACATCGGCCGCTTTGTTTTTGATTGGTGATTTTACCGGTTTGGATCTCGTGGGAAAACGTATAAGGAATGTTAACAGGGATTTCTTGATTCATAGCCACCGCGTTAATGCCGTTTTTCTTAATGGCATTCATGATGACTTTGCGAACAGGGTCTTTCTGAAAATCCGTTTTAAAACGGTCAATCAATGCATCGGTAATCACTTGCTGCTGTGTCAGTTCAACGCCCATGCTATCCCTCTCCGATCTCATGATTATTGAAAATTATTAAAAGTCCCACGATATCATTATACTCTATGATGGGTAGGATGAAAAGAAAACAAATGACAAAAGCATTCAACCTCTCTTTAATTGTGACGCGATTTAAGGAAATTTTTTCGTTAGAAGCGTGCTGTAAAAAAGTTTTAACCCGTTCTTTTGCTATATTCACTTTTTTAAGCAATCGCCTGAAGGAGGTTTTTAAACGAAGGGGCTCGTAAAAAAAGAGTATAATGGTCTCGGTGAATAAAGAATCGACTTTAGGAGAGAGGGCATTGGAAAAACAAACGAGTGGTTTTCGATGGATTGTGTTTATCTCTGGGCTATTAGCCTACCTATTAATTGTTAGCCAACGAACGGCTCCAGGGTTGATCACAGATCAACTCATGAAAGATTTTCATCTTACTGCGGCATTTATTGGGTTGCTTTCGAGTATCCAATTTTTTGCCTATGCCGGACTGCAAATTCCGGTGGGCATTTTGTCCGACCGTTTCGGACCAAATGTGTTCCTCATCGCCGGCACGTTAATGAACGGGATTGGCACGTTGATTTATAGCGTGGCTCCGCATGAAAATGTGCTTTTATTAGCCCGCCTTCTGGTCGGGATCGGGGATGCCACCATTTGGGTTAATTTAGTGATTTTGTTCAGCCAATGGTTTAAAGCGAAGGATTTTGTTGGTTTAATCGGCATTGCCAGTCTTTCCTCAAGCATTGGCTTTCTTCTGGCCACGGTCCCTTTTTCCATTTGGATTACGGCCTCAGGTTGGCGACATGCGTTTTTTATCAGCGGTTTTGTCATTTTTCTTTGCGGCTTACTTTTATATTACGTCCTTGTGAGAAAGCCGCGGCAGCTCTTTCCAGCTGATGCGGAGAAAGAGAAAGTGAAACGAGAAAAAATAAGACATGTATTACAAAAAACATTCAAAAGTCGGCAAGCCTGGGGGACGTTTTTTGGCCATTTCGGCCTTGTCGGCACATACGTCGGATTCATTTCATCTTGGGCAGTTCCCTATGGCATGCATGTGTACGAGATGACGAGATCCCAATCGAGCCAGCTCGTGATGATCGGTTTAATCGGTTCGATGATTGGCGCACCACTTGCCAGTTGGGTGGCCAATCGTTTAGGAACGGTTAAAAAGCCATATGTTACAGCCCATGCCATGGTTTTTCTGAGTTGGCTCGCTTTTTTGTTGTTAGGTGGGAAGCCTTCGTTCGTCTGGCTGATCTTTTTGTTCTTACTCATTGGCTGTGGCAACGGTGCCAGCGCGATGACTTTCGCCATTGTCCGAAAATCGTTTCCCATTCATGAGGTCGGGGTAGTATCCGGATTTGCTAACACTGGGGGATTTATCAGCGCGATCCTTTTACCGGCTGTTTTTGGCAAGATTTTAGATCACTTTCACGGCGCAGAAAACCTCACTGGTTACCACTACGGATTTATCATTCCGGTGCTGTTTAGCTTTCTCGGACTCCTTGGCGGGTTATTGATCAAAGAAGACATGCGAACACGGCAAGAAAAGTCAGAGATATCAAGGGGTTAAGACGTTTGGAATCATTGACAGAACCCGTCCGGTATGTTACTTAAATAGTGTTAGCACTCGATGAAAGAGAGTGCTAACACAACCTTTCAATTGGGAGGGATTGACGGATGGAAAAGCTACAATTTAAAGCTGAGTCTAAAAGACTTCTCGAAATGATGATCAACTCTATTTACTCTCAGAAGGAGATTTTTTTAAGAGAGCTTATTTCTAATGCGAGCGATGCGATTGACAAAATTTATTATAAAGCGTTGACTGATGATACCTTAACGTTTGATAAAGACAAGTTTTACATAAAAGTTGTCCCGGATAAGGAAAACCGAACACTGAAAGTCATCGATACCGGGATTGGCATGACGAAAGAGGAATTAGAAAACCACCTCGGCACGATCGCCAAGAGTGGGTCATTGGCCTTTAAAACGGAAAATGAGATGAAAGATGGCCATGATTTGATTGGTCAGTTCGGCGTCGGTTTTTACTCGGCTTTTATGGTGGCCGATGTGGTAACTGTCATCAGTAAGGCTTTAGGTGAAGACCAGGCTTATAAATGGGAATCAGCAGGCGCAGACGGGTTTACCATTGAACCGTGGACAAAAGATGAAGTCGGCACCGAAGTCATATTGAAAATCAAGGAAAACACGGAAGATGAAAATTATGATGAATTCCTTGAAGAATACCGTTTGAAAGCGATCATTAAAAAGTATTCGGATTTTATTCGTTATCCGATAAAAATGGATGTGACCGTCAGTCGGCCGAAAGCGGATGGGGATAGCGATACCGTCGAAGTGAAAGAAGAGCAAGTCATTAACAGCATGGTGCCGATTTGGCGGAAAAACAAAAGCGAATTAACGGATGAGGATTACGAAAACTTTTATACGGAAAAGCGGTATGGGTTCGACAAACCATTAAAGCACATTCATATTAGTGTCGATGGCGCTGTGAGATACCATGCTATTTTATTCATTCCGGAGAGCATTCCGTTTGACTATTACACGCAAGACTACGAAAAAGGTCTCGAACTGTATTCCAACGGCGTTTTAATTATGAATAAATGCCCGGATCTTTTGCCGGATTACTTTAGTTTTGTCAAAGGGATGGTCGATTCCGAAGATCTTTCCCTCAATATTTCGCGGGAAATGTTACAGCATGATAAGCAGCTGAAGTTAATCGCCAAAAACATAAGTAAAAAGATTAAGAGCGAACTGCTGCAAATGCTCAAAAACGAGCGCGAAAAATATGAGAAATTTTTCGATGCCTTTGGCCGGCAATTAAAATACGGCGTGTACAGCGATTTTGGCATGCATAAGGAGACGTTGCAAGATCTTCTCATGTTCTATTCTTCGAAAGAAAAGAAACGCGTGACATTGGATGAGTACGTCTCGCGGATGCCGGAAGATCAAAAGTACATTTATTATGCAACAGGAGACTCCGTCGAGCGTATTGAAAAACTGCCGCAGACCGAGCTTGTTGCCGATAAAGGCTATGAAATTTTATACTTCACCGATGAGATTGATGAATTCGCGATTAAAATGTTGTTGAAATATAAAGACAAGGAGTTCCGTTCGGTTTCCGGAAGTGATTTAGGTCTTGAGGAAGAAGACGGAAAGAAAACAGAGGAAGCTGAGAAAGATCACCAACCGCTCTTCGACTATATGAAAAAGGTTCTGGATGGCAAAGTTAAAGCGGTTCGGGCATCGAAACGTTTAAAGTCTCACCCTGTCTGCCTCACGGCGGAAGGTGAAGTTTCGATTGAAATGGAAAAGGTCTTGAATGCCCTTCCGAACAACCAGAATGTTCATGCGGAAAAAGTTTTGGAAATCAACACGCAACATGAGGTGTTCCAGTCACTGAAAAACGCCTATGACAACGACAAAACTAAACTCGATCTGTACACCAATCTTCTGTACAACCAAGCGCTTTTAATTGAGGGGCTCCCGATCAGCGACCCGGTGGCCTTTACAAATGATATTTGCAAAATTATGGTTTGATGTAAAAAACTTGGCTCTGCCAAGCCTTTTAGGCGATGGCGGAGCCGTCGTTGTCCTTATGCTGGATTGAAAAAATTTTAAGTATAAAAAGGTTGACTCATTGAGGGTGGGGTGAGCCCCAAAACCCTTGAGTCAACCATTTCTATTTTCGTCATTGGTTTTTCGCTATATAAACACTTGAGTGTCCGTTTTCACGGCTTCAATCGGACACTAGCTATTAATGTCCTACGTAAGACATTAACTGGCTGATTTTTTCTTTCAATGTTTGTTTAACCCCATTGTCGATGTCGAGGTCGTCAATTGTAGCAAACATCGTATCCAACCAAAGTTTTGCCCGCTCCGGATTCGCTTGAAAGGCATGCCGTTCTTTCACTTGATTCGAGTGTTTTGAGTTAGCGTCCGGATTTGTATTGTTAATCAGTTCGAATATAAAATGTTTCTGCCTTTCGATTAATCGGTTAACATCCACTTGTCTTTCGCGAAACATGGTCACAAACGAAGGTTCTTTAAGCAATCGTTCATAAAATTTCTCGACGAGTTCATCTACTTTGGCTTGCTCTAAAATCAGATTTTCCGGCATAGCCTTCGCCTCCCGTTAAAAGCATTTACGGTTACAGTTTACCTGGAGCACCAAGTTGAAAAAGTGATATATATCATAAGTAAATCTTGAAGAATGATAACATTGTGAACTTAAGCAAAAGGAATATGAGAAGAAGTGAATCTGATATATAATATCTTTAAAGTTATTTCGAAAAATTCGTAAAGTATTTTGCGAGCGCTTTCGTAAAAAGGAGGGATGGACTTGGCGAATTACGGCAATGATGTACAATTCCGCATTTATCAGACGATGCCAAACCCCGATCCGAATCGATTGCCGGTCATCTATGAAGAATGGGAGGAAAAAGCAAGGGAAGTTCTTGAAGATGGTCCGTTTTATTATATTGCGGGCGGTGCTGGCGGCGGAATGACCATGCAAGCGAACCGTGCGGCGTTTAATCGTTGGAAAATTGTCCCGCGCATGCTTCGAAATGTAGAAGACCGGGATACAACGATCGAGTTGTTTGGCAAGACGTATCCATTTCCTGTGTTGCATGCGCCGATCGGCGTCCAATCCATCATCCATCCGGATGGCGAACGGGCATCCGCGCGGGCTTGTGCTGAACTCGGCATACCGTATGTTGCCAGTTCAGCTTCAACCGTTCCCATGGAGCAAATCGCTGAAGAAATGGGCGATGCACCGCGCTGGTTCCAACTCTATTGGAGCAAGGACCCGGACATTACGGCTAGTTTCCTTCAAAGGGCGGAAGCTTCTGGCTACTCCGCTATTGTTGTCACACTGGATACACCGATGATGGCTTGGCGAGAACATGATTTGAAAAATGTCTATTTGCCATTTCTCAATGGCGAAGGGGTGGGAAATTACTTCACGGATCCTGCCTTTTGTGCGAAATTAAAAAAATCACCACAGGAAGATCCACTATCGGCGATCTTATATTGGGCACAAGTCTTTGGCAATCCCGGCTTAACATGGGAAAACCTACAGTTTTTAAGAGAGCACACCAATCTCCCCATTTTGTTAAAAGGGATCCTTCATCCTGAAGATGCAAAAAGAGCGGTGGCATACGGTATCGATGGGATTATCGTTTCGAACCATGGCGGACGCCAGGTAGACGGGGCGATCGGAGCGCTTTCCGCCTTACCGGCTATCGTTGATGCCGTATCGGGTCAACTCACTATCCTCATGGATAGTGGTATTCGCCGCGGTTCGGATATTGTTAAAGCACTAGCGCTCGGCGCTCAGGCCGTTCTTGTCGGCAGGCCGTGCATGTATGGCTTAGCCGTTGCGGGTGAAAAAGGGGTTAAAGAAGTGTTGCAGAATCTTTTAGCTGATCTGGACATCACGATAGCCCTTGCTGGCGAACGAAGCGTCCGAGACATTAATTCATCGATTTTAATTGAAACAGCTTAGTGTGTAAATGAGGGGGTCGTAATGGATGGAGCATGATGTGATCGTCGTCGGGGCCGGTCTTGCCGGGCTGGTTGCCACAGCTGAGCTCGCTGAGGCAGGTAAAAAAGTGCTTTTGCTGGATCAAGAGCCGGAAAGCTCCCTTGGCGGTCAGGCATGGTGGTCATTTGGGGGCTTATTTTTAGTCGACTCACCCGAGCAACGCCGCCTAGGCATCAAGGATTCAAGAGAGCTCGCCTGGCAGGATTGGCTCGGAACAGCTGGCTTCGACCGCTTGGACGATGAAGATTACTGGGCCATTAAGTGGGCGGAGGCTTATGTCGATTTTGCCGCAGGGGAAAAACGCGCTTGGCTGTGCAGCTTAGGCGTGCGGTTTTTTCCGATCGTCGGTTGGGCAGAACGCGGCGGGTATCTGGCTGACGGCCACGGGAACTCAGTGCCGAGATTTCATATTGTTTGGGGTACAGGACCGGGACTTGTCGCCCCATTCGAACGCCGCGTCCGTGAGCAAATTCAACATGGGCGAGTGGATTACCGCCCGCGTCACCGCGTCGATGGTTTAGTGAAGAAAAATGGCGCGGTGGTCGGCGTAAGAGGTGCCATTCTCGTCCCGAGTGCGGCGCAACGGGGAGAGGAAAGTTCTAGGGAAGTACAGGATAATTTTGAGTTTCAAGCGGAGGCGGTTTTAGTTGCAACAGGCGGCATCGGCGGCAACCATGAGCTCGTTCGGAAAAACTGGCCGAAGTGGCTGGGCGAGCCCCCTAAACATATGGTCTCAGGGGTGCCGGCCCATGTGGATGGCCGGATGTTAGCCATCGCTGAGAAAGCAGGCGGGCGCATCGTTAATCGCGACCGCATGTGGCATTATACCGAGGGGATTAAAAACTGGAACCCGATTTGGCGCAATCACGGCATCCGCATATTACCGGGGCCGTCCTCCATTTGGCTTGACGCTCGGGGTCGTCGATTTCCAGTGCCCTATCTTCCCGGCTTCGACACGCTCGGCACGCTCAAAGCGATTCAAGAAACCGGTTATGACTACTCGTGGTTCATTCTGACGCAAAAAATTATAGAAAAAGAATTTGCCTTATCGGGGTCAGAACAAAACCCGGATTTAACGGAGAAAAGCATTAGGAAGGTTTTTGGTCGTGCCCTGCCCGGCCCTCCAGGACCCGTTCAAGCTTTTATGGATCACGGGGAGGATTTTATCATTGCCGATACACTGAAAGAATTGGTTGATGGAATGAATCGACTGACGGGTGAAAGTTTACTTAACCTCGAAGACATTGAACGCCAGATTCGCGCAAGAGACCGGGAGATCGATAATGCCTTTACGAAGGACTTGCAAATCGTGGCGATGCGCGGAGCCCGAAATTATATCGGTGACAAACTCATCCGCGTTGCCAAGCCTCACAAAATCCTCGATCCGAAAAACGGACCTTTAATTGCTGTACGCCTCCATATTTTAAGCCGTAAAACATTAGGGGGCTTGCAAACGGATTTATCAAGCCGGGTGCTCGACGCCGAAGGCCAACCCATTCCGGGTTTATATGCGGCAGGAGAAGTAGCAGGTTTTGGCGGCGGCGGGGTTCATGGCTATCGCTCACTTGAAGGCACGTTTGTTGGCAGTTGTCTTTTTACAGGACGAACGGCAGGCCGCGCCATTAGCCGTGATTTATAACCGAGCAAAGGCCCGTGCTTCCTTTGGGGGTGTATGTCCGGAGTGCTTTTTATAGTATAATGAGTCTTATAGGTTTAATTAGAAAGGGTATGTATTGTGAAAACATCCATTTATGGGTTAACGCTGGAACAATTATCCGATTGGCTTACCGAGCGCGGGCAAAAGCCGTTTCGCGCCAAACAAGTCTGGGATTGGTTATATAAAAAACGGGTGTTGAGCTTTTCGGACATGACCAATGTCAACAAGGAATGCCGTGAGCTCCTTGAAGAACATTTTGCTATACAAACATTAAAAGAAGAAATCAAACAAGTCTCAGCAGACGGAACGGTGAAGTTTTTGTTCAAACTGCAAGATGGGAATTTAATCGAGACCGTGCTGATGCGCTTTGACTATGGACTGTCGGTTTGCGTCACGACCCAAGTCGGCTGCAACATCGGCTGTTCTTTTTGTGCTAGCGGCATCTTGCGCAAAAATAGGAATTTGACAAGCGGCGAAATCGTTGAACAAATCATGAATGTTCAACACACTTTGGACAAAGCCGGCAAGGGAGAAAGAGTCAGCCATATCGTCGTGATGGGAATAGGCGAGCCATTCGATAACTTTGACAACGTGGTGCGTTTTTTACGCATCGTCAATGATCAGAACGGACTAAAAATCGGGGCGAGACATATCACGGTATCCACGAGCGGTTTGGCACATAAAATTTATGACTTTGCCGATTTGAATTTGCAAGTCAACTTGGCCATATCCCTTCATGCGCCCAATAATGAGCTTAGAACGCAAATTATGAAGATTAATAAGGCATTTCCGATAGAAAAGCTGATGCAAGCCGTCAATTATTACTTAGAAAAAACGAATCGGCGCGTCACTTTTGAGTATATTCTACTTCGTGATGTCAATGATCATGAAAAAGAAGCTCTGGAGCTTGCCGAGTTGCTTAAGGATAAAAAACACCTCGCTTACGTCAATTTAATTCCTTATAATCCCGTCAGCGAGCACATTCAATACCAAAGAAGCACGCCAGAAGCGATTCAGCGTTTTTATGATACGCTCAAGCAAAATGGCATCAATTGTGGCGTCCGGTTAGAGCACGGCACGGATATTGATGCTGCCTGCGGCCAGCTTCGCAGCAAACAAATCCAAAAAAGGAAAATCAGTTAATTTTATAGAACGAAAACCGAAGGATCCATCTGGTTTTCACTTGTTCTGGGTCGTTGGGGACAGCCCATTTTGATCATTTTTGTCACTAGCCTTTCTGCATTTTAAAGGAATTGGCCGCTCTATCAGCGAATAAATATACGAGCGTATTTTCAGAAAGGTGGCTAGTTATGGTAGACAAAAAGATACAAGCCGTGCAAGACTTTTATCCGGATGATTTTTCGTGGTGCTATGGGTGCGGCCGGTTAAATGAGAAGGGGCATCATATTCGTACGAGATGGGAAGGGGATCATACGGTCACGGAATATGACCCAAAGCCCGAACATACGGCTCTCCCCGGATTTGTCTACGGCGGCTTCATCGCTTCCTTAATCGATTGTCATGGCACGGGTTCAGCTGCTCTGGCCTTGCACCGCAAAAACGGTCATGAACTAGGCGACGGGACGCCACCACCTCGGTTTGTCACGGCATCTTTAAATATCAATTATTTAAAACCAACCCCAATGGGTGTGACACTTAAAGCGATTGGGACAGTGGAAGAAATTCACCCGAAAAAGTGGAAAGTTCTTACCGAGGTCTATGCTGATGACGTGTTATGTGTTCGCGGTGAAGTGATTGCTGTCGTTATGCCGGAAACTTTTATAAAAAAATAGATTAATTGAGATGTAAAAAAGGCGTGCCGAGTCTTTCTTTTAGGTGCGTCTTTCTTTTTTTTTTTTTGCGGACAGCAATATGCCTATATAAAATAAATTTTTCTTGAACGGTCAAGCTATCTATAAAGGATTGTTATACCTCATAAATGATATTAATCGGATAAATCGTTATAATAAATCATTGTTACGGCTAATGAATAGAAAGGAAGATGGTTATGAAGATCGGTTTAATCGGTTTGGGAAAAATGGGATTTAATCTCGGGCTCAATTTCCTCGACCATCAACACAAGATTGTAGCCTATGATGTCAATCCGGATGCGGTTAAACAGCTGGAAGCCAACGGAGCAACCGGCGCTTATTCGATTAAAGAATTGGTTGGACAACTGGAAGCACCACGCATTGTCTGGGTCATGGTGCCGGCAGGGGAAATTACAGAAAGCGTCATCAATGACGTTTCTTCCTATTTGGAAAAAGGCGATATCATCATTGATGGCGGCAATTCAAACTATAAAGATACGTTGCGCCGGGCTGAGAAACTAGGTGAAAAAGGCATTTACTTCTTTGATTGCGGCACGAGCGGTGGTATGGAAGGGGCACGCCATGGTGTTTGCACGATGATCGGCGGCGATGCGGAAACTTTCAAGCTCATTGAACCGATTTTTAAAGATATTTCCGTGGAAAACGGTTATCTGTATACGGGTCCGGTTGGTAGCGGTCATTTTCTTAAAATGGTACATAACGGCATCGAGTATGGGATGATGCAGGCGATTGCCGAAGGGTTTGAGATTCTCGAGAAAAGCCCATTCGATTATGACTATAAAGCGGTTTCTAAAGTTTGGAATAACGGTTCTGTCATCCGTTCGTGGTTAATGGAATTGATGGAAAATGCCTTCTCAAAAGAAGCAAAACTTGAAAGCATTAAAGGCGTTATGCATTCAAGCGGTGAAGGAAAATGGACGGTGGAGGCGGCCCTTGATTTCCAAACCGCGGCCCCTGTCATCGCTTTGTCATTAATGATGCGTTACCGCTCCCTCGAAGATGACACCTTTGCCGGAAAAGTTGTCGCCGCATTGCGCAATGAATTCGGCGGCCATGCTGTAGAGAAGAAGTAATGAATAAAGGCTGTATCAATTTGTGTATAGTAAAAAACAACGCCCTTTGTTAAAACAAAGGGTGTTTTTTTGTAGGTTTGAAATGACAATAACCGAAGAGGTAAAAAAGCCCAAATTGCGTAGAAAGTAGGGTGATATCGCAACTCAACGGTATCCAAGATAATGCATAATTTCAAAAAAATAAACAAAACTTCTAGTTAGAGTAAAATTTTTATGGGCGAAATGAAAGGTATTAATGGGACTCTTTGGTATAAAGAGGAGTCACAGCGAAGCTGCTTGCCTTTGACCGCAGATCGCCCGATTCTTGGCGTCCGGCGGAAGGGGTCGGGGCCCCGCCGACGGATGCTTAGAATCGATTGCCCGTGTTACACTGGCCACTCGTTGAGCCGCTTAGGCTAAATTTTTCGGTGAGACTGTGGCGTTAAGCGTAACACGGGCACAGACAAGGTCAAAGGTGACGGAAAAATGGGATAGAGATTTCGTAAAGGTGGTCACGTAAGGAGGGTAAAATACAAGAAAAGAGGGCCTCTATTTTGTACAATAAGTTTG
>NZ_AUMM01000049.1 GCF_000430685.1 Tuberibacillus calidus DSM 17572 | reverse complement strand
AAGAAAATTGTCATTAATTGACTTGCTGTAGCTAAAGTTATTTCAAGTGAATTTGCAATCGTATCTAAAATTCCTGAAACAATATATTGGGAAGTTCCCACTAAAAAACTAACGCTTGCCAAGATATAAATTTTCAAAGTATTAGACAAATGATGTCCCTCCTTATTCTTATGTTTTTACATCGATATATTGCTAATTATCGATATGTTTATTCAAAAAAATATATCGTGAATACTAACGATATATTTAAGCGGAGATGAAACTGAATCCCCCAAACAATGTAAGGAATTCAGCTTCACCCAGTTATCCCTTTTGCTTTAGGAACTCAGCGATCCCATTGATGGCCTCTTCATTTCTTTTGTAATAGGTATACTTCCCTATACGTTCAGCTTTTATAAGTCCAACTTGTAAAAGCATCGAGAGATAATGAGATGCCGTCGATTGCGTCATTCCTAATTTTTCTGAAATTTGACTAACGCATACCCCGGTTTTGTTCATATCAATCCCTTCGTGGGGAGTGAAATAGGAATCTGGTTCCTTCAGCCATTCTAAGATTTTCAATCTTGCTTCATTAGATAATGCTTTAAAAATATCTACTTGTTTCATACAATTTATTTTATCGAGAATTGTCGATTTTGTCAAGCGTGAATGTCAGATGGATGGCGGAATGGATCTTTGTCGCGTCAAAACTTAAGAGTTGAGAATTAGTCTAATTAGACTATGATTATTTTTATAACTCAATAAAGTTGGTTGAAGCAGTCAATGAGTGGAGCATCTCTTCAATATTGATTGAAGCTTGAAAGGATTACTTCGAAAATGGAAAGAAAGGATGAAGAAAATGATTAAATCATTTTTAATGATAGGGCAATCGAATATAGCAGGACGAGGCTTTATCAATGATGTACCTCCAATTTATAATGAAAGGATTAAAATGTTACGTAATGGGGGATGGCAAATGATGACGGAACCCATTAATTATGATCGCCCTGTTTCTGGAGTCAGTTTAGCTGCTTCCTTTGCAGATGCATGGTGCAATGTAAACCGAGAAGAAACGATTGGCTTAATTCCCTGTGCGGAAGGAGGAAGTACACTTGATGAATGGCATGTAGATCAGACTCTTTTTAGACATGCTATAACAGAAGCAAAATTTGCTATGGAGAATAGTGAGTTAATAGGAATTCTTTGGCACCAAGGAGAAAGCGATAGTATGAATGGGAAGTATAAAGTCTATTACCAAAAATTACTTGCCATTATGAAGGCTCTTAGAAAGGAATTAAGTGCCCCCAATATACCGATCATTATTGGTGGCTTAGGAGATTTTCTAGGTAAAGAAGGGTTCGAGAAAAATTGTACGGAATATAACCTCATCAATCAAGAATTGCAAAAATTTGCTTTCGAACAAGATCATTGTTATTTTGTCACAGCCGAAGGTTTAACATCTAATCCTGATGGTATCCACATTGATGCAATTTCGCAAAGAAAATTTGGTTTACGATATTTTGAAGCTTTCTCTAATAGGCAGCATATATTAAAACCATTAAATAATGAAAATGAGTTGATCAAGCTTAATTGTGATCGACCACATACACAAACAGAAAAAATATATATGGAAAGCCTAGAATTGGCGTTGGAAAAAATTTCCTATCCTGAATTTGAAGCTCAACTTAAACAAATCTACAAGAGGTAAACTTTAGCATCACAGAATACCAATTCAGAGTCTAAAGAGGTGTTTTTTTGATTCCACTACTAATTTTAGGTTTATTAAAACAAAAACCAGGTTCTTATGGTTACGAATTATTAGCATTAATGGAGGAGCGTCACTATAAATATATAGTAAATTATACGAAAGGGTCCTTCTACTATAATCTTCAACAATTAGAAGAAAAGCAATATATTAAAAAAGTCGAGCAGCTAGACAATACTAGAGAAAAGCATAATTATATCATTACTGAACGAGGAAACAAAGAATTAGAAAAATTAATGTTTAAGTATGGCTCTAAGACCGATTATATAAATTTTTCTTTTTATGCAGCGATGTTATTTGCTAACGAATATAAAAAAGAGGAATTCATAAAGCTAATAAAAATACAAATTGAACAAACGAAAAGGAAAATTTTTTTATTAGATCAAACACTACAACATAATGAAGATATCCCTACTTATTTTAAAAAAATGTTGGAAAATTCACGTTCTCATCATTTAGTAAACGTTCAATGGTTTGAAGAACTATTAAAAGATACAAGGATTGAAAGCGAATCTAAATTACCCAACACAGCTCAGAAAGAAGACATCTAGCTAATATGAAGCTTGAGGAGGATTTGTTTTGCTGAGGTCTATCGTTATCAAAGAAATTGAAAGCAAATGGATGGAATCTATATTTCTAAAGAGGATGAAGGGAAAAGGGATCGTTGGTATATAGCGTTTTTTAAATATCAAAAGGGAAGATAACATGAGAATATTAGAGCGTCCACTCGAGAGAACGGATTTTTATTAGAGCGAAAAGAATGTTATATGAAATTTATTGATATGCTCCAACGGACGACGCTCTCCTAAAAAAATAGCCATCGTATATTGCTATGTTTCCGAGGATGAAAAGAAGAAATCTTCTTCTTTTTTGGACTGTAGAGAAATAAAAAGGCTACTCGGCATTCTTGCTGAAAACTTCGGTAGAAATATGGGAAATTAAATCAGTTTGAAACTTTGTAACAAAATCTTATAAAAATTTGAAAGCGGGGAGTACACATGATTACCTTAAAATCTAAAAGGGAAATTGAGTTGATGGCTGAATCTGGATCGTTATTAGCCGATGTTCATATCCATCTACGAGATTTTATCAAGCCAGGAATTACCAGTTGGGACATTGAAGTTTTTGTGCGTCATTACATCGAAAGTCATGGAGGAGTTGCTGCCCAAATTGGATTTGAAGGTTATAAGTATGCTACATGTATCAGTGTGAATGATGAAATTTGTCACGGATTCCCCAAAAAACAAGTCTTAAAGTCAGGTGATTTGGTTAAAGTTGACATGTGTGTCTATTTAAATGGCGCGATCTCGGACTCTTGTTGGGCTTATGTAGTAGGTGCAAGCACACCGGAAGTTGACAATTTGATGGCGATAACTAAAAAGGCTCTTTATCTTGGAATCGAGCAAGCACAGGTTGGCAATCGGACTGGGGATATTGGTTATGCCATACAAGCTTATGTAGAAGCACAAGGGTATAGCGTCGTACGAGATTTTATTGCTCATGGCATTGGACCTAGTATCCATGAGGAACCTTTCTTTGCTCATTATGGGACACCTGGGAAAGGGGTTCGCCTGAGAGAGGGAATGGTCATCACGATTGAACCCATGGTGAATGTGGGTGATGGGCAAGTAAAGATGATCTCTAATGGATGGGAAGCAAGAACTCTAGATGGCAGTTTAAGTTGTCAATATGAGCATAGCTTGGCAATCACGAAAGATGGGCCGTTAATTCTAACATCTCAAGGAGAAGAAGGAACTTATTAAACGAAATATATGATTTACAAATCGGCATTAATGGATAAGGATTGAAAAGTATTTCTATTTTTTGGAGCATATCGATGAAAGATTGTCGGACGCGTAACCGACAGAAGTTAGATAAGTTGTTTGTTATCATAACATAAAAATTTTTATTGACAATGATGACAATCCGATTTTTGAATGTAGTGTGCAGCTGGTTGATATGATTATTTTGCAAAGATCCTTTTGGAGAAAATGAAGTAGATAAATCCAAAGTGAGTTGATTTATGTTATATTAGTGTGCATTTTGTTTAGTTCTTTCTGGATTAAATGTTGGGACATTAGCGGCAACCGGTGCTCCTTTCCTTTTACCCAATAAATCGCATGAAAAGAACGATTTTTCGTAATTTCATGCGATTTTTTCTAGGGACTTATGTCACAGCTCCTTTTCGCAATCAGTACGATTGGTAGATATGTTCCCGTCTACCGATAGCGCCAAAAACACCATGGATATGTTTACGAGAACAGACATACTCAAATGACATCAATTCTGTCCTCTCAAGACATGTCGAGTGCGTCGCAAAATTGCATTTGAAATAGAAAGGCCCATTCTAATCAAAACGGATTAGAGTGGGCTTTTTTAGTGAATAACATCAATATTAAATTCTGGTCCATTTGGCTATATCAGGAACAACTTTATTATGCGGAAACGTTGGAGAGATTAAGACATCCTATTCATCCTAAAGATTTGTAAGTTGAATTCTTTTAGTGGAGAGGTAAATATGAAGGACACGCATAAAGGTGGTTGCCTGTAATCAAATCTTGGTTGTAAACGCATACATCTACCGGTTTAAAAAGACCAAACCATCGCCAAGCTGTATTAAGCTAGTCAATCTTCCAGTGAGATCTTTTTCAACATCAAGTATTCAATACTCTTTAAAATATGTTAAAGCCGATGATAAAATCCCCAATATAGCCGGAATAAAATTCCCCACTTACAATAGAACCATAGTGTCAATGAGAGGAGCTATGGTTCGTGATTACGAGAGGGGAATTTTTTATGATCAAAGAGATGTATGAAAGGGGAATGAGTATTTCTGAAGATGAATGGGGCTATGATAAGTATACTGGAGTATGTCATATTATACCAAATGCAGGTGTTGTAGTTCTTGCATTACTTTATGGTAAAGGTGACTTTTCTAGGACAATTGAAATTGCCACCATGTGCGGATGGGATACAGATTGTAATGCAGGAAATGTCGGAACCATTACAGGTGTTTTCAATGGTATTGATGGCATCCCAGATCATTATCGTAAGCCTATAAACGATACTATTGTAACATCAAGCGTTTCTGGTTATTTGAATATTTTGGATATACCGACTTTTTGTAAGGAATTAGTGATTATGGGCTATGAATTGTCCGGCGAAAAGGCTCCGAATACATTAACTGAAAGTGTGCGGTATGGTGAAGTTTATTTTGATTTTAGACTTCCTGGTTCTACACATGGTTTTAAAACTAGTAATAATTTTAAAACATTATTAAAACACAGTAATGATGTGGGATTTCATCACAAAGGTTCCTTAGAGGTTCTGTTTGACCGGATGGTTGATGGTGACCAAAGTAAAATTTTTTATAAACCCTTTTATCGTCGAGAAGACTTTAATGATGAAAAATATAAACCAACATTTTCACCTAAAGCCTATAGCGGACAAATTGTTTCCGTTAAAATTTATTTAGATAAATGGCAAGGCGAAGAGGTGTATATTACACCGTATGTTAGGAACACATTTAATAAAGAAGATTTGAAATTGCAACCTATTGTTTTGAAAAATCACCAATGGAATGATGTAGAGTTTGTGATACCTGAATTGGGTGGTGCTATGATTGATGAAGTCGGTTATATTGTCGAAAGTCCGTCACCGCTAACCAACCGTGCATTCGGGAAATTATTTATCGATGAGTTTCATATTCATGGAAATGCTCAATATACCATTGATTTTAACAAACAAGCGATTGAGTTTAAAAGTATTACTCCTTTTGCTCACCATCGCGGTGAATGGCTGCTTGAAGATGGTTATATGAGTTGTACTGCTTATGAGGATGCTACTTCATATACGGGCAATTATTACACTAGAAATTTTGAACTAGAGAGCGATATAAGTCCCATCGAAGGTGAAAGCCATGGCCTCATCTTCCGGTCACTTGGGACTGAGCGATATTATTTTATTGGATTTGACGGTGATGGGCAAGTTTCATTGATAAAAAATGACTTTGGCTATAAGAAAATTAAGACTGTTTCTTATCAGTGGAAAAAGGGTATCAATTACCATTTCAAAATTATTGTTTTGGGAGACCAAATAAATTTTGAAATCAATGGGGATAAAGTATTGTCCCACAAAGGATTAGATTTTGCCTATGGAATGGTTGGATTTGGACTACTGAATAAAGGAAAGTCTGAATTCCATTCCTTTCAATTGACTGAAAAGAATTAGAAGATAACTAAAAGAATTGGGGAGCTGTAATAATTTTGCACTTAAAGCTCTTATTGATAAAATACAACTATGAATATATATTGATTAGATAAAGAAAAAGGGGAACAATAAATGGCTAATAAACAAGTAACAATAAGGGATGTTGCGAAAGAAGCGGGGGTTTCAGTTGCTACTGTTTCTCGGTTAATAAATAAAAGCGGTTACGTTAGTGATGAAACTGAAAACAAAGTGAAAAAACAATGAATCGGTTAAAATTTCAACCTAACGAAATTGCAAGAGGCCTTGCGAAGAAAAGAACACGAACGATCGCTTTAATAATACCGGATATTGCAAACCCTTTCTTCCCAGAACTTGTTGTAGCCATTGAGAAAGTGGCGAAATCAAAAGGATATACTATTGTTTTACTTAATACTTATGAAGATGATTTAAAAGACCATTATTTTTGGAGTCAGATACAAAATAGATATATAGATGGTATAATTGTAGCATCTTTTAATCTTGATATAAGATCTCTAAAAAGGATTGAGGAGTTAGGCATTCCTTTTGTTCGAATTGATAGAGCCGCTGCTTATAACACAGAAAATTCAATTGGTGTTGATAATTATAAAGGGGCCAAGATCGCCGTTGAACACTTATTTGAAGTCGGATGTAAAAAGGTTGCCCATATAAGTGGGCCCAAAAGCCTTCCGCTTTCTTTAGAAAGAAAGCGAGGATATATTGAAACAGTGGCTAAGATGTCGAAGGATAACCCACCAATAGTGTACGAAGGAGATTT
Source organism: Tuberibacillus calidus DSM 17572 (assembly GCF_000430685.1). GTDB lineage: Bacteria > Bacillota > Bacilli > Bacillales > Sporolactobacillaceae > Tuberibacillus > Tuberibacillus calidus. Next base: position 16,704 of record NZ_AUMM01000049.1, on the reverse strand, counting down.
CACATTAACAAGCGGGAAACAGTTGACTGAAAAATTACTTCAAGAGCATCCTGATGTGGACGGTATTTTCCTTGCTAATGATTTAATGGCTATCGGTTCACTGAAAGCACTTAAATCGTTAAACATATCCACCCCGGAAGATATCGCAATCATAGGTTTTGATGGTATAGAATTAACTGAAATGGTTGAACCGGAAATCAGCACGGTGGAGCAGCCGATTTATAAAATTGGAGCAGTTGCCACGAACAGACTTATATACAATATTGAAGATGCTAAAACAGACTTTAAAGAAGTTGATTTAGAAGTTAAACTTATTAAACGCCAATCAACATTAGGATACATTCCAAAATAATGTTTATTACCTATCCAGTTCACTGCTCATGCTTTTTACACTATTATTGAAAATATTTTTACGCTTGACGAAAAGTATATATCTCAAGTTACTCCTCATAAATAGGTAAATCAGTGAAAAGAAATAAGTTTAAGGAAGGAAATGTTATTACGATACCATATTTATCATATTTGTACTGGCTCATCCCACGGCAGTCGCTGCAGATGGGTCATGGAGAAGCGGACGATGCAGTAAGCGGTCCGCTGGATTTGTTTTTGCAAGGAATGATGGGAAACGTCTAAGGTGAGTGGGTCTTTTCGGGTTTTGAATGTGACGATGGATGAACCGGGAGTCTTCGGTTTTGGTTGGATCCTGTGGATGTGATGATAGAAAAGCCAGTTGCATTCGAACAGTTGCGGTGAGTGGGTCGGAAAAGCATAGAGGTATTCGCGCGGATTGATGGGGATCGGCACTTTGTTTTGCGCCCCTGTTAAGTGGGTGACAGCTTCGCGGCGGCCGTCATACGTGGAGCCACCTTCAAGGCATGCCTCCTTAATCAGCTGCAGAGGCGGTTTTCTGATGTACAGCGTTTGGTCGGGTTCGAGAACGATTGCGCTGTACTCGATGGCTGCGGCGGACAAGACAGCAATCGTGCCTTTGTGAATGTCATAGTCCGGAAGTACGTGTTCGCTCATAGGCATTCTCCTTTTCAATGGGATGAGGAGAGACCTTGAAAATCACGGGCTGAGAAGCGGTATGGGCTATGGCAGGGCGCTCTTTAGAAAATGGTAAAAAGGAAATAAAAGATGGAAAGGCTAGAGGGGAGGTGTGCGGGATTAAGGAAGGTGGGGGGGCTTATTCTTCCTCATCCTCGTTTACCGACAGGAGTTCCATGGCACCGTCAAAAAATGGGGCGGGATTCTTAAGACCAAGAGCTTTTGCCAGTCTCGCCAGCGTATAAGAGGAACTGCCTCGTTTTCCAAGTTCAATCGCATGGATCGTTGTATAATCAACCCCGGATTTATAATCGAGTTCTTCAATCGTGATATTTCTCATCTGTCGAATCGCCCTAACATTTTTCCCAACGATTTGATTAAAAGCTTCCTTATTCGCATCGTTTCTTTTCAAGGCCAGGCTCCTTTTTGAAACCATTATCCAAGCCTCGAGGAACCTGAACCATAGACAAAACACCATATTTTGGATATTTATGAAAAAACTATAAATTTTTTTGGTTATTTCTTGAGGGACGTGGGCGAGGTGATTGGCCCCTGAAATCGACTTATGACAAAGGAAGTCGTCCAACCATTAATCGCATAGAAAAAAGCAACACGTTTTTTGCTGGCCAACTATTGTCTTTCAGTCGAATTGAGATAACTACGATAAAACCGGTTTCACCGTAATTTTCTCAAAGAATCAAGCATTATTTTTTCCCATCTCAAAGAAAAGTGTTCACATGTCACGTTCAAAAACCTTTAGCGGATTATTCATATCATTATACAAGCATTAGAAATACCAATCTATTTGATTCATAGATATAAATCGATAGCATGCCTACTCCAAGTGTAATATAAATTTTTCTTATAATATAAAATTTATACGTACATATATAGAAACGCAAAAGTATATGTAAAATATTTTGTTGACATGTACGTACTTAAATACTATATTATTATTTGTAAGCGCTATTTATATTGAAAAGGGGGAAATATAAAAATATGAAAAAAGTTAGAATAACGTTACCTTTGGATATTTTAATCAGCTATTCGCATTTATCCGTACATATTTAAGGGTTAAGTTTTGTTTAAAATGAATTAAACTATAGGATTTGGGAGTTAATAATGAGAAAAAGTGTTTAAAAGTTATTGGCCCCCATCGTTAGAAGAACTTTAAAAGGCTTACGTTTAACTTAGAGTGCATATGCCTTCGAAGTTTGTAAACATTTCAACCACGCTAATATACCCATTCTAAAAGGATTTCCAGTTTGTATTTTTTAGATCATTTTTCGAACATATTTTTATCTATTAAATATTAGAAGTCAAAACTAAGAAAGGGGAGATCTCAAATGAATATTAAAAAATTTTTAACTGCAGTTGTCATAATTTTTGCAAGTGTTGCATTGTTGACAGCTTGCGGCAGTTCTACCCGTGGATCCTCAACAACAAAATCAACCACTCATACGCTTAAAAAAGGAGATTTGATTGGGATCTCAATGCCTACTAAAGCTGATCAGCGGTGGAACGTTGATGGTGCCAATTTGGTAAAGTATCTTAAAAAGGCAGGATTTAAGACTAAGATCCAGTATGCAAATAACAGCCCATCACAACAATCAAGTGATATAAACAATCTAGTTTCTGCAGGCGCTAAAGCAATTATAGTTGCAGCTGTTGATGGCACCGCTGTTGGCCCAGCTGTTGAGCAAGCAAAAGCACAAGGTGACATCGTCATTGCTTATGATCGTTTAATAATGAATACTGATGCCGTTGATTATTATGTGACGTTTGATCTTGAACGCACGGGTATTCTCGAGGCAAATACCATTATCGATAAGCTTGATTTGAAGGGTAATGGTGGTAAGGACAAACCCCTGAATATTGCGCTTTTTGCCGGTTCGGATGATGATAACAATGCACCTTATTTTTTTAAGGGTGCATGGGATTTGCTAAAGCCATACTTCCAGTCAGGGCAATTAGTTGATCCATCAGGAATTGTAACCAAGGATTTCACAGTTGAAGATTGGAAGAAAATTTCGGTTCACGCATGGGATCAAAACCAAGCACAAAAGCAAATGGATGCATTTATGACTAAATTGGGACAAAAACCACTTGCCGCTGTGCTATCTCCTTATGATGCAATCTCACTTGGGGTTATGAAGTCTATCAAGAATGCACGTCCTGATATGTCTCCGTCGATTCCATTCGATCCATCACATCCAGATAACAAGTCTGCATGGCCAGTGATTACCGGCCAAGATGGCATGGATATTGGGATTACTAATATATATTATGGTGCACAGGCAGAGACTGTTTTTAAGAATGTTGCATTACTTGCCAAAAAGACCACTTCTATCTTGACACAAGTTGCTGATGGTAAAAAACCGAAACCGAACGCTCAACCTATGAACAATGGTAAGAAAGATGTTCCAACTTGGTTATTGAAATCAGACGAATTAGTTAAGAATCCAAAAGGCGACCAAAAAGGGTTGCACTATGAAGTAGAAGTTGGATTCATTACCGAGAACCAATATCAAAAGGATATCGCTGCTCCAATTATTAAGTGATAGATGAAAATATTCATGGCGACTTGCAATAAGGAGTAGCAAGTCGCCATGAAATTTCTATCATTTTTTAGGTATATGACCTTATGTAAATGAGGAGAGTAATATGTCTAATTCCCAATTACTATTACAAATGAAAAACATCACGAAAACTTTCGGCCCTGTTAAAGCCCTAAATAATGTAGATTTAGAAATTACTCGTGGAGAAATTCATGCTATATGTGGAGAAAATGGGGCTGGAAAGTCGACGTTGATGAATGTCTTGTCCGGAGTGTATCCATATGGATCATACTCGGGAGCCATTATTTATGAGGGTAAAGAATGTAGATTTAAGAAAATCAAAGATTCTGAAGAACAGGGCATTGTAGTTATTCAGCAAGAATTGGCATTAACCCCGTACCTGTCAATTGCTGAAAATATATTTCTTGGTAATGAACGTCAGAAGTATGGAATAATGGATTGGGAAGAAACTAGAGCGGCTGCTATTAAGGTGATGCAACAAGTTGGTCTTGATGAAGACCCCGATACGAAAATTATTGATCTGGGCGTAGGTAAGCAACAACTTGTAGAAATTGCGAAAGCATTATCGAAGAAGGTTAAACTTCTCGTTCTCGATGAGCCCACCGCCGCTTTGAATGATGATGATTCGGCTCATTTACTAGAAATCATACGTTATTTGCGTGATAAACAAGGCGTTACATCGGTGATTATTTCTCATAAGTTGAATGAAGTTAAGGCCATTGCTGACAATGTGACGGTAATTCGTGATGGTGCCACAGTTGGTAGGATGACTAATTCAAAAGAGCATCCACTTGATCTAGATGAACTCATTCATAAAATGGTTGGCCGTGAACTTACTAATCTTTATCCAGAGCGTGTACCGCATATTAGTGACGAAATCTTTCGTGTGGAAAATTGGACCGTGCATCATCCCGTTGATCATCAACGTGTGATTGTAGACCATGCCAATCTTTATGTGCGTGCAGGTGAAATTGTTGGGCTTGCCGGGCTCATGGGTTCTGGTCGAACGGAGTTGGCAATGAGTATTTTTGGCTGTACCTATGGTTCGGGGATTAGTGGAAAAGTGTATGTGCGTGGCAAGGAAGTTGACACATCAACGGTTAAGAAGGCAATTGAAGCTGGGATTGCGTATGTAACTGAAGACAGGAAAGGTTACGGTCTTAATCTCCTGCGAAATATTCGAGAGAATGCTACGCTTTCATCCCTCATCAAGTTTGCGAAATATCGGATCATGGATGAGGCGAAGGAACGTATTGCTGTTGAAAAATATCGCAAGGAATTTAATATAAAAACGCCCAATATTGAAGAACAAGTATCAAATCTTTCAGGTGGAAATCAACAGAAGGTGCTATTAACGAAATGGGTGATTTCTAACCCAGATATTTTGATTCTTGATGAGCCTACACGTGGGATTGATGTCGGAGCAAAATATGAAATTTATGAGATTATTAATCAACTTGCTAATGAAGGAAAGGCCATTATAGTCATTTCATCGGAGTTACCTGAGCTAATTGGTATATGTGATCGGATTTATACTGTCAGCCAAGGCGTGATCACCGATGATGTTCCAAAATCGAAATTTACTCAAGAGTACCTTATGAAGGGTATGACTAAAGAAAAGGAAAAGGTAAAGAAGGTAGGAGGATTATGAGTTTAGAATCTTTATCCCATCAGAAAAATGAGAATGTAAAGAAAGGGGCAGTATTAGCAGCTTTTACTGCGAATGCCCGACAATATGGGATAGTTGGTGCGCTGATCGCAATAATTATCATCTTTGAAATTTTAACTAAGGGGCTTTTACTCCAACCAAATACAATTGTTCAATTAATACAGCAAAATGCTTATGTCATCATCCTTGCAGTAGGTATGGTGATGGTCATCATTGCCACTCATATTGATTTGTCAGTAGGCTCCTTAGTCGGGTTTATCGGCGGAGTTGTCGCTTTATTAATGCAGGATATGCATGTGAATTGGTTATTATCCATTATTGCCGGTTTACTTATAGGTCTTCTCATCGGAGTATGGCAAGGGTTCTGGGTGGCTGTTGTTGGTATTCCAGCTTTCATTACTACTTTAGGGGGCATGCTCATTTTCCGGGGGCTTGCAACCACTTTGATAAAAGCTTCTATTCCTGTCAATAATACATCTTTTAATGCCATAGCGGCAAACTATCTTCCAAATATTTTAGGTTGGTGGGGGCCGTTTGATGGTTTGACCATTGTTGTCGGGATTCTCGCTATCATCGCTTTTATATGGTCCCAATTTAGAAAGCGTGCCAAAGCCGTAAAGGTGGGATTGACTCCTGATCCCCTCTTAGCAACTTATATTAAAATTGCTATTGCAATCGTTGTTATTGGTGCTCTTACATTTGAATTTGCATCATCTGGTAACGCTACTCAGGGTGGGATACCAATTATATTGGTGATTGTTGGCGTTCTTGTTTTGGCTTACCACTATATATTGACACGTTCTGTTTTTGGCCGCCGTGTCTATGCGATTGGTGGCAATCGTCGGTCAGCACTTCTATCGGGGATTAACACGCGGAAGATTGATTTTATCCTTTTTGTCCACATGGGCTTTCTTTCAGCAGTAGCGGCAATTGCAATGCTTTCCCGTTTGAGTTCCGCATCTGCTGCCACTGGGACGTCTTTTGAACTTGATGCGATTGCTGCGTGTTTTGTTGGTGGTACAGCAGTTACAGGGGGTATTGGTACTGTACCAGGTGTTGTCATTGGAGCGTTAGTAATGGGGGTTATAAACCAAGGCTTATCAATAATGGGGGTAGATTCTGCATTAATTCAAACTTTTAAAGGCTTAGTTTTACTTCTGGCAGTTGCGGTCGATATTATACCAAAGTTAAGAAAGCGTTAATTTATAACTAATAAAGGCAAAAATTGACTGTTTTTCGAAAATTAAAATATTGCCATGATACGTTCATTTTTTTGAATAATTCACAAAAATGTATTTTCCAAAATTGGGGAAATCATTGTATGTGCAAAGTGTGATGCGTTTAAAGAGGGATGGAAATGAATGATAAAGCAAAAATGCGTTTATATGCTTTGACTTCTATAGCGTGTCTTGTATGGTTAGTTGAGGCTATGGTTCGGGATTACAAAAATGGGCAAATGTCGTCTGTGTTAAGTATCATATTTTATGCGTGCATGTTAATTGTAATACTATACACTGCATATTCAGCATTACAAATATGGAAAATAAAGGATAAACCTGAAAACAATCATGAAGGAGCAAATTAGAAACAAGGCTCGTAAACCTTTAAGGTTTATGGGCTATTTGTTTTATTTTAACTTTATGATATGCCGACCCTATTATAACGATTAAAAATACCTAAACGCCTAAAAATAACCGTTTATTTCTTTTATTTATGGATGCTTTTATGATATTATATAATAGGTAGATTTTATGGTTTTGCAACTCATCAATTTGAGAACTGTAGTAAAAGTCTCAATAATGAATTTAATTTTTAGAATAAATAAAAATCAAAAACTTATTAGAGGTTACATATTATGACTAAAAAATATGAACGGATAAAACAAGATATAAGTGAGAAAATTTTATCTGAGGAATATAAAGTTAATGAAAAATTACCTACAGAATCGGAACTGATGGAGATCTACAATGTTAGCCGATTCACAGTTAGGCATGCGATTGACGAACTTGAAAAGGAAAATTTTGTTTATCGTATTCAAGGGGCCGGCATATTTGTAGATGATTGGAAAAGTAAACCTAAACCTGAAATCAAAAACAAGACGATTGGTCTGATCTCCACACATATTGCAGATTATATATTTCCTGATATTATTGCGGGCATTGACAATTATATTTCAAATTATGGTTATTCCATTTTAATTGCTAATACGCAAAATAATCCGGAGAAAGAAAGAAAAAGCTTGACAAATCTTTTAAAAAACAATTTATCGGGCCTCATCATAGAACCGACGAGAAGTGCATTGAATAATTTCAACAAGGGTATTTATGATAATATCAAATCAATGGGGATCCCAATGCTATTTATTAACGCCGTTTATGATGATATAGATGCGCCCTATTTGATCATGGATGATGTCAAAGTCGGTAAAATTTGTACCGAATATTTAATTTCGAAAGGTCATAAACAAATTGTTGGCATTTTTAAGGTTGATGATAAACAAGGCATTCATCGTATGAATGGATATATTCAGGCTTATCAACAACACCCTGAGATATCAAATATGGGTGAAATTATGATGTATCAAACAGAAGAAAATAAAAATAATCTGTTTAGTAAGCTTCATACCATTCTTACAAGATCAAAGTTTGTTCCTACAGCAATTGTCTGCTATAACGACCAGCTTGCACTCCAAGTAATAAATTTTATTAAAGAAATAGGTTTAAAAGTCCCAGATGATATTTCAATTGTAGGTGTTGATGATTATAAATTTTCGAAGTATATGAACCCGGGATTAACTACCATACGACACCCGCAAGAAAAAATGGGCCTTGATGCTGGTAAAATGATTATAGATATGATAAATAAACAGTCTGTATCATCAAAAATATATGAACCGGAATTGATTGAAAGACATTCGGTGAGAAAGATTAGTCCGTCTGTAGTTTCCGCGCATAACACGGCAAGAAATGAATAGATCATTGTGTAAGAACATGTAAATTTCTATAAGCGAAAAAAGGTTGACCGAAAAGTCAACCTTTTTTTCTAGGTTCAGGAGAAAAGGCCCCTACTCAGACCTCTGTATATCCTTATTGAAATTCTTATTTTTAGGGAAAAGAATTAATGGCAACTGCTTCAATGGGTAATCCGGCTTTATATTTTTTAATAAATTGTTGATAACCTAGTACTCCTTCTGGTTCTGGATTTAAAGTTATACTTTTTGGGTGTAAAAAGACCTTCTGATCTAAGAAATCTTCCAAACTAATGGATTGTTCGTCTGGCATAACATAGACAGCTAAAATAGCCATTCCCCAAGCACCACCTTCACCGGCTGTATTCATAATGGTGATTGGTGTATTTAAGGCATTAGCAAGAATTTGTTGACCGATAATGGGTGTTTTAAAAAGTCCGCCTTGAGCGATTAAAACATTCGTTTCGATTTCCTCTTCGTTTTTCAATATATCCATACCGATTTTTAAAGGTGCCAGTGCAGCGTATAATTGTGAAAGAAAAAAGTTGGCTAGTGTAAAGGAGCTGTTTGGCTCCCTAACAAAAAGAGGGCGTCCTGCCGGCATTTTTGTAATGTTTTCACCAGATAAATAACTATAATTTAATAACCCGCCAGCATTAGGTTCGGCTTTGGTTGTTACTAAAAATAATGTTTCAAAAAGACGATCTGTAGTCAAATTTATACCAAGTCGTTCAGCAAACTCTTTAAACAAATTGGCCCATGCATTTATATCTGATAAGCAATTATTCGTATGAACCATTGCAACGGGGGAACCGGTTGGTGTTGTAACGACATCGATATCTCGGTGTACTTTTTTTAATGGCTTATCAAGGACGAGCATGGAAAAAGCGGACGTACCGACGGAAATGTTACCGGTCCGTTTTCGAACACTATTCGTACTAACCATGCCGGTTCCAGCATCTCCCTCTGGAGGAGCCATAAGACTTCCAGGTTGAAGATGTCCGCTGACATCTAGTAATTGAGCCCCTTCATTTGTTAAGGTACCAGCGGGTTCACCAGCGATTAAAACTTTAGGTAAGGTCTCTCGAATGTCCCACTGGTATTGTTTCACCTTTTCCAAATTACTAAATATATCTAGCATATCTTGATGGTAGTTTTTAGTAGTTTCATCAATCGGAAAGACGCCCGATGCATCCCCAATGCCCAATACCTTTTCACCGGATAATTTCCAATGTACGTATCCAGCTAATGTGGTTATAAAGTTGATGTTATTGACATGGGACTCCTTATTTAAAATAGCTTGATACAGATGTGCAATACTCCATCGTTCGGGTATATTAAAATTAAAGAGAGTTGTTAATTCGCTAGCGGCTTCTTCTGTAATATTGTTACGCCAAGTCCGGAATGGTGTCAGCAATTCGCCGCTTTTAGAAAATACTAAATATCCATGCATCATAGCGCTTACACCAATGGCGCTAATTTTTGTTATCGGTGTATGATATTTGCCTTGTACATCTGCCAAAATTTGCGAATAGCTGCTTTGTATACCTCTCCAAACCTCCTCCAATGAGTAAGTCCAAATTCCGTTTTCAAAGTTGTTTTCCCAAACATAACTGCCAGAAGCGATAATATCAAAGTTTTTTGTAATCAACACAGATTTAATACGAGTCGAACCCAATTCAATGCCTAGAAAAATATCCCCTTGTTTAATAGCTTTCGAAGTTTCAACTAAATTCATAAAATCTCCCAACCTTTTAAATGGTATATTTCATTTTTTATGGAATTCTTAAATATCTTATGGGTACCCCACGTGTTTAGGTATATAAGTAGAATGTTCGTCAACTTGCCGAATAAAAAATATTTTTTCCTACTATAACTCTAGATTGAATAACGCCTTGTTTTACATAAAGAGCCATTGGTAATTATTTTTAATCATATTATAGCTGTATGTAACATCCGTAAATTAATACATTAACTAAAGAGAATCTCATGCATTCTTCAAACAGAGAACTCATCTTTCATTAATTTGGTTAGTAAACATATAATCAATATTTAACGTCTTCAAGTAAGGAAAAAATATTCCAAAATTCAGGTATATTCTAACATAGTTATACGAATAAATCAAATATAATATCATTTGTAGGTACGAATAATAAAGGAATAACCATTAGGTTTATCGGGTTATTCCTTTACAATGTATAATAGAGAAGGAGAAAGGGGATTCAAAGAATGCAATTATTATAAGCAATTACTTTTTTATAATATATTCTAATAGACATCAAAATTATATACAAACAAATATTGTTTAGTTGACTTATACGTACAAAAATTATAGTATCTTAATTGTACGTGTTTTAAAAAAATAATAATTAGGAATGAGTTGTCAAACAAAAAATTTATATGTAGAGGGAGTGATCAGAGAATGCTTGAGAATTTGAAAAAAGAGGTATATGAAGCGAATATGCTTTTACCTAAATTTAATCTGGTCACATTTACATGGGGAAATGTAAGCGGTATTGACCGTGAAAAGGGGTTGATAGTAATAAAACCTAGTGGTGTTAATTACCAAGAGCTTTCGCCTGAAAAAATGGTTGTGGTAGATCTTAACGGGAAAGTTGTTGAAGGTGAATTAAAACCGTCAAGTGATACCCCTACCCACTGTGTGCTTTATAATCGATTTCCTGCAATTAGGGGGATTGTCCATACGCATTCTCAGTGGGCTGTTACGTTTGCGCAGGCGGGATTAGATATTCCTGCAGCGGGAACAACTCATGCAGATACTTTTTATGGTCCTATTCCAGTCACTCGACCCATGACAAAAGAAGAAGTGGTTACTGAATACGAGAAACAAACAGGTAATGTAATTGTGGAAACCTTTGAGACGCGTCAAATTAATCCAGAAGATGTTCCGGGAGTCTTGGTAAATGATCATGGACCGTTTACATGGGGGGAATCAGCGATGATGGCTGTACACAATGCGGTTGTACTGGAGGAAGTGGCGAAGATGACCTATCATACGCTACAACTGAATCCTCACCAAATTCATATTGACCAATTTCTTCTGGATAAGCATTTTTTACGGAAGCACGGAGAAAATGCCTATTACGGTCAATTTAAACAAAGGAAATAAATTTTTATGGAGGTTAATGCTATGTTAAAAATAAGAGACTATGAATTTTGGTTTGTAGTTGGTAGCCAAAAGTTATATGGAAAAGAAGCTTTGGATGCTGTTAAGGCAAACACGCTTCAAATTATTAAAGAATTAAATGCCAGTGGGAAGCTACCGTATCCAATTATATTCAAAACGGTTGCTACTACTGCTGAAAATATAACACAAGTAATGAAGGAAGCTAATTATAATGATAATGTTGCAGGTGTCATTACATGGATGCATACATTCTCACCTGCGAAAAACTGGATCAGGGGTATGAAACTGTTGCAAAAGCCTTCTCTCCATTTGGCTACTCAATTTATTGATCATATCCCATGGAAAACGATTGATATGGATTACATGAACCTCCATCAAAGTGCTCATGGTGACCGTGAATACGGCTATATTAATGCGCGATTAAATAAAAACAATAAAATTATTGTTGGACATTGGAAAGATGAAAATATCCAAATTCAAATAGGCAAATGGATGGATGTAGCTGTTGCATTTAATGAAAGTTTTAATATTAAAGTGGCGAGATTCGGGGACAACATGCGTAATGTTGCTGTCACTGATGGCGATAAAATTGAGGCACAAATTAAGTTGGGTTGGACTGTTGATTACTATGGTATCGGTGATTTGGTAGCTGAGATGAAGAAGGTCACTGAACAAGAAATAGAAGCGACCTATGAAGAATGTAAAGAGAAATATGAATTTGTAATTGGTAATAATAACCCCATTTATTTTGAAGAACATGTGAAAGAGCAAATAAGAATTGAAATTGCCTTGCGCAAATTTCTAGAACGCGGTAACTATACAGCGTTTACGACTAATTTCGAAGATTTATGGGGGATGAAACAACTTCCAGGCATGGCTGTACAAAGATTAAATGAGGAAGGTTATGGATTTGCGGGGGAAGGGGACTGGAAAACGGCAGCCCTTGATCGCCTGCTCAAAATTATGGCCCATAATAAAAAAACAGGGTTCATGGAGGATTATACATACAACCTAATTAAAGGTCAGGAGGAAATTTTAGGATCCCACATGCTTGAAGTCGATCCAACTCTGGCTAGCAGCAAAATAAGAGTGGAAGTTCATCCTTTATCCATTGGTAACAGAGAAGACCCTGCACGTCTTGTTTTTGATGGTTCTGATGGGGATGCTATTGACATTACGATTTCTGATTTTGGAAATCAATTTAAATTTATAATGTACGAAGTGAACGGGAAAAAGCCTGAAGAAGCAGCCCCAAGATTACCAGTAGCCCGACAACTTTGGACACCAAAAGTGGGATTTTATAAAGGCGTCCAAAAATGGATTGAGAACGGCGGAGGTCATCATACGGTTTTCTCTTTCGATTTAACAGCTGAGCAAATGGAAGATTTTGCAAAAATGGTAGATATTGAACTTGTTAATATTAAATAGTATAAAGGTGTAGCAAGGAGTTTCTGTGAAGGTTTTAGAACTATGGTGGAAAGATTTTGGTTCTAAACGAACTTTTCGGAGACTCCTTGTGTTTTTATTTTCGGCATTATCCCTAGCACTCAATTTTTAAATCGTTAAAAACAAATTAGATAGTATAAATTTTATACAGTTACTCTTTTTAATCAAAGAATAAAAGAACAGACCCACCTGTGATCTGTCCCACATGACGTTTATGATTGTCGATCATTTTAGATCAAAATGCCCCATCAAGATCTTTCTTGACGATGTCTTGATCCATCCTCTTAAGGACTGATAACCACTTTTCGTTTGTGACTTTAAAATGCGTTTTCGCGATGTCCTCATCTGCATAAATGTTCAACAAAGTGGAATGGATCGCTTTCATTTTCTTTAATGATTGCAGCTGCTCTTCGTTTAGTCGAGTTAATCCGCCCCTTATGCTATCGATATATTTCTTTTCTCTAAATAATAATTCTTTGGTGATGGAGCCGGCTTTTTCAGTGTCAGTAATATGTGATTCAATCGTCATGAGGTCATTAAGATTGATCACGATATCATTCAACAGTAAGGATAGGCTTTGAAGGTCCATCATAGAGAGGGCATGGCTATTGATCGCTTTATTTAATATCTCTTGATTTTGCTGTAAATCTAATTCAATCGGTTTTAATAAATTGTTTAGATTTTCATTGACATAGCCTTCCAATTTATGATTTTGCACGCGTAAATGAATACAGTAAACAACGATACAAATGAAAATGACGTAGTAAAGCAGCATCCATATTTTGCGCTTCACAAAACTCACTCCCCGAGCCTATCATTCAAAAGCTTGCACCTCGCCCTTTTCAGGTATTGATGGCGTAACCCCACTTCAACAATCCCCAAAAAAGGAGTAACGAGCTTGTTAATTCCATTATTATCCTAAAATTGGTAATTTTCAAGATTCAAAATAAAATAATGATGTTATATAAAAGTCATTTTTGCCCCATAGGAAATGGGAAGTGATGATGAAAGATACAGCTTGGCATATATGTTAAAAATATAAAATTTTGCATGGCTTAAGGCGTAAAATCTTGCTAAAATAATTTCAAGATAATTCCACGGAGTCGAAATGTTAATAAAAAACCATAGGCATTTGAAGCATTCATGGTTGAACGGACGGTCGGACTTAAATGGGCAAATCGTGAATGAGGAGAGGTGAGGTAGTTTTGAGGCGAGTTAATCATTCAGAACTAAGTCTGTTTTTAAAGTTTCTCAAACCGTATAAAGGCAAAATTTATTTGATCCTCTTGAGTCAATTGGTGATTATTGGCTGCTCGATATCAGTTCCTTACATCCTTGGCAAAATCATTCATGATCTGGAGATTCGCTATATTTCCGTACAAAACCTCATATTGAGTCTCATCCTTTTAGCGACTATTTATTTTATTTGGGATGCGCTTCAGATTTTTGTTGATATTAATTTTGAACGCGTCAATAAAGGGGTAGAAAACGATATAAGAGCTTTTTGCTATGCCAATATTTTAAATTCCCCGATGGCAAAGTTTCACAAAAAAAGCGAAGGCGAAATCATTACGAGAGTCATTAGAGATACCGAAAAAATTGAAAAGACGTTTTCGAGTGTCTTTCAACTCTTTGATGCCATAACGAACACCGTAGCCATTATCGTGATGATGATTGTCGTCAGTCATCTGCTCGCCTTTATTATGATCGCCCTCTATATTGTTATTATCCTCATCCATAGAATCATGGCGAAACCCCTCAAAGAGCTTTATACAAAATATAAACACTCTGAAGAAATGCTATTAATTGACTTGCGGAATCAACTGACCGGTTTTTTAACAACCAAAATCTTTTCGCTTGAAGACAAATCGATTGAGCTATTGAAAAAGCGAAATGACGAAAACCTCAAACGCCATGTGAATATCGCAACGAGAGTAAGCATTGTTAAAAACGTTAACTTTTTCTCCTCATCCATTTTTAGAGTGTTGACGGTGGTAATTGGCGGTATTTTATATTTATATAAATTGGCGAATATCGGTCAAATATTTACCTTGAATACTTATGCCATTCAAATGACCTATGAACTCAGAACGATCATTGAGATCGATATTATCTTGAGAGATATCAAAACCTCGTTTACCCGGATTATTGCTTTTCTAATTGAGTTTAAAATGGCAGATGACGGGAAAGGCACCGCCATCAATCGCATTGAAAGCATTACGTTTAAGGATGTTAGTTTTGAATATGAAGGCAAAAAGCTCTTCAACCATTTAAATTTTGACTTCAAAAAGGGAACGGTGGTCGGAATAAAAGGCCAAAACGGCAGCGGCAAAACCACTTTGACTTATCTCATTTGCGGTTTTTATAAGCCCAAAGGTATTTTTGTTAATGGAATATCGAACCAATTTATTTCTGAAAACGAAATGATGAGGCATACATCCTATGTCTTGCAAAATGTTCATCTTTTCCCCGCGACCGTTTTGGATAATCTGACGTGTTTTAAAAATATGGATATCGAGAAAGTCTATGAGGTATGTCAATCGATCGGCCTTCATGAAAAGATCATGAAATTGCCGGACGGGTATATGACGATGGTTGATGAGAAGAACATGAATTTATCAGGCGGTGAAAAGCAGTTAATGGCTGTTGCTCGCGCCTTATTAAAAGAAGCCGATATTCTGATTCTCGATGAAATCAATAGCGCATTGGATCCCGAAACGGAAAACGAGCTGTTAAAAAACATCCAGACGTACTTTAAAAATAAAATCGTCTTTATCATTTCCCATCGTGAAAAGATATTTAATATGTGTGACCAAATCATCCATTTAAGTCCCAATGGCTAGAAAAACGAATGCTGCTCGTTACGTGTACTGATCGCATCATAAAGCACCAAAGTATAAAACAACTTTGACGTCCAGCAGACAATGCGTTGGGGGCATTTTTTTTGCTTCTAAAATGGCAATGTGAGTGGAAAAACGAAAAGTGGGTGGCTTGCTGCAGGTGTGTTACTGTTAAAAGTGCGGCAGAATATGTTTGCAAAACAAAAAAGCGGATCGATTGGTACGATTAATAGATATTTAATAGGTCTTTAATCTTTTTAATTTCCGTTTTATTTTTAAACAGTTCTTCAACGAGAATCTTTTGGCCTGTTGCCAAATCGGTGATTTGTTCTTTGATTTGCCCAATATCTTTTTCCACGCGCTCAAAACGTTGGTCAATTTGTTCAAACCGCTTGTCGATTTGTTCAAAGCGCTCATTGGTTTCTTTTTTGTGGTCGGTGAATTGCGCGGACAATTCTTTGATCGCCTGCAAGATCATCTCGTTGGTGACGCTAGCCATTGCCCCTTTGCCTCCTTTCTTCATTTGTGTTTGCTCCTTTTATTATACAAGATTTCTTGTTGGCGTTATAGAGGATATCGAATCATGACAATTTTTTTCGAAAGGGCTCGACATGTCGTCCATCTTTTTTTGGCTTATGGCGGAAAGACGCGGTGTAATTAAATTCTTTTCCCCGCACCAAGTATGTGTAAAATATTTCTCGAAGCAAAATGATGGAAAAAAATAGAGAAGGCACTCTAACATAAATGTATGCCACCAAGCAAATACATTTGAAGAGAGGCCTTCTCATGGAAAACATTATACCAAAAATATACCAATTGTTAAATGAAACTCGCGATTTTATTTCGTTTGAAGAACAGCTTAAACGGCTGATGTACAGCACATTTGCCGACGTGATGGGCATTGTCTTTGGTCAACTCGATGAAGCCATTGTGAATGAAAAAAGAAAAGAAGGATGGAAAAGAGAACGTAAAGATAAAAAGACGTTGACGTTTACTTTTGGGGCTGT
>NZ_AUMM01000048.1 GCF_000430685.1 Tuberibacillus calidus DSM 17572 | reverse complement strand
AGTTTTCTTTTTTAAAAAAAAGCATTATTTAAAGGTTAAAAACAAGCCAAAAAAAGTAACAAAAAAGTAACGAAAGGTAACGAAAATAGGGTTGCAGGAGGATACTTTAGGATATGAAAGTAAGCAAAAATCCTTATTTTAAGGCATATACGGTGACCATAGGAAATTTAAAAATACTCCTTTCCTACCTTGACAGGGTAGGGGTCACAGGTTCAAGTCCTGTGCAGGTCACCATACATAATCTTTGAGTAACGTGCTTTTTCGAGAGATTGTCTCCGAGGAAGTGCGTTTTTTATTTTTTTAAAAATGCCTGAGGGATGAATTCTTCAGGCTTTTTAGTATTGGATTAAAAAACCTGCCCCATTGATATTAAATACGAATAAATGTCGAAAAGTTTTTGCAAATATCACTTCCTTTTTTTGACGATTTTTTATAAAATAATACTGTACTATGAATAATAGTACAGTTGGTACGGTTTAAGAACGGGAGGGCGTTTATGTTTGATTTAGATTGGCGAAGCCGTAAGCCGATTTATGAACAACTGGTCGAGAAAATTAAAACCCTCATTATTAATGATGTTTGGAAAAAGGATGAACAACTGCCTTCCGTCAGAGCTTTGGCTGAACAGTTGACCATTAATCCAAACACCATCCAAAAAGCCTATCGTGAGTTAGAAACGCAAGGATATATTTACTCCATTAAAGGAAAAGGCAGTTACGTAAACAGCGTTCCTGACATCGAGAAGGCGGAAAAAAGAAGGAAGATTAAAAGTGAACTCACCCGTTTAATGGCCGAAGGATTATATCTCGGATTAACATTCAATGAGCTCTATCAACTCTTGAAAGAACTGGATCAAAAGATAAACGGAGGGGAGCATGATGATTGAGGCAAAAAATCTTTGGAAGCGTTTTGATGAGGGAGATGTATTAAAAGATGTCTCGTTTACCGTAAAAAAAGGTTCCATTTACGGGCTTCTAGGTACAAACGGGGCTGGAAAAACGACATTGCTGAAAACGATCGCAGGGGTTTACCAACCGGAGCGAGGGCAAGTTACCATTTCCAGTCAGCCCGTGTTTGAAAATCCAGCCATTCAAGAACGGTTCGTTTTCATGCCAGATGCCCTCTATTTCTTTTCACAATATACCATCCAACAGATGGCACAATTTTATAAACAGATTTATCCCACGTGGAGTGATGAGCGATTTCATGCATTGCATGAGGTGTTTCGTTTGGATCCCCGCAAGAAAATTCATAAATTATCCAAAGGCACCAAACGGCAGGTCGCCTTTTGGTTATTGCTATCAACCATGGCGGATGTCTTTATTTTGGATGAACCGTTTGACGGATTGGATCCGGTCATGCGCAAAAAAATAAAAAGCTTGCTGTTGCACGATGTCGCTGAACGCGAAGTCACTATCCTGATTTCCTCTCACAACCTCAGAGAAATCGAAGACTTTTGCGACCATATCGGCATGTTGCATGCTGGCCAATTAGTATTAGATAGGGAACTCGATGATGTGAAGTCGGAAATACATAAAGTACAAGCAGCTTTTAAAGACGGACTTCCTGAGGATTTATTCCGTTCGGTCGACCTTTTATATAAAGAGGAGCGGGGCAGCGTCTTGCTATGCATCGTGCGCGGGGATGTCGAGGATATTCTCATCGAATTCAGGAAATGGCAGCCGGTGATATTGGATGTTTTACCGCTGACATTGGAAGAAATTTTTATTTATGAAATGGGGGAAGTGGGTTATGCCATTGAAACCATTCCGTTATCATAAAGCGCTACTTAACCTAAACATCCGGCAAACGGGTTGGTTAGCGATCGTCAATTTTTTGGTGTTGTTATTTTCCGTTCCGCTACAAGTTTTTTTTGCCTGGGAACATCGTCAGGCGATCGGACATTCTCCTAGTGATTTTGCCCATTATCATAACTTGTTTTCGGAATATTTTGATGTTCAATTTGTCTTAATGATCGGCTTTCCGGTATTGCTTTCAATGGTGTTGTTTCGGTATTTACACCATCGAACCGCTTGTAATTTTTTTCATAGTTTGCCCATAAGGCGGGGGACGCTTTATGCACACTTTACTACCATAGGGGTCGCCTACATTCTCTTACCGCTATTATTAAATGGTGCCATACTGCTTTTAATGCGTACGGCACTTTCTGAGATGAACTTCTTTTACCGATATAAAGATGTTGGCTATTGGGTAACGGTGACGGGGACATTTGAGCTACTTATTTTTGCCGCGGGTGTCTTTGTCGCTTTCCTTTCGGGAATGTCCAGTGCCCAAGCAGTCCTGACATACATTTTATTGTTATTTCCCACAGGGATCATGGATTTAATCTTTGTGAATCTTCGTTTCTTTCTATTTGGGCTTTTACCAGATTACTATAATGAGAACACGTTGATGTCGCTTTCGCCGTTGACAGATGCGGCCTTAAATCTTGCATATGATAAAAATACTCTCCAGTGGGAAAAAATTATCGTTTATTTAGCTTTTGTGATACTATTTTTGAGTTTGAGCTTATGGTTATATAAAAAGCGCCCTTTAGAAGCTGTCTCCCAGGCAATTATTTTTCGCCAATTACGGCCGATCTTTAAGTATGGCGTGACCTTTTGTTCCATGTTACTTGGAGGAGCCTATTTTGGCAGTGTCGGTAACAATTTGGTTTGGGTGTTCATCGGGTACCTCACAGGCTCTTTAATTGGTTATTTTATTGCAGAAATGGTTTTGCAAAAGTCGTGGCGGGTTTTCACTCATATTAAAGGGTACCTTTGGTTCGCCGCGGCAGCGACCATTCTGATCCTGCTAGCACAGGCAGATATTACCGGTTTTCAGCATCGCGTGCCTGACTTAAAAGATATCAAACGCGTGTATTTTTCTTCGAATTCATTTGCTTATTTACAAAAACTAAAGGCGAATGCTCCTTTTATTGCCGACGGGCCATCTCAATATGCGGAACCGTATCTTTATGAATCGAAAAATATTGAAACGATCCGTGAACTCCATAAGGAAATCATAAAAAATAAGTCTAAATTAACGAATAAGGATATTTATCCAGAAACGGTCTTTATTGCTTATGAGTTAAAAAATGGTCATCGCGTCATTCGGGAATACCATCTTCCTGACGGTAATCCTTATGCGGCTTATTTAAGAAGAATATATAATTCCAAGGAATATAAGGAAAGCGAATTTGGGGTACTTAACATCCGACCGGAACAAGTAGCGGAAATTAAGATCACACCCAATGACTCCGACGTCAAGAAGGGACTGATTACGGAAGCGGATCAAATTCATGATGCTTTAGAGGCGCTCAAGGAAGATATCATGAAAGTCGAGGTCGTTCCCAATACGATTTATAACTCCGATGCCATGATTACGGTTCAACTTAAAACTGGAAAAAACAAACAGTTTGATATGCCATTTAATGACAATTACTCGCGATTTGAAAGGGTGCTCCAAGAGTATGGACTGTTGGATAAGTAACGCTTATCCGGAAAATACATGACGATAGCTGTTGTCATCAACCGAAAACAGCTCGCAGAAACGATCCGTTAGCGAGTAAAATTTGGTAAAGAAACATAACCTAAGGGGTGGAGGTGTCGACATGAAAAACCGGAAAACCTTTTTGTTATTGTTAATGATCTTGCCGTGGCTTTCCGCCCCGCTCCTTGGAAAGCACACGTTTCGGAAGTTTGGGTTGAGCGCTATATTCATCTGCACACTGACCAAAGCCATACATTTATTCGGGGAAAAAATGCAATGGTGGCGTTTTTATAAAGGCATTCCGCCGTTTAGGAGTATGAATTTCTTTAACTTAGGGCCTTATTTTGTGACGAGTCTCTGGGTGCTGAGGTGGACTTTCGGAAAATTACCATTGTATTTGCTCACCAATTGTTTGCTTCAGATTGCTTTTATTTTCGGGGGTGGGGTTGAATGGGCGACGCGATGGAAAGTATTCAAACTTGTGCGGATTTCAAAATGGCAATATTTCTTTATTGATTTATGTCGGGCACTGTCTTTATACGGATTTCAATACCACGTTGAACGTGCTGGTGATTGCCAAAACGCGGCTAAATAAAAAGAGGGTGTCCGCATTTGAGACACCCTTATCATTGTCACGGGATGTTACTCTCCCCAGCGTCTCGGACTCCATAGGGTACCGTCGATTTCCGCTTCCATCTGTTCCATTCGCCTGCTCTGTTCCTTGATAATGCCTTGAGCAGCTTTTATTAAGACGCGCAGTGTCTCATCCGCCGTTTTCTCCAAGGTGCGCTCCAATTCCGAAAGAATCCATTCTTCTTTTTCTTTTTCCATGTTCATTCCTCCGATATGCTTCCTATAAAAATAGGTAAGGGTTGCCCAAAGTTTTTTCGTCAAATGAGCCTCCGCGTACGACGATGCGGTATGAGTTTTAAGGGCGCCGTATATCTTCCAATACCATTTTTAGCCCATCAATCGTTTGACGATTTTCTTCAATCACTTGGATGGCAAAGCGAATGCGCTGTGTGAGTTCTGCATCCGAATTCCCGGTCATCGCTTTTTGCAATCGGTTTATCAACCATTCTTCCCGGGTTTCTAAGCTGTGATCATTTTTCATCGTTAATAACTGCCAATATTTAATTAAGGTTTCTGTCTTTTCTTCATCATCCATGTAACCAAATTGAAACACGGCGAGCGGACGAAGGTAGGTCATCCCTGTTTTATGAGCCATGGCTTGAAAAGGTTTTGTTAATTCATTAATGCTAAAGCGTTCGCTACCGCCGGCTTGGTACTCTCGCTCGTTAATGCCGATCATGATGATCAAACCAAATTCTTTTCCGTAAAGCGCTCGTCGACCTTCACCGTAAGCGAAGCCCTCAAGAAGGACTTCATCCTGCCACTTTTTTAACATATACGGGGAACTGTACCAATAAAAAGGGAATTGAAAGAGGATGCGGTCATGGCTGTTAAGCAAGGCCTGTTCCTCAGCGACGTTGATTTGGCCATCCGGATAAGCGCTTTCAAGATGATGCACGGTAACATCGTCAAAGCCTTTCACTGAGTGGAGAAAAAATTGCTGACTGGCTGAATCAAGTATTTCCGGATGGCTAACGATGACAAGTGTTTTCATACCGATCTCCTTCCGCATGTCCAAGCGTTTTTTAAGTATTCCCATTTTAACATGTACGATAGGTAAAATGAAAAAAATCGCTGACTCAATGGGACTCATTACTGTCATCATATTTCACCCAATGATGAAGGAGGTGCTTAATAGAAAAGCAGGCTATAAAGAAAACCACCATGCCTTTTGGGTAAAGACAGATCCCCCGTTGCTCTTATACCGGCGTGTAAAAATAATATACTTTTTACCAGTGCAAATGAAAAGGAACAAGGCTTCCCTCTTTTCCTTCGTACCAAAGCTCCTTGCAAGAGTTGTTTCAGTAGATCTAGAGAGCATCTTGATCATGCGCCGCGGGACAGAATGGTAAAAAGTTTTTTCATCGACGCTGAATTATGGTAAAATTTCGAGAAAACGATAAGAAGGTGAAAGACATGTCATTGGAAAGTGTCAAAGCTCATTTTCGGAAATGGCAGCGGGAAGGCGACATCATGGAATTGACATCATCAAGCGCTACAGTAGAAGAAGCAGCCGAGACGATCGGCGTTGTGCCGGCCCGTATCGCCAAAACGCTTTCTTTCAAGGGAAAAGACGATCAAACGCTTTTGGTTGTCACGAGTGGTGATGCGAAAATCGATAATAAAAAATTCCGCCAGACATTTGGGTTTAAAGCCCGCATGTTAACCGCGGAAGAAGTCGTGGAACGCACAGGGCACGTCGTTGGCGGGGTTTGCCCATTTGGATTAAAAACCGATTGTGGCATTTATTTAGATGTTTCGCTTAAGCGTTTTTCATCGGTCTTCCCTGCTTGCGGAAATACACATTCGGCGATTGAATTAACACCATCAGAACTTGAGCTATTTTCTCAAGCGACTGGCTGGGTGGATGTCTGTAAAGGCTGGGAGGACGAATACGTCCAGAAGACGGACACTCGAAACAGTGAGAGCCAATACATAAACGAGCTGTCATGAGAAGGACCCTTCTGAAAAATGGACGGGAAAATAGGACCCGCAAAGAGAAGGGTCCGTCTTTTTATAATGGTTAGAAACGATCGCTTGAATGATGAGGTAGGACCAAATTTTATTCAGCGGCGGAAAAATCCCCAATAAACAGGTAAACATTCTGCGTTAATAATTTTTAAAATGACAAGGAATTATTCTGAAATTAGAGAAAATATATTAATAAAATAAGTAAGGAAAGGGAGGAAAACCTATGGCACATTATTTTTTTACCGGCTTTCCCGGTTTTATTTGTACGGCATTAATTAAAGAACTCCTCCGGGAAACCGAAGAAGTCGAAAAGGTTTTTGTACTTGTTTTGCCCCAATTTGCGCAAAAAGCGAACGAGGAAATTGGAAAAATAGCGCATGATGCTAACCGCCCCAGAGACCATTTTACTGTCATAACGGGGGACATCACTCAACCGAATCTTGGCATTGCTCCTGAATACCAGGAAGAGTTGCAAGATAAAGTGAATTATATTTTTCATTTGGCGGCGATCTATGACCTTGCTGTGCCGTACGACTTAGCTTATAACGTGAATGTTAATGGGACGAAAAATGTCAATGATTGGGTCATGACATTGAAAAATCTGAAAAGGTATATCTATTTTAGCACCGCCTATATTTCCGGCACACGGGTCGGCCGTATTTACGAGACGGAGTTCGATATGGGGCAAAGCTTTAAAAATCATTATGAAAGCACCAAATTCGAAGCGGAGAAGTGGGTCAGAACGCTTTTTGATGAAGTACCGTTAACCATCATTCGACCTGGGATCGTCAAAGGCCACTCAGAAACTGGGGAAACCATTAAGTTTGACGGTCCCTACTTTATGTTGAATTTGTTGGATCGGATGCGCCATTTCCCCATCATTCCTTATTTCGGTGAAAGCGCTGCTGAAGGTAATTTTGTGCCTGTGGATTATGTGCTGAAAGGGACGATTTATCTTGCCCATGCCGAAAAGGCGGTCGGGAAAACGTACCATTTAACGGACCCGAAGCCATACCGGATGCGCGATGTTTATCGCATGATGATGGAAGCGTACTTGCATAAAAAACCGGTTGGCACAATGCCGCTTTCATTCGCCAGAGGGTTATTGTCCATACCGAGCGTGCGCAAATGGCTGCGCGTTGAAAAGGAAGCGTTGGATTATTTGACGTGCCAAGCAGAATACGATGCGTCGATCGCCCAACAAGATCTTGCTGAAGCTGGCATCGTCTGCCCGGATTTTGCGGACACGCTCGCTTCGATGATTGCCTTTTACGATGCTCACAAGAATGATCCGGACAAACAACTTTCGATCAAATAACGGGGAGAGGATCACATTGGAACAAATAACTGCTCTGGTACGCTCGCAAAAACGATATTTTAAAACCGGTGAGACGAAAAAATATGAGACGCGCATACAGGCACTGAAAACGCTCCATGCGGCGCTAAGTGCTCATGAATCCGCCTTAACGGAAGCCTTGGCTTCTGATTTAAATAAATCGGCGTTTGATGCTTATGTCACGGAAATCGGTCTTGTTTTAAAAGAAATACGGTTTATGATCAAACATTTGAAATCCTGGATGAAGCCCAAAAAAGTCAAAACAGCGCTCACGCATTTTGGGACTAAAGGCTATATTTATCCTGAGCCTTACGGGGTGACGCTCATTATCTCACCGTGGAATTATCCGGTTCAGCTGTCACTCATGCCGCTTGCTGGGGCTGTAGCGGCGGGCAATACCGTCATTTTAAAACCGTCGGAAGTTGCGCCGCAGACGGCGAAGTGTTTAGTGGACATGTTCAAAAATGCGTTTTCTACTGAATACATCGCGGTCGTCCAAGGAGGGCCTGAGACGAGCACAGCACTGTTAAATGAAGACGTGGACTATGTGTTCTTTACCGGTGGGACGGCTGTTGGCAAAATCATTATGGAACAGGCCGCGCGCCGCTTGATTCCCGTCACATTGGAGCTCGGCGGAAAAAGCCCGGCGATTGTCCATGAGGATGCCCCTATTGAATTAGCAGCTAAGCGTATCGCTTGGGGAAAATTCATGAACGCAGGCCAGACCTGTGTCGCTCCGGATTATGTCTATGTCCATAAAACGGTGAAAGATGCCTTTTTAGAGGCGTTGAAGGCGGCCGTCGATGAACTGTATGGAGACGATATCGCGCAAGAGAATACGACAAAAATCATTAACGAGCGCCATTTTGACAGACTTGTGGGTTATTTATCTGAAGGACACATTCTTATTGGAGGCGAAACGAACCGCAGCAAGCGCTTTATCGCTCCTACTGTATTAACGGATGTCACCTGGACGGATCCGGTCATGCAGGAGGAGATTTTTGGGCCGATATTGCCGGTTATGGAATATGAAAATTTGAACGCCATTCTCCGCGAAATTAGCGATAAACCGAAACCGCTAGCTTTCTATCTTTTTTCCAAAAACAGAGACATCCAACACCACGTGGTTGACCGAGTGTCATTCGGCGGAGGAGCGATCAACGATACCATTTATCACATGACGACACCTTATTTGCCATTTGGGGGCATCGGCGAAAGCGGCATCGGCGCCTACCACGGCCAATTTAGTTTTGCGACCTTTTCCCATCAAAAAAGTGTCTTAAAACAAACCACGCGTTTTGACCTGCCATTCAGGTACCCGAACGCGAAAAACGGTTTAAAGCGCATCAAGCTGTTTTTAAAATAACGTCATGGCATTATAACTTGAAAGGAGGTAGGGGATAGTGACTTCACCGCTCGCTGTCGAACGGCTCATTCAATTTTTAGATGAAAAAGAAGAAGAAATCATGGCAGCATGGATCAAAAAAATGGGGGAACATGGTAACGACGATGCGACCTTAAAGCCGATCGGAAAATGTCTATACCAATTGCTGAAAAGCTCGATCATCACACCGCTTCCTGATGAGTCACTTCAGACCTTCGCGGAACAGCTTGCCGAAGAACGGGCCAAAGGAAAGGGAAACATCGGCGACTTTGTCTATCAAATCATCTGTGGTCGTAGAGTTTTGTTTCATTATATTTTAGAATTTGGTTTTTCGTTGGATGAGATTGGTGAAGCGTTGGATCACCTCATTACGACCTTTGACCGCTTTTGCTATTTTTCTGTGGCCAAATATTCAGAGATAAAAGACAAGGAACTAGCCGAAAAAGTTTTCTTGATCAATCAAACGCATAAAGACCGACTGACTCTCCTTGGTCAGCTGTCTTCCAGTTTTGTTCATGAATTTCGCAATCCGTTGACAAGCGTGATGGGGTTCGTGAAACTTCTTAAATCCGACCCGCATCATACCGAGTATTTAGAGTTCATTGAATACGAACTCCAGCAATTAAATTACCGCATTACCCAGTTTCTGCATACGTCAAAAAAAGATATTGCCGATAAAGATAAAGAGATGGTCTCACTTGCTGCCATCATGACGGAAATCCTTGATTTTATCTATCCGTTAATGGTGGACCTGGATTGCGAATGGACAACAAACATAGAATCCGATTGTCACTTTTTTGCCTATCGGAGCGAGCTGAAACAAGTGTTGCAAAACATTTTGCTTAATTCCTTGGATGCTTTAAAGGAACGGCCGAAACCGCGGCGCGTATCCGTGATCTCCCGAAAAGAAGAAAGATATGTGATGATCCGCGTTTCCAATAACGGCCCGAAAATTCCGGAGGATAAAATCGAAACCATTTTTGAGCCGTTTTTTACGACGAAAGAATTGGGAACGGGCATCGGACTCTATGTCTGTAAAAAAATCATTGAAAAGCATAAAGGTAAAATCATATGTGAATCGGATGATGCCTGGACCCGGTTTACCATTTACTTGCCTCTTGAAATCTACTATATAAAGCGAGTCCATCTTAATGGTGAGGTTGACTTGGTTTGGCCTTAATTTGCCATATTGATCGCTATGAATTCCCATTGCGATACGCCTCATCCGTCTACATACCTCTTGTTAGGACGAAAATTAGAGGCTGACTCAACCATCCGGGGTCAGATCCCATATGAATCAGCCTCCATATTCTCATCTCGTTAAAATCCCCCCATTTCCCGCTGATCATATCCGGTACTCCATTCATCTGTTAAAATGCGTTTTTCAAGAAGGAGGGTTATTTTCACGATTAGGTTATGTCAGTTGCCGTCATCTGTCTGCAGCTGACAACTCTTTTGGGGTCACGAACGGTTGTCGAATGGTGGAATTTCATGTATTGTGTATAAGGGAAAACTGATAGAGGAGCGACATTATGGACATTATCAAAGCGATCATTGAAGGCATCGTTGAAGGCCTAACTGAATTTGCACCGATTTCATCGACCGGGCATTTGATTTTGGTCGGTGATTTAATCGGTTTTACAGGGGATAAAGCGAAGACGTTTGAAATTTTTATTCAGCTCGGTTCGATTTTAGCCGTCGTCGTTTTATATTTTAAAAGATTCCTGAGTTTGTTCGGACTGGCAAAAATTGAAGGAGAGCGCAACCCGCTTAATCTTTTACATATTATCATAGCGGCTATTCCGGCATCCGTTTTAGGATTAGTCTGCCATGATTTCATTAAAGACAAGCTCTTTTCACCGACAACGGTTTTAGTTGGACTTGTTGCGGGCGGCATCCTCCTAATCGTTGCAGACAAGCGTGGAAATCATGCAAAGAGTGAAACGATCGACCACATCTCTTATAAACAAGCGTTTCAAATTGGTCTCTTTCAATGCTTGTCTTTATGGCCAGGGTTTTCGCGGGCGGGCTCGACGATTTCCGGAGGGCTTTTAATCGGCTGTGGGTACAAGGCAGCGGCGGAATTTTCCTTTATCCTTGCGGTTCCGATGATGGTCGGGGCGACCGGTCTCGATTTGCTGAAAAGCTTAGATACCTTATCACCGAAAGATCTACCGCTGTTTTTGACGGGTTTTATCACGGCTTTTATCGTGGCAATGCTTTCGATTGTATTTTTCTTAAAGCTGCTGCAACGGATTAAACTCACACCTTTTGCCATTTACCGTTTTGTTCTTTCAGCGCTGTTTTTGGTTTATATGCTTCTCATTTGAGATCCTTGAAAAACTGATGAAAAAGAGAGGCCGCCTCACTCATCCTTCCTTAGGATGTTTGAGACGGCCAACACTTTTTTGGGATTAAAAGGGGGTACGTCCATAAAATTCGCATGGGGATGGAATTTTTGTGGGTGATCGAAAAAAAGTAATGACTGATGGCCCCTTTCACCGTACATTATAAAAAAGAGTCGTATGGAAAGGGGGAAGGGGACGCAACACAAAATGAAAAAATGGATGTATTTAGCCACTATCTTAGCGGTGGGCATTGTTTTGGTCCTGGCCAACTTGGGTCACGGGACTGAGGCCAAAAAAGCCAAACAACCCGTTCATATTTTGGCCGGCATTGACAGTCTGACGAATGGGCGTTTATACGGATCAAATAAAAGTCGTTATTTGGATGATTTTATTCCAGCACTGAAAAAACAATACGGAGATGGGGGACCCGGCTATATTCCGTTTGACACGCTTTATTTTCAACGAGAGGGCGTACGCCTTGAATTCAGTGGTAACTTAAAAGAGATCAACGATTTGCCTCATGATGTGGCACCGGCAATCTACAGCTTCGATTTTAAAGGCCTGTATACCCTTCGTGGACAATCAGATTTTATTAAAATGGATTTAAACCGCTCTTTTACAATGGCAAAGCTTTTTTATTTAGAACAAGGTGGAGGAGGCTCCTTTGAAGCAGGTTCGGGCGGACATTTTATAAAAGTGAAAACAAATGGCCGAACGGGCTTGGGCGTCATCACATTGCCTGGTCATTCCCCGCGGCATTCTCTCATCATCCGTCATATTCGTGGGCGGGTGACGTTATTTGGCGGGTATTTTTACAACCCGTCCGGGGTGATTGTCAGCCGCGTCGGCCAAGGTGGTGACCGGCTGGAATGGTATGCTGGTTTGAATAAACGCACGCTCATTCAATGGATTCAGGCACTTCAACCCGATTTATATATTTTTAATGGTGGAATGAATGATCGCAACTGGCTTTCGGCGTACCGTTACAAAGCTTCCCTGGATATGTATTTAACGCCTTTTTTAAAATCGCATTGCACGCTGATCCTTTCCATTCCAAATGCGATTCGCGGGGATGAAACCCGGCTCAAAGCCTATAGTCATGAACTACGTCTCTTTTCTAAACAGTATCATACAGGGCTCATTTCATATCAGGATGCTTTGGGAACATCATACCGCGAAGCTTACTTAAAAGGCTATATGGCCGATGATATCCATCCGAATGCCAAAGGAGCAAGTGTCATGAGCCGCCATCTTTTGAATTATCTCAACCATCATGAGGTCTTTCGGGCATTGCTTTCTACCAAATAAAAAGGTTCACCCAAAAACCCCCTTATGCAAACCCAAAAAAGTACAAAAAGGTTCCAATCATCAACAGGTGATGGTCGGAACCTTTTCTCATTATTATTTTAGGCGGGTTATGTTTAGCTTTTAATAGACATATGCCGTCCCGACAATAATCAGCAAGATAAAGAGGACGACGATGAGCGCAAAATTATTGACGCCATACCATCCATAGCCACAATGGCTGAAACAGCCGCAGCCACCGACATAACCACCGCCGTAAGGAGCATTGGCTCCCCAGTGACCGTAATAGGGCATTACCATGGCAAAAACCTCCTTAGAATGGGATTACTGCATCTTATGCGTGGCGTGACAGATTGTATAGGGCAATAACCCAACCGATGAAAAGGGTAGGCCTATGTCCTTTCGTATAGGGCAAAACTACTACTTTTGAAGGAGAAGGTAACGTTTGCACGAAGTTAAAAACTAGGCATATTCACCGAAACGATGAATACATTGGCATTGACTCGTCCTAATTAAACGGAAAGTGAGGAACCGGTATGGAACAGCTTTTCTCCATTGATTTTGGTGCCTATCTCGCTTTGGCTTTTGTCCTTTATGCCATTCGGGAAGCAACCCGTATTAGCAATCGCTACATTCCGCTTGTCGCCATTTTACTGGGCATTCTTTACGCCTGGTTTGAAGCGGGGGCGATGACCGCTGAAGTCCTTCTAACAGGTATTAAATACGCTTTATATGGAGTCGGAACGGTAGCTACTTTAAAGTACACATTGGAAAACGCGGGAAAAGTGCCGAAAGACCCAGAGCGGCCAAATACTTCCGATCGCCACAGAAAATTTTGGCATGGTAAATCGTAAAAATATTGCAAGGCACCTTAGGGTGAGAAGCGGTTCAAGAGTAAAAGATGTATCAAGGAGGGCCACGAAAAATGATCGGCCCTCTTTTCTATGCATGTCCCAACCATCCCGCTTTTTAAAATCATACATTATGCCGAACGGGCTGTTTTTGCTGTTCAAGGTTTCGTGCATAGATTCCACCAACCGTGAAACAATAAAATAGTCTTAAATTTTGAAGAGCGGAGGTGGAATGATGCCTTTTGCCCATATTTTAACGATTATCGGTTTTACCGTCGTCGTCTTGATCATTTTAATTCTATTGATCACTTTTGCGACGATGTTTATTCATGACCGCCGCCAAGATCGTCATCCGGTTTTAAGAAATTACCCAGTGTTAGGGAAGTTGCGTTATTTTTTGGAAGCTATTGGTCCGGAAATGCGTCAATATTGGTTTAACAGCGATACGGAAGGGAAGCCATTTTCAAGAGATGAATATGAACATGTGGTGAAAACGGCGAAATATAAACGGGATGTTTTAGCTTACGGTTCAAAAAGGGATTTTGATAAAGAAGGGTATTATGTGCGCAATGCGTTATTTCCAAAGCAGATGGAGGAACTAAAACTCGATCGCGAAACAAAAGTGAAAACATATAAATATTTATTGGTTAAGGATAGTCTGTTTGGCATGCGTAAAGAAGATCGGGTAGAAGATGAGAGTCTAGCGTATTTGCTTCATGACGATGATGCCGTCGTCATCGGCCCGAACACACCGAATCCCTTTGTCGCGAAAGGTCTTATCGGCATGTCCGCGATGAGCTACGGTGCCTTAGGAAAAAATGCCATCACTGCTTTATCTCTTGGCCTCGGCATAGCGAAAGGAACGTGGATGAACACTGGAGAAGGGGGACTTTCTCCATATCATTTGAAAGGAAATGTCGACATCATCATGCAAATCGGCCCTGGTCTCTTCGGTGTCAGGGATAAAGAAGGACATATTAGTTGGGAGGCTTTAAAGGAGAAAGCGGCGATCCCGCAAATCAAAGCTTTTGAGTTAAAGCTTGCGCAAGGGGCAAAGGCGCGCGGAGGACATGTAGACGGTGAAAAAGTGACGCCTGAAATCGCTGAAATTCGCAAGGTAGAGCCATGGAAATCGGTGGACAGCCCAAACCGCTTCCATGAATTTAACGATGCCGCTTCCATGATTGACTTTATAGAAAAGATTCGCGAAGTCACGGGCAAACCCGTGGGTATTAAACTTGTTGTCGGCAGTAATGAATCGATTTTCGAACTGGCTGCAGAAATGAAACGAACGGGAAAAGGCCCGGACTTTATTACAGTAGACGGTGGTGAAGGGGGAACAGGGGCTTCTTATCAGGAACTGATGGATGCCGTCGGTCTTCCAATTAAATCGGCGTTGCCGATTTTGGATTGCACATTGAAGCGGTTCGGCGTGCGCGACCGCGTCAAAATTATTGCTTCCGGGAAATTAATTACACCGGATCGAATCGCTGTCGCCTTGGCGCTTGGGGCGGATTTGGTGAACATTGCTCGCGGATTCATGATCACCGTCGGTTGCATTCAAGCGTTAAAATGCCAGTCTAACATTTGTCCGACTGGGGTGGCGACCACCAATCCACACTTGGAGAAAGCGCTCGTCATCGATGAGAAGAAATGGCGCGTCGCCAATTATCTCATTACGTTAAGAAGAGGCTTGTTCCGCCTTGCCGCAGCCGCCGGCATTGATTCCCCCGTTCACTTTTCTCATGAGCACATCGTTTTTAAAGATGATAAAGGCGTCGTCCAGTCGCTTGAAGAGATCTATTCCCAAATCAACGACCGCATCATGAAGATCAAGTACGAAGAATCCGGCTCCACTACAGCTGGCTAAAAAAAGAGAAACCGCAGAAGTGCGGTTTCTCAGTTAAGCTTCCTCCTAAGCTAATCAGGTTTGATAAAAGATGCTGGTTACATAGGAATACGACCTTCTTGGGCTAATAGTACTGAAGACATAGGAATACGACCTTCTTGAGCTAATAGCACTGGAGACATAGGAATACGACCTTCTTGGGCTAATAGTACTGAAGACATGGGAATACGACCTTCTTGGGCTAATAGCACTGGAGACATAGGAATACGACCTTCTTGGCTAGTTTGGTATTGATGAAATCCTAAACTAAAAACGCCTATCGTTACCGCAACCAAAACAGTTAAAAAAGTTAATTTAATTTTCTTTTTCATTTTAACGCCCCCAATTCAGATATTTTATTTTGAGCTTTTATCATTAATTGATAATATTGTACAGCTTCTTGATATTTTTGATTAGCTGCGTAGTAATCGGCAAGATATTTCGAATATTCTTCAACATAATTCCAATCATTTTCATTTAGAAAATGGTTTATACCTTCTTTTAATGTTTTTTCAGTCATTTCTTTATCGGATTCCGTATATAAGACTTTGAGTAAATTGAAACGAATTTGGTATGTGGGTAAATTTTCTTTTTGGGCTATATTTAGTCCTTTTTTTAGCCAATTCTCCGCTTCATTTATCTTGCCTAATTTATAGTACTCCCTAGCAATTAAATAAATAGTTTTATAGTTAGGTGAGTTTCCGGAAATGGATTCAGTTAACCAGTGAATAGCAGCTTTGGACATATTTTGCTCTGCATATAACAAACCAAGATCGTGATAAATTAAAGACCTCATTGAATTATCTTTGTTAGCATAATTTAAAGCATTATAAAAACGTTCTTCAGCTTCTTCCCATTGGTGTAAGTTAACACTGTTTAGTCCTAAGGCAATTTCACAAGTTGCGATACGTCTATCGTATCCGTTTTCAGTTTTAAAAAGATTTAAGGCATTTGATATATAATGAATAGATTCGATAGTTTTTCTTATATGGTAGTAAATTGTTCCTAGTTTTAAAAAAATTCAGCTTTTTCTATTCGATTAGGTACGTGTACAAGTTTATCAGCCGCAATATGAAATTTATCCAAGGCAATTTTGTATTCGCCTTTAAGTAATAAATAACAAGCTTTGAATAAATAGTAATAATATTTTTGTTTATCGTTTAACTTATCTGTCCCTAGTTTTTCTAATTGATCCAAAGAAACCGCAGCTTCACTAAGGTTTTCAAGGATAACATCATGCCCCAACGAGATCAGCCAATATTCTGGGTGAGTGAAGATATAGCCTTTGATATGCTTAACAATGCTGTCGATTTTGGATTTGATTTCCTCAAGTTTGTCAATATCCTTCAAACGGACTTCAAACCATTCATCGTATAAGTTCTGCAAAGTATCTAATTCTACCGTTTGATTCTGCAAGCCATTCCCCCCTCCCGTAATATTTTATATTTTCCCTTTAGTTCTAATATACCATAACTATACCATCAAGATTATTGGGAAAATATACGGAAATATAGGCAAATGATCATGAAAACATATGTTTCTTTTTCCCAATTTTTAAATGTTTAGGCTTCAATTGTAAATCACATAAAAAATTTTTTAACTCAGTTGCATTAGGTGTATTAAGTGATATAATACACTTAGAGTAAACAAAACATTTTGTTTACAGCCTTCTGAAGGAGGAAGGTAGAATGGATCAGAAGGAAGTAAGCGGCATCTCGTTTCAAATAGACTTTAGCCAACCGCTCTACGAACAAATCTTAAATCAGATCCGAAGCGCCATTGTGAGGGGGGAAATCGGCTTGGGAGAAAAAATTCCATCCGTAAGAGAACTGGCTCGAGGCCTGCACATCAATCCCAATACGGTCATGCGCGCTTATCAGGAATTAGAGCGTGACGGATTAACTGAAAAGAGAAGAGGTCAAGGCACGTTCGTCACTTCTTCGTCAAAACGCGTGGAAGCTTTTCGCATGGAAGTGGCTAAAGAACAGATACATACATTTATCGAGCAAATGAAAAATCTCGGGCTCACTTGGGAAAACGTGCGCGCGTACATCGACCAACTGCTTGATGACGACAAAGGAGGAGAAAATCCATGACGGATTGGGCCGTAAAAGGGGAAGCGCTATTTAAAAGCTATGGTGACAACAAAGCACTTTCCGGGCTTGACTTGGCGATACCAAAAAATAAAATCGTTGGCATCCTCGGGCCGAATGGGTGCGGCAAATCGACATTATTTCGGATGATGACTGGACTTGTCAAACCCGACAGCGGCACCATCGAAGTGCTCGGCAAGACACCGGGATGGCGGACGAATCGGGAAATCGCTTATTTGCCTGATCGCGCCCGTTGGTATCCCAACCACAGCGTACGACAAGCCTTTCAATGGGCCGAGAGTTTTTTCCCAGGTTTTGAGATTGAAAGTGCAGTAAAATTGGCTCGCTATATGGACATCGATTTACATTTAACCGTCAAAGGCATGTCGCGCGGACAAGAGGCGCGCTTAATGCTCATTCTATGTATCGCTCGTCGCGTCCCGCTCATTGTTTTAGATGAGCCATTTTCCGGCATCGATGTCATCTCACGAGAACATATAATAGATGGGATCATTGATTTTATTGGAGAACGAGAACAAACGATTTTAATCAGCACGCACGAAATCCATGAAATCGAAGGGATGTTTGAATACGTGCTTCTCATGGATAAAGGAAAAGCACTTTGGTCTGGTGACATTGAAGAATTACGCGCTCAGCACGGCTCGCTACACACGGTATTCCGGTCATTTTATAAAAGGAGCGTGATAACCAATGGCTCCTAATGTCTTTTGGAAATTGGTCCACCATGAATTTCATTGGTCAGGTAATCGGCGGAAGAGCAAAAGAAAATTATCCGGCAAATGGTGGGCGGCCCACATCATTTTTGTCATTCTCCTCGGGTTCTTCATTTTGACGATGTTTAGCGGCTCGAAAGGCTTTAACCTTCAAAATCTATGGTTTTTCTCTCTCGGGTTGCCTTTTGCCATCTTTTTCATCGGCTACGGCACGGTAAAAAAGGAGTGGGATAATGAAACCCAGGGTTGGTGGCTCTCGCTGCCGTATTCACGCTCTTTTATCACCGGTGCAAAATTATTAGGTTCATTGCTTCAGACATGGTTGGTACTGGTTGGTGTCTATTTGCTAGCGGTCGTTTATGGGCTTTATATGATCGCCGTTGATAGCCACCTTGCGATTACGGACTTAGGAGCATTTTTACTCACGGGTTTCGCTTGGATTTTTACGCTCGTGATCTTTAGTCCGCTTATTTTGGCACTCGGGATGTCTCTTTCTCTTGTGGTCTATACCGAATACCGACCAGTGACACCAATTTTATGGGTGGTATACATGGGAGCAGGAAGCTTCTTTTATTGGGGTTATGGGAATGTCAATAAAATGCAAAACTTTTATAGACTATTCACTGGAGAAGTCGCCGCTACCTGGTTCCCTTTTCCGTTTTATATTTATGGGTTGGCGGTTATTGGCTGGGTGTTCACCTATCTTATTGTCCGCTATCTTGGCGGTTTATTAGAAAAAAAATTAGCCTTATAGGAAATGGGGGACAAAAGTGAATCAAATGGACTTAAAAAATCCACAACCTAACAGGGAAACGCTCCTTGAGGTTGATCATTTAAGAAAAACGTTTGGCAAGCTTGAAGCGCTGAAAAACGTTACCTTCTCAGTGAACACCGGCAGTTGCTTTGGCCTGCTCGGACCAAACGGGGCGGGAAAATCGACAACGATGAAAATTTTGGCCGGGATCCTTTCGGCAGATAGCGGTTCCGCCCGTCTTTTAGGGAAAAACGTGTTGCTTGATAAATCCGTGGTTGCGAAAAACGTCGGTTATGTCCCGCAAGAAATCACGTTATATGAAGAATTTACGGCGCTGGAAAACTTAACGTTTTTTGGAGAGTTATATGGCGTTAAAGGCCGTGAGCTAAGAAAACGAACAGAAAAAGTCTTGGAAGACACCGGTCTTGCCGAACGTGCACGTGACAAAGTGAAAACATTTTCCGGCGGCATGAAGCGGCGAATAAACATCGGTTGCGCTTTACTCCATCGGCCGCGTTTACTGATTTTGGATGAACCGACCGTCGGCATTGATCCGCAATCGCGAAACCGCATTTTCGAGATGATTCGCAAGCTCACAGAGGAGGGCGTGACCGTCATTTATTCCACGCACTATATGGAAGAAGTAGAACAATTGTGTGATGAAGCAGCCATCATTGATCACGGTGAGGTCATGGCCCATGGTCCGCTTGGGGAGCTGCTTGAGCGCTATGGAAGAAAAGCGGTTTATTTGGAAGTGACAGGACTAAAGGAAATCCCGCAACATCCATTAATAAAAGCCGCAAACCGCGAAGGCATCGGCTGGATCCTCGAATCGGAAAATTTACCTGAATTAATGCAATGGTTGCTATCGGTTGCCTCGAACCAAAGGTGGGAGGTCAAACAATTGGATATTGTCAGGCCATCACTCGAACAAGTTTTCTTAACGGTTACTGGAACCGCTCTGCGGGATTAGGAGGATGTACCTATGAAAACCATTATTAAAAAAGAAATCAAGATGATGCTCAGAGAAAAAGGCAATTTGTTTTTCCTGATTATCATGCCCATTTTATTTATTGTGATGTTCGGATCGATATTCGGAAAAACAGACCATTTTTCGCTCACGATACACTATATTGATGACGATGCCACATCTATGTCATCTGCTTTTATTCACCAAGTTGATCAGGTGAAGGGCGTCAAAATGGTTCATGAAAAAGCATCGGATTTGCCAGATGTCATTGATAAAATTAAAAAAGGCCAGTTGTCCTTTCTTTTAGTCGTCAATGATGGTTTTGAGGCATCACTAAAAGATGGAAAACAAGCTCACATTAAATTTTATCAAGACCCAGCTATGGAATCCGAAGGCGGAACCATCGAAGCCATCTTGCAATCGATTGCTGATGATTATCGAAAGCAGAAAATCATGAATACATTGCACGCCCTTGGCCAGTCGAATGAAGCCATAGCCAAGACGCTTGAGCCTGCGGTTCACATCAAAAAAATCACCCCGGCCGTCGAAAGTATCAATACCATCACCCAAGTGGTACCCGGGATGACCGTCATGTTTGTCTTTTATATCATGATTTCGATGACGCGCCGCTTTTTTAAGGAAAAAGATTCCAGATTATTGTCAAGATGTCAAAGCACCGGCATGAAGCCGATTGAATATTTAATCGGCATGTGGATTCCCTATGCGCTCGGCGTTGTCGTTCAATGCACCGTGCTTCTTGCGTTTGGTCATTTTGTCTACCATCTCCATCTCGGGGATCTGAAAGCCTTGTGTTTATTGATTTTGGCTTTAAGTCTCTGCGGTTCAGGAATCGGTTTGGCGTTATCGGTATTAGTGCGCGGGGAAAATCAAGGGATGGCGATCACTCAGGTGGTCGCTCTTGGCGGCGCGATGGTCGGCGGTCTTTGGGTGCCATCCTATCTCCTGCCGTCATTAGTGCAAAAAATTGGTCATCTGACGCCACAGTTTTGGGCACAAAAAGGGCTCCAAGATATTTTCGCCCACGGTGCTGGGGTAAGCGGTATTTGGTTGTCGCTCGTGATTCTTTTCGCGTTTGGCCTCGCAGGCTTATTCATAGCGGTCATCCGCCTTCCGCATTTTTTGAAATCGGCTGCGTAAGTATTAATTAGGATCCTTATCAACTAGGCGTTTTGACCGATTTTTGTAATAAAACGATCGATTGCCCGATTGGGGTTTCATGAAGCGCGCTTCCTGAATATGTTGCAATAGGCGCGGATTGATGTAAGAGAAAAAATGTTATGGCGCTTTAGACATATCAGGAGGTTGATGACATGTATAACAGTGATGGAGGAAATTGGCAGAACCAAAACCCCGATCTTGACCAACCTTATTCTTCTTTTGATGAATCAAATAAAACGACCGCTAATGATGACGACCAAAGGGTTTGGCCGTATACCCAACCGTCCGGGCGCCCACCAGTAACAGGGCAACCGCAATGGTGGCATCATCAACAAGGCGGACAAATGCCGATGCAAACACCTACGACAGGTCCTCAACACGGACAAGGAATGCCTGGAACACAGCCTAGTGGTTATCCGGGCATGCATGGTGGCTGGGGTGACGGCATGGGTGGTATGGGTCACTACGGTTGGCAAGGCCACCACTATGGATGGCAACACGGTTATCCCGGTACTTATCCCCACGGTTACGGGTATCCTGGAATGCCAGGTATGTACGGCGTACCCGGAATGCCTGGTATGCCGGACGGCTGGACCCAACCCGGTTGGCATGGGACTTCGATGGGAACATCAGGGAGATAATCGCCTGAAATCGAGCCGAGAGTTTTCTTGGCTCTTTTTTTATACCCAATTTTTTAAGACAGCATAAGAGGGGGGTCCATTATCTGAATCCTAAAAGTCATTTTGGAGTAGTGAGTGACCAATATGGTATATAGCACGGCTCTAAAAGCCGTTTTCGGCTGAAAAATTTTTGGAAATGGCCTTTAACATGAATTTACTAGAAAAACATGGCTGATTCGAGGATTGTTTTTCCAATATCTGTATTCAAAAAACCACTTAGGAATAGGTAGCGATTCGAAATGGTATTTAGCGGGGTTCTAAAGACCATTTTAGGCAGGAAAATTTTTTGAAATGGTCTTTAGCTTGAATTTATTGGGAAAACAGGGCCGATTCAAGGGTTGATTTTCCAATATCTGTATCCTAAAAGCCATTTTGGAGCAGGAAGCGAACCAAAACGGCCTTTAGCGGGGTTCTAAAGACCATTTTAGGCAGGAAAATTTTTTGAAATGGTCTTTAGCTTGAATTTATTGGGAAAACAGGGCCGATTCAAGGGTTGATTTTTCCAATATCTGTATCCTATTGACCATTTTGTAATGAGAGATAGGTCAAAATGATCTTTAGAATTGAAACGATCAGCGGTATGTCTCGAAT
Source organism: Tuberibacillus calidus DSM 17572 (assembly GCF_000430685.1). GTDB lineage: Bacteria > Bacillota > Bacilli > Bacillales > Sporolactobacillaceae > Tuberibacillus > Tuberibacillus calidus. Next base: position 1,648 of record NZ_AUMM01000048.1, on the reverse strand, counting down.
CTAAGTAGATTGGGCATGTGTACGCTTTCTCATATAAAAAAGTTGCGGCGAAAAAACGTCGCTTTTTTCACAATGTAAAAGAGGCCGTCATGTCATTCGGCCTCTTTATCATTTTTTAATGTTGTGCTGGATTAGTAGACATAAGCCGTGCCTACAATAATTAACAAGATGAACAATACGACAATTAAGGCAAAACCGTAACCGCCGTATCCAAAGCCACAACCACCGAATCCCATTCCGCAGCCGCAGCCACCAAAACCATAACCCCATGCCGGATATACCACATTCATCACTCCTTCAGAATAGGTTCAGTGTATGGTATGTGAAAAGTGTCCCGTTTGTCTTGTGCATTTATAATGGGTTATCGAAATTAGGCTGATCAATAGGGTAATAGAGTCCGTAATGTCTTTTCGGATTTTGCGACTTTTTGCTGGGGCCGAGGAATGAAAGCTCCCGCATTTTAGATTTTCAGTTGGAATGGATTCTATGTTTCAAACTAAAATGATGACAAAGCAATTGTGTTAAGGAGAAAGGTCCATGAATACACAGTGAAAATGACGGTTGGATCTATTCTAAGCGAAGGCGATTCCGTTTAATACATAAACATTGATGAAAAAGCTGCACCATTTGTTTCATTTTTACATATAGCCCGTCCCTTCTTTATCCGTTATTCATAGAAATAAGATAAGGGTGCCGCTCGATACAGGGCACCCATATTCTCATAAGGGGCGGAAGAAAATGGATGATTTCTTATCGATCCAGTTTGGCATTTACGTTGCAATCGCTTTTGTCCTATATGCCATCCGCCGAGCTCTCAGACTGCCTAAACGTTATCTCCCGCTTTTAGCCATTTGTCTAGGAATCGTTTTTTCTTGGATCCAGGGAGGCGTCTTGAATTACAACACTATACTTCGCGGAATTCAATATGCATTATATGGAGTAGGTATGATTGAAACTATTCGTACGACCTTTGCAGTAAAAAAAGAAAAACATACATCATCACATCGGGATGATACTGAATAATCGATTAACGGGATAAAGACAGAAGTTGCGGTAAATGCTATGGTAAGATCCTGACACAAAGGAGAAATGGAAATGAAGGAAAAAAACAAGCAACAACACAATACAAGCCCAAAACCTCTAAGCGGATCAAAAAAAATTAAGAACCGTAATCATTCACGCAATAACCATGGTGAAGGCAGTTAACTGAGAAAAAAGGCTGTCTCATCGCCTTGATGAAGGGCGCATTTGAGGCAGCCTCTATATGTTATCGGGAAAAATACTGGAGATTCTACGTGTGGAACTTTATCGGGTGATGTTTGTATCTTAAATACTCGATGCGCCCAAAATTTCTGCCTTGGAAAATCCAGCCCCTGCAAAGACTATGGTCATGATAGATTTTGTTCTCAAATCTCGAAAATCATTTATTTCGGCAGCCGTATTTGCCGTATTTCCCGAATCGCAATTTTTAAGAGAGCGGATCACCTATCCGACCTACTGGTAGGGATAAATGTAAATATTTTTAGGTCAGCCAAAAGCTAACTAAGGCTTTGTCTTTACTGAAAGAACCGCACTAAAAATGTAAAAAACTGGAGCGTATGAGCAATTTTAAGGTAGAAACACCACAGAAATGAGCAAAAACAGCATT
>NZ_AUMM01000047.1 GCF_000430685.1 Tuberibacillus calidus DSM 17572 | reverse complement strand
ATACCAAGCGATAGCGCGGTAGGGTAGGCGTACAAAATTAGGGTGCCGGAGATATTGATCTATAAAGGTTGTCGAGAAAATCTTGACACATACGAGTGATTGCGAGACCTTGACATTTACGCTTATCCCAATTATAATGAGTCAGAGTCTTTATGTATGGAGAGCATCCCTTGGGAGGTGTTATAGATGAAACGGACTTATCAACCGAATAATCGGAAACGAAAAAAAGTACACGGGTTTCGCGCCCGCATGAGCACGGCAAACGGCCGGAAAGTTCTTGCGCGCCGCCGCCGTAAAGGAAGAAAAGTATTGTCAGCTTAAGACCACTGTTCTCTCACAGTGGTCTTTTTTCTACGGGTGAGGGAGTCAATCATTTTCAATTCAGTACGAGGACAACGAAAGCCCAACTTTGATTCTAACTCCGTCCAAATGGTTTAACAGAGTCAAGGTTTTTTTACTAATGAGGGAATATAAATATAAAGACTGTTAAACCCGAAACTTTTTTGTCTATAATAGGATAGATGTATAAAAAGTGAAACAAAATGTCTCTTTGATTCGTAAAATCAATGTAAGGCATTCCATTTCTTAATGGAGTGACAACAACTGTGAAGAAAATACAGAGATTGAAAAAAAACGAGGATTTTCAAAACGTCTTTCAGCATGGCCGCTCTACTGCTAATCGACAATTTGTAGTATATGTCTTAGCCCAAAAAGGACAACCCTATAATCGCATCGGTTTATCCGTCAGCAAAAAGATCGGCAATGCCGTCACTCGGAATAGGGTAAAAAGATATATACGAGAAATCGTCAGGGTACTTGAGAACCATTTCAACATTGGGATGGATTGTGTTATTATAGCGAGGAAACCAACAGCGGACATGGATTATTGGCAAACGAAAGCGTCCCTCTCTCATGTGCTAAAAAAATCGGGAGTTTTGCGGCCGATAAAGGACGAGCAAAAATGAAATGGCTGGCCATATTTTTCATTAAAATTTATCGAAATGTCATTTCACCTATAAAGCCGCCAAGCTGCCGTTTTTACCCAACTTGTTCCGAATACGGCTTAGTGGCCTTTCAACGCTTTGGTTTTCTTAAGGGATTTTGGTTAACATTTAAAAGAATTCTCAAGTGCCATCCCTTTCATCCTGGAGGATATGATCCGGTTCCGGAGAAAGAAAAATGATATGAAAACGATACATAGTTTTTTGTAGGTAACGAGGTTTCAAGGAGGTTAAACGATTGCGCAAGAAGTTATGGTTAACAGGGGTACTATTACTGTTATTTTTCGTGCTTACTGGATGTTCAGATTTAAACCAGCCGATCGATGCCAACAGTAAGGGCATTTGGAATGAATGGTTTGTTTACCCGCTCTCTTGGTTTATAAAATATGTGGCTCATATTTTCAATGGTAGTTATGGTATTTCCATCATTATTTGTACCATCATCATCCGGCTTATTATTTTACCTTTAATCATCAAGCAAATAAAAAATTCCAAAGCGATGCAGGAAATGCAGCCGGAAATGAAGAAATTAAGAGAAAAGTACAGTTCGAAAGATGCTGAAACGCAGAAAAAATTGCAACAAGAAACCATGCTATTGTTTCAAAAATATAATGTGAACCCCTTGGCAGGTTGCTTTCCATTACTCATTCAAATGCCCATTTTAATCGCATTCTACCATGCGGTTTATCGGACCGAAGAGATTCGCAATCACACTTTTCTTTGGTTCAGTCTAGGGCATGTCGACTATATTTTACCGTTTATTGCAGCGGCTACGACTTTTATCCAACAAAAGATTATGGTCGGCCGCATGGGGAACGCCAATCCGCAAATGGCGATTATGACCTATGTTTTCCCGATTATGATTGCCATTTTTGCCTTTAATTTTCCGGCTGCATTGGCGCTTTATTGGGTCGTCGGCAATATTTTTATGATTTTCCAAACGTACTTTATTTATGCTCCGAGTAAATCAAAAACCAAGGAAACAGGGGGAGCGACAAAGTGAAAGAAGTGACGGTCAGCGGGAAATCGGTGGATGAAGCTTTAGAGGAAGCCTTGAAAACTTTACAAGTTTCGCAAGATGAAGTGGATGTAGAAGTCTTGGAGGAGCCTAAAAAAGGACTTTTAGGATTTATCGGATCAAAACAAGCGGTCATTAAAGTAACCGTAAAAGTAGATCCGATTCACAAGGCGCAGGACTACTTGCAAGCGATCATAAAAAAAATTGGCATTGATTCCGAAATAGCGATTAACAAAATTGGTGACCGGGACTATCAATTTTTGATAACCGGTGAAGATTTAGGGCTCGTTATTGGGAAAAGAGGGCTGACGTTAAATGCCCTTCAATATTTAACGAACCTCGTCGCCAACCAATCTTCGGATGCCAATGTTCGCATTGAGTTGGACGCTGAAAACTATCGGGTGCGACGCAAAACGGCATTGGAAAAATTGGCTCAAAGGACGGCGGATCGCGTAAGAAAAACTAAAAAAGCTGTGAAGTTAGAGCCGATGCCATCCCATGAGCGAAAAATAGTCCATATGGCATTGCAGGATGTTGCTGAGATTACCACTTATTCCACCGGAGAAGAACCGAACCGCGCCGTTGTTATCGATTTTAAAAATAAAGAGTAAATTTTAATCAGGTTTTGACCCGAGACTTTGAGGGCAGGCACCCTCAGAGTTGAGGGTTATTTTTTTACCGGTAATAAAGGTGTTTCATTTTACATTCAATCCAGATTATGGGAAACGTTGGCTCTATCATTGCCTAAAAGGCTCGGAAGTACCAAGTTTTCTTGACTTTTTTACAAGGTGACCATCAACGCCCGTTAAGTGATAAGAAAAAAATAAGTACCTTTTCAACTTGCCCCACTTAAACCTTTCCAACGGCGACGGGTTAAATCTATCCACATGGGGATAAAATGGGGTTGAAAAAAGATATCTTTATCCACAGTGGATTTTGTGGTATGCTAATCCTTTAGGAGGCTATCCACTGTGGAAAACGCCTTGTTTTATTTTTGGACTTAATCACTGTTGATATATCGCTCATGTCATGGTTTTGTGAAGGTAGGTGAGATGTGTGGAAAACGATACCATAGCAGCCATTTCAACGCCGATTGGAGAGGGAGCAATCGCCATTGTTCGATTAAGCGGCCCTGAGGCGATTCGTATCTGCGATAAAATTTATAGAGGAAGTAAACCGTTGGTTGCCGTCGACTCACATACGATTCATTACGGGAAGATCATTGACCCGCAAACCGGAAAAACAGCGGAGGAAGTCATGGTGACTGTCATGCGGGCTCCGAAGACTTTTACCAGAGAAGATGTTGTGGAAATTAATTGTCATGGTGGACTCGTCTCTGTCAATCGCGTTTTGGAATTGGTGTTAAATGCCGGGGCACGCCTCGCAGAACCAGGTGAATTTACAAAGCGGGCCTTTTTGAACGGTCGCATTGATTTATCACAAGCCGAAGCGGTGATGGATTTGATCCGTGCCAAAACGGATCGAGCAATGGGTGTGGCGCTTGATCAGATGGAAGGGCGACTGTCGAAATTGGTGCGAAACCTTCGGCAAACATTGCTTGAAATCATCGCGAGTGTTGAAGTGAACATTGACTATCCGGAGTATGATGCCGAGGAAGTGACGCATGATTTATTGATTCGGCAAGCGTCTGATGTCAAAGCGGCGATTGAATCACTGCTTGAGACGGCAAGACAAGGGAAAATTCTTCGCGAAGGGTTGTCGACGGCCATCATCGGCCGCCCTAATGTTGGGAAATCCTCATTATTAAATACGCTCGTACATGAGAGTAAGGCAATTGTCACGGATATTCCGGGTACGACGCGTGATATTATTGAGGAATATGTGAACGTCCGGGGTGTTCCATTAAGACTTATCGATACAGCGGGGATCCGCGAGACGGAGGATATCGTCGAACGAATCGGTGTTGAACGCTCCAGAAAAGCGTTGAAAGAAGCCGATTTGGTGTTGCTCTTATTGAACAACAGCGAGCCGCTGACTGAAGAAGATAAACGTCTTTTTGAAGCTATAGAAGGCATGGATGCGATCATTATCGTGAACAAAACGGATTTACCAGCTGCGATCCCTTTAGATGAGGTGAAACAGCTGGCCAATGGCCGACCGGTGATCACCACATCACTTATTAACGAAGAAGGGATCGAACAACTGGAAGAAGCGATTGCCAAGTTATTTTTCAAAACGGGGATAGAATCCAGAGACCTGACGTATGTCACAAATGCTAGGCACATCGCTTTATTAAACCAAGCTTTGCAGTCGATCAATGATGCCATCGATGCCGTTCAAGCAGGCTTGCCTATTGATATGGCACAAATCGACATTCGTAAAACGTGGGAGCTTTTAGGTGAAATCGTTGGGGATACGGTCTCGGAAAGTTTGATAGATCAACTCTTTTCTCAATTCTGTCTTGGCAAATAAAAATTAATAGAAAGGTGGGATTAGCCATGACATATTTTGCCGGTGATTTTGATGTGATTGTGATTGGGGCGGGGCATGCCGGTGTGGAAGCAGCGCTTGCTTCTGCAAGAATGGGTGCCAAAACCCTTATATTGACGTTAAATTTGGATACTATTGCCTTCATGCCATGTAATCCATCCATTGGCGGCCCGGCTAAAGGGGTAGTCGTCCGGGAAATCGATGCCCTGGGCGGTGAAATGGGACGAAATATTGATAAAACCCATATTCAAATGCGTATGCTAAATACGAGAAAAGGTCCGGCAGTCCGTGCCTTGCGCGCTCAAGCCGATAAGTTTTTGTACGGTCGTGAAATGAAAAAAACGCTCGAAAAAGAAAAAAACTTGACGTTATGCCAAGGGATGGTTGAACGGCTAATCGTTGAAAACGGCGTTTGCAAAGGTGTCGTAACGAATACGAATGCGGAATACCACGCAAAAGCGGTTGTGATAACAACAGGGACTTTCCTTCGCGGTAAAATTATTATTGGCGACTTGTCTTACGAGAGTGGCCCAAACAATATGCAACCGTCCATCAATCTGTCGTACCATTTGCAAGAACTGGGCTTTGAAATGGTCCGATTTAAAACGGGGACACCACCGCGCGTTAATGGAAATACTATTGATTACAGTAAAACGGAAATTCAACCTGGTGATGATGAGCCTCTCGCCTTTTCCTATGAAACAACGGAATATAAAACCGACCAAATTCCTTGTTGGCTGACGTATACCAACGAGAAAACGCATGCATTAATTAATGCCAATCTTGACCGGGCACCGATGTTTTCCGGTGCCATTAAAGGGACGGGACCGCGTTACTGCCCATCCATTGAAGATAAGGTGGTGCGCTTCAGTGATAAACCTCGTCATCAGGTGTTCCTGGAACCGGAAGGCCGTAACACAGACGAAGTGTATGTGCAAGGTTTATCCACCAGTTTACCTGAGGATGTTCAAAAAGAAATGTTAAAAACCATCCCTGGGCTAGAAAATGTCTCCATGATGCGTCCGGGTTATGCCATCGAATATGATGCGATCGTACCGACCCAATTGTGGCCGTCTCTTGAAACGAAATTAGTAAAAGGCCTCTTTACTGCAGGACAAATTAATGGCACATCAGGGTATGAAGAGGCTGCTGGTCAAGGGATCATCGCTGGAATTAATGCGGCGCGCTACGTGTTCCAACAAGACCCCATCATTCTTGATCGGTCACAAGCCTATATCGGTGTGTTAATCGATGACCTTGTCACGAAAGGTACAAACGAACCGTATCGCTTACTCACATCAAGAGCGGAATACCGTCTGTTGTTGCGTCATGACAATGCCGATTTGCGATTAACCGAAATCGGCCATGACATTGGGTTAATCTCTGAAGAACGCTACCAACGTTTTGTTGAAAAACGCCGGTTAATTGAACAAGAAAAGGAACGCTTAGCTGAGCTCATCGTCAAACCGACTCCGGAGCTGCAAGCATTGATCAAATCTTTGGGTGGCTCGGAATTAAAAGAATCGGTCAGCGCCATTCAACTTCTGAAGCGGCCGGAGATGACTTACGAAGCGCTTTCCTCTCTTTATCCATCGGAGCAAAAACTTCCGAAAGAAGTTACCGAACAAATTGAAATTCAAGTGAAATATGAAGGCTATATTGCTAAACAACTACAGCAAGTAGAACGGATGAAGAGGATGGAGGAAAAGAAAATTCCCCAAGACCTCGACTATATGGCAATTAATGGTCTAGCGACTGAGGCAAAACAAAAGTTAAGCCAAGTCCGACCGATTTCTGTCGGCCAAGCGTCACGCGTTTCCGGCGTTAACCCAAGTGATATCTCCATTCTTTTGGTTTACCTTGAACAAGGAAAATTGGCGAAGGTGGCCCAATAACGGAGGACGGTCATGTTTGATTTCAATCAAGTCTTAAAGGAGAAAGGGATTTCCCTTTCTCCATTACAACTTAATCAATTACATAAGTATTATGAACTGTTGATCGAATGGAACGAAAAGATGAATTTGACGGCCATTACCGATGAAAAAGCGGTTTATTTAAAACATTTTTTTGATTCCTTAACTCCAAGTTTCTTCTATAACTTTTCTGAGGGCCATAAATCTGTTTGTGATGTTGGTTCCGGGGCTGGTTTTCCGTCAATTCCTTTAAAAATTGTTTTTCCTAATCTGAATGTCACGATTGTGGACGCTTTAAACAAACGACTGCATTTTTTAAGAGCGCTGGTCGATGCGCTGCAATTATCGGATGTGGCGCTTTTTCACGATCGGGCTGAAACTTTTGGTCGGAAAGCCGAGTTTAGGGAACAGTTTGATGTCGTCACCGCCCGCGCTGTGGCCCGCTTAACGGTGTTGAGTGAATATTGCCTTCCTTTAACAAAAATCGGCGGTGTCTTTATTGCCATGAAAGGTGCGAATGGCAAGGAAGAGCTCCTTGAAGCAGAAAATGCGATTCACCTTCTTGGGGGAAAACTCGATCGTATGGAGTCATTATTGTTACCGGAAGAAGAAAGTCATCGTTATCTCTTTTTTATCAATAAAACAAAACCCACGCCGAAAAAGTACCCAAGAAAACCTGGGCTCCCCAGTAAAGAACCACTGAAATAAAACCTCTTTTTATGGTATGATAAGGACAGTCGGTTTAAATGGCGTTCCGCCGCGTTTTAAAAATGTTTCACGTGAAACACATATGTACAGGCAGGATTTTTACATAGTATAAACGAATTAATACATGTACGACATTAGAGAACCGGGAAATCAAAAAGGGTGGTGACGTCAATGAAACATCCTTTTTCCAAACTGTTTGGTCAAGGGGAAAAACAAGAATTGTCTGAAACGGAACCGCATGAAAGGGTCGAAGAATTACCAATCGATGCGATTACGCCAAATAGATTTCAACCAAGAACCATCTTTCAAGATGATAAAATTGAGGAACTTGCTCGGACATTGGAGACGCACGGCATCATTCAGCCTATCGTTGTTCGTCAATATGAAGAAAATAAGTATGAAATCATTGCCGGTGAGCGCCGTTGGCGGGCAGCCAATCATCTCGGTTGGAAAACCATTCCGGCCATTATTAAAAGTTACGACGATGAAAAAACGGCAGCGGTTGCGTTAATAGAAAACTTACAAAGGGAAGAACTCACCGCCATTGAAGAAGCCATGGCTTATGCCAAACTCATAGACATCCATGGCTTGACGCAGGAAAGCCTTGCCCAACAATTAGGGAAAGGACAATCGACCATTGCGAATAAGCTAAGGCTATTGAAATTGCCAACGAGTATTCAAAATGCTCTATTAGAGAAAAAAATTACCGAACGCCATGCCAGAGCTTTAATTGCTTTAAAAAACTTACCCGAAAAACAAGCACAAGTTTTTAATGAAATTCTTGAAAAGAATTTGAATGTAAAACAAACAGAAGACCGCATTAAAAATATTTTAGAGAAAAAGACGAAACCAAAACCTAAACGAAGATCGGTGCTTCTCAGTAAAGATGTTCGGATTGCTGTTAATACGATACGGCAATCGGTGTCGATGGTGACTGAGACAGGGGTCAAAATCGATACAAGTGAAGAGGATTTAGGCGATTATTATCAATTTACGATTAAAATACCAAAGAATAGTTAAAGAAAAAGGGGCCAGGGGAGGCTTCTTTTTTATACTGGTGAGAAAGTATAGCGCTTTAGAAACTCGTAAACGAAGTCTCTCTACACCCAAAAGGCTTGTAATGTTAAGAATGTATATTATAGATTAAGCCAATCTTCACTAAGGGATGGGTAGAATTTTAAAAAGCCATGTCCTTATTTTAATGAAAATCTCCTTTCATTCACAAGGTTTGGTTTATCGGCGAGTTTAATTTAATGGGAATACTGTAAAACTATTATTCTTTACTCTATTTCATGATAAAATGTTGTTATTGAATATGGAAGTTTATGAGGTGAAAATGTTGGGTTTAATATTTTCGATCGCCAATCAAAAAGGCGGTGTTGGTAAAACGACGACATCTGTAAACCTTAGTGCCTGTATGGCTTATATGGGAAAAAAGGTGCTTTTAATTGATATTGATCCCCAAGGTAACGCAACAAGCGGGGTTGGCATTGAAAAAGGTGACGTCGAAGAATGCATATATAATATACTTGTAGATGATGTCGACCCGGAGGACGTGATCAAACCGACAGATGTGGAAGGACTCGATATCATTCCCTCTACGATACAATTAGCTGGTGCGGAAATTGAACTTGTCCCCACGATCTCTAGGGAAGTGCGGCTTTCGCGAGCGTTGGAAAAAATTAAGAATAAGTATGACTATATCATAATTGATTGTCCACCATCTTTAGGCCTCTTAACAATCAACGCGCTTACAGCTTCTAATTCCGTCATTATTCCGGTCCAATGTGAATATTACGCTTTGGAAGGTCTAAGTCAATTGCTCAGCACTGTCCGTCTTGTGCAAAAACATCTCAATCACCATTTGATGATTGAAGGCGTGCTTTTAACAATGTTGGATGCGCGAACAAATTTAGGCATTCAAGTCATTGATGAAGTGAAAAAATATTTTCAAGATAAAGTTTACCGCACCATCATTCCAAGGAATGTCCGACTGAGTGAAGCGCCGAGTTATGGCAAACCGATTATTATTTATGACCCCAAATCACGTGGTGCCGAAGTTTATTTAGAACTGGCAAAGGAAGTGATGAATGGATGACAAGAGGGTTAGGTAAAGGCATCAATGCTTTTTTTCCTGATGCACTGACGGAAGACAATGAGGCTGTGATAGAAATTAAAGTAAAGGATTTGAAACCAAATCCTTATCAACCGCGGAAAAATTTTGATGAAACAGCCATTCAGGAATTAAAAGAATCCATACAAGAACATGGCATTATCCAGCCATTGATTGTCAGAAAAGGATTAAAGGGCTATGAAATCGTCGCGGGTGAAAGAAGATATCGGGCAGCCATAGAAGCTAAACTGAAAACCGTTCCTGCCATCGTTAAGTCTTTGACTGACGCAAAAATGATGGAAATTGCATTAATAGAAAATTTGCAACGGGAAAATTTAAATCCAATCGAAGAAGCACAAGCTTATAAAAAACTTATAGAGGAATTAAACATCACACAAGAAGAGCTATCGAAGAGGGTGGGCAAAAGCCGACCACACATTGCCAATCAGTTGCGGTTGCTCCAATTAAATGAACCGATTCGCCAACTCATTGCTGAGGGTAAACTTTCCATGGGCCATGGACGAGCACTTTTATCATTGAAAAATAAGAGCAAATTGCCATTCGTTGTCGATAAAGTGATTAAAGATCAAATGAATGTGCGTGATTTGGAAAAATGGATTCAAAAATTAAATCAAAATGTTTCACGTGAAACATCGAAAAAAACAAAACCTAAAAAAGATGCTGTGATAAAGGAAAAAGAAGCGATTTTACGTCAACGGTTCGGAACCTCGGTCGAAATAAAACCGACCAACAAATCCGGCAGAGGGAAAATTGAAATTGAATATTACTCTGTTGATGATTTAAATCGGTTGCTTGAACTGTTAGAAGGATAAGAGAATCACTTTTCACAGTGGTTCTTTTTCTTTGTGCTGGTAAGAGGATATTTTATTACTGGCATCGCATGATTAGGGTTGTCCTTGTATGTAAGATCACCTTTTTGGACTAGCATCAGGCAACTCAGGCTCTGCTTTTACACAAAAAAGCTCGTACTGGAATTTTAACTAGTCCTGCACAAAGAAAACTTTCAGATTCAGCATTCACCTAAGGCTTGGCAGAGCAAAATTTTTTAGCAGAGCAAAGTTTACCATATTTTATGTGAGCGGAGTGGTTTGAGAAAATGGCGTTGTTCGGGACGATTGTGAATACCTTAGCGATCATCTTTGGGAGTCTGATAGGAACGTTATTCCAACGAATTCCCGATAAAGTGAAAACGACTGTGACACAGGGCATGGCATTGGCAGTCGTCGTTTTAGGCTTGCAGATGGCGTTAAAAAGCCAGCATTTTTTAGTAGTGATTGGCAGTTTAGCGTTAGGCGGCATTATAGGGGAATGGTTAGATTTAGAGAAATATTTGAATCGGTTCGGTAGTTGGTTGGAAAGACTTGTTGGCGGTGAAAAGTCTGAACAGAATATCGCGAAAGCATTTGTGACGGCGACTTTAGTTTTCGTTGTCGGCGCCATGGCAGTAGTTGGTGCAATTGATAGTGGTTTGAAGGGCGACCATCGAGTGCTTTATACGAAATCGATGTTAGATGGTTTTTTTGCCATTATTTTTGCGACGACCTTAGGCATCGGCGTGCTTTTTTCTGCGTTTCCCGTTCTTATTTATGAAGGGGCTATTGCCTTAGCGGCGACAGGAATTGTCCGATTTATTCCTGATCAATTATTACAAAGTTTTCTTGCTGAAATGACGGCAACCGGTGGTGTTTTGATTCTTGCTATCGGCTTGAATCTTTTAAACATTACAAAGATCAAAACGGCGAATTTGCTCCCAAGTCTAGTGGTTTGTGCGGGTATCGTCACTTTTTTATTTTACATATAAGGAATAAACGCTCCTTTAAAAATAGGAGCGTTTTTATTTGAAAGTAATTTTAGTCGGAGAGGAAGAGAGAAAGTGCCGCTTTAGGGAATAATGCACACAGTCACCGATGACTTCGGCCATGCCCATAACAAGGGATAAGCGCGTGTTTTGTAAAACAATGTATTCCATATACCCACTTACATTAACGATCCCCGTTATGTGTATATGACCGACGGGAGGTAAATCCTTTTTGACACCTGCCCCCGGGATAAGCGGCCCTCTGGCAGCGGTAATTGTCCCGATATTATAGTGACGTCCGAGACAGGCATCAATCGCAATGATAAAGGGATCGCAATATCGTTCACTAATTTCTTTAAGCGTCGCCTTTAAATTAATCGCATGTACGGGCTCTTCAAGTGTACCATAGACGACATAAGGCCGGTCTTTAAACTTTAGTAAATGGGTGCCGACGAGAGGACCCAAGGAATCACCCGTTGAGCGGTCGGTGCCAATCGAAACAATAACAATCGGTCGAGTTGAATCGACGTCTTTTAATAATCTGTCAAGCTCCTTTGAAAGTTTTACTCTCGACGTCGGATCTTTATATGAAATTCTATCTTCATTGCCTTTAATAAATGTCCGAATTGTCCCTTTTAGACTCATAGGTTCCTCTCCTTCGTCATAACAGTAATAGTATACGGAGGAAAAGCGATTTCTATACATTGGATGAAAAAAATTGGAGGAAACCATTTGTGGTTTTAGCTGGGTTAAGATGGATGTTTTTGATTCTTGGAACGATGATCGGCGCTGGATATGCTTCAGGACGGGAACTATGGCAATTTTTTGGACAAGACAGCAGTTTAGCCATTTTACTTTTTACCATTTTGTTTATCTTTTCGACGTATTGGATCATGCGCATCAGTTATGAAAGAAAAACCGTACATTATCTTCCGGTGCTTTCGGCTGTGCTCGGAGAAAGATTAGCAGCCGTCTATGATTTTCTGCTTTTTTCCTCATTATTTACGACAACAGCGGTCATGCTATCGGGAGGCGGCGCCACGTTAGAAATCTTGCATGTGCCTTATTGGTATGGGGTAGCTTTTATTGGCGTGCTTCTGATAGTTGTCTTTATTAGAGGGGTAAAAAGTATGGTTACCATCAATATGTTCATTGTTCCAGTGCTCATTCTCGTCTTGCTTCTGATTTTATTGTTATCTAGTCATGGAATGAAATATTCCTGGGTACTTCCTTGGGATGGACCGGCCAATTGGCCGCGGGCATTGATGTTTACGGCGTTAAATGTCATTTCTTTGGTAGCTGTTGTTGGCGCCATTGGTCATGAAATTCTATCAAAAGGAGAAATTTGGCTGGCATCGGTCGGCAGCGGATTAATATTAGGAGGCATTTCTTTTTTCTACAATCAGTCGTTAGTACAAGTCACGAAAGACTTGTTGATTTATGAAATTCCGCTTTATGCCCTTATTAAGTCGTTTCCATATTTTTTTAATATAATTGTCTCAGCCGTTCTTTGGTTTGCCATTTTTACAACGGCTTCGACAGGACTCTTAGGTTTAGTGACAAGAGTGGGTAAATACATTAAAAAGCCTGCTTGGGTGTTGACACTTATTTTTTTGGTCTTAATGTTCCCTTTAACTCTAGTTGGCTTTTCAACGCTTATTCAAGTGCTTTATCCTCTGTATGCCTTATGCAACTTATACTTTTTGGCTGCTCTTCTAATTTACCCCATTAATGAAAGGGGACGAAAATAACATGAAAAGATGCCGGGAATCTTTTAAAATACTTCAAGCAGGGAATTGTAAAGGGGAAAAGCTACTTCAAATAATTGAGGGAGACATATGAAATAACAAAAGGCATTCACAGGATTTGTTTTTACTTTAAAAAGATGTCTGGCAACATCATTGGCCTTATTTGGCTGAAGACAATTTTTATTTTACAATAACTGGATTTTTGATTTAGTTACAAGCTGCAATTTTTCCAGGGCAGTAATCAATCTCCCCAACGGCAGAAAAAATTTCAATGGCATTTGCGTTCCCAGAAGGAGTTATCATATAATACGATTATAACAATGATGAAATATGGCACGGCGATGATGGAGAGAGTACTGCTTTCGTTTTCGGCAAAGCGATCCGGGGAGAGTGTGAGCCCGGACCAAAACCAGCAGGAAAGGCACTCCTAAGCTGTTTTTAATGAAGGGGTCATGTTTCGCACATGACAATTAGGGTGGAACCGCGGGAAGCTCCCGTCCCTAGGCAATGATTGGCCTTTGGACGGGGCTTTTTCTCATTTCTTAAGAACATAATTAAAGAGGGTGTTTGTGATGTCTGTAACAATGGAAAAAATCGTTCATCTTGCCAAACAAAGAGGGTTTATTTTTCCAGGCTCCGAAATCTACGGCGGCCTTGCGAATTCTTGGGATTACGGCCCTCTTGGAGTTGAATTGAAAAACAATGTCAAAAAGGCGTGGTGGAAAAAATTTGTTCAGGAATCGGAATATAATGTTGGGCTGGATGCCGCGATTTTGATGAACCCAAAAACATGGGAAGCCTCCGGCCATCTGAAAAATTTTAATGACCCAATGATCGATTGTAAGGCATGTAAGGCCCGCCATCGCGCCGATAAATTATTAGAAGGCCAAATAGATGAAAAGGCATTAGGCCGCTCTATTGAAGGCATGAGCTTTACAGAAATGGAAGAGTTGATCGATACCCATCATGTCACATGTCCGAACTGCGGCGCTCATGATTTTACGCCGATTCGCCAATTCAATTTAATGTTTAAAACGTATCAAGGGGTAACAGAAACGAGCGCGGATACGATTTATTTACGCCCGGAGACCGCTCAAGGGATTTTCGTCAACTTCAAAAATGTGCAACGAACGATGCGCAAAAAGATTCCGTTCGGCATTGGTCAAGTTGGTAAAGCCTTCCGCAATGAGATTACGCCGGGGAATTTTACGTTTAGAACCCGGGAATTTGAACAATTGGAACTAGAGTTTTTCTGTGCCCCCGGCGATGAAGAACAATGGTTTGATTACTGGAAAACGTTTAGCCGGAATTGGCTCACATCGTTAAACATGCAACCAGAACATATTCGACTGCGTGACCATGAACCCGAAGAATTGCCGCATTACAGCAAAGGTACAACCGATATTGAATACCTCTTTCCGTTTGGTTGGAGTGAGCTGTCTAGCATTTCTTCGCGCACGGATTATGATTTGAAACAGCACATGGCATTATCGGGTGAAGATTTGCAATACATTGATCCCGTCACAAACGAACGGTATTTGCCATATGTCATTGAACCGTCATTAGGTGCCGATCGTGTCACCCTCGCCTTTTTAATCGATGCCTATGACGAAGAACAGGTTGGAGATGGCGATATCCGTACCGTTTTGCATTTGCATCCTGCTTTAGCACCATATAAGGCAGCTATTCTTCCGCTTTCGAAAAAGCTCGATGAAGAAGCGCATAAAATCTATCGCGACCTGTCGAAGCGATTCATGGTTGATTATGATGTCACGGGATCAATCGGCAAGCGCTATCGCCGTCAGGATGAAATCGGCACACCGTATTGTATCACTTTTGATTTCGATTCTTTAGAAGACGGTCAAGTGACGGTTCGGGATCGCGATACAATGGAACAAGTGAGACTGCCCATTGCGAACCTTGCCACATTCCTTGAGGAAAAACTGACTTTTTAATAAAGACAATAAAGTATAAAATATTTCTAGACCTGCAAAAGGACAACTGAGGCTCTACCTACGCCCTAATAGGCTTGGCAGAGCCAAGTTTTCATTATCCTGTTAACTAGGGGGAATGAAACATGCCGGAAGACAAAGTGTTTCAGCTTCATGATGTTGTGGAGATGAAAAAACAGCACCCTTGTGGTGAAAACCGTTGGAAGATCATCCGAATGGGCGCCGACATACGCATTAAATGTCAAGGGTGTGGCCATAGCGTCATGCTTCCCAGAAGTGAATTTAAGAAAAAGTTAAAAAGGGTTTTAAGTCACGAAGAGGAATAACAGCGGGGCATCCCCGCTTTTTTATACGGGTAGGAAAGGCTATCATTCTTCCGGCTACGATAGGGAAAAGCTCTACCGTCCTAAAGGCTTGGCGGAGCAAAGGTCCTTTAAAAGGATTGCGTTGAAGAATCGAGCGAAAGGTTTTTGCTTATGGAAAATTGCTTTTTATGTACGCGTCAAACGTTTTTTAAAAATCTTCGCCTAAGTCAGGCCTTTAAAATCGGTTTTCCACAAATTCTAATGCATTCCCCGGGAAATAGCGATAAATCGATATCATCAGTTGTAGGTGTTCGCGACATTCAAATATAATGAAAAAGGTTATATAGAATTTGAGGAGTGTTACCATGGGATTGACAACCGGAATTGTTGGTTTACCCAATGTCGGCAAATCAACATTATTTAATGCGATTACTCAAGCGGGGGCTGAGTCTGCCAATTACCCTTTTTGTACCATTGACCCCAATGTCGGTCGGGTGAATGTTCCTGATCCGCGCTTGGATGATTTAACAGCGATGTTTCGTCCGAAAGAAACGATACCAACGACATTTGAATTCACGGATATTGCTGGTCTTGTGAAAGGCGCAAGCAAAGGTGAAGGGCTTGGCAACCAATTTTTGTCTCATATACGTCAAGTGGATGCCATCTCCCATGTTGTCCGTTGTTTTGAAGATAAAAACATCACGCATGTTGCAGGAAAAGTCGACCCGCTCGATGATATTGAGACGATTAACTTGGAATTGATTTTGGCCGATTTGGAATCTGTCAATAAGCGGATCCCAAGGGTCGAGAAAATTGCTAAACAGAAAAACAAAGAGGCAATGATTGAACATTCAGCCCTGCAAAAGCTAAAGGAAGCTTTTGAAAATGGCCAGCCGGCACGTGCCGTAGAATTAACAGATGAAGAAAAATTGGCCGTGAAGCCTTTAAACTTTTTGACAATGAAACCTGTCTTGTACGTGGCGAATGTTTCAGAGGACGACATCGTTTCCGGCACAGACAACGAATGGGTCAAACAAGTTAAAGCTTTTGCCGAGAAGGAAGGCTCGGAAGTGGTCGTCATTTCGGCGAAAATTGAAGCGGAAATTGCCGAACTTGACCCGGAAGAAAAAGCTGCCTTTTTGTCCGAACTCGGCATTTCACGCTCGGGGCTGGATCAGCTCATCGAAAAAAGTTACAAGCTGTTGGGGCTTGCCACTTATTTTACGGCGGGCGAAAAAGAAGTCCGCGCTTGGACGTTTAAACGCGGCATGAAAGCACCGCAAGCTGCCGGCATCATCCATAGTGATTTTGAACGCGGCTTTATTCGCGCTGAGGTCGTGTCGTTTGAAGATTTAATGGCCGCAGGATCGATGGCGAAGGCGAAAGAAAATGGACGCCTCCGTCTCGAAGGGAAAGACTATGTCGTCCAAGATGGCGATATCATGCATTTCCGCTTTAATGTCTGATTGGTCTACAATCCCCTATCAATGTTTAAGCGGAGCTCGTCATTTTTTAGAAACGCCAATGTTTCTGCTTGGTCATGGAAAATCTCACCGTGCTTCGGAAATGATTGATTTTAATAGATGAATGCTCTATAATATATCTTTGTGAGTGGAAAACCCCTCTGCTCCTTCGGGGGCCGTACAGACCACAGGGAGGTGAAATATATGCGTAAATACGAAATCATGTACATTCTGCGTCCTGATCTTGATGAAGAAGCTGAAAAAGCAGCTAAGGAAAACTTAGCCAAAATCTTGACGGATAATGGCGCGGAAATCAATGAAGTACAAGAAATGGGTAAACGCCGCTTGGCCTATGAAATTGATGGTCATCGTAACGGTATTTATGTTGTTCTCTATGTCACAGCGGGAACGGAAGCCATTAACGAGTTTGACCGTTTGGCCAAAATTAATGAGAACGTGATTCGTTTTATGACCATCCGAGACGAACGTGAATAATGTCAAAAACGGGGAGAGTTCTGATGATTAATCGTGTGATTTTAGTCGGTCGGCTGACTAGGGACCCTGAGCTCCGTTACACGCCAAGCGGAGTGGCGGTGGCGAATTTCACGATTGCTGTCAATCGTCCGTTTACCAACCAACAAGGGGAACGGGAAGCTGATTTTATACAAATCGTTGTTTGGCGGCGTCAAGCCGAAAATGTGGCCAATTTCGTCGGAAAAGGGAGCCTTGTCGGCATTGATGGTCGTCTGCAAACGCGCAGCTATGATAATAGCGAAGGTCGGCGCGTTTATGTAACGGAAGTTGTTGCAGATAATGTTCAATTTTTAGAACCAAAGGGTGCCAGAGGTCAGGCGCCGGCAATGAACCCATCATCATTTACGTCACAACCACAGGCTCCGAATCGTGGCGCACATCAGGACCTCGGTGATCCGTTCGGACATAGTGATGACCCGTTTGCAGGAGAAGGTCAACCGATTGATATTTCGGATGATGATTTACCTTTTTAAGAAGGAGGGAACAGCATGGCACGTCGCGGACGCGGTAAACGCCGCAAAGTATGTTACTTTACGGTTAATAATATTAAGTACATCGATTATAAAGACGTTGACTTGCTTAAACGGTTTATCTCGGAACGCGGTAAAATTTTACCACGCCGTGTCACGGGAACGAGTGCAAAATATCAACGCCAATTGACAAGAGCGATCAAACGCGCACGTCAAATGGCTTTATTGCCCTATACCGTTGAATAAAAGCGCATAAGAGAAGACCGGCAGGCTGAACGAACAGCGCCGGTCTTTTTTGTACTTGGAAAGAATGAATAACATTTTTCGGCAAGCATAAGGGCAACAAAGGCTCTTTTCGCCAAAGGCTTGCACTTGCTTTTTATTTAGTTGACGGTAAAGTGCAAAGAAGGCTCGACCTTCGCCTAAAAAGCAGGCAGAGCCTAGTTTTTCTAAAGCAGAGCCAGGTTTCATGATGTTTACGTGGCTGCCAAACGTTTCGCCTCAGACTTTAAATCGGACATGATGGCGTCTAGCGCGAGCAAATCGGCTTCTCCATAACCGGATGGTTGAATGGCCCCATGGATATACTTAGAGGACAATGAATTTTCATCCGTATCTATCGCTCTCCATTCCGATGCTTGAAAGCTCGTTAACGCTTCAACCTGATCGGCACATAACGCAAATGCTTCTCCATCAACCTGAACAAGGATCATTCGCGCGTCATCCTCATTCGTTTTTACTTTTTCAAGGTCTAATAAAACAGCAAGGTCAACGATGGGATAAATCTTGTCCCTAACCGAAATGATGCCCGTAACGGAAGGCGGCGAAAGCGGCACTTTTCTTTCCTTTACAACATGGATAATTTCGATAATGGCTTCAATCGCAACAGCAAAACGGTGCGATCCTCTAGAAAACAGTATTACGTTTTTGGAAACACCTGGTTCCAATACCACGGTTGAACACTCCCAATAAGAGATCTCCTCCATTCCTATTATCGGCAAAAAAGCTGATTTTGTTAATGATTTTCATGTCCGCACCTGTCTTGGAAAACGCGAAAAATGGTTTATAAATGGGCGGTAACGGTCAAGATGGAAAAAGATAGTAGGCGTAACACCCTCTTCTCGTTGCCGAAAGGCGAAAAAATAACTAAAATATAAAGATGTATATAAAAATATTTGAGGAGATTCATTTGATGAGAGATACCAAAGCGTTCATTGAAGGGGCATTAATAACTGCGATTTTTGTCGTCTTTTTTTTAATCTGTTTTTATATCCCTCCGTTATCTTTGATCGGGGTGTTTTTCTGGCCGCTTCCCTTAATGTTTTATACAGCTAAACGGGGACTGAAGCTTGGTTTGACAGTCTTTTTGGCATCTGCTGTTTTAACGCTTTTGTTTACGCATATTTTGTCAGTTTTTGGAGCTGCCATTTTTCTTGTTATCGGACTCGTCATGGGGTATATGATCCATTTGCGGAAGTCAGCTTTTGCCATTTTAACTGCCGGAAGCCTTGCAGCTATTCTTTCCATTGTCAGCTATTACGGTATTTTGGTATCATTTTTCCAAATGGATCCCATTAAAGAAATCGTCAACAGTGCCATTCATTTTTCTCATGAGGCAGAAAAATGGGGGCCGATTGCGGCCGAAAAGGAATGGCAGACTTATCGCGAATCGCTTACACTTCTTCCCACACTCACGCCAATGATTTTAACGGTGAGCGGCATTGGCTTGACCTTTATTGTTCAGCTTGTTAGCGCACCAATCATTCGGCGATTAGGTATCTCTTTTCCAAAGTGGCCACCTTTTCGAGATTGGACATTGCCTCAAAGCCTAATTTGGTATTATTTTATAACGCTAGCCATTTTAATTTTCGGCGGGTTGGAAAATGGTCAACCGCTTTTTATGTTCGTCTTTAATGTCTTTGAAATCCTGGAGATGGCGATGCTTCTTCAAGGTATAACCTTTATATTTTACTTTTTTTACACGAAAGGAACAGCTGTGGCTGTACCAATTCTCTTATCAGTCATCGGGGTTCTTTTCCCTTTTACGCTTTATATCATTCGTATATTAGGTATAATTGATTTAGGGATCGGTTTAAGAGCGCGCATAAGAAAACAGTAAGAACAAATAGGGGTTGACGGTATGTCAAAGAAATGGATATATGGGGGGCGCCGTATGACGGTATACATTGCGGCGTTTTTAATGCTCATTTTTGTAGGATTGACCGCCGTTATCAATCCTTATTTAGGCCTGTTTGGGGGCATTGTTTTTCTTATTGCCGCTGTCGCTTTAAGAACGGTCTATCTAAAGCAAGCCGCACAGGCCGAAACCTATATCGAGGCTTTAACATGTCGAATAAAAAAAGCCGGGGAAGAAGCTTTTCAAGAGATGCCGGTCGGTGTCGTTCTTTATGATGAAGCCTATCAGATCGAATGGTTTAACCGATTTATGGCTGAGTTAACCGCTGAACGACCAAATCTTATTTCAAAGCCTCTGAGTGAGTTATCCGATCAACTGATCCCAATGATAAAAGAAGAAAGTGATCGGGATATCGTTGAAATTGACGGGCATCTTTATCGCGTGATGATAAAGCCGGATGAACGCCTCCTTTATTTTTTTGATATCACAGAGATTATAGAAACGAAAGCGAAATATGAAAATGAAAAAACGGTGTTCGGCATCCTCTGTCTTGATAATTACGATGAAATCACCCAAGGCATGGATGATCAAGAACGAAGCCGATTAAATAACGAAATCACCAATTTACTTAAAGATTGGGCGACCGAACACGGCATTTATTTTAAAAGGTTTTCTTCTGAAAAGTTCATCGTCGTCATGAATCGTAAAATTCTTCGGGATTTAGAGAAAAACCGTTTTGATATTCTTGATAAAATAAGAGAAGAAACATCGGAAGAACCGGTGCCGCTAACGATCAGCATCGGAATCGGAGCCGAGGCTGCTGATTTCATCGAACTTGGGCAGTTGGCGCAATCGGCATTAGATCTTGCCTTGGGACGTGGCGGAGATCAAGTCGCCATTAAACATCCATCGGGAAAAGTCCGGTTTTTCGGAGGGAAAACGAACCCGATCGAAAAGCGCACCCGCGTCCGGGCTCGCGTCATTTCACATGCTTTATCCGAACTCATTCGGGAAAGCAGCCAAGTGTTTGTGATGGGGCATAAACAGCCGGATATGGATGCCATTGGTTCTGCCATCGGCATTATGAAAATCGCAGAAGCCTGTGGGAAAACAGCATCAATCGTCCTTGAAGCGGAACAACACACAACGGGGATTACCCGTTTACTAGAACTAATTAAACAAAAAGAAACTCTTTGGAGTAAGTTTATTGCTTCGGATCAAGCGTATGAATGGGTGACTTCCGAAACGCTTGTTGTCGTCGTTGATACGCATCGGCCAGATATGGTCGCAGAGCCAAGGTTATTAGAGGCCTCTGATAGAATCGTTGTCATTGACCACCATCGCCGTGGTGAAGAGTTTATCGAAGATCCTGTCTTAGTCTATATGGAACCTTATGCTTCATCGACGGCTGAATTAGTCACTGAATTATTGGAATACCAAACAAAACCGCCGAAGCTTGATGTCCTAGAGGCCACCGCAATTCTTTCGGGGATTGCGGTTGATACGAAAAACTTTACCATGCGCACGGGTGCGCGGACATTTGATGCCGCTTCTTTTTTGCGTGGAAACGGGGCCGACACAGTTATCCTTCAGAAACTGCTTAAAGATGACCTTCAACAATACAAGAAAAGAGCCTTGCTGATTCAAAAAGCAAAGATTTACAGAGACCATATCGCGATCGCTGTTGGAGGAGAAAAGGACATTGACGATCAAGTCATTATTGCTCAGGCAGCGGATACTCTCCTTTCTATGAATGGCATAAAGGCTTCTTTTGTCATTTGTAAGCGGCCGGATGGCCAAGTGGGCATTAGCGCACGATCACTCGGTGACATCAACGTCCAAGTGATTATGGAAAACCTTGGTGGAGGCGGTCATCTAACCAACGCCGCCACACAGATGGATACAACCATTGAAGAAGCTGAAGACCGGTTGAAAAAAGCGATTGATACATTTCTTGAAGGGGGAGATACTGAATGAAAGTGATTTTTTTAAAAGATGTCAAAGGCAAAGGAAAAGCCGGTGACGTCAAGGAAGTTTCCGAAGGTTATGCCAGAAATTATCTCATTCCCAGAAAGCTAGCAGTGGAAGCGAATAAAAGCAATCTCAACCAGTTGGAGCAACATAAAAAACAAGAAGCCAAGCGCCAAAAGGAAGAACTTGAAGCAGCGCAAAAGGTAAAAGCACAAATCGAGGCGCTTGAAGTGACGATCCCAGCTAAATCCGGTGAAGGCGGTCGTCTTTTCGGGTCGGTGACATCGAAACAAATTGCGGATGCACTAAAAGCAAAAAAAATACAAATTGATAAGCGGAAAATCGATTTACCCGAGCCCATTCGGACGTTGGGTTATACGAATGTGCCCATTAAATTGCATCCGAATGTTACCGCCACATTGAAAGTCCATGTCAAGGAACAGTAACAAAGTCAGGACACTTTGCGATACCAAAAAAGACTGGGGAATTGAAGGTAAACCATGAGTGATTTATTTGCTGATCGGACACCGCCACAAAATATACAAGCTGAACAAGCCGTTTTGGGGGCCATCTTTTTAGAGCCGTCCGCTATTGGAGCGGCTTCTGAAAGATTGATGCCTGAAGATTTTTACAGGACGAGCCATCAACGGATTTTTCAAGTGATGCTGGATTTATCGGAACGCGGTGAACCGGTTGATGTCGTGACGGTAACGGCTGAATTACGCAACCAAAAACTATTAGATGAAGTCGGTGGACTCGATTACATTAGTGAGCTGGCAAACTCAACACCGACGGCGGCAAATATTGAGTTTTACAGCCAAATCGTTGAGGAGAAATCACTGCTTAGGCGATTGATCCGCTCTGCGACTAAGATCGTATCAGACGGATACACAAGAGATGACGATGTCGATGTCATTTTGGATGATGCTGAGAAGGCGATTCTCGAAGTTTCGCAACGAAAACGATCCACCGCTTTTCAGTCAATTAAGGACATCCTCGTTGAAGCCTATGACAACATCGAAATGCTTCATAATCGCAAAGGTGATGTGACGGGCATCCCCACCGGTTTTATTGAACTGGATCGGATGACGGCCGGCTTTCAGAAAAACGACTTGATCATCGTCGCGGCGCGTCCTTCTGTCGGGAAGACGGCGTTTGCGCTCAATATCGCTCAAAACGTCGCCACGAAAACGAATGAAAATGTCGCGATTTTCAGCCTTGAGATGGGTGCTCAACAATTGGTCATGCGGATGTTGTGCGCGGAAGGTAATATTGACGCACAAAGGCTCCGTACCGGTAAATTAGCGGAAGAAGATTGGCAAAAGCTGACGATGGCAATGGCCAGTTTGTCCAATGCGGGTATCTATATTGACGATACCCCCGGGATAAGGGTCAATGAAATTCGTTCAAAATGCCGCCGCTTAAAACAAGAAAAGGGCCTGGGCATGGTACTAATAGACTATTTGCAACTTATCCAAGGGTCAAGGACCGGAAGAAACGAAAACCGCCAACAAGAAGTTTCCGAGATTTCTCGTTCTTTGAAGGCGATTGCCCGCGAGTTGGAAGTCCCTGTCATTGCTTTATCGCAGCTCTCCCGTGGCGTGGAATCGCGTCAGGATAAACGCCCGATGATGTCCGATATACGGGAAAGCGGAAGCATCGAACAGGATGCCGATATCGTCGCCTTCCTATACCGCGATGATTATTACAATAAGGAATCGGAAAAACAAAACATTATCGAAATCATTATCGCTAAACAAAGAAATGGCCCGGTCGGCACCGTTGAACTTGCCTTCATTAAGGAATACAACAAATTTGTCAACCTTGAACGCCACCATACAGAAAACGAAATACCGCAACGCACGTCATAAAGATGAAAAGGCTAATCGGCCCAAAGCGCCGCGTTTTTCCGGCTTTAAGTCGGAAACGGGGCGCTTTTTTAAAGGATAAGAAAGTATAAAAATTCGGGTCTACCACAGTGATGTAAACTGTGGTATTTTTCATGTACGGAAACGGCTAAGAAAGTTATCAAGCTCTTTTTGGCCTATAGGAATGTACTTTTTTTGATTTTTTAACTATTGAAGGTGCTTTTTCCAACATCCCTCTTTGTCTGTGCCATTCATTTTATATACTCCCTCTATAAAATAAAGTTTTTCTTAAAATTACTCGCATTTTCTCCGGAAATCTGCACCAATTGTTTTTACCTGTCAATCAATTCATGGATATTATAGGTATTTTACCTAATAAATGGATGTTTAAGTTGACTTCGTGTAAGACAAAGGTTCTATTTACCTTTATCTGGTAACAAAGATATGATCGCACATAGGGATCTCCACAACGCTCATGGCGGTTTACCCTCCCATGTCTCACAGAGTCAAAGCTCTTACATTCCTTCGTTCTACCTATCCATGAGGTGGAGGCCGGAAAAGCTCCTTTACTGGGTCATGCCCGAATGGTACAAATCACTCCG
>NZ_AUMM01000046.1 GCF_000430685.1 Tuberibacillus calidus DSM 17572 | reverse complement strand
CTGAGCGGACCGAAACTGGGCCGGCCTTTAAAAGACAGTGAGGAAGACAGCGCCCAAAAACGAATAGAATACCAGGACGCCTTGGATCGGAACGCCGTCGAAGGCAAATTTGGCGAGGGCAAGCGTACATATGGGCTTGGTCTTATTCGAGCACGCCTTCGACAGACAAGTGAAACCGTCATTGCCCTGCAGTTTCTGGTTATGAACCTTGAAAAGATCCTTCGGGATACTTTTTTTTCCTTTTTTCACTTGATCATTCGTCAGGTATTTTCATGTCACAAACTGCGAGTGGTAAGCTTTTGATCAAAATGTAGGTTGTTCAGTAGTCCCTACTTAAATGAGAGCGGGAAGAAATTGTTCGGCATTACGCGGACGGAAGAGGTGATCGGTAAATCCTTGCTGGATTTTATTGCAAAAGGGGACGCCCGCGAGGAAATTGCACAAACCATACGGATGGCGATAGAGAACCGCAAACCGTGTACCGTTCGCGATATCACCTTAATACGAACGGATCGGGACACGAAGGACGTGGATATGTCGTTTATTCCGACATTTTATAAAAATCGACACAAGCTGCAAATCGTCATGACGGATGTCACCGTGCGAAAGAAAACGGAAGAACGACTGCAACAGGCTGAAAAATTATCCGTTGTCGGGCAGTTGGCGGCAGGTATTGCCCATGAAATTCGCAATCCTCTAACAGCCATTAAAGGCTTTACACAATTGATTAAGGAACAGATCAATCCCGAATATTGCTCGGTTATTTTACAAGAATTGGACCGCATCGAAACCATCGTCAGTGACCTCTTAGTTTTAGCGAAACCGCAAGTGGTGAAAGCAGAGACCGTCGATATCGTGAAATTGATCAAAAGTACGGTGACCTTGCTGAATTCGCAAGCCATTTTACAAAATATAATTATTAAATTTCACCCGGAAGTCGAAAAGGTTGAGTTGGAATGTGAACCCGATCAGTTAAAACAAGTGTTTATAAATATTCTTCGGAATGCCATGGAAGCCATGCCTGATGGCGGACCGATTCACATTTATTTGAAACAAAGTGCCAAAGAGGTCGATATCAGTTTTGTTGATCAAGGGGTAGGGATTCCGAAAGATCGATTGCAGAGAATAGGTGAACCTTTTTACAGTACGAAAGAAAAGGGAACGGGTCTAGGTCTCATGATTTGTCAAAAAATCATCAAAAATCATAAGGGGCATCTTAAAATTGAAAGTGAAGTCGGACAGGGAACGACCATTACGGTTGCCCTTCCGAGAAAAACGCAGAAAGAAAATCAGGTGTGAACAATGGAAGACCGTTATGTGCGCTTAAGTCGTTTCCGACCTATTGGGACTCAAGGGTTAAAGCAGATTCAAAACAAATCCGCAGTCATTGTGGGAATGGGGGCGCTTGGTACCGTCCTGGCTGAACAACTTGTCCGCTCTGGCATTGGCGAAATCACGATCATCGACCGTGACATCATTGAGCTGTCGAATTTACAAAGACAAACGCTCTATTCAGAAGATGATGTTAGACACCAATGGCCGAAAGCCCAAGCAGCTAAAAAACGCCTTCAGGCCATCAACCATGACGTCAAAGTCACGGCGGTGACAACCGACATCAATGCCAGTAATGCCGAAGCGCTGCTTTCCGGACATGATGTGATTTTGGATGGCACGGATAACTTTGAAACGCGGTTTATCATCAACGATGTCGCCGTAAAACATGGTATACCTTGGATTTATGGTGCTGCAACGGGGAGTTACGGTCTGGTCTATACATATATACCTGAAGAAACCCCATGTTTGAGTTGTATTTACCGCTATTTGCCTGCTGGTGGTGAAACCTGTGAAACGGTGGGCATTATAGCGCCTGCCTCACACCTAACCGCATCGCTTCAATGCGCCGAAGCTTTGAAGTTGTTAACTGATAATCGCGATGCCGTCCGAAAAGGACTCTTTTATTTTGATATCTGGACAAATGATTTTTCACAAATCGCTATGCCATATTCGCCCGATCGCGAATGTCCGACATGTCAACACCGCCAATTCCCATATCTTGAAGTGGAATTTTCGACGAAAACAACGGTGTTGTGCGGACGGGAAACCGTGCAAATCCGGCCCGCAAAAGATACCGATTTTGATTATCAAAGCACAGTTCAGCGCTTTCAGAAGGCGGAGTTTGATGTGAAATCCAATGACTTTTTAACCCAACTGGTCATACCACCTTATCGCGTGGTATTATTTAAAGATGGACGGGCTTTAATCCATGGGACCAATCATATAGACGAAGCTAAGCGTTTGTATCAAAATTATATCG
This sequence comes from Tuberibacillus calidus DSM 17572, assembly GCF_000430685.1. Classification (GTDB taxonomy): domain Bacteria; phylum Bacillota; class Bacilli; order Bacillales; family Sporolactobacillaceae; genus Tuberibacillus; species Tuberibacillus calidus. Next base: position 23,090 of record NZ_AUMM01000046.1, on the reverse strand, counting down.
GAGGCTAGGCTTTAGGTTTGTTCTTAATGGTTGGTGGATAGAATAATAGCTAATTGCAAAAAAGGACGGTAACCATAAGGGAAGTTTTGTAACTTTGTGATGAAATGTAGAAAGAGGTACGTTATGAAAACATATAAGGAGTACTTTGCCGAGAGTTTGCATCGATATTTTTCGGAGCATTTAAGTGTTGAAAAGATTACGGAACTAATAGAAAAACCGAAACAAGAAGCCCATGGGGACTTGGCTTTTCCATGCTTCGTTTTGGCAAAAGCTTTGAAAACGGCACCTCAGAAAATTGCCGCAGAAGCCGCTGAACATATTCGCGACGTGCATTTTTCAATGGTTGAAGCTAATGGCCCATACATCAATGCCTTTATCAACCGAGAAATCGCATCGAAAGCCGTCATTGAGGACGTTCTCAAACAAAAGCAGCATTATGGTGACCATCATTTCGGAGACGGGAAAACGATAACATTCGATCTTTCTTCTCCAAATATTGCCAAACCCTTTTCCATGGGGCATTTGCGTTCAACCGTAATCGGCAATGCCATTGCCAATTTATCGGAAAAATGCGGGTATAAGGCCGTTCGCATCAATTACATTGGCGATTGGGGCACCCAATTCGGGAAACTCATCTATGCTTATATAAAATGGGGCAGTGAAGAGGCTGTGCAGAGGGATCCGATTCCGGAATTATTCCGCCTCTATACGAAGTTTCACGAAGAAGCCGAACGCGATCCTTCATTGGATGATGAAGGCCGTCTGTGGTTTAAACGATTGGAAGACGGGGACCCGGAAGCGACGCGCATCTGGGAATGGTTCCGCACCGTCTCCCTTGAAGCGTTTAACAAAATTTACGATCTGCTAAACGTCCGTTTTGACTCGATGAACGGCGAAGCGTTCTATAACGATAAAATGGACGCCGTTGTCGAAGAACTTGAAGAAAAGGGCCTTCTCGTGGAATCCGAAGGGGCGCTTGTTGTCGAGCTCGGAGATGACTTACCCCCTTGTTTGATTAAGAAAAAAGACGGGGCGACGCTGTATGCGACCCGCGATTTAGCCAGCGCCCTCTACCGAAAACGGGAATATGACTTTTTCGAATCCCTTTATGTCGTCGGTAATGAACAATCACTCCATTTTAAGCAAATTAAAGAAGTGCTCAAGAAAATGGGTTATGATTGGGCTGACCGGATCGAGCACGTCCCCTTTGGTATGATCCTTAAAGACGGGAAAAAAATGTCGACGCGCAAAGGGCGGGTCGTGTTATTGGAAAAAGTTTTACAGGAAATTATTGCACTTGCCGAATCGAACATCCTTGAGAAAAACCCAGATTTGAAAAACAAAGAAGAAGTGGCCCGTCAGGTTGGGGTCGGTGCCGTCATTTACCACGACTTAAAGCATTATCGGATGAATGATGTCGAATTTTCCATGGAGGATATGCTCAAGTTCGAAGGGAATACAGGTCCATATTTGCAATACACCCATGCCCGGGCGTGCTCCATCTTGCGAAAAGCAGGGCGCGCACCAGAGAGGGTAACAGCAGGCTTTGTGGATGATGCGTCTTGGGCGGTCATTACAGCTTTATCCGCCTTTCCAGAAGACATTCGTACAGCCTTTCTGGAACGCAATCCCGCTCAGGTTTCCAAATCATTATTCCGCCTTGCTCAAGCGTTTAACCAATTTTATGCTCAGTCGAGAATCCTCGGCAGCGAAAATGAAGAGAGCAAGTTAGCTTTAGTGCGTGCGGTTGCCATCGTCATCAAGGAAGGTTTGCGTTTACTCGGCATCAAAGCACCAGATGAAATGTAACATTTGAAAAGGCTCCTCTATAGGAGTCTTTTCTTATACCATTCATAAAGTCTATCGTTTTTCAATTCAGCAATAAGGTAGCGAAATCTCTGCCCTTCTAAAAAGACTTGCACCGGCTTTTTATTTATTGGGCTAGCATAAAGTAAGCGAAGGCTCCGCAATCACCTAAAAGCCTTTGCGGAGCCTAGTTTTTTTACTGTTCCACCCGTGGCTTGGTAGGGTCACACCCCGGAACCGTTGCCCCTCTTGATTCAGCGAGTTTAATGAGATAATAACATTCCTCACGGGACATATGATCCGCAATTAAAGGCGAGATCATATCTAATATTTCACCTTGCAACTCTAATTCTTCCAATTCATTGAGAAATTCCTTAAAAATCGACATCTTTAAGTCAACTTCGTTGTTGAACCGTTGAAGGGCAGGAAAATCGCTTAAGCCAGTACGTAAAAATCCGGCCATTTCTTCTGCTTTTAAATAGAGTTCCTTAAAAGCTTTTGTAAAATCAAGTGTTTTTTCAATAAGTTCGTATTCGCTAAAATCCAAACTGCTGTTTAACGAGGCGGAATGACCGTAGGCATCTTGCAACCACAGGAGATGATGATGGATTTCATGCATCACAGGTGGTGTTTTTCCTTCTTGTAAGTAGGGGAGAAGGCGCAGGAATTCATCCAATTCATTCACCATATGGTTGATAAAACTTGGCGTAAAATGAATCAAAATCCGATTCGATAATTGTTTTCGGATGATATTCAATTTATAAACGCGTAATGCTTTAGCGGCTTTCTCTGCCTCCTCGGAAACTTTCTGAATATGCCCGGCATTCAATGGTTCCCTCGCTTGACGAAGCAATTGATCAAAAGAGCGGATGAAGTGATCCGCTTTGTTGATTTCATCGATCTCCTGTACGGCAAGAGCTTGCTTGAGGAAACGGGCATGATCCCCGAGGATTTGAAGCCAAAAGCGAAGCTCAAACGTTCCCTGACGAACGTAATCGCCGTTTGTCACAACATAATCCTCCCTTATTTCCATTCCTGATTCAATGTATGTTTTCAAGAATGGGTTCATTCATTCGGAATATAGGTGTAGGCCAAACATTCTTCATTTAGGAATGAATTGGGGCAACCAAGTGTATGTCAAAAAATGGTTCTCGGAGCAAAATGAAGAAAAAAGAAAGGACTCCGTCATAAATGTACGCTACCCAGCAAATACATTTGATAAGAACCTTCCCATAGAAAGATCCCATTGTTAGTTTAATAAAATAAAATGGTAATATTTGTTCTCCTGTTCGCTTTGATATTCCTATTCAATATCATGTTCGATCAGTTTTCCAACATCGCTGACTTAAGAAATTTTACGCTTGATTTTTCTACCTCAAGCCACGGCATACCAATATACTTGAGTCATCTGAATTCTATTAGGTGATTTTCACTTGCTGAGGTACGTTTCAAAAATGCTTTTACTGTAAAAACAACGAATAACAATGAGAGAAAAACTTTTGTCAGTTTCATATATCCCCTTCCCAATTAATAACTTAGATTCGGATTATAAATGGATGTTCGGTCTGTCGTAAACGATTCACCGCCAAAAAATATAAAACAAGAGAAAAATAGGCTTGCTATTGATTGAAACTTGTGATAAATTGAGTTTAACTTGTATTGAAAGGTGGAAGGAGTATGTTGCAATCCGTTGTTCTTCAAATGGTCTTGGCTTGCTAAGGGGAGTAGTATGCCCTTTTTTAGCCAAATACCATCGTAAGACAACGGAACGCGAATAGCTCCTCATATATATAAATGGAAAATGAACCGTCCCTTTTAAGTGATAGGATGGATAATTATGAGGTAGGCTGGCGACTCGCGCTTAGCCTTTTTTGTGTTGGTTGATAAGCCAGCTTAAAGGTCACAAACGCTCGTGCGTGACCGAAAAGGTTTAGGAAAGCCATGTTTTTATAACTTTCCTTTTGTATGATCGCGCGTCTGTCTTACGATGGCGGAATTTCAATCATACAACAAGGAGAGTTGGATGAATATGAGCATTGTTTCGGTAGAAAATTGTACACACAGTTTTGGCGATAAAGTGATTTTCAGACAAATCAGCTTTCGGGTGCTTGCTGGAGAGCATATCGGCTTAGTCGGGCCGAACGGCGCTGGCAAATCAACGCTTTTAAAGATTCTTTCTAAAGAGATGCTTCCGGATGAAGGAAAAATCGAATGGCATCCAAAGGTCAAAGTCGGTTATTTGGAACAGCATACCGATCTTCCCGAAGGCGCGAGCATTCGGTCATATCTTCAAGGGGCTTTTCAAACTTTTTATGATAAAGAAAAACGCCTCATCGAACTCAGTCAACAGCTTGGTGAAGGCAACGAACAGGAAATCCAAAAAAAGCTGGCTGAGTATGGCGAACTTCAGCTTTGGCTGGAACAAAACGGCTTTTACACACTGGATGCGAAAGTGGAAAGTGTGGCAAACGGGCTCGGTTTAGGAGAGTTAGGGTTAGAGACGGATGTGTCTAAACTTAGCGGCGGACAGAGGACAAAGGTATTGCTGGCAAAGCTTTTGTTGCAAGAACCCGATGTCCTGCTTCTTGATGAGCCGACCAACTATTTGGATGTCGGGCATATCGAATGGCTAGCTGACTTTTTGAAACAGTACCCGCATGCGTTTGTGCTCATATCCCATGACACGAATTTTATGAATCAAATCGTCAATGTCGTGTACCATTTGGAACACCAAAGGCTCATTCGATATGTCGGCAATTACGACCGTTTCTTGGAGCAGCTTGAAGCAAGGCGCAAGCAGCTTTTGGATCAATACAAACGCCAGCAAGTTGAAATTAAAAAATTGGAAACCTACATTGCTAAAAATAAAGCACGTGCTTCCACAGCAAAACTTGCCAAAAGCCGGGAGAAGAGGTTACAAAAAATTGAAAGAATCGAAAAGCCGACGATCCTTGCGAAACCATATTTCCATTTTCAAGCAAGTTCGTCACCCGTACGAATAGTGCTTGAAACCGATCATTTGGTGGTCGGTTATGATTACCCGCTGTATACAACGGACAAATTGGTTATTGAAAGGGGCGATAAAATTGCTGTTGTCGGTCATAACGGCGTCGGGAAATCGACTTTATTAAAGACATTGCTCGGTATGCTCCAGCCGATATCGGGTGACGTCCATATTGGCGACAGAGTGGTTCCCGCCTATTTTGAGCAAGAATCTTTATTAAAAGATGTAACTGCTTTAAATTATATTTGGAGCCAATTTCCGAAGCTTACTGAAAAAGAGGTACGCAAGGTGTTGGCGCAATGTGGGCTGAGAAACGAACATATTTTAAAACCGCTGTCGTCATTAAGCGGAGGCGAACTGACGAAAGTTCGTCTCTGTGAATTAACGCTGACAAAAGGAAACTGGTTAATTCTTGATGAACCGACCAGTCATCTGGACGTACAGGCAAAAGAAGCGTTGAAAGAAGCCTTAATGCGCTATGATGGAACCATTCTGATCGTGACTCATGAAAAAGACTTTATGGATGGTTGGGTGAATAAAGTATGGAATGTGGAAGATTGGGTGAAACACCGGATCAGCCGTTAAAAACAAGAAATGCGCATTTTTGCTTGTTAATAGACAATGGCTAGAAAATATTGCTCATCTGTACACGTCCAAATAATGGTTATCATTTAAAATTAACGACCTTATGAAGGAGTGGAAAACTTTGAAAAAACTTATGTTTGCAAGTATTGCTAGCATTCTGCTTGTGTTTGCGGCAGCAGCCTGTGGCGGTGGGAAGGATAATAGCGGAAATAACGCCTCGTCAGGGAAGGCATCCGCTAGTGAAATTTTCCAACAAAACTGTGCAGCCTGTCATGGCAAGAATTTGGAAGGGAAAAACGGACCTAATTTGCAAAAGATCGGAAGTAAGTTAACGAAGGACCAAATTCTTAACCAAATTAAGAATGGTGGCGGCGGCATGCCTGCGAATATCATTTCTGGAAAGGATGCCGAAGCCGTCGCCGAATGGCTGGCCAATAAAAAATAGGAGCAAAGGTTCAGCCATTACACTCATCATGTCAACATGGGTGACCACAGTCCAATGAACTGTGGTTTTTTTTGTTGTAGTAAGAAATTTTATGACTGACCAGCAAAAGGGCCGTGAAAAATCTCCTTTACTTAAAGACAACTCAAGTTTTTCTGTACTTAAAAAAAGGAATTTTGTCAGTCCATGTTGAAAAATGTACATGGAAAACAACTTTGAAAAGCGAGCGATTTGATTGAAGAAAGAGATAAAACCGGTGTTGTTTATCGTCAACCCACAAGCGGGTAACGGCAGATGTGCCAAGCGTTTCCGCCAATTGTCTCGTGTTATTGAAGGAAAATACCCCTTCGAAGTTTTTTTTACAGCTCAGCGCGGGGATGCTGAAAAAGAAGCCGGACGTGCTGTTCAGAAAGGAATGACACGTATTTTTGTCGCAGGCGGTGATGGCACCGTGAATGAAGTCATTAATGGGATTGGGAAGGCGGACGTCGAAATCGGCATCATCCCGTTTGGGACTGGCAATGACCTTGCCAAGGCTATTCAACTTTCCCGAAAACCAAAAGCGATCGAAAAAATGGTGCTTCATCAGGAGCGGTTAAAAGTTAAAGCCATTAACGTTGGTCAAATCAATAACCGCCATTTTGCCATTGCTGCTGGCATTGGTTTTGATGGATTAGTTGCTAAGAAAGCGAATGAAAGTCGGGTTCTTAAAAAGCTTGGGGCACTTGGTTATTTATTTAGCGTCTTTTCGGTCATTCGAGCCTTTCAACCCATGACCATCGACGTTCAAGCTGATGACGCGTCTTACCAGTTAAAGAATGGTTGGCTTTTGGCCATCGGCAATGGCCCTTTTTATGGGGGAGGAATGAAAATTTGCCCAACCGCAAAGGTGGATGATGATCAATTTGACCTCTGTATGGTTCACAGTTTAACAAAATGGCAATTGCTTCGGTTTTTACCAAAAGTGTATTCTGGAAGTCACATCCATTTAAAAAACTATGTTCACTTGCTTAGAGCTAAAAAAATCGCTGTTGATTGTCATAGCTTGGCGGTATCCCATGCGGACGGAGAGCTGATTGACGCGACACATTTGACCATCACCTTATGCGATTATAAAATTCGCTTGTTAACCCCCGAATAAAGCATGTGGCATTTTTGTGACAAATTTGTTAACGTTATCAAAAGTAAATCCTTCAGGCAGGATGCGGAATTGAGTTCGTAGAAATAGCGTGGTAGGCTTAAAGTAAACATAAAACCAGAACGGGGGCGTGCGTTCATGAATCATGGACAAATGGAGATCAATCGCCTATGGGATTTGAGTTTTTTTGAATTATGGCATCCGCTCTTGTTTCTCATCTTAGTCATTATTGGTTATCTTTATATTAAAGCCGTCCGCGCGCGGGATGCGCATTACTCCAAAGCGAAAATGTTTTTCTTTCTATCGGGTTTGTTTTTACTTTATCTTTCAGAAGGCAGCCCTTTAAAGGCATTTGGGCATCATTTTTTGTTTACTGCCCATATGCTTGGCATGTCCATCACTTATTTTGCCGTCCCTCCACTTGTTCTTGGCGGTTTATATGATTGGATGGTCATTCCGCTTTTAAAGGTGGCTCCGATTAAGAGAGTGATTCAATTCCTTACCCATCCGTTACTTGCGGTAACGATGTTTAATCTTTTATTATCGTTTTATCATATTCCGATCTTTTTTAATAACATTATGAAAAGCCAAATCGTGATGACGCTTGCGGATTTGATTTTAATCTTTTTTGCTTTTGTGATGTGGTGGCTTATTGTGCATCCAGATATCGTAGGGATGAGACAATTAAAACCGTTGCCGAAAATCGGCTACGTGTTTGCCGCAAGCATCTTACTGACACCAGCCTGTGCGATCATTATGTTTTCGGACCATTTAATGTATACAACGGTGGCGATGGAACCGCAAATCTTCCACTTTTTGCCGCCGCTTATGGATCAAAAATCCGGTGGCGTTATTATGAAAATTTTTCAAGAAATCGTTTTTGTCGCAACCCTTGCTTATATTTTTGTGCAATGGGCAAAAAGCGATGTTAAAGGGGAAGAGAATGACTTAAATCCCAAAGTACCCCTCGTTACAAAATAAATCCTTTACCGGCATCCTGTTGCCGGTTTTCTTTTTTATAGTTTTGAAAATCTATCAAAATTGGGTATAAGGTGGCGGTAAAAATCATAGAAATATAGTAAAACGAAACGGAAGGGGTTCATTTGATGCTCCCATATCCACATCGCCGCAATACCTTCACTTTTCGAGTATTTTCCGGTATCCCGTTTTTGTTACTGTCTCTTTTTATTGCTGCAGCTGTTATGACAACGCCGTTATTCCAGTCACTTCTTTCATTTGGAAATGTCGAAAAAGCGCTTTCGGGATTGAAGTCGGAAAGTTTGTTGGAAATGATCGGTTGGCAAAATCCGTACTTTGAGAGCGTCCTGCCCCATGACTATAACAAAATTAGTTTTACGGAAAGCGCGTTTCGTACGGTGACCCATATCAGTTTTACTGATGAAAGAAGTTTGCTTGGAAATGAACTTCCCGGTTTTTCTATTTTCGATTCAGACATCATCGTTGCCGGAAGCGGCACTAACTATACGAATTTACCGATCGACACGCCACCGCCACTAGAATATATTCTAAAAAATGATCCAAACGATTCCGAAGAAAGTGAACCAGCGCCCAAATCACCGCCGCCTACCGATGCCAAAGTCTTTATTTATTCGACTCACAGCTGGGAATCATATCTTCCTTTGGTCGGAAAATCTGGAGCGGGTGACGCCAATCTTGCAACGAGCAATAATGCCAACAGCAATATTTATGTCGTTGACAATATGCTGAAAGATGCGCTTGGGACAAATGGCGTTGCAGCGGTTGTGAATAACACGAATATCACCAATATTCTTCACGAGAAGAACTGGAACACCAACAAAGCTTATAGCGCCTCGCGCCCACTTGTCCAAGCGGCGATTGCGAGCAAAAATGATTATCAACTGTTTATCGACATCCATCGCGATTCAAGCCGAAAACCAAATACGACGACCACTATTCACGGAAAATCTTATGCCCGGGTCGCTTTTGTGATCGGCAAGGAAAATCCACATTCCGGTAAAAACGAAACGATTGCTAAAAAACTTTTCAAACAGTTAGATGAGAAATATCCAGGTATTGGCCGCGGTGTGATCGAAAAGAGCTGGGCTGAAGGCAATGGCATTTACAATCAAGATCTTTCGCCGCATGTTATTTTAATTGAAGTTGGCGGCGTTGATAATACGATGGAAGAATTGCAAAGGACGGTCAAAGCGCTGGCTGAAATCATTGCCGAATACGTTAAAAATGCCGAAGCTGTTTGAAAACTTGCAAAGGATTTCGTTGGCATGATAAGATGGCTTTAGATCTTAATAGGTGATAGCAATCGCCTTTAACTGCTATAAGGCTAAAGACTCCTGTTGGTAACTGCCGGCAGGAGTCGATTGCGTTTTAATGGAGGGATGGGGATGGTCTATGTCATAATCGGGCTTTTTGCGGTACTCGGCGCGTTATTGAGGGACGTGATTGGGCAATGGACGACTCTTTGGTGGGAGGGATCTTTTCCTGTCGCCACGTTTAGCATTAACATACTTGGGTGTTTTTTTCTCGGATGGTTTTCTGGTCATCTTAAAAAATTGGAACGGATACCCCCGACAATAAAAACAGGTGTATCCACTGGCTTCATTGGTTCTTTTACAACATTTTCGACATTCAGTGTGGAGACGGCGCATTTGTTTACTAATGGTCATGTTCTCCTGGCGATGATTTATCTTTTATTGAGTTATGTAGGCGGCTTTCTTTGTGTCTTTCTTGGCACAAAATTTGGTGACTGGATGATGCGAAATAGAAGGCGTGTGGTCAAATGACGGGCATACTACATATCTCATTTGTCGCCATCGGAGCATTTTTAGGTGCGGTTTCAAGATACGTTCTCAGCCAGGTGTTGAATAAAGGAAATATCCCTTGGGGGACGCTGATCGTCAACTTAACCGGTTCGTTTTTGCTCGTGTTAATCGACGGGTTACATCTCGGCCAAGCTTGGGTATGGCTTTTGGGAACCGGATTCATGGGTTCTTTTACCACCTTTTCGACTTTAAAACTAGAACATTTAGAATTAACTTTAAAGCGAAATTGGAAAGGCCTATTGATTTATTCCATTTTGACCTACGGCGGGGGCATTTTTCTCGCCTGGCTTTGCCTGATCATTTTGTAAGCCAAAAAATAGCCAAATTTGAGTTGACGGCGGCACCGTTTTATGGTAAAAAATGAGTAACCTAAATGGCCATGCATGGTATAATAGGATTGGTAACCATTGCGTGCCCCATGCGGCACAAGATGAAACATCATGAAAAAACGATGAAGGGAACAAGTAGTGAACCTCTCCCTGCCTCAGAGAGTTGGCGGCTGCTGCGAGCCAATGCACAGAGTGTTTCACGAATTACCTCCCAGAGTGACCATGCGAAATCGCAGTAGCATGGGACGGTGATTACACCGTTATCCGATCAAGCGGGACAGTCGCATTGACTGTTCAAAAAGGATGGTACCGCGTGACAAAGCGCTCCTTTACGGAGGGCTTTTTCTTTTTTTCCACTAGCTTTCAGGCCAGCATCAGGGTAAAGTTGGCTCTTTTTCCAAGGACATGGCGGAGTCGGGTTTTCTTTATACTGATAAGAAAGTCTATCATTATCCATGTCAGTATACGGCCAACTAAGCTTAACCTTTGCCAAAAGGCTTGAGAGTGCCAAGTTGACTATATAAAAATGTTTGGAGGTACTGCTCATGAATATTCTTGAAGATCTCGAATACAGAGGACTGCTTTTTCAAGTCACAGACCGGAAAGGTTTAGAGGAAGCTCTTTCAAAACCCATCGCCCTATATTGCGGTTTTGACCCGACGGCCGACAGCTTGCATGTCGGAAACCTCTTGCCGATCATCATCTTAAAAAGATTTCAAGAAGCCGGTCACATCCCCGTTGCGCTTGTCGGCGGCGGAACCGGTTTGATTGGTGACCCGAGCGGCCGTTCCTCGGAGAGGGCACTTAATTCTGAAGAGATTGTCCGGGAATGGTCGGATAAAATTAAAAAACAACTCTCACGTTTCCTGGATTTTGATACAAAGGAAAACCCGGCCCGCGTGGAAAATAACTTTGAATGGCTCGGGAAGCTGTCGATGATTGAATTTTTACGCGATGTCGGCAAGCATTTTCCGGTAAACTATATGTTAACGAAAGAATCCGTGACGCAAAGGATGGAATACGGCATCTCGTTTACGGAATTCAGCTACATGATCTTGCAGGCCTATGATTTCTTGAATTTATATGAAAAAGCAGGCGTCCGGTTGCAAATCGGAGGCAGTGACCAATGGGGAAATATAACGGCTGGGCTTGAACTCATCCGTCGCACCGGGCATGAAGCGCCGGCATTTGGGTTAACCGTGCCGCTGATTACGACTTCAGACGGTAAAAAATTCGGTAAATCCGAAGGCAACGCCATCTGGCTGGATCCGGAAAAAACGACGCCTTATGAATTTTACCAATACTGGATCAACACCAATGACCAAGACGTCATTCGTTTCCTGAAATATTTTACCTTTCTATCCAGAGAAACTATCGATGAATTAGCTAGAGAAGTCGCGTCAGCTCCGGAAAAACGCCTGGCGCAAAAAGCGCTGGCCGAAGAAATGACAAAGCTCGTTCACGGTGAATCCGCCTTGAAACAAGCAGTGAAAATCACCGAAGCGCTCTTTAGCGGTCGCATTGCTGATTTAACTGGGGAAGAGATCCGTCAAGGCTTTAAAAATGTGCCTTCCCATACATTTGATACGAAAGAAGAATTAGGATTAGTCGAGGCTCTTGTTGAAGCGGGGGTTAGTCCGTCAAAACGCCAAGCCCGCGAAGACATTGCCAATGGCGCCATCTATATTAACGGTGAGCGCATCCAAGATACAGCATACATGTTAAGCGGTAAAGATCGAATCGACGATCAATTCATCGTCGTCCGCCGCGGCAAGAAAAAGTACACACTCCTCAAATTTTAAAAACGAAAAACCGGGGTCCTCTAGAGCCCCGGTTTCAATTTTTTGAAGAACGTTTTAGGTCAGTATAAGTGCAACAAAAGCTTGCACCAGCAAAAATGAGCCCCAAAACGAGGCTCATTTTTTGTTATTTATTTTTTATGCAATTTTTTCCACGTCTTCCCCTGTTGCTACCGTACTATGTTTTCGTCCGTAGCTGAAGTAGACAATAAGACCAACGATTAACCATACAACAAAGCCTGTCCAGGTGAAGGCGGAAAGTTGGGTCATTAGGTAGAAGCACATAATAGCAGATAAAATTGGAATAACTGGGACAAATGGTACTTTAAAAGCGCGTTTTAAGTTGGGTTGTGTTTTGCGTAAAACAATGACCCCGATAGATACAACAACAAAAGCGGAAAGTGTACCGATATTGGTTAGCTCAGCTAGTTTATCTAATGGCACTAAACCGGCAAAAATGGAAACGATGACACAGGTTGTCCATGTATTGATCACAGGTGTTTGTGTCTTTTTATTAATTTTAGAAAGTGGTTTTGGTAATAAACCATCACGACTGATGGCATAGAATAATCTTGTCTGTCCATACATCATAACCATTAACACAGTTGTGATCCCGATAATGGCTCCAAGAGAAATTAACCCTGCCGCCCAATCTTGGTGAATAAATTGAATGCCGAATGCCACGGGGTTTTTCACGTCTAGCATATGAAAAGGGACGATACCTGTTAAGATCAAGGATACAACAATATATAAGAATGTACAGATTAAAAGTGAGGCGATAATACCAATAGGCATATTCTTTTGCGGATTGCGAACTTCTTCAGCGGCAGTGGATACCGCGTCAAAGCCAATATAAGCAAAGAATACGGTGGCAGCTCCTGCTGTAACGCCTGAGAAACCAAATGGCATGAAAGGTGTCCAGTTAGCCGGTTTGACATACCATATACCTACGACAATAAAGAGAATAACAACTGACAATTTTATGAGAACCATGATGGCGTTAAAACGAGCGGATTTCTTAACGCCTCTTGTTAAGATGAAACCCAGAATCAAGACAATGAGTACGGCTGGTAAATCAAAATATGTTCCTTTAGCTGGGTTATAGGCACTTGATAAGGCTGTTGGGACATGAATCCCAAAACCGGCCATCAATCCTTGGAAATATCCAGACCATCCACTTGCAACGGCAGAGGAGGCAAGCCCATATTCAAGGATTAAATCCCATCCTAAAATTCATGCGATCATTTCACCGAATGTTGCATAACTATAAGTGTATGCACTTCCAGATACAGGAACAGTTGATGCGAATTCAGCGTAACACAAGGCTGCAAAGACACAAGCAAGTCCTGAAAGAATAAATGAAAGGATAATAGCAGGTCCAGCATATTCAGCCGCGATAACACCCGTTAGCACAAAAATACCGGTACCAATAATGGCCCCTATACCTAACATGGTTAAATCAAAGACCCTAGATCCTTTTTTAAGGTAGCTCCTTTCTTTTCAGAGCTGGCCATTAAAGCTTGTATCGACTTTTTTCGTAGAATATTCATAGTTTTCCCTCTTTTCAAGTTGTTGAATTAAATTTTTGCAAGTCGATAAGGTATGGCAAAATATTCTGATGAAATGTGTCGACACGTGTCTGATTTTTTAATTATCAGACCATTAAATAATATAATACATTTATTCCAGTGTAAATTATAAAACAATAAAAATATACTGGTAATTTAATACAAATTTACGCGAATTTTTAGTATTTTTAAGTTGCACTTTTTTATTTACCTAAAGGAAAGTGTTTTTAGTTTAAAGCAAATTAAAGATCATAACTGTGATGTATATAACATTACCACTTAACTCAATAACAGCCTAGAAATGGAAATGATATGTTGACCTATTAAAATGCATTTTCATACGTGGATCTTCTCTTTTAGGAAACACTGTAAAGTGAGGAGGTGCTCGGAAATGATCATCACAACTGATCAATTGCAACAATTGGTGGAAAAAAATCGGAAGCTATCAACGCAAGGGAAGGTCGCTTCTTACATACCGGAATTAGCCAACACAAACCCAGAGCTCCTTGGAATTTCTATCTCATCCATTAACGGTGAAATGATAACTGCTGGTGATTGTGGTCAGCTGTTTACATTGCAAAGCATTTCCAAGGTCATTAGTTTAATCGTTGCGATCATCGATCACGGATTCACCAAAGTTTTTTCCAAAGTGGGCATGGAACCGAGCGGAGAACCTTTTAACTCGATTGCAAAATTAGAGAGGACAAAGAACAATAAACCGCTGAATCCGATGATCAATGCTGGTGCCATTGCCGTTTCGAGTTTAATCAAAGGAAAAAATACGGAGGAACGCTTTCTTCGCGTTTTAACTTTAATCAGGGAAATGACTGGTAACCCCAAGATTACATTAAATGAAAAAGTTTATCGCTCGGAAGCGGCTACTGGAGACCGTAACCGTGCCCTAGCCTATTTTATGAAAAGCACAGGTGTCATTGAAACGGATGTTCAGGAGGCATTGGATCTTTATTTCCGCCTATGTTCCATAAATGTCACTTGCCAGGATTTGGCGATGATCGGTGGTGTTTTAGCAAATAACGGGAAGTTGCCCGGTTCGGATAAGTTACTCATTGATAAAGAGATTGTAAAAGTAGTGCTGTCCATTATGTTAACGGCCGGAATGTATAACGAGTCTGGTGAAAGCGTGATGCGCACGGGACTTCCGGCAAAAAGCGGAGTTAGCGGCGGCATCCTATCGGTCGTTCCTGGTAAGATGGGGATCGGCATCATCGGTCCTGCCATCAATAAAAAGGGCAACAGCGTCGCTGGACTCGCACTATTAACCGATTTGTCCGAAACTTATCATCTGCATTTGCTACAGACATAAACCATAAATACATTATGTAAACTAATTGCGTTGATAGGGGTGGTTAGCCCCTGTTTTTTATGACTGGGTTTCGGTCCGTGCATGCTTTTTCTGTACGATAAAAAGGCGAAAGGCAAGAGCGACCGCTCCACAAGCCAAACCCAGTATGAGGCCAACCCAATACCCAAACGGCCCAAGCGGCGTTTCGGTGCCTAGCCAAAAACCGACTGGAAGGCCAATGACCCAATAGACGACCAATGTGATGATAAAGGTGACATTGACATCCTTATAGCCGCGCAATGCGCCTTGAATCGGCGCTTGAATCGCATCCGACAATTGAAAAAAGACCGCAAACCATAAAAAATGGCTGATCATCTTTTTCACAGCGGGGTCCGTCGAATAAATGCCACTGATGGATGATCTTAAGAAGAAAAGCGACACCGCAAAGATAAGAGCAATCGATACGGCGATCATGATACCGATTTGCGCATACGCCTTAGCGTCACTAATGCGCTTGGCACCTACTTCAAAACCAACGGCGATCGTTAACGCCATGGAAATGGACAGCGGGATCATATATAGAAGCGACGCAAAATTTATGGCTGCTTGATGTGCGGCGATGACAACCGTTGAAAATCGGCTCATCAATAAAGTGACCGCCGAAAAGATACTTGTTTCAAAGAAAATCGCAAAACCGATCGGCACCCCAATTTTTAAAAGATCTCTCCAAAATTTTAGGGAGATGCGCGGCCAATGTCGAAAAACTTGATAGTTTTGAAAGGCCTCGGCACGAATGATCACGATGGTGGTAATGACCATAATGATCCAATAAGTGATGGCGGTTGAGACACCAGCACCAACACCGCCTAACCGCGGAAAGCCGAATCGACCAAAAATAAAAAGATAGTTAAAGAGGATATTTATTGGTAAAGACAATAGCGTGATCGCCATCGTCACGCGCGTCATACCGTGGGCGTCAATAAACCCACGCAGAACGCTTGCGATGAATAATGGCAAAATTCCAACACCCAGCGACTTGAGAAAATGGTTCGCAATCCTTTCCACATTTGGTGTTAAATCCATGAGGCTTAAGATAGGGTTCAGAACGATGCCGCCAACGATGATCACCCCAAATGCGATGAAAACCGATAAATAGATGGTTTGCATTAGGGAATAGGGGACATCTTCCATGCGCCTAGCCCCCAAAGCTTGTGAAATAATGGGGGTCAAAGCCATTAATATGCCGTTGATGCCCGTTAAAATCGGCACCCAAAGGCCGGATCCAATCGCAACCCCTGCTAAATCATCGGTACCGGCCCGGCCGGACATGAACGTATCAAAAAAGTTCATCGCATACATGGCGATTTGCGTGATCAAAATCGGAATGAACAATTTGATCAGTAAAACCGTTTTTTCGCGACGCGTGTTTGTTTCGATCATACCGTTCCCCCGCAATGTGTCAACCATGATGACACACATTTTCTGTATGCCTATTAACTAAAACTGAGCATTAGTATAACATAGAATGACGGTTCAGGGAGCCCTTAAGCATTCCGTTTTTTTATGAAAAAATAAAGATGGTATAATGAATGTAAAAACAAAAGAATACGCAATTTAGGACGGGGATTGAGAAATGACAAAGAAGCTGTTTTACGAAAATCCATACATAACCACGTTTGAAGCGGAAGTGATTGAAAAAGGGGTGGATGAGGCCGGTCATCCATTTGTCGTTTTAGACCAAACCGCTTTTTATCCGACAGGCGGAGGCCAGCCGCATGACATTGGCACGTTAAACGGCGTAAAGGTCGTCGATGTCGAAACCCGCGATCAAGCCATCATTCATATTTTGGAACAGCCGATCGACGCTGTTAAGGTTAAAGGTGAAGTCGATTGGGAGCGGCGTTTTGATCATATGCAACAACATACCGGTCAGCATATTCTATCGGCGGCATTTGCTGAGCGCTTCGGTTTCCAAACGGTATCCTTCCACCTTGGAAAAGAAGAGGCGACCATTGATTTAGCGACTCAAACGATCACGGAAGAACAAATCCAAGAAGCTGTACACCTAGCCAATACGATCGTTTTTCAAAATAAACCGATTAAAACCATTTGGGTTGATGAAAAGGATCTTTCGCAATACCCCCTTCGCAAGCCGCCAAAGGTGAAAGAAAATATCCGATTGGTCATTATCGAGGGTTATGATTACAATGCCTGCGGGGGAACACACCCGCATATGACAGGAGAAGTTGGCCCAATACAAGTTATTGGTTGGGAAAAGAACCAAAAGGGAATCAGGATCCACTTCTTATGCGGCTTTCGCGCCGTCAAGGCCTTTGCAGAAAAACAAAAGGTTCTTCAGACTCTGAACCGTCAATTAAGCAGTCAAGATGCGACCTTGAAGGATGCCATCGATCGCCTTTTGGAAAAACAACATGAATTGGAGAAAGCTTTGGGTGAAGCCGAAGAGGAACTTTTAAAACATGAAGCCGCTGAACTTTATCAAAAAGCGCGTGCCATGGATGGTTTTCGCCTTGTCGCCAAAGCTTTTGTTCATAGGGAAATCACCGAATGCCAAAAATTATCCCGCTTTATTTTGGAACAAGCTGAACAGACCGTGGTTCTGTTTACGACCAAAGAAGGTACGCGCCTGCACATGATTGCTAGCCGGACGAAAGATGTTGAAGGGGACATGGTGAAACTCATCGAAAGTGGGTTAAGCCTCATCAATGGACGGGGTGGCGGTAAACCTGAACGCGCACAAGGCGGCGGCGAAACCGATTTGACAGCAGAAGGCATGTTAAGCTATCTCGTTGATCAATTAGAGGGGCAAAGGGTTGCGAACTAAGTGGTTTTAATAGATGAAAAGAGAGTGGGAGTCATATGCAAGCGATCAATAAGGAGAATCTAGCGGACATCCAAAAAGCGTTGGAATCCTTTCGCGGAGAAGAAGTTTATTTACACCTTGAGACGACAAGCGGTGTTTATACCGCTTATCGCGATAAAAGCCAATTAACCGTCGGCTGTTATATTCGAAATGGTAAAATCCGCTTTACCACAGGAAAAATTACCGGTGCAGGGCCATACCGCGTCGGCTTGAAAATGGATTTAGGCTGGGTCTACGCGGAAGGTTTAACGGATTGGGAAGTGGACGGAGAAGGCCGGCTGCTTTTGGCTGGCCATAATGCTGAGGGAAAACTGGCTTGTGCCTTTGAATTAAGTAGAACACCTTTTAATTAAGATCCCTAGGGGGAAACACAATGGAAAAAGAAAGACATGTCTTGATTGCTTTCCCACACCCAGATGATGAAGCATTTGGCGTTGCCGGGACGATCATCAAATTTACCGATGCCGGTGTTCCGGTGACCTATGCCTGTGGGACGCTCGGTGAAATGGGTCGGAATATGGGAAAACCTTTTTTTGCAAACCGTGAAACTTTGCCGGATATTCGCAGGGAAGAATTGAAAAAGGCTTGTCAAGTCATGGGTATACAAGACTTGCGCATGCTCGGTTTACGTGATAAAACGATCGAATTTGAAGACGAAGAGGAAGTTGCGGATAAAATTTTTGCCGTGATCCAAGAGGTGAACCCTTCGCTGATCATCACTTTTTATCCCGGCTTCGCTGTGCACCCAGATCACGACGCCTATGGTGCGGCCGTGATTCGCGCTGCCATGCGGCTCCCAGCGGAAGAGCGTCCGAAGATTTACTGTAAGGCGTTTTCCGAAGGCTGCGTAGATATATTGGGGAAACCCGATATCGTGCATGATGTCATGGATGTTCTTGATAGAAAACTCGAAGCTATTAAAGCCCACCGCTCACAAACGGAAGCATCGGTTGCACAGTGGCAAGACAGTCTCGGAAACAAAGACGAAGAATTTCTGCAATGGGTCGGCAAGGAAACCTTTTGGACTTACAAAGGGCCGGTCGTTGATTAACCTCTCCTGATTTGGGGAGGTTTTTATTTTGGAAAGAGAGTATAAATATAGGACTAATCAAGTACAATAATATGGTTTGAAGTTCAACTGCACTGTTAGAGGATGGATGGCTGTCTCGGGTACAATTGGCCATTTTTTCATAAATGGGTTCCAAAGTGCAGAGGATAGGGGAGGAATACAGGAGTTAATGGAGGTTCCCACATGCGGTTCGGCTGTCACATCAGTACAAAAAATGGTTACCTTGGTGCCGCGCGAACGGCAAAAGCGATCGGAGCAGCGGCCTTTCAATACTTTCCTAAGAATCCTCGCAGTTTGCGGATAAAAAAATTCGATCATCGCGATGCCGAGCGTTGCGCAGCTTTTTGCGCCGAACACCATATCGCTTCCATCGGCCACTCCGCATATGGTTGTAATCTTTCGACGGATCAACATCAAAGGCAAGCGGTGATTGATTGCCTTTTAAATGATTTGGACATTACAAATGCCTGCGGGTCTATCGGCACGGTCGTCCATTTTGGCGCCTATCACGGTGATGATCCGCTTGAAGGCTATAAGAGAATGATTGATACGCTTAATGAAATCTTATTCAAATGGGACGGCGATAGCTTCATTTTAATCGAAAATAATGCGGGGAAAGGCGATCAGATGGGCCTCACATTAGAGGAACTCGTAAAAATCAGAGAACTTACAGAACGTCCGGAGAAAATTGGCTTTTGCTTTGATACTTGCCATGCGTTTGCGGCTGGTTTATGGACGGGGACCAATTGGACGGAGGTCATGGATAAGGGAAAGGAAATCGGCTATTTTCAACATTTAAAAGTGGTCCACCTAAACAACTCCGTATATCCTGCCGGTTCAAGGCGCGACCGCCATGCCAATCTGAAATCGGGTCAGATTAAGCTCGAACATCTTCTTGAATTTTGCGCTTCCGAAGTCATCAGAGAGTTGCCACTGATATTGGAGACACCATCCTCAGATTCGTACTCACACATTCATGAAATCAACGACCTTAAATCATGGATGCCGCAAACATCCTAAATACAACTCGCTTAAGGCCGGGTGTATGCCCGGTTTTTTAACTGGTCAGAAAGTCGAACAATTTTTAGGCAAATATCAATATATCTTTTCGCAGTCCACTATGGGAAACTTCTGTGCTACCTTCGCCTAAAAGCTTATTAGAATCAAGTTATATTGATACACAAAAAAAGAATATTCGTTTATGATTAAATTATACAAATTTGGAGAGATGCCTTCATGTTTCATACCGAAGTCATTTTAGTGGATTATCAAGACAAAGCTGTGCTTCGCCAATTAATGGAATTTTATATGTATGATTTCAGCGAGATGGAAGGCTTGGATGTCAACGCACACGGACGATTTGAATACAAATACTTGGATCATTATTGGACGGAAGACGGGCGATATCCGTATTTTATATTAGTTGATGGCAAATATGCCGGGTTTGTTTTGGTCAAAAAACGCGGAGTTCTTAATGAGGATTGTTTTTTCATCGCTGAATTTTTTGTTATGAAGAAATACCGCAGAAACGGGGTTGGGCACAGGGCCGCAACTCAAGTCTTTGATCGTCACAGAGGTGCTTGGGAAGTCGGCCAAATCAAAAACAATCTGGTCGCCCATGCTTTCTGGCGGAAAGTCATCAACCAGTATACAAAGGGTCAATTTTTTGAAACGATCGTCGATGATGATAGATGGCACGGTCCGATACAGACATTTACCAATTGGAAAGAGGCAGAGTAAATTGCTGAAATATACGATCTGTTTTATCAAACGCGGCAATGACATCTTGATGTTGAACCGAAAATCCGCACCAGAAATGGGAGTATGGAATGGTGTCGGCGGCAAGCTGGAACCGGGTGAGACCCCTTTAGAAGGTGTGCTCAGGGAAGTTTATGAAGAAACGGGCATTGAACTTGAAAATGCAACAGAAAAAGGGACGGTTACCTGGCAGGCGGATGAGCAGGACAACGGAGGGATGTACGCTTATCTGGCGGAAGTGCCAGAAAACTTTACATACGTTACCCCAAAAGCCACGGATGAAGGCATCCTAGACTGGAAACCGTTAGATTGGCTCTTACATTCGGAGAATCAAGGTGTGGCTGAACACGTCAAAAGGTTTCTTCCCATCATGCTCCGTGATGATCGTTTATTTGATTTTCAATGCATATATGATGAGGACGGCCGCTTGGTGGATTGTCGGCCAGTCCCTTTGATCCGTATATTTGTATAAATCAACTAATCTATCACGAAATGGGTGTTTTCCTGTGCGTCTATCTGAGATCAATCCTGAATCATTGAGCCGCAAGCAATTAACCCGATTGATTTTTGGCGGCATTCATGATGATGGTAAAAATGGGGATTGCATCTTTGTGTTTGGGGGTAAAACGAGTCACAGGGTGTTAAAGGCGGCTCAATTATTTAAAAATAAGCGGGCACCATATATCTTATTGTCTGGCGGCTCAAGCAGGTGGGACCACCCAAAGCCCGAGGCGGAATGGATGAAAGAGCATCTCATGGCATTCGATATTCCTGAAGCATGCATCTTAACGGAATGTGAAGCCGCAAATACGACAGAAAACGTGATCGGGTCGATGATGGTTTTGCAAAAAAAATTCAGCCTTCACCGCATCAAGCGTTTACTGTTGGTGAGTTCGCCTTACCATATGCGGCGCTGTGAATTGACATGTCGCACGTACATGCCAGACTGGATCCAGTATTCGCTCTGTCCCGACAACCGTCCATACGGCCAAAGCTATAATTGGTGGAAAGCGGAAAAGGAGCGACAACGCGTCTTGAAAGAAGCCACATCCCTCGTTAAATATGTGCGGGAAGGCATTTTAATGGATTGTGAAATGAACATCGATTAAAAGAATGGCATCACCTCACGCTTTAACTATAGATGATGCAAGAGGCGGTAAATGCCCCTTTGATTCATCATTAATTCTTATGTAAAAGAGATTTAAAGAGGAGGAATGGCTATGAAAGCAGTCGTTTTAAGAGAACTCGGCGGTCCACATCAACTCAAGCTCGAGGAAGTCACTCGTCCAACTCCCGGACCTCATGAAGTCGTTGTCCAGTTAAAAGCGGCGGCTCTTAATCGCCGCGATGTTTTTATCACTTACGGACAATACCCGGGAATCAAGCTTCCCGCTATTCCAGGCTCTGACGGGGCAGGCGTCGTCGCTGAAGTGGGGGCCGAAGTCAAACAGGTTTCTGTTGGCAGCGAAGTGATCATCAATCCAGGTTTAAATTGGGGACCGGCCGTACATAAAAAGGGTGACGCTTTTCATATCTTAGGTGTGCCAACAGACGGGACTTATGCCCAATATGTCAAAATTCCCGCTGAAAATGTTTTTCGAAAGCCATCCCATTTATCTTGGGAAGAAGCAGCTGCCCTGCCGCTGGGAGGTGTTACCGCTTATCGCGCCTTATTTACGAAAGGGCAAGTCAAAGAGGGGGAAAATGTGCTGATTCCCGGCGTCGGGGGCGGGGTTGCCACGTTTCTCGTTCAGTTTGCAGTGGCAGTCGGTGCCAAAGTGTTTGTGACGTCAAGCAAAGAAGAAAAAATAGAAAAAGCGAAAGCACTCGGCGCTGCAGGCGGCGTGAACTATACTTCTTCCGACTGGTCTAAGGCATTGAAAAAGATGACCGGGGGCATAGATTTATCCATAGACAGCATCGGTGGCGAAGTGTTTAATGCCCTTGTTTCCTTGGGGAAAACGAATAGCCGTATTGTCAGCTTCGGTGCAACAAAAGGTGTTGTCCAAGAACTCGTCATGCCGAAAGTCTTTTTAAAGGAAATGACCATTTACGGAACGACCATGGGCAGTCCTCAAGAATTTGCGGAAATGGTCCATTTTGTTGAAAAACATCACATCCACCCGGTCATTGATGCGACTTATCCACTGGAACAAGTCATCGATGCGCAAAGACGGATGGAACGCGGGGAAAACTTCGGGAAAATCGTTTTATCGATCCCGCAGGATTAAACGGAGGCTAGAGGAGCATTCCTGTATTGAAGAAAAATGAGGCAAAATAGCGGTTTTTCGGGTTGTACAAAAATAGAGCCCTCTTGGTATAGTACGGAGTGTCAACGGATGTTGACCTCTAATTTAGGAACCAAGGAGGACTCATACATGAATTATAACCAAAATCGCAAAATCTCTCAAATCACAGAGAACACATTGATCGTCGGTGTTGATATCGCTAAACACAAACATGTCGCTCGTGCGCAAGATTTTAGAGGCATTGACCTAGCTAATCGCTTAGTGTTTACGAACGATCTCAAAGGCTTTCAAACCCTGACACAATGGATAAACCATTTGAAGGGTTGTCATCAAA
>NZ_AUMM01000045.1 GCF_000430685.1 Tuberibacillus calidus DSM 17572 | reverse complement strand
CATACGATCCGGGGCATGAAAAAAATGAAGGTGCGCTGCGGGCTGGCTCTTTGCGTCATGCTGGCGATGGCGATCGGCCGGGTCAAAGAAAAGCAGGGAGATCACCTCCGAAGCCTCGTAAAGGCGGCGTAAACCAATATCCACAAGTGGATAAGTCGGGAAGGAGAAAAAATCCACAAATGCGAATTGTGGATAACGGGTGGCGTATGCCCTTTTTTGGGAAGCTGGAGAAACATGTTGGATTTAGGATCCGATCAAAAGGGACTCTTTGCGGAAAATCCGTATATCAAGCAAAAAAATTTGGCGACGTAGACCCCAAAATCGCTACATCGCAAAAAGCTCGAGTCAATATATGTATTGACAAAAATATTAAAATATGATAACATATATTTTTTATATTTGACAATAAAATTTGTTTTGTGGTAATTAATATTTACTAAACTGCTAGATTGAAAAGGGAGTGTGTATTGGATGAAAGTGGCAAACGGTGTGGAATGCATAGAATTGAAAATGGAAACGCCGTTCGGCGAGATGACCATTAACCCGACGCTTATATGGGATGAGAATCAGGCTGTTCTGGTCGATACCGGCATGCCAGGACAATGGCCGATCATACGTCGCCTCATTGAAGAAGCGGGTGTTGCGCTTTCGAAATTACAAGCCGTCATTTTAACCCATCAGGATATTGACCATATCGGTAGCATACCAGAAATCATTCGTGAATTCCCGGATATTAAGGTGTTTGCTCATGAAGCCGACCAACCTTACATCGAAGGCCAACAACATCTTATCAAAGCCGATCCCAATAAAATGAGTAAAGAGCGATGGGAGACTCTTCCAGAAGAGATGCGCGCCATTTATGAAAATCCTCCGAAAGCGACTGTAACGGAGCCTTTAATCGGCGGCGAAAAACTTGAATACGGAGGCGGCATCACGGTCATCCATACACCCGGACATACACCTGGGCATCTCAGCCTTTATTTGGAACAGAGCAAAACGCTGATCACGGCGGATGCCTTAACTGCGAGTAACGGAATCCTTCAGGGGCCTGTTCCACGCAACACGTCTGATATGAAGGAAGCCATCCGCTCGCTGGAAAAACTTCTTGATTATGATATCGCCCAAGCGATTTGTTATCACGGCGGGCTTGTAAAGGGCGATCTTCATGCAGCGATTCGCGGCATTATTGAATAGGCTAACCAAGCATGATCGTGCTGTATGCAGGATGATAGGAGAAACTCAATTTATGGAAATTAGAAAACCAAACGAATCGGAATATAAAAAGGTTTTATCACTCTCACCACAAGCATTATTCGAAGGTACATTAGGCGAAGCAAAACTGTCTGATGAAAAAGTCAAACAACTTATTGAACCATTAATGCAGAAAGGAAGCTATTATTTGATAGCTACTGAGGGCGATAATCTAATGGGTTGGATTCTTATAGGAACAAGGAAAGACCAATTTACTGAAAAGATATATGGATTTATTTATGAATTGTTTGTGTTAGAGGAATTTAGGGGAAATGGAATTGCAAAACAATTGATGGAAACTGGTATCGAACATCTTAAACAAGATGGATGTTCAGAGGTCCGCTTAAGAGTATATGCAGGAAATCAAGCAATTAAACTGTACGAAAAATTAGGATTCAAAAATAGAACGATTACAATGAGTATGCACATATAAAATAAACATCTTTATTGAATATCTAACAGATATTGAGAATTGGGGAACCAAAAGGTGGTTCCCTAACATTTTATTGAAAAATAAACATTAAACATCAACAGAACCTTAAATGAAGAAGTCTGGTGGATAGTTAGGTTGTTTGACCCGACCATAACATCATTAAGGCTTATTCGTAAAAAGGTCTTTGTATATTTTAAACTTTGATCTCATTGGACTATTCTCCTATTTAAAACACTGTTTTAATGTTCACTTTATAATGATTTCTCCTTCCATATCTTGTTTATCAAATTGTCTGTATCGCCAAATGAACTTAAAAGTTATATCTTTGATGTCATCAGGTAATCGGGGGCTAATGACAAATTGTAGGTCAGCATGTTGATCTCTACCCGACCCGCCTAAAAAATAGCAATCATAATCCGGACCTATATATAAGTCCCATTCAGTTGGTGTTTGATGATGTTGTTCCCTGTACTCCACACTGGCGTCAATATGAAGGTTTAGAACACTCGCATTATCATATTGTTGTATATGTGTTATATAATAAAACCTTGTTCCTTCATTATAAAATTTCATGACAGGCTTTGTATTGCGAAATCCGGTAGGCTCAACTTTTGGTTGGAACACTTTTTCCATGCCCAAGGCTCGAAAGATGTAACGTAAGTGGTCTTCGTAGAAGCCAAACGCTTCGGCCCATTCTTTGATTTGTTGATTTGGTGGAAAACTTTGGTTGTAATTTGAAATTGATTTTCTCTTAGCTATCAGTTCGCAAAGCTGTTTATCAAGAGTGCGAATCTTTTCATTGTAATGCTTTGCTGAATGATCTTTTTGATAGCTGTCCAAAAGAAATCACTCCATTCAATGTTAATTGGGGAATAGAAATAGAGCTTTGTCCGAGTTTTAAAAAATATTCTAGTACAACAATATTATACCAATTTAATTGTTGTTAGCAAAATTTTCTTTATATTTGCTACACTTTCATTTGAATTCCAAAGTAAAGCTCCACAAATGACCCTGTAAAATGGTGCGAAAATCAGAAAAAACATCAAAAAACAAAGGGTTCTATCGCAGACGATAGAACCCTTTTTAAAGGTGAAGGGAGTCAAGCTTTTGGAACGTTTCGGTTAGTATCTGCCGGAGACACCCTCTTTTGAAGGTATTTGTTCTAGGTCGAAGCTAATTAAGCCCAACGGAACCATCTCCTTAAACCGATTGTCCAAAAATCTTTTGTATCCCTTCGAAAGTTATATTGCCCGATTTTTGATGACCTATGCAAAGTTTTTTCGAGCTTCTGCATTCCAAAATGTGGATTAATTTTGTAGAACGTGGTGTAAGAATAAGACGCAAAACAGGAACTTTTATGTTCCTAAAAATCGAGGGCAATGGGAGCGGAGTGAAAGAGGAGGTCATTTTCGTTAATTAGGGAATGGCCGATCGCATGTTAAGAGCTGAACACAAAATGATCGTTCCGCTTGGAGATGGACGGCTGATGGAAAATAAGATACGATAAATAATGGATTTTGGAAGGGGAGATTCGATTGGCCATTTTAGTTACAGGTGGTGCCGGTTTTATCGGCAGCCATACATGTGTCGAATTGCTGGATGCGGGTTATGAGATCGTGGTCTTAGACAACCTAAAAAACAGTCACGAAACGGCAATCAACCGTATTAAAGAAATTACCGGTAAAGATTTCGCGTTTTACCCAGTAGATATGCTGAATCGGGAAGCGGTCGAGGCCGTTTTTACTGAAAACACCATCGACGCGGTGATACATTTTGCCGGTCTAAAAGCGGTCGGTGAGTCGGTCAGCCAACCGCTTCGGTATTATCATAACAATATTACAGGTACCCTTATACTTTGCGAGGTAATGCAAAAGTTTGGGGTCAAGAAAATGGTTTTTAGTTCTTCCGCAACGGTTTACGGAATGTCCAACCAAGTGCCGTTTACGGAGGACATGCCGCTTTCGGCGACGAACCCATATGGCTGGACAAAGGTCATGATTGAACAAATCTTACGTGATGTCTATGCCGCAGACAATGAGTGGGCGATCAGCATGTTGCGCTATTTTAATCCTGTTGGCGCACACCCCAGTGGGAAAATTGGGGAAGATCCAAACGGCATCCCTAATAATTTAATGCCATTTATCACACAGGTGGCAGTAGGAAAACTCAAAGAACTGCGCGTGTTCGGTAACGATTATCCCACAAAAGACGGCACAGGTGTCCGGGATTACATTCATGTAGTGGACTTAGCCAAAGGACACATTAAGGCATTGGAAAAAATCCTCAAAGGCCAAGGCGTGTCGGCTTATAACCTTGGCACAGGGACCGGCTACAGCGTTTTAGACATGGTCAACGCCTTTGAAAAAGCGACAGGACAAGCTGTTCCCTATAAAATTGTCGACCGGCGCCCCGGCGATATCGCGGCAAGTTTTGCTGACCCGTCAAGAGCCGAAAAAGAACTCAACTGGAAAGCAGAAAAAACGCTGGAAGACATGTGCCGGGATGCTTGGCGCTGGCAATCGCAAAATCCGAACGGATATAATAAGTAAACCATTTTTCTATTGAGAAGGTTGACACACTAAACAGAAATCCTTCATCGCGTAAAGGATATCGCTAGTGTGTCGACCTTTTTTTCTTGACACTCGAAATTTTCTATTTTTAAAATG
The DNA here is from genome assembly GCF_000430685.1 of Tuberibacillus calidus DSM 17572. Lineage (GTDB taxonomy): Bacteria > Bacillota > Bacilli > Bacillales > Sporolactobacillaceae > Tuberibacillus > Tuberibacillus calidus. The sequence goes on along the minus strand of NZ_AUMM01000045.1, from coordinate 21,113 downwards.
TGATTGAAAATTTAAAATATACGAGATTTATTTATTTTGCCATTCGGAGGCGGAACAATGAGACTATGCAGCATTTTCATTGATGGCCGAGCAGAAGCCGCTCTTTCATTGGGCAACGGTTTTTTGCCGATTAAAACCGTGAACAAAACCTTTAACAAAAACTGGCCGGTCGATTTATTTGAGTTAATCATTAACCAAAAATTGGAGGAGATCAGAGCTTGGCTTAACGTTATTGGCGGTATTGAGACTTTGGAGCAAAAGGGAGGCATCATTCCAAAAGACAAAATCAACTATGGACCACTATATCGTCATCCGCGAAAAATCTGGGGAATCGGTTTAAATTATGCGGAGCATGCCGCAGATCTCAAAGAAGTCGCTCCCAATACAGAACCGGCAAGTTTTATGAAACCCGATACGACGATTATTGGGCCAAACGACCGCATTTTTATCCCAAAACAATCCCATCGGACCACGGCTGAAGCTGAACTTGGCATCATCATCGGCCAAAAATGCAAGGATGTCTCCGAATCGGAAGCCCCATCAGTGATTGCTGGTTTTACAACCATATTGGACATGACGGCTGAAGACATCCTCGAGAAAAATCCGCGCTATTTGACCCGCGCCAAAAGCTTTGATACATTTTTCAGCTTCGGGCCTGAGCTTGTGACGCCCGATGAAATAGACAACCTCAGTGAGCTGACCGTTGCAACAGTGATCAATGGGAAGGTGCATCGGAAAAATACGGTAGCCAATATGATGTTTTCTCCTTGGCACTTGGTTTCTTTTCATTCCAAAGTCATGACCCTTTTACCCGGGGATATCATTTCCACGGGGACACCCGGTGCGTGCGTCATTCAGGATGGGGATACGGTGGCGTGTGTCATTGATGGGTTTGAACCTTTAATCAATCGGGTCACGGATCTTAAAAAAAGGGATCGATTACCTTAAAGCTTTTATTATATTCCTTTAGAAAGGCGGAGAAAGTATGGATTTAGGTTTAAAAGATAAAACGGTGATTGTGACGGCGGCGAGTAAAGGTTTAGGCAAGGCGACGGCACTAGAATTTGCTGCCGAAGGAGCGAAGGTGATCATCTCAAGCCGTCATGCTTCTGAACTTGAAAAAGCAAAAGCTGACATCATTTCAAAAACAAACAACTCAAATGTTCAGGCGGTCGTCTGCGATATGACCAAAGCCGAGGATATTAAAAAACTTGTCCAACAAACGATCGACCTTCACGGAACGGTGGATGTGCTCATTAACAATACCGGCGGTCCACCTGCTGGGCGTTTTGATCAATTTTCCGATCAGGATTGGTATGTGGCATTCGAGCTCAATTTGCTCAGCTTTATCCGCACCATTCGCGAAGTGCTGCCATTTATGCGCAAACAGCAATTTGGCCGGATCGTTAATTTTGCCTCGTCGGCTGTGAAACAAACCTTGGATGACCTCATTTTATCGAATACCTTAAGAGCTGGCATTGTAGGCCTAGCCAAAAGCCTTTCACAAGAATTAGGTAAAGACAATATCCTCATTAACACCCTTGGCCCTGGCCGTATTGCAACGGAGCGCGTCGCTCAACTCGACGAAGGGAGAGCCCGCAAGTTAAACATTAGTCCGGAGGAAGTCCGGATGAGGATGGAACAATCCATTCCACTCGGGCGCTACGGTGAGCCGGCGGAATTTGCCCGCGTGGCCGTCTTCCTCGGTTCTTGCGCCAATACATATGTGACCGGACAGACTTTTGTTGTCGATGGTGGTATGGTTAAGGCGTATTAGATGTAGTTAAAAAGTCCCATACACCGGGAAGTTTTAAAGCCCGCTTCGCAAGAATTGGCAGCGAAAGGCTGATCGCTTTTTGTAAGGAGAAGGATATTCCTTATGAACAATGCGGAAAACTGATCGTGGCCGTTGATGAAAAAGAATTACCTTGGCTTGAGAACCTTTATCAAAGGGGGCTTACCAACGGTTTAAAAATTCGTATGGTCGACCCCGACGAAATGCATGAAATTGAGCCGGTTGTTCAAGGAATTTCCGGTATATATGTTCCGGTAACAGGGATCGTGGATTTTAAACGGGTGGCCTCCGTCTATGCAGAAGAAATCACGGACAATATTTAAAAAGGTTTACCGAAGGAAGAGATCCCTAAAATTAAAGATGTTCTCAAGCAAGGTGGTCATCTCGTCATTCCGGTTATTATTTTAAATGGCAGGTGTACCAACATCGGCTGTTGTTGAAATATTGTCGTCTGCTGATGGCCAATTAGTGGGCATTGATGAGGAACACATCAAAAAATTGGAAAAGAATCCGTTGTATAAAAAATATGTGATCCCGGCGGGCACCTATGATGGGCAGAATCAAGATGTCACAACGATTTCACAAATTAATCTCCTTATTGTACCAAAACAACTTCCGGATGACGAAGTCTACGATTTAACGAAATCACTCTGGGAAAATATTGAGGAAATAGGGAATTCGATTACAGCGGCCAAAGGGGCTAAACTGGAGCAAGCCGCAAGCAACTTGGCCGGTTTGCCGCTCCATCCAGGGGCAAAGAAATACTATCAAGAAAAAGGCGTATTGAAATAATAGGAAAAAGCGGGCTGCCGTCAATGCGATCGACGGCACCTCGCTTTTTTTCTTTAGATGATGTTGAAGACAGGCTTTTTCGCAAGCATCGTCCCCTCTTTTTGGTACCGTGTATGCATGAAAAATGCTTTTTCTAATACATGGGGGGTTTGCCCGCCGTATTTCAAGGCTTCTTCAAAGTATTCACGCAGTTCCGGACGATAGGCTGGGTGGGCACAACGCTCGATGATCCGCTTGGCTCGTTCTCTGGGAGCCAGGCCGCGCAAATCGGCAATGCCTTGTTCGGTAACGATGATGTCCACATCGTGCTCATTGTGATCAACATGCGTGACAAACGGGACAATGCAAGAAATATTGCCGCCTTTGGCCGACGATTTTGTTGCGAAAATGGATAGCCGAGCGTTTCGGGCAAAGTCGCCGGATCCGCCTGTGCCGTTCATCATGTGGGTGCCCATGACATGGGTGGAATTCAAATTTCCGTAGATATCGCCTTCAAGGATCGAATTAATGGCGATCACGCCGAGGCGGCGAATGATTTCCGGATGATTGGTGATTTCTTGCGGACGTAAGACGACTTTATCTTTATATTTATCGAGATTGTCATAAACCCGCCTCATGCAATCGGGGGACAACGTGATCGAACATCCCGAAGCAAACCGTAATTTTCCCGCATCAAACAAATCAAAAACAGCATCTTGAAGGACTTCGGAATAAACTTCTAAATCACAGAATTCTGAATCGATAAAACCGTGAAGGACAGCATTGGCAACGGAACCGATTCCAGCTTGAAGCGGCAATAGGTTCTTGGGCATCCGCCCGGCATGAACTTCTTCCCGTAAAAATTGGATGAGATATTGAGCCATTTGCTCTGTTTCCGCATCCGCTTGAGCGATTGTTGAAGGGGAGTCCTCATATTCGCTGAAAACGATGCCTTTAATTTTTTCGGGATCACACGGGATTGCATGAGTGCCAATGCGATCATAAACATGGGTTAACGGGATCGCTTGTCGCTCGCCTTGTTCACCGGGGTCATACATATCATGCATGCCCTCTAAAGCAAGAGGCTGTTTGGTGTTGATTTCTACGATGACGTTTTTGGCGTATTTGACAAATAAATGATTGTTACCCACTGAAGTCGTTGGAATAAGGCTTCCGTCTTCCTTAATAGCAATCGCTTCCACAATCGCGTAATCGATGGGCGGAAGGGCACCGTTTCGTAGCATTTCGGATACCTTTGACAAATGCACATCAACAAAAGCCATATTGCCTGTGTTAATGGCTTTGCGCATGTCCGGATCCGCCTGGAAAGGCAGCCGTTTACGGATGATGCCGGTTTCGGCAAGCAGTCCATCAATGTGATTGCCTAAGGATGCGCCGGTATAAACATCTATTTTTAATTGTCTTTGTCCTTTTTTTACAGCATCGACAAGAGCAAGCGGCACGGCTTTGGCTTCACCTGCTCGCGTAAATCCGCTCAAACCAATGACCATTCCGTCCTGTATCCATGAAGCTGCTTCATCGGCGTTCACGACTTTATTTCTCAATGCTTTGCAACGAATGCGGTCTTCCAGCATCTGAAAAACCTCCTTGACGATGATTTATGTCTTAATATTAGTGAAGTAAGCGGATACAATCATTAAAAAACGGACGAACCAGAAAAACCAGGAACAAAATAGAAAATAACGAGATGAATGATTACAAATAGAAAAAGGAGTTAACCCAGACGAGGGAACTCCTAAAAACCAAGAATGTCTCTAAATTGGCTGGCATAACTTTGACTGACAGGGATATGGTGCCCCTGTTGATCATTCATGACAAGCTGAAAGGTGGAATGAAAATGCGGATGGATTTCTTTTATTGACTCGATATTGACGATATATGAACGGTGGCAGCGGATGAATCGATTTTTGGGCAAGATTTCCTCAAGATGTTGCAAAGTATATTTATTTTGATAGGTTCCGTGGTTAGTATGAATTAACGTTTTTTTCTGCTTAGATGATATCCAATGAATGTCATGAAATTTTATCGGTAAAAAACGGTCTTCTGTTCGGCCCATTAACAAATTGATCGCGGGCTTCGCCGTTTCATTAGGTCGAGCTTTTTGTAACGGAAAAATAGCTGTAATGCTTCCTTCAATTTTATCGTTTTCAATAATGGGATACCCGATAGCATAATAAGGGATCCCAAAAACCTGAGGATCAACAACTTTTGTTACGTGCGCTTTCGAAAGAACGGTTTGTAGTGAAGCGGTGCCTTCACGTAAAGGTTCACCGGGACGAATGGGTAGATTAATCGCTTTTCCGGGTTGATAGTATATAAATTGACGCCGATCGGAAATGGAGATGGCTGCATCATTTTCCGCAACGCGGCTTGCCATTTCAACGACCTTTGATAGGGTTTCCAGTTCCATGTGAATGCACCCCTTCTTGTTCATAAACCTTCTTTTGCTTTTATTATAATCCTTTTTAAACCTTCGCAGGGCACAGGATTGTTACGGGAAAAGGAATGTTTTGAAGTGACTTGCGAAAGACACATGGTTCTTTCCTTGATCTTTTCAACGAATGGTGATAACTTATAAGCAATATGGATATAAATCCTAGTAAACTTATAGGAAATTGAGGTGAATGAACATGACGACAATCACGGCCAATCGCCTAAAGGGTGCAGTGACCAAGGGTGAAAAGAAAAGCTTTGGGCTCGGCAAGCCGCAAGGGGTTTTAATTGTCTTTGGTTTAATACTGGCCATTATTATTGATTTTTTTGCCATTCATTATGGCGGCACGAGTCTCGGCGTCCAACTTTGGCTTGGTCTTGCTCTTGGCTTCGCTTTATTCCATGCCCGCTTCGGGTTTACATCGGCATTTCGCCGCTTTTTAGCCGTTGGAAATGGGGAAGGCATTCGCGCGCAAATGATTATGCTCGCAGTTGCTAGTACGTTATTTGCCATCATCCTTGGAACAGGATTTAGCATTTTCGGCGGAACGCCCGCGGGATATGTTTCACCAGTAGGCGTCAGTGTCGTCGTCGGTTCATTTTTGTTCGGCATTGGCATGCAAATGGGTGAAGGTTGTGCGAGCGGAACGCTTTATCATATCGGCGGTGGAAAAAGTGAAAATTATTTCACGATTATTGGCTTTATCATTGGTTCTGTTTTCGGTGCGCTTCACTATCATTTTTGGGTCAATGAGTTGCCCGCCTTCAAACCATTTTCTCTAGCCACTTCTACTGGACTTGGATATTTCGGCGGTTGGCTCATCCAAATGGTGATCTTTGCGGCTATTTTTGTATTCACGCTGGTCGTTGAGAAAAAACGCCGGGCACCGAAAATGGCGCCACTGCCAACGACAAGCGGTTGGGCGCGCATTCTACGTGGTTCTTGGCCAATGTGGGTTGGCGGCATCGTACTTGCTGTTCTCAATGCGCTGACGCTAGCCGTCCGCAATCAGCCTTGGGGCGTGACATCGGCGTTTGCGCTTTGGGGTTCCAAAATCGCCAAAGCCATCGGTATAGATGTCGAACACTGGTCATATTGGTCAGGTCCAAATGCCGCAGCACTCCATCAATCCATTTTTGCCGATTCCACAACCATCATGGACTTTGGAGTGATACTCGGTGCGTTTTTGGCAGCGACAGCCGGCGGCTTATTCTTCTTGAGCAAACTGCCGTTTAGAATCATTTTAAGTGCCTTAATCGGTGGTGTGCTGATGGGTTACGGTGCACGGATTGCCTTTGGCTGTAACATCGGCGCTTACTTCAGTGGTGTCGCCTCCTTCAGTCTGCACGGCTGGGTATGGCTGATTTTTGCTGTCCTAGGTTCTTATGTTGCGCTTTACATCCGTCCGTTGTTCGGAATGAAAGTGCCAAAACCTGATGACCGTTTCTGCTAATACTAATAAAAGAAGTGCTTTTGTAATAAAAATGATGATCAGCGTTTTTATAAACAACCAGGATAAACATTAGCGGCAGCTTTTTTCAGCTGCCGTTTTCGTTACGTGGTTCATTTTTGATCGCATTGTGGCTTTTGATGCCAATCTCTCGGACAAAAGCCATTTATGTTTGCGCCGATTATGAGGGGTGGTTGACTCGGGAAAGCTGCCAATAAAAGTTTTGGATGTTCATGGAGAATCACGCCCATGCCTTCGATCGCTGATATTCGTTCGTTCAAGCACTCGCTTCAGAAGTCGCAAGAGCGGCAGGACATTTGGAGATGGGATGTGAAAACGAATCTCTTATCTAATCTTCTGTTCACAGTACTCTTGATTTTTACCGACCGGGCCTCCCTTCCTCGCGAACTCGGGTCGTGGTGACGCGGGAATAGCTTGGTGCAGCTTGCCTTGAGGGTATACGAAAGATCCCACCTAGGCATGGTGTATGTGGGAAAGGGTTCAAAACCTGAACAGAGGAATTTTTTTGTGGTATAATCATTGAGTGCCATAAACATCAACGGGTGGGGAGTTGAGGCGTAAACATGACGAAGAAACTGATATTTTTTGATATAGATGGAACGTTGCTCGATTTTGATAAGAAAATCCCAGAATCCACGCGAAACGCCGTACAGCAATTAAAAGATAACGGCCACGACGTTGCCATTGCAACAGGACGTGCGCCTTTTTTAATTCAGGAAGTCTGTCAGGCCCTTGACATTCACTCCTATGTTTCTTTTAACGGACAATATGTGGTATATGAGGGCCAGGTTATCTATGAAAACCCGATCTCCGTAGCGACGTTAAAAGAACTTCAAGATTTCGCCGACAAAAATGGTCACCCGCTCATTTTTATGGGTGCTGAAAACATGAAGGCAAACGCCCCTTTCCATCCTTATATTGAAGAGGCCATGGGGTCACTCCGTATTAGTCATCCGGATTTTAACCGTACGTATTATGATGAAACCCCGATTTATCAAACCCTTATTTTTTGTAAAGATGGAGAGGAAAAGCCCTACCAACGCTTCAAAGAAGTAAGGTTTGTCCGTTGGCATGATTTGAGCATGGATATTCTTCCAGCCAATGGGTCCAAGGCGGAAGGGATAAAAAAACTTTTATCGCATCTTGGTTATGAACAAAAAGATGTCGTGGCATTCGGAGATGGTCTCAACGATTTGGAAATGATCCGTTTTGCCGGAACCGGTGTGGCCATGGGAAATGCCGTCCCAATACTCAAGGAGATGGCTGATTTTGTCTCCAAACCTGTTGACCATGACGGGATTCTGTATGCGGTGAAAACGCTCCAATTAGCCTGAACCAAAATCTCCCGCTGTCTACGGTCTTTAGCTGTACTGAATCGCGTCTATTGGTCTAAAATGGAGGACCAAAAATACGTTTGAAGTAAAACGATAAGGACAGGAGGAAGATGGATATGGAAAATCAAGCCATCCAAACCCATTCGACGAATCATCATAAAAGTTGGGTTTGGGGCACAGGTCTTTTTATCATCGTTGCCATCATTGGACTCTTCTGGGCAAAATGGAATCCATATTTTCATAAAATCTTTGTGGCCGCCTCTGAGCACTCTATCGGTAGCTCCATTATCTCCGGTGATCAGGCAGAGGCACCGGCACCATCGCTTGCCAGCGCCTGGGATTATGCCATCACCTATTTTCAATCGATATGGAAAGCCTTTATCGTTGGCATTGTGCTCGCTTCTCTTGTACAAGTGGCGCTGCCAGCGAATTGGTTGGCCCGCGTGCTCGGGAAAACATCCTTTGGGTCAACCGTGATTGCTGGACTTTCGGCACTGCCGGGCATGATGTGTACATGTTGCTCGGCACCTCTTGTCGTCGGGCTTAGGAAACGGCAAAGTTCGGTGAGTGCAGCTCTAGCGTTTTGGCTCGGCAACCCGGCCTTGAATCCGGCTGTTCTCGTCTTTATGTTTTTTGTACTCGGTTGGAAATTTACGCTGCTTCGCCTGATCTTCGGCATCCTGATTGTTTTTGGACTAAGTTATGTTGCCGGCCGCCTTTTCGGAGGGGAAGCGGACGTCCATCAATTGATGGAAAAAAACAAACAATCCTCCGTGCCAAATGGCAACTTTTTTACCCGCTGGTTTAAAAGCGTTGGTTGGCTGGCTTTGGTGACTGTCCCCGCCTATTTGCTCAGCGTTTTTGTCCTTGGGGGATTGCGCGCATGGCTTTTCCCGGCTGTCGGTGTTGAGTGGGGCAATAGCTTGCTTTTGATGCTTTTATTTGCGATTGTTGGGACGCTCTTTGTGATCCCGACGGCTGCCGAAATTCCCATTATCCAAACACTGATGTCATTTGGTTTAGGGACGGGTCCCGCTGCGGTGCTTGCGATCGTGCTTCCGGTTATCAGCTTGCCGTCTGCATTAATGGTGCAGCGCGCATTGCCTTGGCGCGTTCTCACCTTCATGGGTGCAGGGGTCGCTGTGCTCGGTTTTTTCGCCGGCCTAATCGGCATCGTTTGGCTTTAAAAGTGGCCATTTAATTGAATTTGCAAATAAAAAAAGGTTGACTCTTATTTAGAGTTCCGACCCGCCGCAAGAAGCAAACGGGCCGGGTTCCTTAGGAGTCAACCCTCTTATTTTACTTGATATTTCATTTCGAGATACTCGTCATAGGTGGTTTGTTTATCAATAATGGTGCCGTCCGGTTGAATGTCGATGATTCGGTTGGCGATGGTTTGCACAAATTGGTGATCATGCGAAGTAAAGATCATCGCCCCTTTAAAATTGATCAAGCCATTGTTTAGGGCTTGAATGGATTCCAAATCCAAGTGGTTCGTCGGTTCGTCAAGCAACAAAACGTTTGCACCGCTCAGCATCATTTTAGAAAGCATGCAGCGCAGCCAGATAGGACGCTTACTTTTTTCTTAACCTCTTCACCGGAGAACAGCATGCGGCCGAGAAAACCGCGGAGGAAACTTTCGCTCTGGTCGACAGGCGAATATTGCCTGAGCCATTCCACGAGGTCCACGTCACTGCCATCAAAGTATGCGGAGTTATCCTTCGGGAAATAACTTTGCGAAGTGGTCACACCCCAGCGATAGGTGCCGCTGTCGGGTTCGATTTCCCCCATTAGAATGCGCAGCAATGTCGTGTTGGCGACTTCATTCGAGCCGACCAGCGCGATTTTATCGGTTTTATTCATATAAAAACTGACGTTGTCAAGAACCTTAACGCCGTCAATCGTCTTAGTTAGTCCCTCAACCATCAGGCAGTCGTTTCCGATTTCCCGATCCGGGGTAAAGGCAACGTAAGGGTAGCGGCGTGAAGATGGTTTAATGTCATCCAGCGTGATCTTTTCCAGTAATTTTTTCCTCGATGTCGCTTGTCTCGACTTCGACGCGTTGGCGCTGAACCGGGCAATAAATGCTTGAAGCTCTTTGATTTTTTCTTCTTTCTTTTTATTGGCTTCTTGCATCATTTTTTGGGCTAGCTGACTGGATTCATACCAGAAATCGTAGTTGCCGACGTAGAGTTCAATTTTACCGTAATCTAGGTCAGCAATGTGCGTGCAGACATTGTTGAGAAAATGCCGGTCGTGGCTGACAACGATCACGGTATTTTCAAAGTTAATGAGAAATTCCTCAAGCCACTGAATCGCTTTCAGATCCAGGTGGTTCGTCGGCTCGTCCAAGAGAAGGACATCGGGCTTGCCGAATAACGCTTGGGCAAGCAGTACCTTAACTTTTTCGCTGCCGGTCAGTTCAGCCATTTTTTTATGATGATATTCTTCGGGAATGCCGAGACCATTCAGGAGGATGGCCGCGTCGGATTCCGCTTCCCAACCGTTGAGTTCTGCGAATTCACCCTCGAGCTCAGCCGCTTTCATGCCATCTTCTTCTGTGAAATCGGCTTTCATATAAAGGGCATCTTTTTCTTGCATGATTTGATAGAGGCGCGAATGCCCCATAATAACTGTTTCCAAGACCTCGAATGCTTCGTATTCAAAGTGGTTTTGTTTTAATACGGCCAGGCGTTCACCCGGGGATAATTGCACATCCCCTTTTTGCGGTTCGATTTCGCCGGCAAGAATTTTAAGAAAGGTCGACTTGCCGGCACCGTTTGCACCGATTAACCCGTAACAATTCCCCGGTGTAAACTTGATATTGACATCTTCAAAAAGTTTTCGGCCGCCATATTGTAAACTCACGTTATTTACAGTAATCAATCTTGCAATCCTCCATAAAATAATATCTTTTCAATTATATCATGTCTCAACGGAGTGCGCACATCGATTGAAGATAAAAAGATATTTTACGGAAAAAGGAACAAAAGAATACGGGGCTCTGCCATACCTTTATTGGGATAAAAAGCAGAGCTATGCTGGCCTGTTTTCTTACTAATATAAGAAAACCGCCCTAAGGCGGTTAGACTCTTTGCACATTAGGCATGTCGGTGGATGGTCCGGATTACTTGGTTTCTTAAGAAGATCATGGGCATTTTTATTTTGAGCGAGTTCTTTCGAATGCACATAATGGCAAGCCATTCAAGGCAACTTTGTTTCCAATTATGCCACATAATTTGTGATGAATTTCACAATATAGCATTCTTCCGTGATGTATGATCGGGATGAAAAAAGAATTGATGTGGCTGACGATTAGTCACGTTTACCTTCACTGTCTCACAAAAAAATGTGAAGAAATTCACAAACTATCTGTTTACCAAAGGCATAATAAGGATGAACGAGTTGGTGAAGCGATGGGCTACCTGGATGTATGAACGGAATGAAAAGAGAACATAATGGTAAAACTCGACTAGTTTATGTGAAATATTTCACAATATCCTGTGGGAGGGATGATGATGTCAATCACATTAGGGGATAAAATCGTTTTGATCGGTACGGGTGCGGTTGGCACTAGCTACGCTTATGCGGTAATGAACCGAGGGTTATGCGGAGAACTCGTTCTTGTCGATATCAATGAGGAAAAAGCTAAAGCCGATGTGATGGATCTCAATCACGGGATGGTCTATGCCCCTTCGCCGATGAAAATTCGCTTTGGCTCCTATGAAGATTGTCGCGATGCGGCACTTGTCGTCATTTCAGCGGGCGTGCCGCAGAAACCGGGAGAAACGCGCCTCGATCTAGTGGATAAAAATCTGAAAGTCTTTCAATCCATCATTGAACAAGTGATGAGTTCGGGATTCAACGGTATTTTCTTGATTGCCACGAACCCAGTTGACATTTTATCTTACGCGACTTGGAAATTTTCCGGTCTTCCGAAAGAGCGGGTGATAGGATCGGGAACGATTTTGGATTCAGCTAGATTCCGCTTATTGTTAAGCAAGGAGTTTGATGTGGCACCTACCAGTGTCCATGCTTTTATTATCGGGGAGCATGGGGATAGTGAGCTTCCGGTTTGGAGTTCAGCCAACATATCAGGCATTCCGATCGCACCTAGATTATCTGATGAGAGAAAAAATGAGATTTTTGTAGAAGTACGCGATGCGGCGTATAAAATCATTCAATCGAAGGGCGCTACCTTTTACGGCATCGCAACGGGGCTTGCGCGCATTACGAAGGCGATTCTCCAAGATGAAAATGTCGTTTTACCGGTTGGATCGTTATTGAACGGGGAATACGGACACGAAAATGTGTATATCGGCACCCCGACGATCATCCACCGGTTTGGACGAAAAGATATTGTCGAACTCGCGCTCAATGATTCAGAAAAAGAAAATTTGGCTAAATCCGTTGACGCCTTGAAAAAAGTGCAAAATGCCTTTTGGCAATAAGATTATTAGGAACGAATAGAAAAAGAATAAAGATCACAGACAGCCGGAAGCGAAACCCGGCTGTTTTTTGTCTTATTGCCACTGGTACAGCAGGCCAGTAAAAGAGTAACAAAGGCTCAGCCTTTTGCCAAAGACTCGGCAGAGCTAAGTTTTCTTTATTAGATTAGCATTTTACAAGCGTGAGGGCCCTTGTTTTCACTTTTACACGGCACGTTCATCGGCAAGAATTCTTCATACATGATATAGAATTTTGAGGAAAATTCTGATACAGTATCATTAAACGACTTCACCTTAAGGGGCTACGCCCCTGCAAAAAATAAAGTGAGAGTCTTCTGCTGGTTTACCATAAAATATAAAAAGAAGGCTCAATTTCCATTGAATCACTGGATTCGCGTTACCGGAAAATAAAGAAAGACCAAACTTCGGAGGTGGATTGTGTTGAAACCGTTGATTGGAATAACGTCTTCCGTTGGTAAAAATGGGGAGACGGTCGTAGGAGATGCCTATATTAAGGCGGTTTTAAAGTCCGGTGGGATACCGGTTGTGCTTCCGAATCTGACAAATGAAGAAGCGATCGAGAAGCTTGCCGAAAAGCTTGATGGCCTGTTAGTGACAGGTGGTGGAGATATCGACCCGACGTTGTTCAATGAAGAACCCCATCCGGGATTGGGCGAGATTACGCCCGATCGTGATGTGTTTGAGCTGGCCATAATTCCGAAGATGTTAAAGGCAGATAAGCCGGTGTTGGGCATATGCCGCGGCGTTCAGATCCTTTCGATTGCGACAGGCGGGGACATGTATCAAGATGTTTACAGTCAGATTACTGACCGGCCGTTGCTTCAACATCAGCAAAAGGCGCCGCGGGGGCATGCCTCGCATTATGTAACGGTAGAAAACGGCTCTCTTTTGCACCGCATTATAGGATTGGAGCGCTTTAAAGTAAATAGCTTTCACCATCAAACCGTGCGCCGTCCTGGCCGAGGATTTCGCGTCAGTGCCGTATCCAGTGACGGCCTCGTTGAAGCCATCGAAAGCACCGAGCACCGCTTCGCCATCGGAGTCCAGTGGCACCCCGAATGCCTGCTCGAAGCTGGCGACACCAGCGCCGCCAAGCTATTCGCTGCATTCATTTTGGGGGTCAGTCCCCCAACGCGTTAATGCTTTAAATGGTGAAAGTTGATTTTATTGGTTTTTTTTATGGATTTGCTTTAATACTTTAAAGAAGTGGGGGACTGACCCCCTTCTTTTTTTATGGTAATTTGCGGTCATTCCTGTGAAATTTTCCTTTAGATGAAGGCTATGATAAAGGAAAAGGCCTTTTATTTTGCGGTTTGGATGTAGTTCTATACTGCTTTAAAGTAATGGGGGACTGACCCCTTTATTGCATTAAATGACTGCTTTACTAGAGTGCTAAACGATAGTATAATTATCTAAACGGATTGGCCTTTCCCATTTTTCTTTAAATTACGATTGAATGAAAAAGGGTTAGGACTCATAAAATTTTATAAATCTATTAATTTACTTTTATTCTTAAGGAGGAAACCGCGTGAAGAAGCGTTTGGCACTCATTGTTTCTCTATTTTTAACATTTATGTTAGCGCTTGCGGGGTGCGGGACAAGCCAAAGCGAAGGCACGTCCGGCGGCGGCAAAGAAATGAAAACATTAAAAGTTGCGACCGACGCCGCTTATGCACCATTTGAATCTTTGGAAAATGGAAAGATCGTCGGCTTTGATGTTGATCTTGTCAATGCGGCTGCAAAAGAAGCAGGTTATAAGGCCAATGTTGTCAATGTCGGTTGGGATCCGCTTTTCGTTGAAATTAAAGAAAAAAAATCGGATCTTGCCGTCTCAGCCATCACTATAACTGATGACCGCAAACAAACCTATGATTTTTCTGTTCCCTACTACCTTTCAACGAATGAAATCCTAGTTCCTGAGAACAGCACGATCAGTAGCGGTGCTGACTTAAAAGGTAAAACGGTTGCGGTGCAAAACGCCACGACAGGTCAAGAAGTGGCAGAAAGCATTCTGGGTAAAAATAGCCCCCATATTAAAAAATTTAAGAACAATAACCTCGCTATAATGGAACTCTTAAACGGCGGGGCAGATGCCGTCATTGCGGACAATGGGGTTGTTGATACGTATGTCAAAAATAATCCAGATAAAAAACTGAAAATCATTAAAGATGACAGTTTTCCGATGGAGTTTTACGGGCTTATGTTTCCGAAAGGCAGTGACCTAAAAGCGGATTTTGATAAAGCGATTCAAAAGCTGATAGATAACGGCAAATACACTGAAATTTACAAAAAATGGTTCGGCACGGAACCCGATTTGGAAAAACTTAAACAAGGAAAATAATCCATCGATTTAACTCGATTAGGCTGACTCAAGTGGGTGGGATTAAACCCATGAAAACTTTCATGGTGAGAGTCATGACCCCAATTTGAGTTGGCCTGTTTCATTTTAAGGAGGAGGCATCCTGTGGATTTTCGGTTTGATTTAATTGCCAATTATGCACCGTTCTTTTTAAAAGGAACACTATTGACCATTGGTTTTTCTGTCGCGAGCATCATACTAGGGACAATATTGGGGCTGCTCATCGGTCTTGGGGAAATGATGCGAAACAAAAAACTGGCTGCTCCATTTCGGGTATATGTAACGCTCTTTCGCGGGACCCCCTTATTAGTACAAATTATGATTATTCACTTCGGTTTCGTCCCCCTTTTCATTGGAGAAACTAATGTGTATATATCCGGAATTGCGGCACTATCCTTAAACTCCGCCGCCTATGTCGCCGAAATTTTCCGTGCAGGCATTCAATCTTTGGATCGCGGTCAAATGGAAGCGGCCAGATCCTTAGGCATGACGCATGTTCAGGCCATGCAACACGTTATTATACCGCAAGCTTTTAAAAGAATGATTCCAGCACTCGGTAATGAATTTATTGTCTTGATTAAAGACTCATCCTTAGTTTCCGTTATTGCGGCTCCTGAATTAATGTATTGGGGTAACGCCATGCAAGGCCAATATTATCGACCCTGGGAACCTTATTTAACGACTGCCTTCATTTATCTTATCTTAACGATGGTTTGCGACTTCTTATTGAGGAAGCTTGAAAGGAGATTGGCGACGGAATGATCAGGGTGGAGAATTTAAAAAAGTCCTTCGGTGACCATGAAGTGTTAAAAGATATCACAGTCAGCATCGCCGAAAAGGAAGTCGTGGTTGTCATTGGCCCTTCAGGTTCGGGGAAGTCAACTTTTTTACGTTGTTTAAATCGACTGGAAGAGATCACTAGCGGCCACGTTTATATTAATGGGATGGACATCGCTGACCCGAAGGTTAATATCAACAAAATCCGTGAAGATGTCGGGATGGTTTTTCAGTTATTCAATCTCTTTCCGCATAAATCGGTTCTTGAAAATATCATGCTTGCCCCTATGAAGGTAAAAAAAGTATCAAAAGAAGTGGCCGAGGAAAAAGCCCTGCGGCTTTTGGAAAAGGTTGGTTTGAAAGATAAGGCGAATGTTTATCCCGAATCCTTATCAGGCGGGCAAAAACAACGCGTAGCCATTGCCCGGGCACTTGCCATGGAACCGAAAGTCATGCTCTTTGATGAGCCGACTTCCGCGCTGGACCCCGAGATGGTTGGGGAGGTCTTGGAAGTCATGAAAGAATTAGCCCAAGAAGGCATGACCATGGTCGTCGTCACGCACGAAATGGGTTTTGCTCGCGAAGTCGGCGATCGCGTGCTGTTCATGGACGGAGGCTACATCGTGGAGGAAAACAAGCCTGAACTGCTCTTCGGCAATCCCCAACACGAGCGCACCAAAGCCTTCCTTAGTAAGGTTTTATAAAAGGGGGTCAGTCCCCCATCTCGCTAAAGCTTTAAAGAGCGATAGTTGATTTTACTGGGTTTTACGGATAATTTACTTTATTACTTTAAAGGAGTGGGGGACAGACCCCCGCTCCTTTTAATATGTTTTTCTCAATTTTTTTGGGGTACCATTGACCAAACGGCCGTCACAGCACCATTCTTTATCACTTTAAAGTGATGAGGGACAGACCCCATAAAGCTTGTGCGTAAATAGCGATGGCTTTGATGAGGTCGTCGATTTCGGCATATTCATCGATTTGGTGGGCGGTGTAGGGTTTGCCCGGGAAGCCCGCGCCATAGGCCACGCAATTCTTCATTAGGCTAGCATAGGTGGCGCCGCCGCTCGTCAATAATTCGGGTTCATCACCGGTCAACTTTTGATATGCTTCTTGTAAAGTCGTGATCATCGGATGATCAGCCGGAATATAGTGCGGTTCGGATCCCCGTTTTTCTGTCACTGTCAAGCCATATTTATCAGCTTTTTCCGTGATGGTTTTTATGGTGCGTTCGAAGTCAATGCCAAGCGGGCGACGGATGTTAAGAAAAATGGACCCGCCGTTCTCATAATTGTACTGTAACACCCCAGCATTAACGGTCAGCGCGCCGAGCACCTCTTCTTGGTGGGCGATGCCGAGATTCTCCCCGAACGGGTCGTGATACAGGCAGTCGCTTGCGAAGTCGATAAAAGCCCGGTCGTGACCGTCAAAGTGAAGTTCACGTAAAAAATAAAGGCATTCAAGACCGGCGTTAATCCCGTTTTGCGGCTCCATGCCATGTACGGTTTTGCCGTACAAGGTCAAAGAAATTTGAGAATCGGAGAGCTGTTCAAAGCTACCCGTTAAATGATGCGCTTGGCAAAAAGCCGTAAATGCCGCCGCCAAACGTTGCGGTTCCTTGGTTCTAATAACGGCTACCGCTTGTCCCGGCACCATATTGACCCTATCTCCGGCGGAGAATGAAAGCAATTGCTCAGCACCATTCGAGCTTGCATCACCTGAGATCGTCAATTTGACATTGATTTGTCCCTTTTCCGCATGAACGACGGGAAAATCTGCGTCCGGTGAAAAACCGAAAATCGGTTCCGGCTCCACTTTTAAATAATGTTTCACACAGCTCATGCCGCTTTCTTCATCCGTGCCAAAAATAAGGCGGATGCGTTTTTTGATCGGAAGACCGGATTCCTTTAAAATTTTTAAAGCATAAAAAGCGGCCATGCCGGGGCCTTTATCATCAATCGCGCCGCGGGCAAAGATTTTTCCATCGCGGACTGTCGGCTCAAACGGCGGGGTTGTCCATTCACCTGGAGCTGGCACAACATCCACATGGGCGAGAACGCCGATGTAATCTTCAGAGTCCCCATATTCTATGTAACCTGCATAGCCATCAAGATTTTTCGTGGTAAAACCCGCATTTTTCCCTAATTCCAAAACATAATTAAGCGCTTCGCCGATCTTTTGTCCCATCGGGTATTGTGGGGAACTCGAATCCACGTCTTTTACGCTGGGGATCCGCAATAACCCTTTTAAATCTTCAAGAAACGGCCCCTTTCGCTTTTTTGCTTCATTTAACCAATCGATTGTCATGGCTTTCATCTCCTTGCTTTTTTTTAAACGGCTCCCAAAGTGTAAATAGAGGTTTATGTATATTCATTTTACACCTTTTATCCTTGATCAAGCACAGAAAAGAAAAATCAACGTGCCCGCGAATGGCGTCTTAGAAAGGAAAATGTATGCTAAAAAATTTTTTTACTCTAAGGATCTACTTATCCCTCTCGTTTTAAGGCAGGTATAAAGGCATCTAAAGTTCTGCCTTTTGAGCGGAAAAAATATAGCTTGTTTTCATCCCAAACAAATGAGGGATGTTTTTTCAGTCTAATAAAAATAACACTAAAAATCATGAACAGTTGTCCTAAAAAAAGGACATGTGACGAACGTATGTTTTTATTTAAAAAGTAATCGACTATAATAAATAGCACACGGCGTTTTTACCTCACAAATTTTTCATTTGGAGGAAAAGTCGGTTGGAATAGCCGCCGGAAAGGGGGGGATGCGATGACGATCTATGAGGCGCTGCAACTCACTATCGCTTTTGCCTTGCTGATTGTGACCATCATGACGACAGAAAAAAAGTAACCTCCGCCCGGACTGTGTGCATCCTGAAGGCTGGAGGTCACTTTCCACCGACGCTGTGAGAAAACGTCGTGTCCATATCGGCGCTGGCAGCGTTGCCGGCGCCTTTTTACCATTATATGCAAATGGTAGGCAAACGACAAGACTAAAGACATCATACTAATTTCCTATTTTAAAAAAAAAGAGAACCTTTTAGACTTAAAAGCGTATATAACTTTAGTTTGAGTTTTTTTATAGATTAAAAGGGGGAGACAACTTTTGAGTGAAGCTATTATCCAAGTCAAGCATCTTGAAAAACGCATCAAAGGAAAAACGATTATTGATGACCTCAGCTTTGATCTTTATAGAGGTGAAGTGTTGGGATTTCTCGGACCGAATGGGGCAGGGAAAACGACGACGATGCGCATGATGCTCGGGCTGATTTCCATCACCTCTGGGGACGTCATCATTGACGGCCACAGCGTCAAGAATGCTAAAGAGAAGGCGCTGGGGCGCGTGGGCGGTATTGTGGAGAACCCGGAAATGTATAAGTTTTTAAGCGGGTATGACAATCTCAAACACTTCCGCCGCATGTATGAGGATGTGCCAGACTCCCGAATCGATGAGGTGGTCGAACTTGTCAAATTGAAGGATGCGATCCACCGTAAAGTGAAAACGTACTCTTTAGGAATGCGGCAACGGCTCGGCATTGCCCAAGCCTTATTACATCGCCCCGATGTGCTGATTTTGGATGAGCCGACGAATGGTCTTGACCCAGCAGGTATTCGCGAGCTGCGGGACTATTTAAGAAAATTGGCGAAAGAGGAGAATATGGCGATTTTTATCTCCAGCCATATCTTATCGGAAATGGAACTCATCTGCGACCGGATTTTAATCATTCAAAACGGTAAAATTACGAGCACCCAAGAGATACGCGAAACGACCGAAGAGGTTTTATCGGTTTTATTTGAAGTCGAACCCAAGACAAAAGCCCTTGAAGTGCTCCACCAACTCCCTGATCTGCAGGTAAGGGAAGAAAAAGGCTGGCTTGTCGTTGAGGCGAAGCGTGAAGACATCCCGCAAATCAATGCCGCTTTGGTAAAAGCTAATATCCAAGTTTACGCGATTCGCCGCACTCAAAAAAGTTTGGAAGATCGATTCCTGGAACTGACTGAAGGGAGTGTCGTGCAATGAGGGAAATGCATTTGGTGGCCAATGAGCTAATGAAAATTTATAAACGCAAAACATTGTGGGTTATGGTGGCCATTTTAGCCGTGGTTGTCATCATTATGGCGGCTGCGATATTAAAAAACACCCCAAACCATGACAATTGGAAAAGCGATTTACAAAAACAAAACGTTGAGATGACCCAATCATTGAATGATAAACAAGTGCCGAAAGAAGCTAAAGAGGCGGTTTTACCTCAAGTGAAAGAAAATCAGTATCGTCTCGACCATAACATTCCACCTCTTTTTAGTGATACAGTATTCGGGTTTATGAAAACGACCGGTGATCTCGTCTCTGTCTTGATTGGCGTTTTTGTTGTCATCATCGGCGGTAGCATTGTCTCACAGGAATACTCCTGGGGGACGATAAAACTTTTAATGATTCGCCCAACCAAGCGCTGGAAAATCCTTTTGTCAAAATTCATCGCGGTGATCGTGACAGGTATCTTTTTCATTGCCCTTGGTTTTCTTTTGCAATTGATTGTCGGTGCGCTATTCTTTGGCTTTGACATGGGTCCGGGTAAATATCTCTATCTTAAAGACAATACCGTGCATATCGTTTCTATGGGCACGCATTTTCTTCAGTACTATGCGTCATCCCTTGTTGATGTGATCATCATGGCGACGTTTGCCTTCATGTTGTCGACGATCTTTAAAACGAATGCTCTGGCCATTGGCCTCAGCATTTTCCTAAGCCTGGCCGGCCCAATTGTCGTCAGTCTACTATCCTTCGTCAACGAAAACATCGCCAAATATCTGTTTTTCCTGAATACCGATCTCTATCAATTCGTCGAAGGCCCGACGCTATTAAAGGACACCACACTCGCCTTCTCCGCCTGTGTCCTCGCCGTCTACTTCGCCATCTTCCTGATCGTCTCGTTTCTCATCTTTAACAAACGAGACATCGCGGAGTAATAGGGGGGTCAGTCCCCCATTACACTAAAGCGCGAAAGTGCTCTGGTGTAGATCGGTTGATCTATTAAGGTTGTCGCTTTAATGCTTTAAATGGGTGGGGGACTGACCCCCATCCATGCAGGATTTTGAAGAAAAATGTCGAATAATATATAGAGAAGAAATTGCAATAACAAGGAAGGGTATGATGCTATGTCCAGAAAAATAAGGGTATGGCATCCTGGCAGTATCTTTCACATTACAAGCCGAGGAAACCGCCATGCCACGCTATTTTATGATGATTTTGATCGCAAAAAGTATTTGACCTTGCTTAATGAAACCTGCGAAAAATTCCCCTTTTATCACAGCAAAGCCAGAAGACTCCACCCTCAAGCAAAGCTGGGGTGGAGATGAATGGCTTTTTTGTTTTCAAATGCAAACAAATGTTCTATAATAGAAGTATCAAATACATTGTTAGGAGGTGTTTTGCCATGAAACAATACAAGGCTTTTCGTTTTCGCATTTACCCAAACCAAATGCAAAAAACGTTGATAAGGAAAACCTTTGGTTGCAACCGCTTTGTCTACAACCATTTTTTACATTTGTGGCAAAACACCTACAACCAAACCCAAAAAGGTTTGTCCTACCACCAATGTGCCATCCAATTGCCAAAGTTAAAAAAGCAATACCAATGGCTGAAAGAAGTGGATAGCATTTCTTTGCAATCATCCCT
>NZ_AUMM01000044.1 GCF_000430685.1 Tuberibacillus calidus DSM 17572 | reverse complement strand
CCTTGTGTCCTTGCCTGACGTCTCCCAGTGACTTGACATATTCTTTTTCAGCTTTTGACCAGGGGATGAGGTTAGACAAGACCACCCAACGGTTATTGGGATTTAATTGTCCACCAAACGGCAGGAAAAATTCATGTGGCAGGATGAGTTGATCGGCATGATGTTCGTACAAAGTTAGTCCCTCCAAGTGCAAGGTTTTTGATGAGTTTCCGAATCATACCCTTGCATATAAATTCGACAAAAAAGTGAAAAACCCTTGTTAAATCAACATTTTTTTGTTATTCAGTAGACCCTACTTATGATGAAGAACGTGAGGCGTTAAAAGGGATTAATCTCCACTTTGAGGCGGGCGAAACGATAGCGCTTGTCGGTCACACCGGTTCTGGCAAGTCAACGATCGCCAATCTCATCGGTCGCTTTTATGATCCGACATCCGGTACGGTAAAATTTGACGGCATTGATATCCGGCAAATTAAACTTTCGGAATTAAGAGCCAACGTCAGCACCGTCATTCAGGAAACCTTCATTTTTTCCGGAACGATCATGGAAAACATCCGTTTTGGCCGACCCGATGCTACAGATGAGGAGGTCATCGCGGCAGCGCGTGCGGTAGGTGCGGATCAGTTCATTGAACAGCTGTCCAATGGTTTTTATACCGAAGTCGAAGAGCGCGGTAATATTTTATCTGTTGGGGAGCGGCAATTGCTATCTTTCGCGCGAGCCGTTCTGGCCGATCCGAAAATCTTAATTCTCGATGAGGCGACATCTAGCATCGATACAGAGACCGAATTAAAAATCCAAAAAGCGATGAAAAAACTGCTGGAAGGGCGGACATCGATCATCATCGCCCACCGCCTTTCCACGATCCGCGATGCGGACAAAATCGTCGTCCTAGATCACGGTGAAGTCATTGAACAAGGCACTCATGATGAATTGATGCGCGCCCGCGGAAAATACTATCATTTAGTCATCAGCCAGTTTCAAGGATTGGAAGCTGTCTAGATCGCATAAAAGCTGTCTCAAAGCGAGTCTATGAGACGGCTTTTTTCTATAATTCGGCATCGGCTTTTTCTTGACTGTCATAAACAATCGACCTATGATGGAAATAAGTGAAAATCGTGAGCAAAACAGGTTGAGGTAGCTTCTTTCAGCTGAACCTCATGAAAAGGGAAGTCCGGTGCAAATCCGGCGCGGTCCCGCCACTGTGAATGGGAAACATCCGCAAAAGGCCACTGTCGCCAAGCGCGACGGGAAGGCGCGGGTGTTAATGACCATGAGCCAGGAGACCTGCCTGTTTTGTGAACACCGTTTTCCTACGAGGATAGGGAGGTGTGGCAGGGTTATGAAGCGCTGCGGTATAGCATCTCCTTTTGGAGATGCTTTTTTTAACTCTGGATAAAGGCTACTAGGCACTGCTTTTGCTTAAAAGGTATGGCAAAAGCCAGGGTTTCGCGAGGTTTTTTCGTCAAAAGCGTAAAATACCGGTTTGTTCGGTTAAAGTCCAAGCGCAATCTCTATGGTATTTGCTTTTAAAAGACTAGACATGAATTTAATTTGTATTGGGAAATCCGTTCGGAGAGGAGTTTAAAAAGATGTTTCATTCGAGAAAATGGCTGCAAATGTTTCTGTTATTCATTCTCGTCATCTTTCAAATGGCTGGCTTTGGTACCGCAACACATGCGGCAACGCTAAATAATGCCGTGACGCTTTCTGTCGTCGACCAAAATGGCCAAAGTATTCTTGATGAACCGATGCAAGCGGTTTCAATTAAACCCGGAGAATCTACATTGGATCTCTTGAAGCGGGTTTTAGGGGATCAACTCAAAACCGAGGATAATCCCCAATATGGTGCTTTTATTACGGAAATCAACGGCGTCAAACCTTCCGGAAATGATTATTGGGGGTTTTTTATCAATGGGATCCCCGCAACGGAGGGCATCTCTTCCTATAAAGTGCAGCAAGGTGATGACCTGCTCTTTAAGATTGTCTCTTGGCCGAATAAAATGGTCAAAGCAACGGTGTCCATCGAAGGTCAAGGTGTTGACAACCGCTATCAAAACCGGCAAGTGGAAGTGATCGACGGGGCAAATGCCTATGATGCGATCAAGCAAGCTTTTCCGGAAAGCAAAATTAACGCACCGATTGATGACAAATATTTTGCTTATATTGCCAACATTGACGATCTGCTTCAAAACGGTCAATACTTTACCGTCTATTTCAATGATAAGGCGGCTCTCGTCGGGGTTTCCGCTTATAAAATCAAAGATGGTGATAAGATCCGCTTGGTCGTGACGGGTGAAGCCGCCGGCGGTGCAGGGGATGCTGGTGATGGTAATAACGGCAAGGCAACGAGCGGTGATCATGCAACATCCACCAGTAAGCCGTCAGTCTCTTTAAATCATTTGAACAAAGTCATAGCGGGTGTTTCCCAATATATTTTGAAAAACGGCGTGGACGATGCGTTTGAGGCGGTTGGTTTGCGGGCGGCCGGACAACCCGTGCCGAAATCTTATATCAATGCCCTGGCTAAGGAGATCGGTGAAAACAATGGGGAATACCGCAATGTGACCGATTATGAAAAAGCGGTGCTTGGTGTCACAGCTGCTGGGGGCAATGCGACAAACTTTGTCGGCTTTAATTTGGTGAAGCGGATCTACAACAATGAACGCATGTTGAATCAAGGGTTAAATGGTCCCATTTATGCCTTGATCGCCTATGACAGCGGACACTATAAAGTCCCTAAAACCGCAAAATGGACGCGGGAAAAACTGGTACAATATATCGTCGACCATCAACTGAAAGATGGCAGCTGGGCATTATTCGGCACTTCTGGGAGCCCGGATATGACGGGAATGGCGCTTGCAGCGCTTGCGCCTTATCAATCCGACCCGAAAGTGAAAACCGCGATCAAGCACGCGGTCGATTGGTTATCCGAAAAGCAAAATCATGCCGGAGGGTTTGGTGTGGCAACCAATGGCGGCGATTCCAGCGAATCAACGGCCCAGGTGATCATTGGGTTAGCAAGCGCCGGGATCAATCCGGACAGCGAGGCGTTTACAAAACCCGACGGAAATCTTTTGACGCATTTATTGTCCTTTCAGCAAAAGGACGGAGGATTCAGCCATTTATTATCGGATGGAAAGTCCAATGGCATGGCTTCGGCTCAAGCGTTAATGGCACTGGCTGCTTATAAAAATTATTTGAAGACTCATGATGGTGGGCTGACGTTTGATAATACAGGACGCACCATCCATCCCAATGTCAGCGGTGCGAATAATGCACTACCGAATACGGCGGGGAATCATTACAATTGGATGGCTTTCGGGTTGTTCGCGATCATTATCGGCGCCATTTTACTGATCTGGCAGCAAAAACGGAGAGCTTGACATGCTGAAGAAGCTTGCTCTTTTACTGATTGCCCTCGGCATCTCGGCCTTCGCCTATGGTGGCTTCCAACTGGTAAAAAGCGTATCGCAGGAAAAAGCGACACTAAAAGAGGCAAAAGCGCTGACCAAAGTCGCCAAAGATCCCACTCATTTTAAGGAGTGGGATCCCACCCTTAATGATGCGATTGGCATTCTGACGATTCCGAGGCTTCACCGCGATTTGCCAATCGTTGAAGGGACGTCACCGGATCAACTGGAAAAAGGCGTCGGCCATTTCAAGCGTTCGGCACTCCCTGGGCAAAAGGATCAAATCGTTTTATCCGGCCATCGGGATACGGTCTTCCGCGAATTCGGGGCATTAGAAATCGGCGACCCGTTGATCGTTAAAATGCCTTATGGGACATTCACTTACACGATTCGCGCAACCGAGATTGTCGGCCGCGATGATTTGTCAGTCATTCATTCTACAAAGCCGAAGGAAGAATTGGTTTTGACAACTTGTTATCCTTTTCATTACATCGGTAATGCGCCGAAACGCTTTATTGTGTACGCGGACCGTGAGAGATAGGAGGGATCAGATTGCGCCTCAGAAAAATCGGACTCATCCTTTTGACTATATGCGTCTTCTTCATCCTTGGGGCTTGTGAGAAAGATCCTGTGACCCCCAAGCCAAAAGATACCGTTGAAAAAACAGAAACGAAAACAACAGCAGATACATCAAAAACGACAACGACAAAGTCGACCGCATCGGTCGATCAAAAAACCCCTTCTAGCGATCAAGCGGACGATCAGCCGTCAAAGTCTTCTGACCAAAAGAAATCGGTAAAGGTTCAAAGTACTGAAAAGGAAAAACCGACATCTTCCAAGTCGAGTGAGCCCGAAAAGCAAGAAAAAGCTGACAACCCCACTCCAAAACCAAAAGCGGCACCCCCAGTTAAAAAAAGCGGGCCTGAAGTTATCGTCGAAGTGATCGGCTACCAAGGAGATTCAGTTCTTGCACCGACGCGTGTCTCGATTCGAGAGGGGGAGACGATCCTCGATGCGACAATTAAAATATTAAAAACCAAAGGTATTAGTTACAAATTCCGCGGAAGTGGAGCGACCGCCTATATGGAAGGGATTGCTGACCAATTTGAATTTGACCATGGTGGAACAAGCGGCTGGACCATTCTCTTAAATGGGAAAAGGATTGACCGCTCAAGCGGCGTCGTCAAAGTCCATGATGGTGACCGCATCACTTGGAAATACACGACGCAGTTAGAAGGGAATGGCGGATGAGCCGCACAAAACGTGGGCTTCATGCGCTTCATCCCTTGAGCGCTTTTCTCTATTATGTGGGTGGGGCGGTCTTCATCATGGCCGGTCAACATCCCGTCTTTGCCGCCTGCACGTTTGTGCTAGTCTTTGTTTTAAACGGCATTCAGGATCATTTTGCCGCCTTAAAAAAGTGGGGGCGCTGGTATGCCGCCGCGGCTTTTTTGATTGTGATTTTAACGCCCGCCTTTCATCGCCGCGGCACCCATATCCTTTTTTATTTTAGGGATAACCCTGTATTGTTAGAAGGCGTCATTCAGGGCGTGATCGCTGCTTTGTCACTTTTGGCTTTATTATTTTTATTTGTTTCATTTAATCAAGTGATCACATCAGAGAAATTTTTATTCCTTTTTTCACGGGTTGTGCCGCAATGGGCGCTGCTTGCGATGTTGACGATGCGCTTCGTACCGCTGTTTCAAAGGCGGCTCCATGACATCGGCCTCGTCCAGAAAACGAAAGGGATGTCTGTCAAAAAAGGCGGTTTTCTAAGCCGCATCGAAAGCGCCATGAAGCTCCTTCATATTTTACTCGAATGGTCATTAGAGGAAGCGCTGCAAACGGCGGATTCCATGAAAGCAAGGGGCTACGGGATTGAAAGGCGCAGCCGCTACTCTCCGTATGCTTTTTCCGCTATAGATGCGGTTGTTCTTGCTTTGACCGCAGCAGGGGGAGTTTGTGCGATTTTTGGCTATGCTCTTGGCGATACGGTTTTAACGACCTCGCCAGTATTGGAACCTGTGCTACTCTCCGGCAGGGAATGGTTTTATTTTTCTGTTTATCTTTTTTATTTCGCTTTTCCAATGATGATCGAAGGTAGGGAGCGTTGGCGATGGCACTTCTCCAAATCAACCAAATAACTTTTCAATATCCAGATGCTCCAACGGAAGCCTTGCGCGACGTTTCCCTGATGGTCAATGAAGGGGAGTTTATCGCGATCTGCGGGCCTTCTGGGAGTGGAAAATCGACATTGCTGCGGCTCATGAAACGCGAGTGCGCGCCACACGGCCGCCTTGACGGAACGATTCGCTATCAAGGCATTCCATTAAAGGAACTTCCACCAAAAACAACGGCTACGGCGATTGGCATGGTGTTTCAGGATCCGGATAACCAAATCGTCATGGAAACCGTCATGGAAGAACTTTTATTCGGTTTGGAAAACATTGGTTTGGATACGCTCACGATGCGAAAAAAGATCGCAGAAATCGTACATTTTTTTGGCTTGGAGCCGCTATTGGACCGGCCAACTTATGAATTAAGCGGCGGGCAAAAACAACTGATCAATCTGGCGAGCGTGCTTTTAATGGAACCGCGGATTTTACTCTTGGATGAACCAACATCACAGCTCGACCCGATCGCGGCGAAAGACTTTTTAAACATGTTGCGGCGAATGAACGAAGAACTGGGAATTGCGGTAGTGATCGTCGAACATCGACTCGAAGATGTTTGGCCCATCGCCGACCGCGTCGTCCTGCTTCATGAAGGTCGCGTGATCTACGATGATCCACCGCATAAAGCGGCTACTTTTCTCGCCTCAAAAGCGGATGATGCCTTTTTTGACTATTTGCCATCAGCCAGCCGTTTGTTTCTGCACTATGCCGCTACGAATCAAAATAGCCGTTTACCTATTACCGTTAAGGAGGCAAGGTCTTGGATCAAAGGGTTGACGGTACGTGTGAAAGAAGCGTCAACCCAAGTGGTACACGAACGTATGAAGCCAGTTGTTTTGGAGACCAAAAATATTGATTTTCAGTATGAAAAAGGAAAGCCCCGCATCTTAGATCGACTCAGTTTTTCTCTTTATGAAAATGAAAAATTGGCGATCGTCGGCGGGAACGGTTCGGGCAAGTCGACGATGCTGAAGGTTTTGGCAGGACTACTCAAACCTCAGCGCGGAAAAGTTGTTTATCAAGGGCGAAAAACAACAGGTCATATTCATCCCGATATCGCCTATATGCCGCAGAATCCGAGGCTCTATTTTTCGGAAGAAAGCGTCAAGCTGGAACTCGAAAAAGCTGCACATGATAGCCCTTTATCTCCGGAAACCAAGCAGCACATCATTGACGAATGGGGCTTGGCGGCATTAGGTGATCGGCATCCCTATGATTTAAGCGGTGGGGAAATGCAAAAATTGGTTTTTGCCTGTCTGCTTTTAAGGGGACCGCGCGTCATGCTCATCGACGAACCAACAAAAGGGCTTGATCCCGAATCCAAAAAACAATTCGGTGAGTGGTTGAACCGCTTCAGCTGGCGCGGAATGTCATTTGTCATTGTGACACATGATATCGAGTTTGCTGCAGATTATGCCGACCGCGTCGGCATGCTGTTTCGCGGTGAAGTGACGGCGATGGCGGATGCAGCAGCGTTTTTTAAAGGTAATGCTTTTTACACCACTAGCATCAATCGGATCACACGAGGGGTTTCGGCTCCGGAAGTCAGCACACTGAAGGAGGCGTACGTGACATGGGACGTTCAAAATGGCTCACCCTAATGATTGTGGTTCTGATGGTAGGGCTCTCAATCGGTTTTAAAGAGGCGTTGACCCGACATCCGTTATTCTTTTCAACGGTTTTTCTGCTGTTAACGTTTGTGCCGCTCATCGTCCGCTTTGAACGGCGTCACCCTGAAGGTCGCGAATTGGTGCTTTTGGCGGTGCTGTCTAGCGCCGCAGCGGTGAGTCGGATTCCGTTTGCCTCCATTCCGAACGTGCAACCTACCACATTTATCGTGATTATGGGTGGGACCGTCTTCGGTATGGAAAGCGGGTTCATCATTGGGGCAACGGCCGCATTGGTGTCAAATTTATTTTTGGGACAGGGACCATGGACGCCGTGGCAAATGCTCGCTTGGGGGAGCATTGGTTTAATAGCCGGAGCACTTGGAAAGTCTCGTTGGTTTCAAACGCGGTGGGTTTTAGCTGGTTTTGGATGTCTGGCCGGTTACCTTTTTGGGGTCATCATGAATGCTTGGGTTGCCCTTTCCCTTATTCATGGGATCGATTGGAAAGCGATATTAGCCCTTTATGGGGCCAGTTTTTATTTTGATACCGCTCATGCCTTTACAAATGCCATTCTCCTTTATCTCTTCAGCCCAGGTTGGCAAAAAGTGTTACAGCGCTTTAAAAAGAAATACGGTCTGCTTGAAGCTAGGGATTTTTAAAACTTCCGTAAATAAAAGCGGGAGTTTTGCATTTTTTTGCGGTATTGTAGAAATCGTTAACGATAGCGTTTTACAAGTCTTTATGATGATGGGATGGATTTAGCTTTTCAAAGCGGAAAATATTATATATGATAAGAGTGCCATAGCTGTTCACAAAAATGACAAATACCAATGTGATGGGGGTGGGAGAGTGAGCGTTGTGGTGACGATGCTGTGGGTGTCAATGTTTTGTTGCATGATCCTTCTATCCATTAATTTTGGAGCAGGGATGTATGCTTATTACGGTTTAAAGCTCAATCACACCCCTTCAGTCACTGTCCTCCGTTATTATCTGTCTCCCGTTTGGGACGTCATAGATATACTTTTTTTAGGCGTGGTTCTCTACATCGCCGACTTTTTGCCTCTGGTAATGAAAGATTACGGGGAGCCCTTATTGTTCCCTGCTGTTTTTGTGGTGATCTTGCTGATCGGTCGAGCAATGATCCATCTCTTTTGGAAAAAACAGCTTTTTAGCTCCCGAGGCTTGTCGCTCGCTTATGGATTAACTGGAATCATCTGTGCAGTCATCATGACGGCCGTACTTACCATTAGCGAGGGAGGATATTTATTTTTCTCTGGGGGGCACATGGTCTTAGATGTTTCCGTTTTATTGACGAGCTTTTATTTCTGGGCGGTCACCCTATTGGCAGCAATATCCGTTTTTTATATTAGTGCGATTTATTTGCTTTTTCTGTCCAAGAAAAGCGGCAATGAGAGGGCTGCGGAAAAGTTCCGGTCATATGCTTTGGTATGGTCCGTGCCGACACTTCTTTCCAGTGCTTTAATTTTTATTGCACTAGAGAGGCATAATCCGGAACATTTCAACCGCATTCTGGATTTATCCGGATACTTTTTACTTTCACTTGTTTTCTATATGTTAGCCGTGACGTATATTTTTTGGAAACGGTATTACGGTTGGGCCTTCTTTTTTGTTTTATGCCAATACTTTTTTGCTTTTTGCGGATATGGGATCAGTCATCTCCCTTATCTTTTATATCCGTATATTAAAGTGCATCCATTTACCACATGGCAGGTCGGGGCGTTAAGCTTACTTTCGGCTCTTTTATTATCGATATTGATTCCGCTTTTCATATTGAGAATCCGCCGAGTGCCGGTGAGTAGGAAAAGCCGCCATGGTGAAAACTAAAAGGGTCTAGCTGATCGATAATATGGTGCCGGGCTTTGATGTGTGATAGAGGAGGAACGGATATGAAAAAACAATTTGCCGTCATCGGTTTGGGGCGATTTGGTGGAAGCATTTGTCGGACGTTGAGTGACCTTGGTGCCGAAGTGCTTGCGATTGATGTGGATGAAGACCGGGTCAATGAATTTACATCCATTGCCACCCATGCCGTGATTGCTGATTCGACGGATGAATCGGTCTTGAAAAGCCTTGGCTTGCGCAATTTCGACCATGTCATTGTCGCGATTGGGGATAATATTCAGGCGAGCATTTTAACGACGTTAATGTTAAAAGAATTAGGCGTCAAGAAGGTGACGGCTAAAGCGCAAAATGATTATCATGAAAAGGTGTTGCGCAAAATCGGTGCCGACCATGTTATCCATCCGGAAAGGGATATGGGCATGCGCATCGCAAGACAAATTACCTCGTCCAGTGTGTTGGATTACCTTGAACTGTCGGACAAGCACAGCATTATTGAAGTTGTTGCCGGTAGAAAAATGGCAGGGCGCTCGATCAGTGATTTAGATGTCCGAGCCAAATATGGGGTCAATATCGTAGCGATAAAAGGGGATGGACGCATCAGCGTCTCGCCGCGCGCCGATCAAATTATTCAACGCGGTGATATTCTAATACTTATTGGTGCTGATGAAGATATCGATCGATTTAAAGCGCAGCTATTGGATAATGATTGAAAAAAGCAGGATGCCTCAAGAAAGGCGTCCTGCTTTTGTGTTCCGCTTATTCAGGTTGGTCGACTTCCATAATAATAGGTAATATCATGGGTTTGCGCCGCGTTTTTTCATAAAGGAACGGTGCCAATGTGTCGGTGATTTCCGTTTTGATTTCGGCCCACTGTGTCGTCTTTCTCTCCATGACGGTTTTCAAGTGTTCAGCGAGAAGCACTTGCGCATCGCTGATTAAGTCACCGGATTCGCGCATATAGACGAATCCGCGGCTAATAATATCCGGACCAGCGAGAATTTTATGTTCTTTCATGTTAATGCTGACAACGACAATGACAAGGCCTTCCTCGGAAAGTATGCGGCGATCTCTTAAAACGATATTGCCGATATCGCCAATTCCGTTACCATCTACGTAAACGGAGCCAGATGGTATTTTTCCGGCAATTTGGGCGCTGTTTTCATCGAGGGCGAGCACATCGCCATTATCCATGATAAACGAGTTTTCTAAAGGGATGCCGCAATCTCGAGCCAATTCTTGATGTTTCTTTAACATGCGGTATTCACCATGGATCGGCATGAAAAACTTCGGTTTAATCAGCCGCAGCATTAATTTCTGTTCTTGTTGACCGCCATGACCAGATGTATGAATGTTGGATACCGATCCATGAATGACATCGGCACCTGCACGATACAATTGGTTGATCGTTCGATTAATGCTCACCGTGTTTCCCGGAATCGGCGATGACGAGAAGACGACCGTATCGCCGGGAATGATTTGAATTTGGCGATGGGTGCCATTGGCGATGCGTGATAATGCCGCCATCGGCTCGCCTTGTGTACCTGTGCAAAGAATCGCGACTTCGTTTTCTGGAAGGCGGTTGATTTTCTGATGGTCGACAAAGGTATCTTTTGGCGCCCGAATATAACCCAATTCCTGCCCGATGGTAATGGCCGCCTCCATGCTCCGGCCAAATACAGCGATTTTCCGATTGGTCATCACCGCTGCTTCAACGACCTGCTGAAGCCGGTGGATATTTGAGGCAAATGTCGCAAAAATAATGCGTCCTTTGACTTTCCGGAAGATATCGGTAATGTTAGCCCCGACTTCACGTTCGGACATTGTAAAAGTTGGCACTTCGCTATTTGTGCTGTCCGAAAGCAAGCACAAGACGCCTTCGCGTCCGATCTCAGCCATTTTCGTTAAGTTAGCTGGTTCGCCGACGGGTGTAAAATCAAATTTAAAATCACCAGTATGGACAATATTGCCCGGAGGTGTTTTGACGACGATGCCAAAAGATTCCGGAATGCTATGTGTTGTACGGAAAAACGAAACCGACGTTTTTTGAAACTTAATGCAATCATCCTCGTTGACGATGTTTAATTTTGCCTGTCTCAATAATCCATGCTCTTCCAATTTATTGCGGATGAGCGCGATCGACAACCGGCCGCCGTAAATCGGTACATTCACTTGCCTTAAAAGATAAGGAACGCCGCCAATATGGTCTTCGTGGCCGTGGGTGATGAACAGTCCTTTTACCTTGTCAGCATTTTTCACAAGGTAACTATAATCCGGGATGACATAATCAATGCCTAATAATTCATCCTCGGGGAATTTGACCCCGGCATCAATCAGAATGATCTCGTCCTGAAATTGGACGGCATACGTGTTTTTTCCGATTTCTCCGAGTCCGCCCAGTGCAAATACGGCCGTTTGATGGTTTTTCACAAATTTCATCTATAATTTCTCCACTTCAAAGTTTTCGGATTGCTTTTCATAGTCCAAGTGTGCCCCTTCCAAAGGCTGAATGAACTCGATGTTAATGTTGCGCTCACTTAATTTTTTGCGGATGACGCGCTCATCCTCGGCTTCCACGTACATGGTGCGGGTGTTTTCCCGAATGGGCACCTCGTTCAGCGAATCCTGATAAAGCACCTTAAAAATCATGTTTAACCTCTCCTTAAAAAATGATATGTATAAAGGTCCGCATACCCCGTCCTGCGAGGTATGCGCCGTAAAACCGAAAGTCTTTTTCTATTATATAGGATTGGTCCCCTGATTTCACGGTTCATAGGGACTAGGAATTGATTGCCCAGTTTTCGGATATTCCATATTGCCGTCGGGGTGGTGTTAGATATCGGCTAGTCGATTTTTTGAAAGCAGCTCTTTCATTCGTCTGAGCCATTTTCTCTTCATTCTTTTTAGCATATCTGTCCCCCCTATAGATGACTTAGACCGCTTGCATTGTATAGTTTGCGCAAAAGATAGACGTTCATGTAAAGCGAATCCGTCATCGCAGGCAACGCAAAAATTGGGGTTATTTTAGAACAACACCTTCAGGGATTTTAAAGGGATCATCTGGATTGATGCGATCATAAAACATAATCCCATTTAAGTGATCGATTTCGTGTTGAACGGCGATTGCCGCAAGCCCTTTGAGTTTTACCGTTACTTCGCGGTTATTCATATCATAGGCTTTTACCTTAATGCGGGCATAACGCGGCACATAGCCAGGCACGTCCCGATCGACCGACAGGCAAGCTTCACCTGTTTCCAAATATGTCATTTCAACCGAATGGCTGATAATTTTAGGATTAAACCATGTATATTGATGTAATTTGTCTTGTTCGTCAGTCAGATAAATCGCAATCATCCGTTTGCTGATCCCGATTTGTGGGGCGGCCAGTCCAATTCCCGCGCGCAGATGATATTTTTTGGCGATTTCTTCATTTTGACTATTAATGAGAAACGTCATCATGGCTTTTAACGTTTCTTTATCTTCTTCAGAGGCAGGGAGGTCGACTTCTTTGGCCACTTTTCTTAAAATCGGATGACCTTCCCTGACGATATCATCCATCGTCAGCATGTTACATACAACTCCTTTTGTAAAGAGATCTCCATGAGCGAGCAAGTGCGGATTTTTCCAATGTATAGTTTAACATATGGAGGAGTGAGATTAAAGGAAACTTAATGAGCCCTTAATAATACTAAAAAGACACGCCATGGACAAGTCTGGTACAATCAAAGGAGATGAAGAATGGAAGGACTGAGTGTATGAAAAAATGTTGGCTTTTTTTGGCCCCGTTGTGTGCAATGGTATTAATGGCGGGTTGCAGTACCGAGCGTGATGCGGAAAAGGCGTATACCTATTTGGAAAAATCAGCCTCCCAAGAAAAAGGTTTTAATGAACAGCAGAAGCCGATAGTCGAAGAGGAAGAGCGTGAGCAAATGCTCTACGATAAAATTATGACGCTCAATATGTCGCAAACCGAAGAAGTCAAAACGTACGCTCAGGAAGCGCTCGAGCATATCGATGCCCGCGAAAAGAGAATGGAAAAAGAGAAACAGTCGATTGATCAGGCTTATGTGACGTTTACAAAGGCTGTTAAATATTTAAATCGGGTAAAAAATAAGAAGGCATTGCCGCATGCCAAAAAAATGATTGCCAACATGAAGGCGCGTCATGATGCTTTCGGGGATTTATATGCCGCATACAAGCAATCGATCGCTTTAGACCGCGAGTTATTTAAGATGCTTATGGACAAAAATTTAACAAAAGATGCGCTGCAAAAACAGCTGACGAAAGTCAATCAAACCTATCATACAATCGAAAACCATAAAGACCGATTTAATGTGTTAACGGATGCTTTTAATAAAGAAAAAAACAGCTTTTATGAAATCCTCCATTTAAAAAAGGAAGATTAAAACGGAAATAACAACAAACATGGAACAGATATAGTACAGTTACAAATATTTTATATAACAGTTTCATCTTGTAAACGTTGTAAGCCTTTATATTGACTTGTTTTTAACGAATTATATATACTGAGTTTGGAACCGAGTGTATTATTCGAAGAACTTGTATTGATTAAAACAGATTTTTAAACCCTAGGGTTTACCGTTCGCGGTTATTCTTATGCCTAAAAAGGGAAAATCTATAAACAAGCCGTTTGAAACAGCCTGGACACTGTTAACTCAAACTTCATTGTAAGATGAAGTTTAGGTTTGGCGAACGATAACGGGGTAGAAGGCAATCAATACATGATGTCTTATGAAAGGATAGGTGAAAGGTTTGGTTACAAAAAAATTGGAACCCATCGAAAGCCGATTTGAAACGTTCCAAATCCTCAATCCAGAGGGAGAAGTGGTCAACAAAGACGCCGTCCCGGATCTCTCAGATGAACAATTAAAAGAACTGATGAGGCGGATGGTGTATACGCGCATTTGGGACCAACGGGCGCTTTCCTTAAACCGTCAAGGGCGTTTGGGCTTTTATGCGCCAACAGCTGGTCAAGAAGCCTCTATGCTCGCCAGTCACTTTGCGATGGAAAAAGAAGATTGGCTGCTTCCATCATACCGTGATATCCCTCAACTCGTCTTTCATGGCGTGCCGCTAGTGAAGGCTTTCCTTTATTCCCGCGGCCATTTTAAAGGCGGTCAATACGAAGGGGTTAACGCACTCATGCCGCAAATCATTATTGCCGCGCAATGTACGCAAACAGCAGGCGTTGCTCTCGGTTTGAAAAAACGCGGGAAGAAAAACGTTGCGTTTACTTATTTTGGTGATGGTGCGACCTCTCAAGGTGATTTTTATGAAGGGCTCAACTTCGCAGGTACATATAATGCACCCGCCGTCTTTATTTCTCAAAACAACCGTTTTGCGATTTCGGTTCCGGTTGAAAAACAAACCGCAGCAAAAACGCTCGCACAAAAAGCTGTGGCCGCTGGCATCCGCGGGGTACAAGTTGACGGGATGGACCCATTGGCTGTTTATGTCGTCACCAAAGAAGCGCGTGAACGTGCGATTGCCGGTGAAGGCCCGACACTCATTGAAACCTTGACTTACCGTTATGGTCCGCATACGACGGCCGGTGACGATCCAACCCGTTACCGTTCTGACGAATTGACCAACGAATGGGAACAAAAAGATCCGCTCATTCGCTTCCGAAAATATCTTGAAGGCCGCAATCTCTGGTCAAAAGAAGAAGAAGAAGCAACCGTCGAACAAGCAAAAGAAGATATCAAAGCGGCGCTGAAAGAAGCTGACCAAACACCAAAACAAAAAGTGACGGACCTCATTAAAATTATGTTTGAAAAACTGCCTTATAACCTGCAAGAGCAGTTCGACGAATATAGCAAGAAGGAGTCGAAGTAAGCCATGGCGCAAATGACGATGATTCAAGCGATTACCGACGCGATGCGCATAGAACTCAAGCGCGATGAAAATGTTCTTGTTTTCGGGGAAGACGTCGGAAAAAACGGTGGCGTGTTCCGGGCAACGGAAGGGCTTCAAGATGAATTCGGCGAAGATCGCGTATTCGATACGCCGCTTGCTGAATCGGGGATCGGAGGACTTGCTCTTGGACTTGCCATGCAAGGTTTTCGCCCGGTCATGGAAATTCAATTCTTTGGTTTTGTGTTTGAAGCCATGGACAGCATCGCTTCGCAAATGGCCCGTCTCCGCTATCGCTCCGGAGGTAAATACCACGCGCCTGTGACCATTCGTTCACCATTCGGCGGCGGGGTACATACGCCGGAACTGCATGCTGATAGCTTAGAAGGGTTGTTTTTGCAAACACCTGGTGTCAAAGTCGTCATTCCCTCTAACCCATATGACGCGAAAGGTCTCTTAATTTCGGCGATTCGCGATAACGACCCTGTTATTTTCTTAGAACACATGAAGCTGTACCGTTCGTTCCGAGGAGAAGTTCCGGAAGGCGAATATACTGTTGAAATCGGAAAAGCGAATATCGTTCGGGAAGGCAGCGATGTTTCCATTATTACTTATGGCGCAATGGTTCAAACATCTCTTAAGGCAGCAGAAAAATTGGCCGAAGAAGGCATTCAAGCCGAAGTCATCGACTTGCGGACGATTAGTCCCCTAGATGTTGAAACGATTGTGTCCTCTATCAAAAAGACGAATCGCGCCGTCGTTGTGCAAGAAGCGCAAAAACAAGCCGGCATCGCCGCCCATGTCATTGCAGAAATCAATGATCGTGCCATCTTGCACTTAGAAGCCCCGGTCGGCCGCGTGACAGCTCCGGACACCGTCTTTCCTTTCTCGGAAGCGGAAAGCGTCTGGTTGCCGAACGAAAATGACGTGATCGAAAAAGTGAAGGCGACCATCAATTTCTAATGACTTCATGTAGTGACCAAAAAGGAGGTTGACCTATGGCCTATCAATTTAAACTTCCGGATATCGGCGAGGGCATCCACGAAGGCGAAATCGTCAAATGGTTTGTCAAACCGGGCGACGAAGTCAAAGAAGATGATGTTCTTGCGGAAGTACAAAACGATAAAGCCGTCGTTGAGATTCCGAGCCCGGTGGACGGGACGATTAAAGAAATCCTTGCTGAAGAAGGTACAACCGCGGTTGTTGGCGATGTGATCGTCACGATTGATGCGGAAGGCTACGAAGACGAAGAATCACCGGCCCAGGCGGATGCCCAACAAGCCCCTGCCCCTGAAGAGAAAACAGCAGCGAAAGAGCCGGAAAAAGCCGCTACGCCCGCAAGCGACACCGCTGGTCAGCGGGTCATTGCCATGCCGTCGGTTAGAAAATATGCCCGTGAAAAAGGCGTGAATATCGCCCAAGTGAACGGTTCCGGGAAAAACGGCCGAGTGCTTAAAGAAGACATTGATCAATTCTTAGCAGGCGGTGCACAACCCGCGAAAGAAACGGAAGTTGCACCGGTTGCACCACAAGAAGCGGTACAAGAAACAGCGGCGGAAACCGCTTTTGGTCGTGAAACGCGTGAAAAACTTCGCGGTGTACGCAAAGTCATTGCCCAAGCGATGGCGCATTCCAAACAAACAGCGCCACATGTGACATTAATGGACGAGGTTGATGTCACCAAAACGGTCGCTCACCGCAAACAATTTAAAGAGGAAGCGGCAGCGCAAGGCATTAAACTCACCTATTTGCCATATGTCGTTAAAGCGCTCGTATCCACTTTAAGGGAATTCCCGGCATTAAATGCGTCCATTGATGATGCCAATGAAGAAATTGTCTATAAACATTATTATAATATTGGTATTGCAACTGATACGGAAAACGGCTTAATGGTACCGGTTATTAAAGATGCTGATCGCAAATCGATGTATCAAATTGCCAAAGAAATCGCTGAATATGCCGAAAAAGCTCGTGAAGGTAAACTCGCGCCGAATGATATGAAAGGCGGTACGTGCACCATTACCAACATTGGTTCGGCAGGCGGTCAATGGTTTACTCCGGTCATTAACCATCCGGAAGTCGCGATTTTGGGCATCGGGCGGATTCAAGAAAAAGCGATCGTCCGTGACGGTGAACTCGTTGCCGCACCGGTCCTCGCTCTTTCCTTGAGCTTTGACCATCGACTCATTGACGGTGCCACCGCGCAAAACGCATTAAATAAAATCAAGCGTTTGCTCAATGATCCGCAGCGCTTAATAATGGAGGCGTAAAACATGGTAGTAGGAGAATTCACCACCGAAGTCGATACACTTGTCATCGGTGCTGGCCCTGGCGGTTACGTCGCAGCCATTCGTGCGGCACAACTCGGCCAAAAAGTCGTTATTGTAGAAAAAGAACATTTTGGCGGCGTTTGCTTAAATGTCGGCTGTATTCCTTCAAAAGCCTTGATTTCGGCAAGCCACCGTTACTTACATGCGAAAGAATCCGAGGATATGGGTGTTAAGGCTGAAAATGTGACGCTTGATTTTGGCAAAGTACAGGAATGGAAAAATTCCGTCGTTAATAAATTAACAGGCGGCGTTAAAAGCCTCTTAAAAGCCAATAAAGTGGAAATGGTTGAAGGGGAAGCGCTCTTTGTTTCACCGACCGAAGTGCGCGTGAACCACGGCTATGAATCCCAACGCTATAAATTCAATAACTGCATCATTGCGACAGGCTCCCGGCCGATTGAAATTCCATCATTCAAATGGTCGGATCGCGTCCTTTCGTCAACTGGTGCTTTAGCCTTGCAAGAAGTACCGAATAAACTGGTGGTCATTGGCGGTGGCTACATTGGTATCGAGCTTGGCAATGCTTTTGCTGGTTTTGGAACTCAAGTAACCATTCTTGAAGGCTCGAAATCGATTTTACCGAGCTTTGACAAGAAAATGACAGCCCTTGTTAAGAAATCGTTGAAGAAGAAAAATGTAGAAATTTTCACGGAAGCGATGGCTCAAGGCGTTGAAGAAAATGAAAACGGCGTCGTTGTGAAGGCAACGATTGGCGGAGAAGAAAAGACCTTTGAAGCTGACTACGTCCTCGTTACCGTCGGCCGCCGCCCGAACACCGACGAACTCGGCTTGGACTTGGCTGGTGTTGAGACGACCGAACGCGGTTTAATTAAAGTCGATAAACAAGGTCGAACCAATGTTGAACACATTTACGCCATCGGTGATGTTGTCAGCGGGCCAGCCCTTGCTCATAAAGCTTCTTATGAAGGTAAAGTGGCTGCTGAAGCGATTGCCGGACATAAAGTCGAAGTCGATTATCAATGCATCCCGGCTGTCGTCTTCTCCGATCCGGAATTGGCAACCGTTGGCCTTTCTGAAGAAGAAGCGAAGGAACAAGGGTATGACGTCACCGTTGCCCAATTCCCGTTTGCTGCCAACGGCCGGGCACTGTCTCTGAATGATACGGATGGGTTCATGCGGCTTGTCACTCGCAAAGAAGACGGCTTGATTCTTGGCGCGCAAATCGCTGGTCCTGGTGCGAGCGACATGATTGCCGAAATGGGTCTCGCCATTGAAGCTGGCATGACGGCTGAGGATATTGCCTTAACCATTCACGCCCACCCGACACTTGGGGAAATTGCAATGGAAACAGCTGAAGTCGCATTAGGCATGCCGATTCATATCGCACGATAAATGGGATTTACGAAAAGAGATTGACTCATATGGGTCAATCTCTTTTTGCATTAATGGGTCAACCAAACGAATAGGTATTGCCTGACTATATCTTGCTTTAAACAAATAAAAACGCGACCCCAACCAGGATCGCGATGAAAGTTACTTGGAATTTTTTTCTTTACACGCTTGGCAAGTGGTATATATCGTACGAACTTTTGTGTCCTCGACATGGTCGATGGTGCGGTTGCATTTTCCGCAAACAATAATGCCCACGAGCTTTCCACCCCTTTTTACAAGCGCTTTATCGTTTGGCTAATCTCATAATATGCTATACTTATTCTGTTGTCAAGGATAAATGGTATGACACAATATGGTTAATAACATAATAAAAAGTAGCGGATTGGCACCAGGTGAGACATAGATACATATGCTCTATAAAGGATCAAGCGCGGGGGGAGTTGCCATGGCCCTGTGGATTGATGTTGCCGTAAAAAGCCATCGACTGTCACTGTTTAATAATCATCGCCTGGTCAAAAGCTATCCAATTGCCGTTGGTAAAATGCTGACACCAACGCCGACGGGTAACTATAAAATTATCAATAAAGTTCCGAATCCGGGTGGACCGTTTGGTGTATTGTGGATGGGTTTGTCGAAGCCGCATTACGGCATTCATGGAACAAATAATCCTTCAACTATAGGAAAAGATGTTTCACACGGTTGCATCCGCATGTACAATCATGATGTCTTGGATCTTGCCAAACGGGTGTCAATCGGAACAACCGTCCATATTCACCCTTAAGAATATTTGGCGAGCATAGAAAAAACGGACGCAAGGATTTGCGTCCGTTTTTCGATTATCGAATGGGTACATTTTCTTTGACCACTTTCAGCATTCTGAGTGTCGGGTCCTCGGGACCTTGAACAGGAAGTCCCGCTTCAATGTTTTCCTCGATAAAATCCAAGTTTTCCGCAGTGATAATCTCACCTGGTGTAAAAATCGGTATGCCGGGTGGGTAGACCATCACAAACTCAGCGATGATTCTACCGATGGATTCGCGAAATGGCACCGATTCGGTTTCAGCATAAAAGGCATCGCGCGGCGATAGGGCAAGGCGCGGCATTTCAGCGACGTGCACAGGGATTTGCTTATGTCCAGCACCTTCATCACTTCCAAAAGATGCCGCCATTTCTGCCAAAGCGCTGATCAAATAATTGATGGAATCGCGGCTATCGCCCGGGGTAATAATACATAAAATATTATATAAATCCGAAAGTTCCACTTCGATGCGATAATGCTCGCGAAGCCAGCTCTCAGCTTCATATCCGGTCATGCCGAGCCTTTTGACAGAAACGAGTAATTTCGTCGGATCTAATGCGTAAGTCGCGCTCGTTTTTAAAATTTCTTTACCAGGAGAATACAAACCTGGGATCGCATTGATTTTCTCCCTCGCGTAGTCGGCGAGGTTGATGGCGCGCTCGATTTGCCCGTGGCCTTCAGTCGCTAGAAAGCGGCGGGCGGCATCAAGCGACGCAAGCAATAGGTAAGAAGTCGACGTGGTCGTGATCATGCTCAAGATGGATTGCACATGGTTGGCCGAGACGAGCCCTTCTTTGACGTTTAAAACAGAGCTTTGCGTCATCGATCCGCCTAGTTTGTGCACACTTGTCGCGGCCATGTCCGCGCCGGCTTCCATCGCAGACATCGGTAATTTTTCGTGAAAATGAATGTGAACCCCGTGCGCCTCATCAACGAGAACAGGGATATGATAGGCGTGAGCAATCTCTACGATTTGTTTTAAGTCCGCGCAGACGCCAAAATAGGTTGGGTTAATAACGAGTAAAGCTTTGGCATCAGGGTGTTGAGCAATCGCTTTTTTTACGGCTTCGGTCGAAATCCCGTGGGATATGCCGAGATCGTGGTCGATTTCAGGATAGATGAAAACGGGAACCGCCCCTGAAAAAATAATCGCAGCCAAAACGGATTTATGGACATTGCGGGGAACGAGGATTTTGTCGCCGGGTTTTGTGGCGGCAAGCACCATAGTCATAATGGCACCGCTTGTCCCTTGAACGGAAAAAAAGGTCGCATCGGCACCGAACGCTTCCGCGGCCAATTCTTGAGCTTCCCGGATAAAACCGTGGGGTTTGTGAAGGTCATCTAGCGGCGCAATGTTTATGAGATCCATTGCTAAGGCGTTTTTCCCGATGAAATCACGAAATTCAGGATCCATCCCTTTCCCCTTTTTATGGCCAGGTATATGAAAGGGAACTGGATTTGATTGGATAAAATCAACAAGTCCAGAAAATAATGGCGTAAGGTTTTGCTTCAACAAGGACACCTCTTTTATAACAAACTAGGCTTATCTTATACTATAAGTTTTCAGTTTATCAACGAAAAATTATTGGAACCCGAGAAATTTTTGAGGATGAAGGCGTAAAGGACATAGGCTCAAACACGCCATGAGCTTAAAACCATTTACGCGTCCGAACCTATTGTATAAATAGCTGTTTTAAAGATAGCCATTTGCGGAATTTATTGAGCAAATAAATATTTGGTTGCATACGATTGCTGCAAATCATAATATGCTAATAATACAAAAACTATCGGAATATTTTGTCTCGATTTTCTCCTTTAATGACGGACTTCGCTCATTGCCTCTGATCATCCCCTTTTGAAAGGATGTGCATCGTGATGAAACAAGTCATTCAAACGCTGAAGAGAACGGATGCGGAAAAACGGATCCCCGTACTAAGAATGGAAATTGATTATGAATTACTGACTTTGTACGATGCAATGGAGAGTAATAATATCGAACAAATTGAACAGTGTAAACAACGCCTTGAAAAACTGCGTCAAGAATTGCTCCGTCTGGAGGTGTGACAGCGCTTCTTCTTGGTCATGGGTCCCCATCAAAATCAGCCAGTGATCGGCTCATTTCTTCAGCCCAATCGATTATTCGATTTTCAAAAAGGCCCTTTCGAGGGTCTTTTATTTTTTATGATGATCACAAGCGCCATCCAAATGTCCTTACATGTCAATTTTTCGTTAAGCATTGTTTTGCAACCCGTCCTGCGTTTTATGTCATAATAGTTTTTAGAAAGCGCAGTATGGTCGTTTTAAACCTTTTCTTACCAAGGAGGATCGGATATGGGTGAAAACATCAATTGGCAAGAAGTGTACCAATTAGCGGAGTCTTGGATCCGTGAAGCAGGACGCATCATTAAAGAGACGATTGAAAGTCCGATCCATGTGGAAACGAAATCTTCTCCCGATGATCTGGTGACGGATAAGGACCGGGAAATCGAACGTTTTCTCACTGAAAAAATCCGCGAGCAATTTCCCGACCATCATATCGTCTCCGAAGAAGGGTATGGGGATCGGGTGAACGCTTTATCCGGCGTTTTATGGCTCATTGATCCCATTGATGGCACCATGAATTTTGTTCATCAAAAAAGAAATTTTGCCGTCTCAATTGGGGTTTATGAAAATGGGGTTGGTAGAGTTGGCTTGATACTGGATGTCATGACAGGTGATCTGTATCATGTCGTAAAAGGTCAGGGAGCTTTTTTTAATGAACATCGGTTGCCTCAACTTCATGCCGGAGAGTTGGAAAAAGCGGTGTTCGGCATCAATGCCACTTGGATTAATGCCAATCGGCGGATTGACCCGGAAATTCTCCGCCCGATCGTTCGCAAAACAAGAGGCACGCGCTCCTATGGTTCAGCCGCTCTCGAAATGGCCTATGTGGCTTGCGGATGGTTGGATGCTTATTTTACGATGCGGTTGTCTCCGTGGGATTATGGCGCAGGACTAATTTTGATTGAGGAAGTCGGCGGCGTGTTTTCACATGCTGATGGCCGTCCCTTGGATTTACTGAAGGGTGGCTCGGTTTTAGTCGGCAAACCGGGTGTACATAAAGCCATTGTCGAAATGATTCAGGCGGGACTTGCAAACGGTAAATATTTTAGGGAAGAGTTGGAATAATGGAAGACATCTTTTGAGAAATTAAGCGCCTTTAGTTTTTAAGAAAAAGGATTTATATGCACTTTGCGATGTGGAAGTGTAGTTGATTTGGATATAAAAGAGGAAAAACGGCTGCAATACCGATCTGACATAATGGAAATGTCAGACGCCAGCCGTTTTTTCAGAAAAAGCGCCCGGAAAAACGGCAACCTTCCTATGCCGTTTTTCTTTTTATATAAAAACCTAATCCCATAAAAATGAAGACGCCTAAGACGGATAAAATAATACCAAGCGTTGTTCCCGCTGCCACGCAAAATCCGATGGAAACAAGGCTGGCAACCGTTAGAAAGGCTAAAAGAAAGTAAACTGCGT
Source organism: Tuberibacillus calidus DSM 17572 (assembly GCF_000430685.1). Taxonomy (GTDB): domain Bacteria; phylum Bacillota; class Bacilli; order Bacillales; family Sporolactobacillaceae; genus Tuberibacillus; species Tuberibacillus calidus. The sequence continues at coordinate 2,950 of NZ_AUMM01000044.1, read as the reverse complement.
TCATTGTTTTTCCTCCCGCTAAAGAGTGTACCGCATAATAGGGAAAAAAACCAAGGATATGATATAATAGTAACGTTTGTGTCGAAGTAAGTAAATGAGGAGCATGATTTATGACAAACAGGAGAAACGATATAAGGAATATAGCGATTATCGCGCACGTTGACCATGGGAAAACAACCTTGGTTGACCAACTATTAAAGCAGTCAGGAACGTTTCGGGAAAACGAACATGTCCAAGAGCGAGCCATGGATTCAAATGCCCTTGAACGTGAACGAGGCATCACCATTTTAGCGAAAAATACCGGGCTGTCGTATAAAGGCACACGGATCAACGTTGTGGATACACCAGGCCATGCCGATTTTAGCGGTGAAGTCGAACGGATCATGAAAATGGTTGATGGGGTTCTCCTTTTGGTCGACGCCTATGAAGGGGTTATGCCGCAAACGCGTTTTGTATTGAAAAAGGCGCTGGATAGCGGGCTTAAACCGATTGTCGTCGTCAATAAAATCGATAAGCCGATGGCCCGGCCCGAAGCCGTTGTCGATGAAGTACTGGAACTTTTTATTGATCTTGGCGCAGATGACGATCAACTAGAATTTCCCGTTGTCTATGCTTCGGCTGTCAATGGCGTCGCCGGTACGGATCCAAATGACGTCACCCATGATATGAGTGTCATTTTCGATATGATCTTGGAGCACGTTCCCGCTCCGCTTGATAATGCCGATGAATCGCTGCAGTTTCAAGTCACGATGCTCGATTATAACGACTATGTCGGGCGAATCGGCATCGGCCGGATTTTTCGGGGATCCATTAAAGTTGGGCAACAAGCGGTCTTGGTCAAAACCGATGGGAGACAGGAAACGTTCCGCGTGACGAAATTGTTCGGCTTTTTTGGTCTTAAAAGGATTGAAATCGAGGAAGCAAAAGCCGGCGATCTTATTGCCATCACAGGAGTTGAGGATATCAACATCGGTGAGACCATCAATGATGTCGACGCGATCGATCCGCTACCGACACTGAAAATTGATGAGCCGACCATGCAAATGACTTTTGTTGCCAACAACAGTCCGTTTGCCGGGCGTGAAGGACAGTACGTGACGAGCCGAAAGCTTCAGGAGCGGTTGTATGCGGAAACCGAACGCGACGTCAGCTTGAAAGTGGAAGATACAGAATCCCCGGATGCTTGGATTGTTTCCGGCCGCGGGGAGCTGCATCTCTCCATTCTCATCGAAACGATGCGCCGCGAAGGTTATGAATTGCAAGTCTCAAAGCCGACGGTTATTATAAAAGAAATTGATGGTGTTTTATCAGAACCGTATGAATACGTGCTGATTGATGTACCCAGTGAATATTCCGGTGCGGTCATTGAATCGCTTGGACGTAGAAAAGCGGAATTGCAAAACATGGAACAACAAGAAGACGGCCATTATAAATTGGAATTTATCGCGCCATCGCGCGGGCTGATTGGTTATCGCCGCGATTTTCTGACCGAAACGCGCGGATATGGCGTCATCAATCATACTTTTGATCATTACCGCCCGGTGATTAACGAACCGATCGGCGGAAGGCGCCAAGGTGTGCTTGTTGCCATGGAAACCGGCCAAGCAACGGCTTATGCGCTTGGGCAATTGGAAGACCGCGGCGTGATGTTCATCGAGCCAGGAACAGACGTCTATGAAGGCATGATCGTTGGTGAGCATACCCGTGAAAATGATTTGACGGTCAATGTCACCAAGGCGAAACATCAAACCAACGTCCGGTCGGCAACGAAAGATCAAACGGTCACGTTAAAAGCCCCGCGCATTTTGTCGTTGGAAGAAGCGCTATCGTACTTGAATGATGATGAGTATTGCGAAGTGACACCCCAGAATATCCGGCTCAGAAAGAAAATTTTAAACAAAACCGAACGTGAGCGGGCAGCCAAACGGGATAAATTCGCTCACGCATAAGGGGATGGGATCGTGAACAGCGATCAAATACATTTTTCCGGATTTCCAGAGTTTTTGGTAAATCATCCGTTGACATCCGATCATGCGATACCGATTTTATATTTTACCATCGTTGTCTTGTCGATTATCGTTTACAAGCTCGGTTTTGCCAAAAAACTGCCACTTCTAAAAGCGTTGATTATTTACGTCTTTTTATTGATCGGATGTATTATTTTAACCGTTCTGGCGTTACAGCTTCCGATTGTTGGGGCACTCTTTGTCTCAGCGATCGTTTTAACGATTTATAAAATAAGGCTCTGGTGGTCGAAAAAGAAAAAGCAAAACGAAATCAGTAAAGAAGCGTAATTAATGAATCGAGGCTCTGCCACGCCGTTTGGCGAAGGCAGAGCCTCCGTTGCTCTCTAACAGTAAAATAAAAAAACACCTTGGTGGGTGTTCTTTAAATAAGGGATTCATCTTTCGTTCGCCTTTTGTGGTGGATGCGAAATTTGCCGGTTTTCCATCGTTCGATGGTGCGTTCCGTGATCCGGTCATGGCAGGTTGGACAAAGATATGTGTGAATGGGGCGGTTACGAAGTTTTTTAGCGAGTGGGCTTTGGTCATCTAACTCATCAATGCGGTCACATAACATGCATTTTGCAAGCATTTTAACACCCCCTACACAATTTATTATAGCAGGTTGTATGTGTCAAGATTTTCTCGACAACCTTTATAGATCAATATCTCCGGCACCCTAATTTTGTACGCCTACCCTACCGCGCTATCGCTTGGTATCCTGTGTGATTTCGTTCATTCAAAGAATGAATCAAAATCACACAGGTTGATATTTTGGGTTAATACTTGAACCCTTTGATAAGCTGTCCCAAAGCGGATGAACTTGGGCCGTTCAACGGGATACGCCCATGCTTCACACCAATGGAAGGGCGCGTCTTTTGATGGAGAATTTCAGCCTTTTTGACGACCCTCTTCACTTCACGGTGTTTCCTTGCGCTTCTCCTCTG
>NZ_AUMM01000043.1 GCF_000430685.1 Tuberibacillus calidus DSM 17572 | reverse complement strand
ACACTGCGAAGTGTTTATCTCAAACATCAGAGGAGAAGCGCAAGGAAACACCGTGAAGTGAAGAGGGTCGTCAAAAAGGCTGAAATTCTCCATCAAAAGACGCGCCCTTCCATTGGTGTGAAGCATGGGCGTATCCCGTTGAACGGCCCAAGTTCATCCGCTTTGGGACAGCTTATCAAAGGGTTCAAGTATTAACCCAAAATATCAACCTGTGTGATTTTGATTCATTCTTTGAATGAACGAAATCACACAGGATACCAAGCGATAGCGCGGTAGGGTAGGCGTACAAAATTAGGGTGCCGGAGATATTGATCTATAAAGGTTGTCGAGAAAATCTTGACACATACAAGAACGGAAAGGAGGGTGAGCCCCTCCTTTTTTAGTGGTAAAATATTTATCATTTTTAGTCTATTTCCGGTAAAAACTAAGGCTCTCCTTTTTGTAAAATGAAGTAAGGATATCATTTTTAGTTCAGCTCTGCCATTACCCAAAAAGGAGCAGAAATATCAAGCTTTCTTTATTTGTAAAGGTGGTCCTTTTTGTCCATAAAAAACGCATGTTTCATTGATGCCATCGTTTTTTTGTGTCATCAATATTGTGCCGTAACTTTACTTTTACTTCTTGAAGATCAACAGGGAAATGCTTATAATGAACTTTAAGTTGAGCTGAGTGAGAGTTTTATGAGCAGAGTGGAGCAGAGAGAGCTTGAGATGAGCGTGTGATCAATCATCATCAACCCTCATTAGTTATAGGCGCAATATGCTCCTCTCTGTATACCGACAAAGTATACAAGGAGGAAACCATATGTTTGAAGTGCCCCCATTCAACGACCAATCATTATGTAAATCTTACCGAACTTCCGGAGGGCTTACGGTACACCGCCGTTTGATTCCGACGGACCCACAATTTATCACCGAGGAATTGTCCGAAAGGCTTAACGAGGAAAAAGGCGCCTTATTTTCCAGTAGTTTTGAATATACCGGACGTTACACGCGTTGGGACGTCGGTTTTATCAATCCTCCCATCGAAATTACAACCCGCGAGCGTAGATTTTCCATCAGGGCATTAAATGAACGGGGACGATGTCTTTTAAAATCCCTTCTTCCACCATTTTTGCAACATGACCGGATTCACCTCATTCATATAGAGGATGCATTATTGGCTGGTGAAGTCAGACAGTCCGATGCAGAATTAACGGATGAAACCGAACGGACTAAACGTTGGTCCGTTTTTGATGTTATTCGCCTCATCCAATCGCATTTTTCATCCGATGAAGATGACTTTCTTGGCTTATACGGAGCGTTCGGGTTTGATCTGATCTTTCAGTTTGAGGACATACCGATGGTTAAGGAACGGCCGGTTGACCAAAAAGATATGATCCTTTATCTGCCTGATGAAATTTATGTCATGGATCGAAAACAGACCCAATCCTATTGCATTCGCTATGATTTTTCCATTAATGGATGTTCAACCGAAGGGCTTGAAAGGGAAATTCAAAAAGTCACCATGCCCAGATTAGAGACAGCGTTTCATGAAGGATATTCGAAAGGACAGTATGCGGAACTCGTCAAAAAAGCTTTGCCTGAATTTCAGCATGGGGAATTATTTGAAGTCGTCCCTTCCCAAGTGATTTATAATAAAACACCGTTGAAACCTTCACAAATCTTTCATCGGTTAAAGGCACAAAATCCAAGTCCTTATGGGTTTATGATTCATCTTGGTGAGGAACACCTGATCGGCGCTTCCCCGGAAATGTATGTCCGTGTGGAAGGGCGGACGGTTGAAACTTGCCCGATTTCGGGAACCATTACCCGCGGCCGAAATCCTTTGGAGGATGCCGAAAATATTCGTCGCTTGCTTAATTCTGAAAAAGATGAAGCGGAATTGACGATGTGCACCGATGTTGATCGTAATGATAAATCGAGAATTTGTGTCCCAGGCTCGGTAAAAGTCATCGGGCGCAGGCAAATCGAAATGTATTCCAAACTCTTTCATACGGTTGATCATATTATTGGTGAACTGCGGCCGGAGTTTGACGGGATCGATGCTTTCATTACCCATATGTGGGCCGTCACGGTCACGGGGGCTCCAAAACCGGCTGCCGTCAAATGGCTTGAAACGCATGAACCAACACCTAGAGGATGGTATGGCGGGGCGATCGGCTGGATTGCCTTTAACGGGAATATTAATACGGGTTTAACATTAAGAACCGCAAGATTGCGCGGCTGTTTGGCAGAAATAAGAGTTGGGGCGACAATATTACATGCTTCCGATCCAGAAGCAGAGGAAAGGGAAACGCTGTTAAAAGTGAAGGCTCTATCCATGGCAATGGATCCGAAGGCGGGGAATGAAGAGCCGAAAAACGATAGCGTCCTTTTATACCACAGAGGCTTACGCGTGTTGATTGTGGACCATGAAGATTCTTTTGTCCATACATTAGGGAATTATTTTAAACAATTCACACCCGATGTGACGATCCTCCGTGTCGAACAAGCGAGGAGACGCCTGCAGCAAGAAACTTACGATCTAGTGGTGTTGTCACCGGGTCCGTCGACGCCTGAGCATTTTCAGATGAAGGAAACCATTGAGCTTTGTATACGGCATCATATCCCGATCTTCGGGGTGTGCCTTGGATTCCAGGGGATTGCCGAGTATTTCGGGGGGGAACTGGACGTATTGCCGAAGCCGGTTCACGGAGTGAAAAAAGAGATTTATATTTATTGCGAAAAGCCGTTATTCGAAGGCTTTTCTACAAAGACAATGACGGCAGGACTCTATCATTCGCTTTATGTCAAAACACTCCCAAGCGATTTAGTGCTTATGGCAGAAAGTGAGGAGGGCGTCAAAATGGCATTGAAACATCATCAGCTACCGATCTACGGTGTTCAATTTCATCCGGAATCCATTTTAAGCATGGATGATGACAAAGGGCATCGCCTTATTGCCAACTTATTAAAGACAATCCGTACCATCAAGAGGACATCATTGTGAGACCACCCGGTTTGTGGTAACATGTCCATATTAGTCAGATCACGGATCGCGGAGGAATGATCATGGTAAAATGCGTGATTTTCGATGTGGATGGGACCTTGATCAATACGGAACGAGCCATCCTTTTGTCACTGCAACAGACCGTTAAAGAAATGACCGGTAAAGAACATCCCCTCGGAGATTTGACTTTTGCTTTTGGCATACCAGGAAAAAAGGCATTGGCAGCGCTGGAAGTGCCCGATGTGGATCAAGCGATGTCCCGTTGGGTTGAGCGGTCCTATGACTATGCGAGCGATGTCCAACTTTTTGATGGCATAGAGGAAACCCTATCAACACTTAAAGAAAAAGGGCGGATGGCTGGTATTGTCACCTCCCAAGCCAAACGGGAACTGGGCATTTTGTTGGATCACTTTCACATCCAACCATATTTTGATCATGTCATTACCTTTGACGATACGGAAAAACATAAACCAGATCCCGATCCGCTATTCGCATTTTTAAAGAAGGCGAATCTCTCCGCCAAAGATACCATCTATATCGGCGATACACCGTATGATCAGTTAAGTGCCAAATCTGCCGGGATTCCGTTTGGGTTGGCATTATGGGGTGCGAAAACAACGATCCCCAATGCCGATTATGTGTTTAACCGACCACAAGAGCTTTTAGATCTCTTTTGATGCATGCCGCCCCATAAATAGGGCTGGCATTTTTTCTTTAATCATCAACCCCTTTTACGATATAATGGTGCTAGTTTACAGATGACGGTGCTTGAGGAGGTGAAAAAATTGGAACAATATCTGTTTTTGGATTTTGAATTCTCCATGCCTGAGGAACATGCGAAAAGAGGCACTTTTACACCAGAAATCATCGAAGCCGGCATTGTGACAGTGTCTGATGACACGATTACGGAAACCTTCTCAACTTTTGTTAAACCGGAAGTCCACCCGCTTTTGACGGCGCGGTGTTGCGAATTTCTCCATATTTCGCAATCACAAGTCGACCAAGGGATGGCTTTTTCTGATTTAGTGAAAAAAATAAAGGACATCATTTCTCAAGCCCAAACAACCATTGTAACGTGGGGAAACAGCGACCTTCATATTTTAAAAGCTGGCTGTGAGCGTAAACAGTTGACGCTTGGATCTTTTAATGCATTGGATTTGGCTGAGGAATATAAGCGTTTTTTTGGTGGGGAAAATTTAACGAGTTTAAAAAAGGCGGTATTGGAATACGTCGGGGCTGATTTTGATCAAAGGCATCGCGCGTTGGATGATGCGCTGAAAACCTACGAGGTGTTTAAACATTATCAAAAAGACCGGCGATTTATTAACACAGAAACGAAAACGACGATCGGAGACCGTTTGGACATGTCCAAGCTCCTTGCGTTATTCCAATGAGGCGGGCGTTAATCGATTCGACTAACGCTCTTTTTTATTGGCTTAGAGGAGCTTTGGGAATGTCGAGTGATGTCCAGCATAGAATGAACTGAAAGGGATTGCAAAGGGGGATCACCCATGGCCATAAAACCACCGATGCTTCAACCGGGAGACACGATCGGGGTTGTGGCATTAGGAAGCCCGCTGGACCCTAATGTCATCAATGAAGGGGTTCAAACATTGCGATCGATGGGATTTCGCGTCCTCATCGGCCGCTATGCCTACGGACAAAGCGGCATTACGGCAGCGACGGATGAACAGAGAGCCGCTGATTTAATGGACATGTTCCGAAATGATGATGTTAAACTGATTCTGTCCACCCGGGGAGGTACGGGTGTGGCGGGTATTCTCCCATTCTTGGATTATAATTTTATCCGGCAACATCCGAAAATTGTCAGCGGTTATAGTGATGTCACGATTCTTTTAAACACATTATATGCCCTTTCAAATTTGGTAACGTTTAATAGTTTACTGCTGTTGGACTTCACAAGCGGGACACCAAGTTTCAACTTCAATCAATTTTTTGCGGTCACATCGACGACTACAGCACCGAGGCCCATTGAAAATCCGCCGGGCATACCTTTTGTCAGCCGGATAAAAGGCAATGTGACAGGCCCAATTGTCGGTGGCAACCTTGCCTCTCTAGTCGACAGCTTAGGGACACCTTATGAAATCGATACTAGGAATAAAATTTTATATCTAGAAGAAACCCACGAACCGACCAATAAGGTCTATCGCTATTTAAACCATCTTAAACTTGCCGGGAAATTGGATGATAGTCTCGGGTTTGTCATGGGACAATGTACGGAGTGCACTGTCATTTATAATACGACCTATGATGATCTGATTAACCATTTTTTTGTCCCGCTCGGAAAACCTTTGCTAACTAATCTAGCCGGATCACATAGTTATTATAAAGTTGCCATTCCAATCGGTGCGGTTGTGACCTTAAACACGGAAGCGAATATTCTCACCATTGAAGAACCGACCGTCACGGCTGGACCTTAAGCCGAATCAATAGGCTGATCAAGTGATGATGTCCTTACATTTTAAGGGCATTTTTTCTTGCTCCGAGATTTCATAACATCGGAATGTTTTAATAGGTCGTCCACATACGTTATAATATAGTCGATTCTACAAAAAGTTGATTGGAAGGATCACAATGAAGAAAAAGATTTTGTTTGCGATGTTAGCAGCGTTCGTCATGGCCATCGGTTTTCAAAACATCAACGTGGCCCGCGCTGATACATCTGCCGGAGATGTGATTGTAACCCTAGGAGCGGATCTTACGCAGCAACAAAAAGATGCGATATTAAAAGAGATGCAAGTTGACCCAAATCAAGTTCAGGTCATCGAAGTGACCAATGCGGAGGAACATAAATATTTAGATAACTATTTACCCAAAGCCCAGATCGGCACGCGCGCGATCAGTTCTTCCAAAATCACGATCGGCGAAAAAGGGTCGGGCTTATCGGTCAGCACGAATCATATCACCTATGTTTCAAACGAAATGTATATGAATGCTTTAGCAACGGCGGGCGTGAAAGATGCACAAATTTATGTCACCGCACCGTTTGATGTCTCAGGTACGGCGGCTTTGACTGGATTGATTAAAGCATATGAAATCAAAACCGGAGACGTCATCCCTGAAGAACAAAAACAAGTCGCTAACGAAGAGATGGTCACAACAGCCAAACTCGCCGATGAAAAAGGCATTGGAAAAGATAAGGCCGCAGCCCTCATGACAGCGATCAAAGATAAAATCGCCGAAGCCCATCCGAAAACGGATGAAGATATGAAAAACATCATTCAAGACGCTGCCAAACAAACCGGTGTCCAACTAAATGACCAAGACATCCAAAAACTTGTCGATCTATTTAACAAAATGAAAGATTTGAATATTAACTGGAATCAAGTCGGGGATCAATTGCAAAAAGCCAAGGACTCGCTAAAGCAATTTTTGAATTCCGATGAAGCGAAAGGTTTTTTTGCGAAACTCGGCGAATTTTTACGATCCCTCTTTCAGGCAATCAGTGATTTCATTTCCTCACTTTTCCATTAATCAAATAAACGAAAATTGGCTCTGCTAAAAAAACTTAGCTTCGCCAAGCCTATTTAGGCGAAAATGATCGACTTCTATCAGTACAGAAAAACCGGATAGCCAACCCGCGATCGGTCGGTTTTCCGGTTTTGTTATTTCCAATTTTCCTGAATAAATTTTTCACGGCCGGATTCAATCCGTTCTTGCTTATATTTTTCTGGGTTTTTCTTATAAAAGTATTGGTGTTCTTCCTCGGCTTCATAAAATGGGCCAGCTGGAAGGATGGCCGTGATGATCGGTTTTTGAAAACGGCCACTTTTTTCAATCTCTTTTTTCGATTGCTCGGCTAACGCTTTTTGTTCCTCGTTGTAATAAAAAATGGCGGTGCGGTATTGCGGACCGCGATCAAAAAATTGTCCACCGTCATCGGTTGGGTCGATTTGCGGCCAATAAAGATCTAATAATTGTTGATAGGAAACGAGTTTGGGATCGTACGTGATGTGTACGACTTCGTAATGCCCTGTCGTCCCAGTTTTGACTTCCGCATAGGTAGGGTTCTTGACGTGGCCGCCAGAGTATCCGGATATCACTTTTATGATGCCCGGCCATTCATCAAATGGTTTCACCATGCACCAGAAACATCCACCGGCAAACATCGCCGTTTCATAACGCGTTTCTTCCACTGTGTTTTTCCCCTTTAAGGCTGTCTTCAGTCTTTTTATTTTTTATAAACATACCAAAGAAGAAGGCAAATTGGCAAGGAAAAAACGTCCCGAAAGAAATTTGGCTTTGCTAAAGAAAATGCGGTTCTGTCCATCCTTTTTAGGCGAAGGCTAAGCCTTCGTTGTCTCTATACTGGTAAAAAAATGATTTCACGACTTGCCAGTAAAAGTTTGTTAGGCGTAGGCCGAGCGTATGCTGCTCTTCTGATTGCCCGAAAGCTATCTCACCATGACAAAAAAGAGGATTTTCAAAAGCCATTGCGGAATATATTATAATAGTCTATCAATTTTTAATAAACCAAATAAATAATTTGACAACTTTTGTATGCGCTTACAGTCGTTTATGATGCTAAAAAGGAGGCGTTCTAGATGGATGTATTAGGCATTCAGCAAGTCGTTAAAAACAGCCGTTTGGTCGAACCGCTTTCTGAGAAGGAAAAAGCGACGGCCTTGGGGTCTAAGGAAGCGTTTATGGCTTTGTTAAAAAAATCACAGGAAGATCCCGAAAAGTTTTGGGAAGATGTCGCCCGCGAATTATTTTGGTACGAGCCCTGGCAGGAAACGATGAGCGGGGAGTTACCGAATTTTTCTTTCTTTAAAGGCGGGATTAGCAATCCTTGTGTGAATCTCATTGACCGCCACCTTACGGCTGGTCTTGGAAACAAAGCCGCCATCATTTGGGAAGGTGAAAACGGTGATACGAAATTCTTTACGTATCGCATGTTGCAGGCTGAGGTCAATCGATTCAGCAATGTGTTGCGCGCCTTTGGTGTCAAGAAAGGCGATCCGATTGCCATTTTTCTGCCCAATTTGGCGGAAGCGTTTATTGCGGTTCTCGCCAGTTTTCGCATCGGTGCCGTATATAATGCCATATTCTCGGGTTTTTCGGAAAAGTCGTTGAAAGACCGGCTTGTTAATTTCGAACCAAAAGTGATCATCACAGCTGATGCCAGCCTCAGACGGGGTAAAGTGATTCCCTTGAAGGAAAAAGTGGATCATGTGGTGGATGACATTCCGTCTGTTGAAAAGGTGATTGTGGTCAACCGTCTGAACACGTCTCCTAATATGAAGGCTGGTCGCGATGTCTTTTGGGATGAAGTTACACGGAATGCTAGCATTCATTGTGAACCGGAGCGTGTGGAAGCAAATGACCCCGGCATCGTCTTTTATACAAGCGGCACAACGGGTAAACCTAAAGGTGTCGTTCATTCCGGCATGGCCTTTGTCATCCAAAATTATGTCTACGCCAAATACCATATGGACCACAAACCAGACGATATTTTTTGGTGTACGGCAGACATTGGCTGGCTAACGATGCATATTTGGGGCATTGCAGGAGCCTTGGCTAATGGTGTAACGACCGTCATTTATGAAGGCGCACCGGACTATCCGGAAAAGGACCGCTTCTATCAAATCATAAATAAATATCGCGTCAATAAACTTTTTACGGCACCGACGGCCTTGCGGATGTTGAAAAGCTTGGGTGAAAACGCCATGGCCCCATATGATTTGAGCAGCTTAGATGTTATCTCCCTCGTTGGTGAACCTTTTGATCCAGAAACGTGGCAGTGGACGCATGATGTCCTTGGCAAAGGTCGTGTTTGTGTGAACAACACTTGGGGACAAACGGAAACAGCGGGCTGTCCGCTTGCCGGTGCCGCTTGGCTTACGCCGATGAAACCAGGCTCTGCTGGTATTCAGTTCCTCGGCGCTGATGTCGATGTGGTCGATGATGAAGGTCGGCCCGTTCCTCCCAATACGCTAGGAAATCTCGTCATTCGCAAACCTTTCCCGATGCTTTGCCGGACGCTTTGGAAAGAAAATGACCGATATTACCAAGCGTATTTCAGCCAAGTCGAGGGATGTTATTTTGCGAGCGATATCGCGTTAAAAGATGATGATGGCTATTTCTGGGTTGTTGGCCGCTCGGATGATGCGTTTAATGTCGCTGGCCATCGCTTAAGTACAATGGAGATGGAAAGCGCCGCCCTCGAGTGTCAAGGTGTGGCCGAAGCTGCCGTGATTGGGGTGCCCGATGCGATTAAAGGGGAAGTTCCGCTTGTGTTTGTCCGCTTAAATCGTTCGGATGTCGACCATGATGCCATAAAACAACAAGTCAGCGATAATATTGTACAGCAAATCGGGCAAATTGCCCGTCCCAAAGCGGTTGTCATCACGGAAGCGTTGCCGAAAACGGTCAGCGGAAAAATCATGCGCCGATTGCTTAAAGAAGTCGTGCTAAAAGGGGAAGTTGCCGGTGACGTCACAGGACTAGAAGATCCAGAGACCGTTGAAGTTATCAAACACGTTGTGGAACAAAACGCCTCATTGAAATAAATGATTATCATTAACCGTCCAAGACATCATCGACATTGGGTCAGAGGTTTTTACCGGCATTTTAGTAGGTCAAAATGGATAACTAAAATCAAAACTTTGCTCTCATGCTTTTTGGTAAAGGTAGAGCATCTTCCTTGTTCTTATACTAGAATGAAAAAACCTATTTTTTGGCCCGCATCAAAAAAGAAGCTGATCCGGCTAGCCGGTCATCAGCTTCTTCGGTCTTTATGCTATAAATTTTTATTTAATAATGAACGGACACCCATATAGAGTAGGACAAGGGCAAAGACGATGATCGCGAGTACGCCAATAATATTAAAGAAAGTACTTAAAGGTGCTAAAAATGTGCCCGCGAGTTCAACAGTTGTTAAGGCAAAACCAGCGAGAAGGCAGACAAAATAGAGAAGAATGGAACGATCCACAAATCTCCCCCCTTTGGCAAGGACTCTTTAGACTTCCTCATGAGCATCGTATGCCGATCATCATGAAAATGGCATTTCTTGTCCGAAAATAGGCGACATAACAGGCAATTAAATTGTCTTTTATGGAATCTTGGCTTTAAGATAAAACTATGCAAACCGAGGAGGTCTTTAATAAATGAAGGTCGAAATTTGGTCCGATTTTATCTGCCCGTATTGCTATATCGGCAAACGCCGATTTGAAAGCGCGCTTTCCGAATTTCCTTATCAAGAACAGATGGAAGTCATCTACCGGAGTTTTGAACTTGACCCGCATGCTGAAAAAGATCAGCATACGGATATCCACGGCGCTCTTTCCCAAAAATTTAACATTAGTTACGAACAAGCCAAATCGATGAATGAGAATGTCGGCCGTCTTGCCCGAGACGTCGGTTTGACGTATCGCTTTGAAAAGATGATTCCCACCAATACCTTTGATGCCCATCGGTTAATGCATTTTGCCAAAGCACATGGAAGAATGAAAGAAATGGTCGAAATTCTCTTCCGTTCCTATTTCACTGATGGGAAGCATATTGGGGATCGTGAGGTTTTAGCCAGACTGGCTGAAGAAGCCGGATTAAATCGGGAAGAAGCTTTACGCGCTTTGCACTCTGATCAATATGTCCAGGACGTCCGTGCTGATGAAGCGGAAGCCAATCGCTTTGGCATTCAGGGCGTTCCGTTTTATGTCATTAATCGGAAATATGCAGTGTCCGGCGCACAATCGCAAGAACTGTTCCTCCAAGCCTTGAATCGTGCTTGGAAGGATGAACAAGCGCTAACCTTATTGAACTCGGACGATGTCCAGAGTCATGAGGCGAACAGCTGTCACGACGGCGTTTGCCGTACCGATCAATAAAAAAGCTTGGGTCTGTCAAAGCCTTTAGACACTGGCAGAGCCATCGTTAGCGAATCATTGACTAGTAGAAAGCAAGACCACTTGGAGAAAACGCTCGGTTCCGGGCGTTTTTTATTTTTTATGCCTTAAAACCATAAACAATAACCTATTTTTAGTAGAAAACAGGCTGTTAAACTAAAACAATATCATGGCGCGACACATATACATGCAGTGAATTTAACTCAAATAAGAAGGAGTTGCCATAAACCCGATGAAAATGAATGATCGGATAAAAGGAATGATCGGCACAACAGTAAAGGTTCAACACCACGGACCTGATTCCGTGACAGGTGAATTGCTGCATCTGGGGACGGACTTTTTAGCCGTAAGGTCCGATAAAGACGGTGTTGTTTATTACAATACGCAACATATCAAGTCCGTATCGACCCCCATCATGGCAAGAGCTGCCACATCATCTCAAACAGAAAATACAAGCGATCAGGCTGAAGCGTATTTTACTGCAGAAAATTTTGTTGATATTCTTCGTCAGCTCCAATATTCGCGGATAAAAATTAACAATGGCCCGGATAAAGTAGAGGGGATATTAAACGGCATTGATGATGATGCCATCAGCTTGGTAGCGAAAGATGAGTTGATTCATCTCGCCTTATTCCACATTAAAACCGTTTCGATTTGGAAAGAGAAAAATGAAGAAAACGCTGAGACAGATGACAATGATGAGAAAAAAGACGATCAGGAACTCGCAAAAAATAAGAAAGATGCCAACAAGAAAGTAGAAAAAGAGCAAAATTAAATAAAATTTATATGATCCATTAGTCGTTCCGTAACGTTGAACGGCTGATGGTAAGGAGGACAAGGAATGCAAACACTTCATGATCAATTAAATCAGTTAACAGGTTTACCTGTTAATGTTCTCGTGGATGGCGGCTTAAGCATCAAAGGGATGATCACGGGTGTGTTCGAAGATTATGTCGCCGTTAAGAAGAATAGTCTAACCTATTTTATTCAGGTGAAAAACATTAAAGAAATTACCAAAAGCGTCAAATACCAATTGCGTTTAAACCTTGACGGTAGCGAGCCGCTGTTGATTGATCAACAACGTTTTTCTGCCCATTTGAAAAATTTCGAACAACAGTGGATCGCAGTGACTCGCTCGGGATTGGAAGAATTTCAAGGTTTTCTAAGCTTGGTCAATGAGGACTATGCGGTGTTTATCACAAAGGAAAATATAAAATTTGTTCCCGTCAATCAAATCATTAGTTTTTATGTCCCAGACACCCAGTCCGATTCGGTTGACGGCACTAATGATGACCGCTCCACCGAGCAAAACAAAGTAGCGGTTTCACAGAAAAAGTCAAGTGGTAAAGTGAAGAAAAATGACAATCAAGCGAATGACAAAAGGAACAACAAAAATTCTTCGAAGGTCAGTCGTCGGGTGTCCGAATCCTTATTATGGGGTGGTCGCGAAGGCACAGGTACAAGACGAGACAGTTCTTTATTTGACGATACAAAACCGCGCAAAGTCTTGCGAACATCCCTCATATATGGCCGGAAGTAAGTTAAGGAAGGGGGGGTACCTATGTTTATGGGAATCTATGTCATTCTTTGTGGAATCCTTTTCTACTTCATGCTTAAACCACAGCCAACAGAAACCGAAAAGCAAACGATCCGTGCGGATGTTTCGAAAGCATTTGTGAATAAGGATTCCCCATCGACGCAAGGGGCCAATTCAAGTGTTTGATACGATAGTCCCTCTGACAATCATGATTTTCATCTTGACCGTTATCCTGATCATATGGAAACCATTCGGCCTTAACGAGACCATTCCCACTACAATCGGTGCCTTCCTCCTCATCACTTTCGGCGCTGTTTCCATTAGAGATCTATCTGATATTCTGTCGATTGTCAGTGGACCTTCCTTTACGATATTATCAACCATTGTTATGACGATCGTTTTGGAAAGCGTCGGTTTCTTCCGGTGGGTTGCTGCCAACATCATTTTTTACGCAAGCGGTTCAGGAAAGAAACTTTTTCTGTATGTCATCTTACTCTGCTATTTCACAACGCTATTTTTTAACAATGACGGCAGTGTGCTCATTACCACTCCCATTATTATCAATATTGTCAACCAGCTTAAATTGAAGCCCCATCAAAAAATACCATACCTGTTATCCGGCGCATTGGTTGCGACCGCATCGAGCGCTCCGATTGCCGTAAGCAATATCGCCAATTTAATTGCCTTAAACATGGTCGGCCTGAATCTAAACACCTATGTCCAATTATTGTTCATCCCTTCCATGTTCGGAATCACCGTAATGGTTGGCTTTCTGTATTTTTACTTTCGGCACGAGTTGCCGGTAAGCATTATTAAACCCACGCAAAGGAACTTTTTGATTGGTGGGAAAAGACATCCGCTGGAATCAATAGAAAAGCCAACAATTGATTGGAAACTCTTTAATAGCGCCATTGCTGTCGTTATTTTAACGCGTTGCTCTTACTTTCTATTATCACCCTATGGGATTCCTCCGGAGTTCATCGGAATCAGCGGTGCCGTCATACTACTTTTGTTAAGATGGGTAAGGACACAACATGGGTTTTTGGATGTGATTAAACGGACGCCATGGCACATCTTGTTGTTTGCCTTCAGCATGTACGTGATCGTCTTTTCCTTAAATAAAATTGGACTAACCTCTTTCATTGTGCAATATACGAAACCCATCATCAGTGACAGCATATTTAATGCGATTTTTTTCGTCGGCACGTTGCTTTCCGTCTTATCCAATCTCGTTAATAATCTACCATCTGTGATGATCGGAACCATGGCGCTGATAAATATGAATTTAAGTCTTGATACATTAAAAATATCGTATCTTGCAAGCATCATCGGCAGCGATATCGGCTCATTGTTGACTCCAATTGGAACGCTAGCGACACTGTTATGGATGTTTATTCTGAAAAAAAATCAAATTCCGTTTACATGGGGGCAATATTTTAAAATAACTTTTATGGTGATTCCGATCACGACGGTGGTGACTCTAATGAGTTTTTATATATGGACCGTTTGGTTATTTTCCTAGGAGGGAGTGAAAAACGATTGAACTTTTTGGAAACTTAATAAATAAGCATGTCAAAATTGAGTTGTCTGGAAATATCATGCACCACGGCATCTTATTGGACATCGGAAGCGATGTGCTGGTCATCTATAACGGTGAAGATTATATCTACATTCCCTTGATCCATGTCCAACGAATGCTTGAGAACGTTGAGGATCCACCCATCGCGGTTCCATCGAATGAATATCCTATGGATCATCTGCACACTTTGTCGCTCCGTTCCATATTGAATAATGCTAAAGGGATGTTTTCGGAAATACAGGTGACCAAACATCAATCCGTGCATGGCTATGTGACGACGATTCTAAATGATTATTTTGTGTTTTATTCACCGGTTTATAAAACGATGTATATCCCGATCAACCATTTGAAATGGCTCATTCCATATACAAGCTCACAAACGCCCTATAACTTAGAAAATGACATTTTCCCCGTTAACCCCACACCATTAACCTTAGCCAGAACGTTTGAATTGCAACTTGAAAAATTGATCGGTAAAATCGTCGTGTTTGATTTAGGAACCGATCCCGATCGCATCGGGCAATTGAAGGGTATTCATGGCAGTTTTGTCGAACTCGTCACGGCGAAAGGAGATATTGTTTTTTCCCATTTGGAACACATCAAGACGGTTCATTATCCCTCTTGATGGACGGCATAAGTAAAACCATTCCACTTGTTTTGGTGGAATGGTTTTATCATGCTTCGAAATCTCGTTTACATTTATTTTTTAATTTGATAAAGTTTCAGGATAGTGAAAGGGGAACCAGGGCTCTCCGAACGCTAGTGTTCTTTAACCTACAGACCTATGTTATGATTGAGATATAGGATGTGTGTGACAGCCGTTCCGCGTTGCTCAACATCATGTCTTAGAGGGGAAGGAGTTACTAATGAATATCAAAGGGTTTCAGGTTGAGGGCATGCTGGTGGATGCTTACACGCGCTGCGCGCATTATCACTCGGAAAAGGACATTATTGCGATTAAATTCAAATGTTGTGATACATATTACCCTTGTTTTGAATGTCATGACGCTTTAGCGGGTCATGAACGCGTGCGTTGGAAAAAGGATGAATTCGCGTGCCGGGCGATTTTATGTGGTCAGTGTGGGAGCGAGTTAACCATCGCTGAATATATCAATGCCAATTCTCAGTGCCCCCGATGCCGTGCCCCTTTTAATCCAGGGTGTCAAAGCCATTATGCCATCTATTTTGAAATGGAGGATTAGTCTCTTGAATTTTCCCAATCGCTGTAGGAACCGCTGCCATTGCAACCGGGACATTCATAGGGCATGGCATAGTCGAAACTGAGGACGTTAATGAAGCCCCTGCCACGGCAATCCGGGCATTTATCCAAAGCTTGCATTCTTGAGACATGCCGTTGATAACGTTCAGTCTGCCAATTGGATATGGCTTGAAAAAGTCCCATAAAACTCCCTCCAATACCCATTTTTTAGTAGGGTAAATGACTTCATCCCATTTTATTCAAGGGAAGCTTTGGTTAAAATAAAAGACTGATTATTATCTATTTTATTTCAATTATAAATTAAATGTGCAAATTTTACACTGGTAAGATAGTCAAGCTGTTATTGGAGCCACTAAGGCTTTGCCATTGTTTAAAAAGTTTGCACCGATTTAAGAAATGGATCCTTTTTCGGCTCAGTAATGTCAAACTGTAGATCTCCACGTACCTAAAAAGGTTTAATAGCGCCAAGTTTTTTCGATCAACGCTAGGTTTCTTAATAAAAAGGTTGACTCAAAAGGGCATGGACTGCTCCCAAGAGTCAACCATTTCTTTAATCCTCTTTTTTGTTCAATTTCATCTTATGAATATCATTTTCCTCCGCAAATTCCGTTCCAAAGGCTAAATGGCCAAGTTTTTTACCGCGTTCGTGTGGTATCACTTGATCGGACAATATGTATCGGTGCACAAACCATTCACCGAGTGTGATAATCACAGCCGAAATCACACTGCCCCAAGCGATTTGCATGGCACTATTTAAATAAACATTACCGAACACCCACACGCTCGTATAGGAAATAATAAAATCCATCCAAAGAGCTAGGGTATTTCCATAAGCGGGGTAAATAATTCTATCGCCTATAATATAAGAAAGTATGGTCACTGTGACACTGAAAGAAAGAATATCGATCACGGTCGCGTTAAAAAATACATCCAAACCGATGGTGAAAGCAATGACAGCTGTGACCCATTTTGTTAAAAATACGAGTCCTACACGCATGGTTTTTCCCTCCGTTCTAGATGCCAATATTGACGGCTTTTTAAATTTCTATACCTCATTCATCCATTCATTCTTTTCCTTTACCAAGAAACAAGCATCAAAAAGGCTATTAAATTGCCCAATGAGGTATATATTTTCCTGAATTGGTTACCCTAAAGGCGAAAAGAGGCGCGGCTCTTTTGAACTTAAACAACTTTTCGGATTGACTTTATTCGAATGGTGTAAAAAGCAAATGATCCCGCACTCTTTTAC
This sequence comes from Tuberibacillus calidus DSM 17572, assembly GCF_000430685.1. Lineage (GTDB taxonomy): Bacteria > Bacillota > Bacilli > Bacillales > Sporolactobacillaceae > Tuberibacillus > Tuberibacillus calidus. The sequence continues at coordinate 9,998 of NZ_AUMM01000043.1, read as the reverse complement.
ACTTATGGTCAGTCTTTGTTGAACGACATCAGGAGGAAAAAAGATGGCTCACGGTAAAGTCAAATGGTTTAATGCGGAAAAAGGGTTTGGATTTATTGAAGTGGACGGCGGAAGCGATGTGTTTGTCCATTACTCCGCCATTCAGGGAGAAGGTTTTAAAACATTGGAGGAAGGGCAAGAAGTCACCTTCGATATCGAAGAAGGGGCAAGAGGTCCACAAGCCGCAAACGTTGTCAAATTATAATTTTTCCGCGCAAGACCCTAAATCAGGGTCTTTTTTTTATGATGAAAAAGCATTTACGCGTTAAAAAATTGTTCTTTCAGAATGTTGTGGTAAAATAAAATATAAACGGTGATGCTTAAAGGAGAAAGCCGTCCTTTTTGAAAGCGTTACCACCCCATTTAGTGAATGAATGTTCATTCTTTTTGGAACGAAACCGATCAGTAAGGAGTGAAAATGAGCATGGAACGATTTCGCGATCGCACCGCCTTTATTACAGGGGCAAGCCGTGGCATCGGAAAAGCGATTGCCAAAGCTTTCGCGACAGAAGGAGCCAATGTTTTTCTCATTGATATCAATGAATCTGCTTTAACTGCGACCTTAAACGAATTTCGCGAACAAGGGTTGAAGGCGGAAGGGGCTTTAGCAGACGTGAGTGACCGGAAACAAGTGAACGCCGCCGTTCAACAAGCACTGGAGGCATTTGGAAACATCGACATTCTGGTCAATAACGCCGGTGTCATCCGCGATAATCTTCTCTTCAAAATGACAGAAGATGATTGGGATACGGTCATGAACGTTCATCTAAAAGGGTCGTTCAATTGTTCCGCCGAGATCCAAAAAATTATGGTGGAAAACCGTTACGGGCGAATCATCAATTTATCGTCCACGTCAGCATTAGGGAATCGCGGTCAAGCAAACTATTCCACGGCCAAAGCAGGTCTTCAGGGATTCACGAAAACACTTGCCATTGAATTAGGAAAATTTGGCGTTACTGTTAATGCCGTTGCCCCGGGTTTTATTGAAACCGACATGACAAAGGCAACTGCCGAACGCATGGGTATTCCTTTTGAACAGTTTTTACAATATGGCGCAAGTCAAACCCCAGTCGGACGCGTCGGCCAACCAGAAGACATCGCCAATGCGGTCTTATTCTTTGCGATGGAAGAATCATCATATGTCAACGGTCAAGTGTTGTATGTTGCCGGCGGCCCGAAAGACTAAATGGCCGGGAGGTGCTTGACTAATGCTAGAACATTTGGTCGGGAAAAAATCCAATAAAGTATTAACGACCGTGGAACGTGGTGCGGTCAAGAAATTTGCCGAAGCGATCGGTGAAACCCATCCCATCTATACAGACCGTGAATACGGACTGAAAAGCAAATATGGTGATAATATTGCCCCTCCGACATTTCCTCGCACCTTTGACTACGGATCCATTGAAGGGCTTGATTTACCGAAAGCAGGACTTATACATGGTGAACAAAGCTTTGAATATGCTCGCCCGCTCGTCATCGGCGATACCTTTTATTGCTCGAGCTTGGTGGAAAGTTATGTTGAAAAAACAACAAAAACCGGCAACCTTGGTTTCCTTACGCTTTTAAATATCGGTGAAACGGAAAGCGGAGAAGTTCTGTTTAAATCGCGCATTGTGATCATTTTAACAGAAACCGTTCGGGAGCTGATGAAGCATGGCAACCATTCAAACGCTTAAACCCGGCGACCAATTGCCGACCATAGAATGCCCGCCGGTCACCCGATTGGATTTAATCAAATATGCCGGTGCATCAGGGGATTATAATCCGATCCATACGATTGACGATGAAGCCCGGAAAGCGGGTTTGCCGGGAATCATTGCGCATGGCATGTGGTCGATGGGGCAACTTTCGCGGATCGTTTCACCATATCTTCATGAAGGGTTTGTCAAATCCTACTCTGTCCGCTTTCATGCGATGGTTTTTCTCGGTGATCAACTCAGTCTAAAAGCACAGTTACAAGAGATTCAAAACGATGAATATTTGTTTAACGTTGAAGCTGTAAAGCAAACCGGGGAAGTGGCTGTCAAGGGTACGTTGATCTTTAAAGTTATTTAAATTTGCCCGAATGGAGGGAAAGACCATTAAAGCGGCTGTTTTAGAAGCTTTTCGGAAACCGCTCACAATTCGCGAGATGCCCGATCCTGAGTTAAAGAAAGATGGCGTGATACTGCGGGTTAAAGCGGCTGGGATTTGCCGAAGTGATTGGCATGTATGGACGGGAGATTGGGAATGGAACCACTTTAAGGTGAAACTTCCCCATATTCTAGGCCATGAATTTTGTGGCGTTGTCGAAGCCGTTGGGGAAGAGGTGAGGCGTTTTAAACCAGGAGATCGTGTGATTGTCCCGTTTACGCAAGGGTGTGGAATATGCCCCGAATGTCAAAGCGGCCATGAAAATGTCTGTGACCATTTAGCGATGCCAGGGTTTTCCTATTGGGGCGGGTTTAGTGAACTTGTTCATATACCAAGAGCCGATTTGAATTTAATGCCACTACCAGATGATATCCCATTTATCCATGCGGCTGCACTCGGTTGCCGCTATATGACGGCATTTCATGGATTAGTTGACCAAATTCAGCTTAAACCGGGAGAATGGATCGCTGTTCACGGTTGTGGAGGCGTCGGTTTAGCCGTTATTCAGGTGGCACGGGCATTAGGAGCGCAGCCTATTGCCGTCGACATCTCCGAAGATAAGCTAGCTCTTGCCAAAAAACTCGGTGCCGTACATACCATCAATGCATCGGAACATCCAGCACACCGGGTGATTAGAAGTTTGACGGGTGGGGGCTCACACGTCTCGGTGGATGCTCTGGGCATCCGAAGCACTTGCCAGTCGGCAATCAAAAGTTTGCGGAAACGCGGTCGGCATTTACAAATCGGTTTGACGACAAGGGACGACCAAGGGCAAATTCCTGTACCGATTGATGCCATTGTCCAAAAGGAAATCGAAATGAAAGGAACGTTTGGCATGCCGGCATGGCGATATCCGGATCTTTTGCAAATGGTTCGTTTCGGTAAAATCAATCCCGGCGATTTGGTCACGCGCACCATTGCCTTACGGGACGTCGGAAGGGCCCTTCAAGAAATGGACCATTATTCCGGCGTCGGTGTCACGGTCATTGATCAATGGGATTAGGGGAATTAAATGGCTGTAAAAGAAAGGCAAATGGCGGTAAAGCTTAATGATCAGAAAACCCTCCGAAAGAATATTTCTTCGGAGGGTTTTCTTTATACGGGTTAAAATGTATAAATTTTTTCAGAAAGCATATAGGAAACAAAAGCAATACCTTCACCATAAGGCTTGAATTGGTTTTATAACCATGCCAGCATAAGGGCAACTAAGGCTCTGCCCTGCACCTAAACAGGCTTGGCAGAGCCAAGTTTTCTTTTTTGTCATTAAATCGGAATCATTCTTATTTACAAATAGGCGACTTTCATGTACAATGAAATTCGGATTTAAATCGGAATGATTCCTATTTGAATTTCTTTGGGCGAATAGCCATCTTTTTTACAACAATAAAATTATATTACGCTATTTCACAAAAAAAATCCATGAATGAGGGAAGAAAGATGAAAACAGCGCTTGAAGTGGACCACTTGACGGTGATGTACGATCACCTCATCGCCCTAAACAATGTCAGTTTTTCTGTCGCGGAAGGCGATTTTGTTGCTATCGTCGGACCGAACGGCGGCGGTAAATCCACCCTTATTAAAGCAATCTTGAACTTAGTCCCTGTTGCGGCAGGCAATATTCGGATTTTCGGGGAAGATTACCATAAGGCGAAAGGGTTCGTTGGTTACGTTCCCCAACAATCCGCTTTTGATAGCCAATTTCCGATTACCGTGAAGGATGTCGTTAAAATGGGACGCCTGCCTTCAAGTTTAGGCTTTTTCCATCGATTTACCAATGAGGATGAAGAAAAAGTCAATGCCATTTTGAAGGAATTAAAGATTGAGGCGTTGGCGGATCGACCCATCGGGGAATTGTCGGGAGGGCAAAAACAGAAAGTGCTTTTAGCTCGCGCCCTTGTGACGGATCCTAAGCTTTTGATTTTGGATGAACCGACGGCCAACCTTGATCCACCTTCGCGAAAACAAATCTATGAACTCCTGCAGGAGATTAATAAAAAAATCACAATTTTAATGATATCCCATGATGACGAGCATCTCCTTCATTACGCATCATCAATTGTCTACATCAACAAGAAAGTGATCTATCAAGGCTCAGAAATGAAATCCTTTGATATGATCATGACAACTGTATAGTTATAGGGGGAACACATGTTGGAAATTTCTCACACAGCCCTTCTTCATGCCTTAATTGGAGGGGTTTTAGGTAGCATTATTTGCGGAATTATCGGCGTCATTATTCTTGAGAAACGATTAGTAATGATGAGCGGCGGCATCGCGCATGTTTCCTACGGAGGGATTGGTTTAGGCATATATGCACATTTTTCACCTTTGATCGGGGCAATTGTCTTTGCACTAGCCGGATCATTAGGGATCGGCCATTTTAATCGACGCCACGGTGAAAAAAGCGATGTGATGATCGGCATTTTTTGGTCGGTCAGCATGGCGCTCGGCGTGCTTTTGACACAGTTATCCGATATAGACGTTGATTTCGATAATTATCTCTTTGGCGATATCTTCTCCGTAAGTAAGACCGTTCTATGGATGACATTTATTTTAGCTTTGGCCGTCATTTTTATCTTTATCGCGTTCTATCAAACGATGAAAGCCTACTTGTTTGATGAAGAATATGCCGCTGTCCAAGGCATTCATGTCAGAACATTGGAGATCGTTTTATATATTTTACTTGGATTGACAACCATTGTCATTTTAATGATGGTTGGGCTTGTTTTGACCGTTGGCCTGTACGCCGCACCGGCTGCCATTGCCAAACGATTAACAAAGGATTTCAAAAAAGTTGTCATTTATTCAGTCATTTTTAACTTGATTTTTGTTATAATAGGGATAGCTATTGCATATGTCTTTCAAGTCGCATCTGGGGCAGGAATTATTTTTATTGCCGGCATCACCTATTTCGTCTTGACGTTCATCGATGACTTGAAGAAGCGCAGAAAGGTGATGGACGCGGAGTCTTTGAACGCATAGGGATGTGAGGATATGGATGTCAAAGAAGCACTCCAAATGCTGAAGGCAAAGGGTTATAAGCATACGGATAAAAGGGAAGACATCTTGACGGTTTTTATGAACCATAAAGGGTATTTAACCGCACGTGATGTATTGACACGGTTGAAAGACCGCTATGAAGGGTTAAGCTTTGATACCATCTATCGGAACCTTTCATTGTTCGTCGAAGTCGGTATTCTGGAAGAAACCGAGTTTAATGGGGAAAAGCACTATCAGGTAAAATGCGAAGACGATCGCTGTCAGCATTTAATCTGCATCGGCTGCGGCATTACCCAAAGCGTCAATGTTCGCCCCTTTGAAGAGCAATTGGAGAAATCCAATGATTTTAAGATCACCGGCCACAAGTTCGAAATATATGGATATTGCTCGGCATGCCATTAAATACATCGCAGAAAGGACCTTGATGAAAAAAGATCAAGGTTCTTTTTTTATAGTGTTAGGACTGTATAATCATTCAAACTAGCATAAGGATAACAAAGGTCGCCTTAGCAACTTTCGCATAAATAGATGCCATGAATATCGCTCATGGAACAAGCCGAACAGAAATATAAAGATTGGCCGATGAAGGCGTGACAACATGAACAGATGTTTCGTATAGTTAGTATTCTGTTTTTATATAAATATTAGTTTTTGAAGTGTTGCATTGGCCAAAGTTAAACAATTAGCGGCAGGGGAGAGTATATTCCAATTCAAACAGAGAATATTCGTAAGATTGAGGAAACCAACCCTACGCTCCGTTGCGGTTGTTAACCTACTAATTTAAATTATTAGGGGGAAAAAATGAATAATACGGGGAAAAACGTCTATCGTTTTTGGATCGATACCTCACGCTTTGGATTTTCCTTGCTATGGCAGCAGGAATTGGCTTAGTATTTGTCTTTCCAGACTTTGTAGGCGGAATGAACAGTTTGCAGTTAGGAACCACATCAATTCCAATTGCGATTGGCTTAATTTTAATGTTGTATCCTCCGTTAGCAAAAGTTCGTTATGAGGAGATTGGGCGCGTCTTTAAAAATGTGAAAGTATTAGTGTAATCGCTCGTACAAAACTGGATTATTGGACCGATTCTTATGTTTTTGTTGGCGATCATATTCTTACCGGATAAACCGTAATACATGGTCGGACTCATCATGATCGGTCTGGCACGTTGTATTGCGATGGTGATAGTCTGGAATGATTTAGCGAAAGGAGACAGGGAGTACGCAGCTGGATTAGTGGCGTTTAACTCTGTATTCCAAATGCTATTTTACTCTGTTTATGCGTATGTGTTTGTGACGATCATTCCAGAATGGTTAGGACTAGAAGGTGCTGTCGTTAATATTACAATGATGGAAGTCGCTAATTCGGTATTCATTTACTTAGGAATTCCGTTTCTTGGCGGAATGTTGACGCGCTTTTTGTTGGTATCAGTATCATACTAACTACAGAGGTGGAAGGAAACATGAAAAACAAAAAGATCATTTACTTCTTATGCACAGGTAACTCTTGCCGCAGCCAAATGGCAGAAGGATGGGCAAAAAAATATCTTGGCGACGAGTGGGAAGTGTACAGTGCCGGTATTGAAACGCATGGACTAAATCCAAACGCAGTAAAAGTCATGAAAGAAGTAGGAATTGATATTTCGAACCAGACATCGGATATCATTGATCCGGAAATTTTAAATAAAGCGGATTTGGTAGTAACATTATGTGGTCATGCAGCGGACCATTGTCCAGTAACCCCACCAAATGTGAAACGTGCTCATTGGGGATTTGATGATCCGGCAAAGGCGAAAGGAACGGAGGAGGAAAAATTAGCTGTATTCCGTCGTGTTCGCGATGAAGTCGGCGCGCGCATCAAAGAATTTGCTGAAACAGGCGAATAAGACTGAATGACAGCCGAGAAGAATCTTCTCGGTTGATTTTATTTATAAATACTTCATACAAAACCAAGGACGAGACAAGTCGATAAAATTTCCTTTATTTTTTAAAACAAAAAGGTTGCAAATTGCAAATAATGTGATATAAATAATTATAGAGGTGAAAAAATGGAAAACATTAGAGAGTTATTTCAAGTGATGACGCGTCGTTTTGGATTGCTAAATAAAAATTGCTGTTCGATTGATGCTGTAGATATTTCTCTCGTTCAAAGCCATATTCTTTATGAAATTGACAAAAGAGAGTATCCCTCCATGCAAGAAGTGGCTGAAGTATTGGGAATGGATATCACAACGTTCAGTAGACAGATTCAAAATTTAGTGAAAAATGGATTAGTAAAGAAAACGCCGCTCCCTGAAGATCGAAGGGTATATACGTTATCGTTAACAACCGAGGGGAAGTTTATCGCAACAACCCTTGATCGAGAAATCAATCGATATTTAGACGAGGTATTTTCACATATGACGGAATTCGAGAAAGAAACAGTGATTCGTTCGATTAAATTGTTGAATGAATGCATGGCAAAATCGAGCGTTTGTTGTAAACCGTTATTTTGAGGCAAGCGTATCCAGGCTTGCCTATTCGTTAAACATATACTTGCATTTTACAAATAAAATGAGGAGAGATAACAAATGAGTATAGCGATTCTTCAAGACTTTCTTTCTATTGCGTTAGAATTAACTCTTTTATTTTTTGGTATTTCGTTCGTTATTCACTTGTTAGAAGGATATATTCCTTATGATAAAATGCAAAGTTTGTTAACAAAGCGCCATCCATTATCCGGAGCACTGATTGCCGTCGCATTTGCCTTTGTGACACCGTTTTGCTCCTGTTCTACGATCCCGGTTGTCGTATCGCTTTTAAATCAGAAAGTCCGTTTCGGTATTGTGATGATTTTTCTATTTGCTTCTCCTGTGCTCGATCTAACCATATTGACCCTCATGGCTGTGACACTCGGAGTAAAAGTGGCGATTTCATATACCATTATCACAACCATTTTATCCATACTGATTGGTTTCACGCTTGAAAAACTCGGATTTGAAAATCAAGTTAAGCAAGTAATGGTGAAAGGAGAAGTAGAGATCGGAAAGAAACGAAGCATGAAAGAAGCTTTACAGGAGACCTTTCATTTAATGAAAATAGTTTATCCATATTTGCTTTTGGGTGCAGGCATTGGAGCCATTATTCATGGTGCTGTACCGACAGAATGGATTTCAACCTATATGGGAGGTGATAAGTGGTGGCTTGTTCCGCTTGCAGCAATCATCGGAATTCCTTTGTATATCCGTCTTTCCACGATGATTCCCATTTCGCAAATGTTGATTGCAAAAGGCATGGCATTGGAACCTGTCATGGCGCTGATGATTAGCTCTGCAGGGGCAAGCTTACCGGAGATCACATTATTACACAGTATCTTTAGAAAGAAGCTGGTCTTTGCGTTTATAGGTTCCGTCATGACGATGGCGACGTTATCAGGATTTTTATTCTATATCATTTAAGGAGTGATAACTTATGAATCACGTTAGTAACGATCAAATCCGGCAAAATGTCCGCAACCGCTATAAGCAAATTGCGCTTCAGGAAGTGAATTCTGGCAGCTGCTGTTCATCCTCTTCTGGATGTTGTGGTACACCTAATGAGGTATCGGCAAAACTAGGATACTCGGATGAGGAATTATCTGGCGTGCCAGAAGGAGCTAATCTTGGACTTGGTTGCGGCAACCCGCTAGCAATTGCGGAATTGAAACCCGGAGAGGTGGTGTTGGATCTTGGTTGCGGTGCCGGTTTCGATTGCTTTTTGGCTGCTCGTCAGGTCGGAGAAGCAGGGCGCGTCATTGGCGTGGATATGACGCCAGAAATGATTAGCAAAGCACGCAACAATGCTGTCAAGGTTGGCTTTACCAATACCGAATTTCGGTTAGGAGAGATCGAATATTTACCGGTGGCAGATGGTTCGGTCGATGTCATTATTTCCAATTGCGTCATTAATCTTTCTCCAGATAAGCCCCAAGTGTTCAAGGAAGCCTATCGTGTGCTGAAACCAGGAGGACGCCTTGTCATTTCCGACGTTGTGGCGACGGCAGAACTTCCATCGGAAATCAAAAACAATATGGATGTCTTGTATTCGAGCTGCGTATCAGGAGCAGCAACGATTAGAGAGCTGGAATCGATATTACAGCAGAGTGGATTCACACAGATCACCATTGAACCGAAAGATGAATCGAAGGAGTTTATCAAAGATTGGGTGCCTGGAGCGAACATCGCTGATTACATTGTTTCTGCGATCATTAAAGCAATGAAACCTTAAAAAATTGGGTGTAACAGATCGGAGCTCGTTGGGGAAGAAAAAAAGTTAAGCAAGCCGTTTCCCACGATGATTCCGATCTCACAGATGATGATTGTAAAGGGAATGGCACCTGATGACCAGCTCAGTAGGTGCAAGTTTACCGGAGATAACATGATTACACAATCTCTTTAGAAAGAAGATGGTCTTTGCGTTTGTCGGTTCTGCCATGACGATGGTGATGTTATCAGATTTTTTTCTATATCATTTAAGGAGCATTCCTGTATTGAAGAAAAATGAGGCAAAATAGCGGTTTTTCGGGTTGTACAAAAATAGAGCCCTCTTGGTATAGTACGGAGTGTCAACGGATGTTGACCTCTAATTTAGGAACCAAGGAGGACTCATACATGAATTATAACCAAAATCGCAAAATCTCTCAAATCACAGAGAACACATTGATCGTCGGTGTTGATATCGCTAAACACAAACATGTCGCTCGTGCGCAAGATTTTAGAGGCATTGACCTAGCTAATCGCTTAGTGTTTACGAACGATCTCAAAGGCTTTCAAACCCTGACACAATGGATAAACCATTTGAAGGGTTGTC
>NZ_AUMM01000042.1 GCF_000430685.1 Tuberibacillus calidus DSM 17572 | reverse complement strand
GGACCGAAACTGGGCCGGCCTTTAAAAGACAGTGAGGAAGACAGCGCCCAAAAACGAATAGAATACCAGGACGCCTTGGATCGGAACGCCGTCGAAGGCAAATTTGGCGAGGGCAAGCGTACATATGGGCTTGGTCTTATTCGAGCACGCCTTCGACAGACAAGTGAAACCGTCATTGCCCTGCAGTTTCTGGTTATGAACCTTGAAAAGATCCTTCGGGATACTTTTTTTTCCTTTTTTCACTTGATCATTCGTCAGGTATTTTCATGTCACAAACTGCGAGTGGTAAGCTTTTGATCAAAATGTAGGTTGTTCAGTAGTCCCTAATTACCGCCACATTCCCAGCAAAATCGGCCACCCAATAGCCCCATGATACTAAATAACCAGAAAGTATGGCGCTTTTTGATCCTTCCGAAAAAATTGCCTGGGCATACATTTGCGGCCCACCCGTTAATTTTGGCTTTGTCATGGCAAGGTTACCAAAAATAAGAGCGATAAATAACACACCAATACCCGTTAAAATCCAAGTAAACAACACGCCTCCGGGGCTTGCCGCTTTGGCTAAATCACTCGGTAGCATAAAAATACCCGAGCCGACCATATTGCCCACTACTAAGGCCGTTAATATCCAAAAACCCAAAGGTTTATTCGACATGATTTCTCTCCTCCAAAAACATAAGATGACTGCACTTTCTTTATTTAATTCTCTGATGTACTAAAGTGTAACATGTTTGTCCATATGCGGCAATGGGTCAAAATTTGGAAATGAATGGTAGAAAATATATCGGATTTTCATGCCAGATAAGGGCAACTAAGATTTGGCCTTCACCCAAAAGGATTGGCAGAGCCAATTTTCCTTAGAACAAAAATACGTGAACACTGCCCAAATCGGTTCGGTGATCGTCATTTCTTTTAAAAGAAAATAGGGCTGACTCAAAAGTCCAGGTAAGCCCCCCCTTATGAGCCAGCCTCAATTTCTTGTTTATTCTGAGTCATTGGATAAATGTAAGACGTTGATCAATTTGAAGAACAGGCTTAAAACAATCGCCACAATCGTTGCCAATCCCATTCCTTTTAACTGAATGGAGAAAAAGTTCAAGGAAACCCCGCTTAGGCCAACAAATAAAACGACACAAGTTAAAATCATATTTTGTGAACGACCGTAATCAATTTTCGATTCCACAAGCATGCGAATGCCGGATACAGCAATCACACCAAATAAGAGCAAAGATATGCCTCCCATGACAGGGCTAGGAATGCCTTGGATCAATGCCGATAATTTGCCTAAAAAAGACAGAATAATCGCGGCCACCGCAGCCCCGCCAATCACCCATGTGCTATACACGCGGGTAATGGCCAATACACCGATGTTTTCCCCATATGTCGTATTAGGTGTCGAACCGAAAATCCCGGAAATTAATGTTGAAATACCATTCCCCAATAACGAACGGCCGAGCCCAGGGTTTTTCACTAAATCCCTTTCTACGATATTGCCTGTGACCACAAGGTGACCAATATGCTCAGCAATCACGACAAGCGCCGCTGGAGCGATTGTGGCAATGCTTGCCCAATCAAAAGATGGCGTATAAAACGTCGGTAATGCCAACCAGTGTGCATGAGCCACCGCTTTAAAATCGACAAATCCATAGAAGTAGCTAATCACATAGCCGCAAACGATCCCAATTAGAATCGGAATAATTTTTAAAAATCCGCGAAACATGACCCAACCAACTACTGTAATAAGCAACGTGAGGACAGACACGGTAACGGTTGCCGAATCCGGGGACCAGTTAGCCTTCGCACCATCTGGGGCAATCCATCCTGCCATTTTTGCCGCGGTTGGTATGAGTTCCAAACCAATGACGCTTACAATCGCACCCATCGCAGCGGGAGGGAAAATGACATCTAACCAACCGGTTCCTGCTGCTTTAATAATAAGAGAAACAATGATAAAAATGAGACCGACAATGATAAAACCGCCAAGCGCTGCAGAATACCCTTTGGAAGCCAAAACGACCCCTACAGGAGAAATAAAAGCAAAACTGGAGCCCAGATAAGCGGGAATTTTCCCCTTACAGATAAAAAGATAAAGCAATGTCCCAATGCCATTTAAAAGTAAGATCGTTGCCGGGTCGACATGAAATAAAATCGGAACGAGAACCGTCGAACCGAACATGGCAAATAAATGCTGTAAACTTAAGGGCAGGCTTTTTAAAAAGGGCAGTTTCTCATCGACTTGAATGACCTTTTGTTCCATAAAAAAATCCTCCTCAACCGAAGGTATCATGACATCTTCATTAGTATAACTTAAATTCAACACGAAAAGACATCTTTTTTCGCTTTTTTTGACTCATTTTGAAAAAAAGCGATGTGGCCGTCCACCGGGCAAAAAAAAAGCCGGGTTGCCCCGGTCAATCACGATTTATAACGCCGATAAACTGTAAAATGTAGAGAAACAAGTTGACAAGGTCTAAATAAATACAGACGACGATGAGGGGAATATCCCTTTCCGCAAAGCCTTCAATCGTTAAGCGGCTGAAATCGTATAAGGTATAACCCACAAAAATCAGAATGCCGAAAGCGGAAAAAACCAATTCCGCTGTATTAGAAAACGGAAAAAAGAATTGTAAAATACCCATGCCGATCAAGGCTATTACTGAAACGAATAAGAAACTGCCCAGAAAACGGAAATCATGTTTGGATATCATGGCATAGGCAGCCGTACCGCCAAAGGCAAAAGCAGAAATCGCAAACGCCCTTAAAACCGTTAAACCGCCGAGGGTGCTGATGTAATAACTGATGGCTGGAAAAAGCGTTAACCCGCTCACAAACATAAACGCAAACATCATCCCGTAGCCAATCGCTTTATGCTTACGGGCTGAAATCATGAGAATAATCATGACAATTTCAACGATAAAAAGCGGTAAAAACAGGGGTTTGGGGACGCTTTGGCCCACAAATAAGCCAAATGTCGCAACAAGTAATCCTAAAAACAATGCCCCGAAAAATTTCGCATAAGGTTTTTCGCCATGTATCACCATTGATTCCATAAAACCCACGCATCCTTTCGCATTCATCCTTTTCCCTCTTACTTACGATTATACTGGCAACAAGGTTTCATGAACACCATTTTCTCATGTGAAAAGAGGAGTATGGAACTCCTCTTTTCTACAAATACATGTTTTGTTGACGGCTTCGGACACGGCGAATTTGTCCTTGTTGCGATGCTTTTGTCTCCCCATTGATTTGTCGAGAGGCGTGCTTTGGATTGGCTCTTGGTGATTGAAACGGGTCCGTGTAATGATACTGTTGTGACTCCTGTTTTAATTCTTGCCATTTATCCATCATTAGCCACCTCAGTCATTTTGGTGTCTCGATTGATTGGATTGAACCATGCGCGACATCGGCTGTGTCCGAAGTCTACCGTTCGGGCTTTTCGGGGAAAATTCCGACTTCGCCCGCGGTTGAATGGAATTTTCGTTTTGCACAGAATACGCCTTTTCTTCACGGTCCACCATAACCGATCCACCTTTCATATGGGGATAACTTTATTTTTGACATCTACACTTTTCTCTATTTACATGTGGGTTTGGAAACATTCTCCTTTATTCCAAAACCAAACCGCTGATCCTTTAACTTTGGCAATTGGCTATGGCGGTCATTCATTTCATTCAATGTGATAAGATCATCCACCTTGGCACTTGGTGGAATATTATTGTTTTGCGCGGCTTCTTCATTTAACTTCTCATTGCTAGCCATCAGTCCACCCCCTTTATCTATAGTGTCGTTTAATTTGAAACACCATATGCTCATCAACCTAAAAGAAAAAACCACCTGCCTTAATGACAGATGGTTGGGTATGTATGGTATGGCGGCCCCGAGAGGATTCGAACCTCCGACGCACGGTTTAGGAAACCGACGCTCTATCCACTGAGCTACGGGGCCAACAAAACGCTCTCCGATAAAGACACATCAGTTATTATACAAAAAAAACAGCCTGTTGAAAAGACCTTATCATCACGCTTTCGTTGGTGCTTAAGGAAATACGGCACAAGATCTTTCCTCCATCAAAGGCCGAAAGTCATCCTAAGAAAGAAAAGCAGCCCAGATTAACCGGGCTGCTGTTGTTCTACAATTTACAGTTTTACAACGTTGGCTGCTTGTGGGCCGCGGCTGCCTTCAACGATTTCGAATTGGACTTCTTGGCCTTCTTCAAGGCTTTTGAAACCTTCTTCTTGAATAGCGGAATAGTGAACGAAAACGTCATTGCCGCCTTCAACTTCGATAAAGCCATAACCTTTTTCTGCGTTGAACCATTTTACTTTACCGTTTTGCATGTGAATCCTCCTAAAACCTTGCGCAAGAGGCGCAACTTTAATCTAACCATTTCAACCACTTACATAAGTACCTAAAGCAATCAATAAGACCTTCGCTTGGGAGTGCAGGAGGTAAAAACTACACTCTTCAAACGAAGGTCCTTCATTCTTACTTCCTTGCTTATATAATATAGTAAAATGGTTGACTTTACTTTACCATAGCCCCTTTAAGTTGTCAAACATATAAGAAAGCGATCCCATTACAACTATTTCCTCAAAACCCACAATAATACAAAAAGTTAGGATCCCTTGTCGATTTTTGCGTCTTCCATCATCACTAAAAAAACGTTACCATAAAAGTCTTTTTTGCCTCTTCCTTTCAATGATACAATAATATATATTTTAAAAGCGTCATTTTTCGACAGCCTTTATAAAAATAATCATCTTTTTTGTCTTTATTTATTTTTGAAGAAAAGAGGGATTCCTTTGGTTGTACCTTATATAGCGATCGAAGGTCCAATCGGTGTTGGAAAAACAACACTTGCGCGGGCCATCGCCGAGCGCTTTCATTTTCAAATCATAGAAGAGGTCGTCTCCGCCAATCCTTTTTTAAAGGCTTTTTATGAAGACATGACCCACACGGCCTTTCAAACCGAAATGTTTTTTCTTATGGATCGCTTTCATCAACAGGAACGCGTTCAGCACCTGTTACAGAATGGGCAACCCGTTGTAAGTGATTACCATATTTTAAAAAATCAACTATTTGCCAAAGAAACGTTAAAACCCGATTATCATGCGAAGTTTGAACAAATTTTTGAGATTTTAACGGCGGATTTTATCAAGCCGAATATCGTCATTTATCTGAAGGCTCATTTAGATAATCTCATGAGCCGTATTAAAGAACGAGGGCGACCTGAGGAAACCCATTTATCAAAAGACTATTTACACCGCATCGCAGAGGCTTATGAACAATGGATTCCCCAATTTCAATTGGAAAATCAAGATGTACAAATCATCACGGTTGAAACCGATACCCTTAATTTTGCGAAAAACAAGGACGAACTCGATTGCTTTTTAAATGATCTTCATCAAATGTTGAAAGAGGAATGGGAATATGCATAATGAAGCCGCACGGCTGTTTCCGAAAAAAGCCTTAATCAGTATCGCAGGCCCTGTTGGCATCGGAAAAACGACGTTTGCAGAAGCGCTAGCCTCTCGAGTGGGTTATGAGCTTTCTTTTGAAAAAGTTACGGGGAATCCTTATTTGGATGCTTTTTATCAAGACTTTAAACGTTGGGCGTTTCACTTACAGATTTATTTTCTCGCCGAACGGTTTAAGGAACATAAACGGATGCACGTATCCCCACACGGTTTCGTTCAAGACCGCTCCATTTATGAGGATACCGATATTTTTGCCCGTATGCATTACGAGGAAGGCAATATGACGGAAACTGATTACCATACCTATAAAAGCCTGTTTGAAGCCATGGTCTTGACGCCATACTTTAATAAACCAGATGTATTGATTTATTTGTACGGCTCTTTGGACAAAATCATCCAAAGAATCCATGATCGGGGAAGAGAAATGGAAAAACAGACACCCGTGAGCTATTGGGAAAAGATGGTGGAACGTTACGATGAATGGATTACCAATTTCAATCAATGTCCCGTCATTAAAGTGCATATTGACGATTATGACCTTAAAAATGAGCCGCAAAGCCTTGAACCGATCTTATCGGACATCGCCTCCGTGTTGAAAACTAAACAAACGGTTTAAAGCTAAAGCGACAGGTTATACCATACCATAATAAGTTATATAAAGAGGTTGATCGTTACGTCAGCCTCTTTTTTTGCAAAAAAACTTGGCCCTGCCTAGCTTTTTCAGCAAGGCAGAGCCTTAGTTGTTCGTATGCAGGTCTGAAATCGTATCCGTACAAAAAAAGCCATTCCCCCTAAGAATGACTTTTGACTATCTCCAATTTTCGCGTCAATCTATATCCTATATGGCGGAGGAGGAGGGATTCGAACCCCCGCGAGCCGTTAGGCCCCTGTCGGTTTTCAAGACCGATCCCTTCAGCCGGACTTGGGTACTCCTCCGCGACAACATTTATCATAACACATGTTCAATTTATAAGCAAGAACTGTTTTGTAGAAAGTTTTACCTGTCCCCTGACTTGATTATCTTGTACTTGAAAACCCCCACTGCCTCGCGTTGGCGCAAGTGGGGGTGGAGTCGGAGTCTTTTCCAGAATGGAGGTTCAAGGCTTCGTGATTTTTTTAATGCCTCTCATGTATGGTTGCAATACTTCCGGAATGAGGACGCTCCCGTCTTCTTGCTGATAATTTTCCAAAATGGCGGCGACGGTTCTGCCAATGGCAAGCCCCGATCCATTCAACGTGTGCACGAATTCCGGTTTCTTTTTGGCTGGATCTTTTCTTCGGAAGCGGATCCCAGCACGACGAGCTTGGAAATCCTCAAAGTTTGAACACGAAGAAATTTCCCGATACGTATTGTAGCTTGGCAGCCAAACTTCGAGATCATATTTTTTAGCAGCCGTAAAACCTAAATCCCCTGTGCACATCTTCATGACGTGATAAGGAAGGCCAAGAAGCTGCAAGACCCGTTCGGCATGCCCCGTTAATTTTTCCAATTCATCGTAAGAATCCTCAGGTTTCACAAACCGGACGAGCTCCACTTTGTTAAATTGATGTTGGCGAATCAAGCCTCTTGTATCACGGCCTGCCGAACCCGCTTCAGAACGGAAACATGCGCTGTAAGAACAATAAGCAATCGGAAGATCGTCCTCCTCAAGTATCTCTTCCCGATGGTAGTTCGTCACCGGTACTTCCGAAGTGGGGATCAGAAAATAATCCTCTTCCCGGATTTTAAACGCATCTTCTTCAAACTTTGGAAGTTGGCCGGTTCCGGTCATGCTTGACCGATTGACTAAATATGGCGGGAGCATCTCCTGATACCCATGTTCTTCGGCATGAAGGTCCATCATAAAATTAATCAATGCCCGCTCAAGTCTAGCCCCTAATCCTTTATAGAAAACAAAACGACTACCGGTGACTTTTGCCGCCCGTTCAAAATCTAAAATATCCAAATCCCGGGCAATTTCCCAATGCGGTTTTGGTTCAAAAGTAAATGATGGGATTTCACCCCATTTTCGGATTTCCACATTATCCTCTTCACTCTCACCCACCGGCACGCTTTCATGTGGGATATTAGGGATGGATAACATTAACTGCTCTAGCTCTTCTTCCACTGTCCGCAAAGCCTCATCCAATCCTTTGATGCGCTCGCTGACAGCTTTCATTTCTTGAATTAACGAATCCGCATTCTCTTTATTGCGCTTTTTTTGCGCGATGTCTTGGGAAACCTCATTGCGTTTGGCCTTTAAAGTTTCCGACTCCAAAATGAGCTCCCGCCGTTTTTGATCCAGTTCCGGAAACTTTTCAAAATCGGTAAGGTCCTCCCCGCGTTTGCTTAATTTTTTCTTAATGTCATCATAATTTTCACGGACAAATTTTAAATCAAGCATCGATGTCAATCCTCCTTTAAGTGTTCTTAAAAATTAAAAACTCTCGCCCTTAATAAGGGACGAGAGTTTACCCGCGTTGCCACCCCAATTACTTGCCTAGCAAGTCACTTCATTCGGATAACGGCCCGCGGCCGGGTGAGCCTACTCAAGTTCAGCGCACCGATTCAGGGATGGATTCACAAAGCGTTTTGAGCGGTTCGCACCATCCACCGCTTCTCTGAGCAAAACGGCCTTTGCTACTAGTTCCCATCATCATCATTACGAGCGATGCTTTTATTTAAGTAATTTACACAACCGTTCAAAAAAATGCAAGCCTTATTTTATTTATTTTGTGCTTCTTCCACCATCTTAACGAAATATTGATGGAAGCGCGCATCATCGGTCAATTCCGGATGAAAAGCACATGTAAGAAAATGACCTTGTTTTGCCGCCACAATTTTATCCTCATACCGCGATAAAACGTCCACATCAGGGCCAACATCAAGAATATACGGCGCGCGAATAAACACACCATTAAAATGGTCGGCAATCCCTTCAATTTTAAGATCAGCTTCAAAGCTTGCGACTTGCCGGCCAAAGGCATTCCGGCGCACATTGATGTCCATCAAGGCTAAATGTGGCCCCTTTTGTCCTTCAATTTGTTTGGCCATAAGGATCAAACCCGCACATGTTCCAAAAACCGGCTTATTCTCAGCAAAACGTTTAATCGCATCAAACAGCTGATACTGGTCCATTAAGCGACGCATCGTCGTGCTTTCGCCGCCCGGCAAAACTAAACCGTCCAGTCCCTCTAAATGATCGACCCTTTTCACGATTCGCGTTTCAGCCCCGGATTTTTCTAAGGCTTTGACATGCTCGGGGATCGCTCCTTGTAAACCTAAAACGCCAATTTTTACAGCCATTGTCATCATTCCTATAGATGTAAATTCTTAGAGTCATTCACTGCGCAGGCTCATGCGGTCGGCTTCCGTGAGCGTCGCCATGTCCAGTCCCTTCATCGGTTCACCGAGACCTTTGGAAAGTTCCGCAATCAACTCATAATCTTCATAGTGCGTCGTCGCTTCGACGATGGCCTTCGCGTATTTGGAAGGATTGGCCGATTTAAAAATGCCTGAACCAACGAACACACCGTCAGCCCCCAGATGCATCATCAGAGCAGCGTCTGCCGGCGTTGCGACACCACCGGCGGCAAAGTTGACGACAGGAAGACGGCCGAGTTTTTTAATTTCAAGGAGAACATCAAACGGCGCGCCTAACTCCTTCGCTTCGGTCATCAGCTCATCTTCTGACATGCCGACGATTTTGCGAATTTGGGCATTCACAAGGCGGAGATGTTTGACGGCTTCGACAATATTGCCGGTCCCCGGTTCACCTTTCGTCCTTAACATGGATGCGCCTTCGCCGATGCGCCGTGCCGCTTCACCTAAATTGCGGCAGCCGCAAACGAATGGCACTGTAAAATTCCTTTTATCGATATGAAAACGGTCGTCTGCCGGTGTCAAAACTTCACTTTCATCGATGTAGTCGACACCCATGGCTTCCAACACTCTTGCCTCTACGATATGGCCGATGCGGCACTTAGCCATGACTGGAATCGAAACGGCATTCATGACTTCTTCAACAATGGTGGGGTCCGCCATTCTCGCGACACCGCCAGCAGCACGAATGTCCGACGGAACGCGTTCCAATGCCATAACGGCAACAGCACCAGCATCTTCGGCGATTTTCGCTTGTTCCGCATTAACAACGTCCATGATGACGCCGCCTTTTTGCATTTCAGCCATTCCGCGTTTTACCCTGTCAGTTCCTGTTTGAGCCATTACAAAGCCTCCCTGCCCTTTTGATCATACGGTTGTTTTTATATTGTCCGCTATCGTTATAATAACTCAAAAGATATGGCGATGCGAGTAATCACCATTTCCATCTTTTTTAAAGAAGATTTGATTTTACCAAGCTTTCTCTAAGGCATAACATAAGCAGCCCTTACGACGGTGTCTTTCTTACCCATTTAAAAAATCCCCCGCCAATTGACGGGAGATTTTCCATTAGAACCAGCCTTTGACCATGTCAACGGCACCGGAAAACAAGCCGCCAATGAAACCGCCAATGGCACGGAAAAGAAGCACGAACCAATTGGCTTTATCGACCGATCCAGTCGTGACGACAGGCACTTTCACATCACCATAAAGAAAGTCTGGTTTTTCGCCTTTCCCTTTATATTCAAGGGTGATGTATCCGACTTTTTGTCCTTTTTTGACGGGAGCCTTTAATTTCCCATCTTTCGTCAAGACAGACTTGTCCAAATGCAGCACCGGCTTATACTGTTTACTTTCACCGATTTCCACCGGGATCGTTATACCAGATTTGGCTGCGATTCCAACATTACGGGCTTTGCCTTTTGCAACTGGCAACGTTTTATGATCTTTAAATTGATAACCAGCGTCGATAATTTTTTCATTTTTCGTTTGTTGGAAGCCATAATCATAGAGTTTTTTTGTCTCCAAAAAACGCGCGCCTTCAGAATCCGTACCCATAACGACGGAAATAAAGCGGCGGTCGCCTTGTTTGACCGTACCTGTGAAACATTCTCCGGCGGCATCGGTAAATCCGGTTTTCAAACCATCAACACCAGGATACTTATAATCTCTCATATTAGGCCCGAACCCCGGCAACATAAAGTTATAGTTTACCATGTGAACGACTTCACCCGGACCAGCAATAAAGTCTTTTTCCGGGATGCTTGAGACTTGTAGGGCCTCCGGATAGTCCTTGACAATATGGTAAGCAATTTTAGCTAAATCGCGAGCAGAAATTAAGTTCGTCTCTTTTGGCCCACCCGTCGCAATGTATTTGCCGAGATCAACATTATCCAATCCGGAACTATTAATATATTTTGTTTCGGTCATGCCGAGTTTTTTAGCCGTGGCATTCATTTGTTTCACAAAATTGGCTTCACTACCGCCGCCAAGAAGCTCAGCTAAAGCGATAGCAGCAGCATTCGAGGAATAAATGGCCAATGCCTCATAAAGGCTTTTCACCGTATACTTAAAATCGCGGCGTAATGGTACACCTGAAAAATCGGGATTATGGGAGATGTCTGAAGCCTTTTGGCTGATTGGCACAATCGTGTCCCATTTAATTTTCCCATCATGAACAGCCTTTTGAACCAAATATTCAGTCATCATTTTGGTCATACTAGCTGGCGGGTACATTTGATCTATATTCTTTTCGTAAAGAATTTTTCCTGTCTTAACATCTACTAAAATAGCGGATTTCGCTTTAATATTTAATCCATCACGATTTCCTTCGGCCTTGGCAGTCATAGGTGACCATAGAGCCGATCCTATGAGCATCATAGCTAAAAATAATGCCGTTTGACGTTTGAATTTTTTGAAGAAATTCAACAAGTACACCTCCGAATAAAATCACATAAAATCATTTTAACATAGGCCAAGGCATATAGAAAACATAGCTCTGCTTAAGAAAAATTTGGAGATGCTAAGGAAAACTTGGTAATGCTAAATAAAACTTGGTGATGCCAAGCCTTTAAGGCGTAGGCAGAGCCTTAGTTGTCCTTATGCTTGGTTAAACAACCGTGCAAGCCTTTTAGGTAAAGGCAAAACCTTTGTTATCCTTATGCTAGACTAAAAAGGATGTCTTGACTTATCAGTACAAGCCTATTAGGTAATTCGTTTCGCTTCTACTCACCTTGAAAATTAAATATTTTTACCAGCACAAGAAAATTAGGAGAATAATGGGTATTCTCCTAATTCTTTTTCAACATTTTCATCACATAGAGTAATTGGGAGCTTCTTTAGTAATTTGGATGTCATGCGGGTGGCTTTCTACAAGGCCAGCATTGGTAATCCGTGTAAACATCGCTTTTTCTCTGAGTTCTTGAATCGTTTTTGTCCCGCAATAGCCCATGCCTGCACGCAGTCCTCCGACCAATTGATAAATCGTGTCTTGAAGTGCGCCTTTATACGGGACGCGGCCTTCAATGCCTTCCGGAACAAGTTTTTTCTGTCCTTCTTGAAAATAGCGATCTTTGCTGCCTTTTTCCATCGCCCCAATCGAACCCATGCCTCTGTAGACCTTATATTGGCGTCCTTGGTAAATTTCTTTCTCCCCTGGGCTTTCTTCCACACCAGCCAAGAGGCTGCCGAGCATCACTGCATGACCACCAGCGGCTAAAGCTTTCACGATATCACCGGAATATTTTATACCGCCATCGGCGATGATCGCTACGCCGTGTTTATTCGCTTCCGTCGCACAATCGTAAATCGCCGTGATTTGTGGAACGCCGACACCGGCAACGACTCTTGTTGTACAGATGGAACCAGGTCCAATGCCAACCTTAATGACGTCTGCACCAGCTTCAATGAGATCTCTCGTCGCTTCGGCAGTGGCGACATTACCAGCAATTAGGTTCAGCTTAGGAAATGCCGCTTTAATCTTTTGGACTTGTTCTAAGACGCCTTTAGAGTGACCATGAGCGGTATCAACCACAATGGCATCAACTCCGGCCTCGACGAGCTGTTTTACACGGGCCATAGCATCTTTCGTTACGCCAACGGCTGCTGCCACAAGTAGCCGCCCTTGAGCATCCTTGGCGGCATTGGGAAATTCAATGACTTTTTCAATGTCCTTAATTGTAATTAAACCTTTCAGCACACCGTTTTCATCGACAAGCGGCAATTTTTCAATTTTATGCTTTTCTAAAATCTTTTCAGCTTCTTCCAAGCTTGTCCCAACGGGAGCGGTAATGAGATTTTCTTTCGTCATGACATCTCTGATGGGGATGGAGTAATCTTGAACGAATCGCAGATCACGGTTCGTAATGATGCCAACAAGGTGCTGGGTTTCATTGACAATTGGTACGCCGGAGATTCGATACTTCGACATAAGGTGTTCGGCATCGTAAACTTTATTTTCGGGGGTTAAAAAGAATGGATTGGTAATTACGCCGCTTTCCGAACGTTTAACGCGGTCCACCATTTCTGCTTGTTCTTCGATGGACATGTTTTTATGAATAACACCTAAACCGCCTTGCCGAGCCATAGCTATCGCCATATCTGCCTCAGTCACCGTATCCATTCCGGCACTGATTATGGGGATATTGAGTTTTAACGTTTCGGTTAACTCGGTTTTAACGGAGACATCTTTTGGCAATACTTCCGATTTAGCGGGAAGTAAAAGAACGTCATCAAAGGTTAGTGATTCTTTTTTAAATTTATTTTCCCACATTTTTTACACCTCTTCGGAGATAGATAAGCGGAAATTTTTATTTAGCTTAACAATCCCAGTTGGTTTGGTCAAGGCATGCCGCCAAAGTTCTATTTTTCAAAATATCGGAGGAAACATTGTGTACAGTGATGATGTTTGGGCTTGGTTTTTGCCTTTTTCTTCTACGGATTATACTCGGCATTTTTTGAAAGCCATTTACGAAAAGAACGGGGTTCAGGAACCGCTATCAAACAGTTATAAAAACGCGGATCCCTTTTGTTTTTATATTGAACATGGAAAGAAATTTTATAGGCAAACGATGTGCGCGCCATATGAATTAAAGCCGATTCTGCTTTTTTACGGGGTGACACAATTATTAAAAGCTTGTCTTTTAACGGTTGATCCCGATTATCCAAAAAATGCCTCTGTTCTTGCCCACGGGGTTTCAGCGCGAAAAAGGAAAAAGAGCCGTTACGAATTTTTACAAGATACGGTGCAAATACAAAAAAGCGGTCTTTTCTCCTATGCTAGCCAGCACTTATTTGCCGCATCGCCCATGGATGGTATAAAACTCAAAATGGTTGACCTCATGCAGTCCATCCCTGACCTCCATCCACTTTACGAACGATTATTAAATCGGTCGTATTGTTATCCTGTTTTTGCCCACGATGACGGCACTTATTCGGTAACGGATGACATTCTGAATGAATTACATATGGCCAAAGACCGCTTTTTTCACTTTTTATCCCAATATATCGAACCCGTCCGTCAACCTGTGCAAAAGCGTCTTGTTTTCCGTGTTATTAACCCAGCCGTCTTTCTGCGTGATATAAATGGAAAGTGGTATTTATCATGTATAAAAAGTAATTATCCGCCCATCAGTGAACCGCTTGTTCATTATTTACTGCTTTATAACTTAAGCATGATTGCTCGTTATGAAACCGAATGGTGGTACGTTTTACATATGGAACATACATCTATCGATCTTCCGCTCATTCATTTTTTCCTTGATGTAACGGAAAAAAAGTTTCCGTTGCTCATTGCTGAATGGCTTCATGATAAAATGTCTTCAATATAAAGGTCGGGATGATTAGCTAAAGCCAAGGTCGCACCGTTTTCCAAACGAACAATCGGGCGAGTCGGTTTCTGGGGGTCAGTAAAAACAATTTCAGCGAGTTGATGGTTGGACAACATGACCTTTGTCCCCAAAGAAAAACGGGCTATCTCATCCATAAGCGAAGATATTATTTTATGGTCGAATTTTCCAAATTGGTCATGGTATATCATCTCTAAAACTTTAAAAATCGGGTGTTTCGGCCTGTACGGTCTTAAACAGATCATCGCATGGAAAACATCGATAACAGCAATCACTTTTCCGTACGGATGCAGCTGTTCATGGCTTAATTTTAATGGATATCCGCTACCATCAAGGCGTTCATGATGTTGCAAAACAGCTAAGACGACTCCCTCTTTGACGGTCGGCAAATCCTTTAACATTTGGTAACTATAGATAGGGTGTTTTTCCAGCAAAAGGTATTCTGTTTTCGTGAGCCGATTCGCTTTTTCATATACGCTCGGCGGCAACTTAGCCATGCCACAATCGGCAAGCAGTCCGGATAACCCAATCTCATAAACTTCTTTTTTGGAATAATGGAGTTTCCTAGCAAAATACGCCGACATTAACCCAACCGCAACCGCATGATGAAATAAATAATCAGCTTTTCCCGAATAAAGATAAAGACTCATCAATTCTTTTGGTGCGGATAAAAATTGATCAATTAAGGGATTGAAGAAACCAATTACCGAAAAAATATCGACAGGTTGGCCTTTTTGCCATGATTGAAAAAACGTTTTATATTTTTGAACCCCTTCAAAATAAGCTTGAATCAAAGGGTTGTCGGATATGTGTTCATCCTGATTTTTATTCGTTAACGGTTGTTTCGGTAAAAATGGTTCCCCGTTATTAAGAAACGGCTCCACTTCTACTTCATCAATCAAAAAGGCCTCGAGGACGTCAAGATGTTCTTTTGTGAGAACCGTCTTTCTTGTCATGATCGGTTGTGCCGTTCGAACATAAATATCATTCAATAACACACACCCTGGAACAAGATCCGCCCGTTTCGCTTTCATCCTTAATTTCCCCTTAATAACGGTTGTTTGTTCTTTTTAGAAAAGGGAATCAATTCACTTGATTCCCTTCTTCCCTCATCGATTTATTCTTGATGGTTGCTTTCGCCTTCAGTTTCTTCTTCGTTTTGGATTCGCGCCACGGTGGCGACTTCATCACCGTCTGCCATGCGAATTAATTTGACCCCCATTGTATTTCGGCCGAGTCGCGAGATCCCTGAAACAGCCGTGCGAATAATGATTCCGCTTTGCGTGATAATCATCAAATCTTCATCTTCTTTGACCGTTCTAAGCGCGACCATCTCACCGTTCTTTTCGGTAATATTGCATGTTTTAATGCCTTTGCCGCCGCGGGTTTGCAGGCGATAATCCTCAATTGGTGTCCGTTTGCCATAACCTTTATTCGTAACAATTAAGATATCTGTGTCCTCTTCAATAATACCCATGCCGACTACTACATCGTGCGGAGATAATGTAATGGCTTTAACACCGGTGGCAGTTCTCCCCATTGGGCGAACATCGGTTTCTTTAAAACGAATCGCAAGGCCATTTCTTGTTCCAATGATAATTTGTTCATTCCCATTCGTCAGCCGTACGGCGATTAACTCATCTTCTTCTCGAATGCTAAGAGCGATTAATCCGCCTTTTCTAATATTGGAGAACTCAGAGAGCTTTGATCGCTTAATAATGCCTTTTTTCGTTAAGAAGACGAGATAGCAAGACGGGTCGAACGCTTCAATTGGGAAGACCGCTGTGATATGTTCGTCTTTCTCAATTTGAATGAGATTGATAATCGGGATGCCTTTTGCCGTTCGGCCGTATTCCGGAATTTCATAACCTTTCAACCGATAGACTTTTCCCTTATTCGTAAAAAATAAAACGTAATGATGGGTATTCGTTGGGAAAAGATGTTCGACAAAATCATCTTCATGCGTGCCCATCCCCTGAATGCCACGGCCACCGCGATTTTGGCTCTTATAAAGATCAATCGGCATCCGTTTAATATAACCGTGATGGGTTAACGTCACGACGATTTGTTCACGCGGAATAAGGTCTTCATCCTCAAACATGTCAGAGCCGACAGTGATCTCGGTCCGCCGCGTATCATTGTACTTGTCTTTAATTTCCGTGAGTTCCTCACGAATGATCTCCAGAACTTTTTCCTCGTCGGCAAGGATGGCCTTTAATTTTCCAATCAACTGAACGAGTTCTTGATATTCAGACTCGATTTTCTCCCTTTCAAGGCCTGTTAAACGCTGCAGGCGCATATCCAAGATAGCCTGTGCTTGTTCATAAGTGAGTTGGAAACGTGTCATTAAACCTTCCCGGGCAATATCTGTTGTTTCAGACCCACGTATCAAATTAATGATTTCGTCGATATGGTCCAAAGCAATCCGCAGGCCCTCTAATATATGCGCACGGGCTTCGGCTTTATCCAATTCATATTGCGTTCTTCGGGTTATAATTTCCTTTTGATGGTCAAGATAATAGGCAAGGCATTCTTTAAGATTTAAAACCTTCGGCCGGTCATTAACAAGCGCTAAAAGATTGATCCCAAAGCTTGTTTGTAAAGCGGTATGTTTGTACAAATTATTTAAAAGCACATTGGCATTGACGTCACGGCGAATTTCAATCACAATGCGCATACCGTTTCGGTCGGATTCATCACGAAGGTCTGTAATGCCTTCAATCCGCTTTTCTCTGACCAACTCAGCGATCTTTTCAATCAGCTTCGCCTTATTCACTTGGTAAGGCAGTTCCGTTACGATAATGGATTCCTTACCATTTGCCGCTTGTTCAATTTCGACCCGCGCCCGAATCGTGATCGAGCCTCTCCCTGTATGGTAGGCGCGGCGAATGCCTTCTCGGCCGAGAATAATGCCTGCCGTCGGAAAATCTGGACCCGGGATATATTCCATTAATTCATTGATTGATATATCCGGATTTTTGCTTAAGGCAAGAATACCGTCAATGACTTCGCCTAATTGGTGGGGAGGGATATTTGTCGCCATCCCAACAGCAATCCCGGAAGCCCCATTGACGAGCAGATTTGGAAAGCGAGCCGGTAAAACTACCGGTTCCTGCTCTGAGCCGTCATAGTTGTCCCGGAAATCGATAGTATTCTTTTTAATATCGCGCACCATCTCCATTGAGATTTTTGACATGCGCGCTTCCGTATAACGCATCGCTGCCGCTGAATCACCATCGATGGAACCAAAGTTGCCGTGCCCATCGATTAATTCATAACGATAGTTAAAATCCTGAGCCATCCGAACCATTGTTTCATAGACGGCTGCATCGCCGTGCGGATGATATTTCCCGATAACTTCACCGACAATTCTTGCAGATTTTTTGTATGCTTTATCCGCTGTCATTCCGAGTTCATTCATCGCATATAAAATTCTGCGATGAACAGGTTTAAGCCCATCCCGCACATCGGGAAGAGCGCGACTAACGATGACACTCATGGCGTAATCCAGAAAGGATGTCCGCATTTCTTGGCTTATGTTCACCGGTTTGACGCGCGGTTGTTGATTATCAGACATAACAAACCTCCGTCCTAAACTCGTTTCCTACCGAGTGACGTTTGACAACTAATTGGCACCGCGTCTTATATGTCGAGGTTTTTGACAAACCGGGCATTTTCTTCAATGAAATGCCGCCGCGGTTCCACCTTATCTCCCATCAGCACTTCAAAAACTTCATCTGCTTCCATCGCATCTTCTAAACTGACTTGAAGGATCACGCGGTTTTTTGGATCCATCGTCGTTTCCCAAAGCTGATTAGGATTCATTTCACCCAAGCCCTTATAACGCTGAATGGATGGCTTTGGGGATGTGCCAAACTCTTTCAATTTCTCTTCTAGTTCCCTGTCATTATAGGCATATTCCACACGTTTACCTTGTGAAATTTTATAAAGCGGGGGTTGGGCAATATAAATATACTTTTTCTCAAGCATCGGTCTCATATAGCGATAAAAGAATGTCAATAATAATGTCCGAATATGGGCTCCGTCCACATCGGCATCGGTCATGATGATAATTTTGTGATAGCGGGCTTTTTCGATGTCAAAATCTTCGCCGACACCCGTCCCGCATGCCGTGATGATGGCGCGAACCTCGTTATTGGATAATATTTTATCAATCCGGGCTTTTTCCACATTTAAAATCTTCCCTCTGAGCGGAAGAATCGCCTGAAAATGCCTGTCCCGTCCTTGTTTCGCTGAACCACCCGCGGAATCGCCCTCAACGATATAAAGTTCTGATATGGATGCATCTTTTGAAGAGCAATCCGCCAATTTCCCCGGTAACGAGGAAACCTCCAGGGCCGACTTGCGGCGCGTTAATTCACGCGCTTTTTTCGCTGCGGCTCGAGCGCGTTGCGCCATCATGCCTTTTTCCACAATGGCTTTAGCGATATCCGGATTTTCTAACAAATAACGTGAAAAAGCTTCTCCGAATAGCGTTTCGGTGATGGTTCGCGCTTCAGAGTTTCCAAGTTTCGTTTTCGTTTGTCCTTCGAATTGCGGGTCCGGATGTTTAATAGAAATAATTGCGGTTAACCCTTCGCGGACATCTTCACCGGATAAATTTTGGTCGTTTTCTTTTAAAAATTGATTTTTTCTTGCATAATCATTAATCACTCGTGTTAAAGCGGTTTTAAAGCCGTATTCATGGGTTCCGCCTTCGTGTGTGTGAATGTTATTGGCATAGGAATAAATTTTACTTGCAAAGCCTTCGTTGTATTGCATGGAGATCTCGACGGTGATGCCGTCTTTTTCCCCTTCGATGTAGATCGGTTCTTTGTGCAAGACATCTTCTGTGCGATTCAAATAGGTCACAAAGGATTTGATGCCGCCTTCATAGTGGTACTCGGCTTTTCGTTCATTTTCTTCCCGCTCATCGATGAGTATTATCCGTATGCCTTTATTTAAAAACGCCAACTCCCGGATGCGTTGGGAAAGCACGTCAAATTCGAATCGGGTCGTTTCCGTAAAGATTTCCGGATCCGGAATAAAGTGCGTTTCCGTACCAGTTTCCTCTGATTCCCCGATGATTTCGACATCATTGACCGGAACCCCGCGGTGATATTCTTGGAAATAGACATAGCCATCACGATATACCTTGACCCAGCATTTGGACGACAAGGCATTGACGACGGATGCCCCTACACCATGCAGCCCGCCGGATACCTTATATCCCCCTCCGCCGAATTTACCGCCAGCGTGAAGAACGGTCATGATGACTTCGAGAGCAGGGCGCCCGACTTTTTCATGGATACCAACAGGAATACCACGACCATTATCTCTAACCGTCACGCCACCGTCCTTGGTGATGACCACTTTTATTTCATCACAATAGCCCGCCAAAGCTTCGTCAATGCTATTGTCGACGATTTCCCAAACTAAATGGTGAAGGCCGCGTGCACTGGTTGATCCAATGTACATCCCCGGCCGTTTCCGAACGGCTTCAAGGCCTTCCAGCACTTGAATTTGGCTCTCATCATAGGTATCTTTTTTTACTTGATCTTCCAACATACAAAGTCACCTGCTTTCCAAAACAAGGGTCGTCCCGATTTTCTTGTACTGGTATGAAAGTATATCATTTAACAGGCCAGCAAAAGGGCAACATTGGCTCCGCCTTTTCCGTCCAAAAGGCTTGGTCAAGTCGAGTTTCCCTTAGCAAATAATGGTTTGGCCCGTTAAGTCATCGTTTGTTCGGAACGTTTTTTTAATGTGTTAGGAGAAAATGGGGAAAAATAGAGACAATCACCCGTCAAGATGACCGATTTAATGTTTTCCCCACCGATACGGATAAACGTTTTGTTCTCCATGACTTTTTGAATAAATGATCGGTTCCGTTCATCTTGAAAAAGGTTGTATTGAAAGATGGCGATGACTTCATTGGCTTTAATGACGACATCCTCACCTAAATGAATGAACATGGCTTATCAGTCCTTTACAGATGCCACAGAGCCGTCTTTAACGTAAAAAGAACGAGCATCCTTGAGCATTTCCTGTCCGATCCCTGAGACACTCGTCGTTGTGACTATGGTTTGGACCCGCTCTTTGAAAGTGCCTATAAGATGCGTTTGCCTTTGGTCATCCAATTCGCTGAGGACATCATCCAGAAGTAGTAATGGATATTCACCGACTTCATTCGCAATCAGTTCAATCTCGGCGAGTTTCAATGACAGGGCGGTTGTCCGCTGCTGACCTTGCGAGCCAAACGTTTGCACATTTTTTTCATTTACATAAAATTGCAGATCATCTCGATGGGGGCCAACGAGCGTTAGCCCGCGCTCTATTTCCTTATCAAACACTTGATTAAACGCTGAAAGCATTTCCTTTTTTATCCTTGACAAATCCGTTTCATCTGATACCTCGCCAACACTTGAACGGTATTGAATCGAGAGTTCTTCATGGTCATTCGTAATGCTGCGATGAATTTGGTTGGCCCACTCTCTTAAGTCACGAATGAAGCGATTTCTCCGCGCGATAATTTCACCAGCAAGTTCTACCAATTGTTCTGTTAAAATCTCAATTAAAGCGAGGACAGATGGAGCCTTGCGATTTGTCTGTTTCAAAAGCGCATTGCGCTGAAGCAGCGTTTTTTGATACTGTGCCAGACTGTGAAGATAAATCGGTTGAATTTGGCCAATCTCCATATCCAAAAAACGCCGTCTTAAACCAGGACTGCCTTTGACGAGTTGGAGATCTTCGGGACTGAACATTACCACGTTACAAAGGCCGATATATTGACTTAAGCGTTTCTTCTCAAGGTGATTGGCTTTTGCTTTTTTTCCTTTTTTGGACAGCGTTAGTTCCAAAGGAATACTGCCGCTGTTTTTACTTACTCTTCCTTCTATTTTAGCATAATTTTCTCCCCATTGGATTAATTCTTTGTCATGGGGTGTTCGATGGGATTTAGCCATCGCTAAAACATAAATGGCTTCCAATAAATTGGTTTTCCCTTGCGCATTTTCTCCGATAAACACATTGACTGAGGGGTTTAAATCAATCGCTGTCTGAACATAATTTCTAAAATGTTTAACGTTAATAAACTCGAGAAACAAAAAAGTACCCCCTCAAATAGGAAATTTAAAGGCACTTATTTTCAATCGGCCGTTACGATGATTGAGCGATCCGATAGGCGCCGCATCCTTCAATGCGGACTTCATCGCCGGCAAACAGCTTCCTGCCGCGGCGGTTTTCAAGTTGGTCATTGACATAAACTTGATTTTCTAAAAGAAACCATTTGGCTTGGCCGCCAGTCGCAATTAATCCAGCGATTTTGAGCATTTGGCCGAGTGTCAAATACTCAGCATCATTTTTGAGATGGATGGTTTCCTGCATCTTAAGCAACCCTTTCCGAAATCCTTTTTGAAAAAAAGAAAAGGCATCCGGTCCTTTGTGGAGCCTTTTCTCTCTATTTCGACCGTTTAGTTGGTTCGAACGGGTAAGATCAACATCAGTAAATCCGGGTCGTCAACCGGTTTTAAGATAAACGGTTTCATTGCTCCCGTAAATTGAATAATGAGTTCTTCGGAATCGATGCGGTTTAAAGCATCCATCATATATTTTGCACTAAAAGAAATTCTTAATTCCTCACCACTGATCTTGTTGGCTGGAACGTTTTCGTACACGCGGCCAACTTCAGGTGATTGAGATAAAATTTCTAAAGAACTTTGATCAACCGTTTTCAGTTTCACTAAATTATTGCGTTCATCCCGGGCAAGAAGAGACGCGCGATCAATCGCTTGCAATAAATCTTTTGTTTTTAACACTACTTCTGTTTTGACATCATTAGGGATAAGCCCTTCAGTTTCAGGATATTTTCCTTCTAAAAGCCTTGAATAAAACTGAATATGATCGGTTTTAAATAAAACCTGATTATCTGTCGCAATCATTTCGACAACATCTTGGTCGCGGTCATCCAATATCTTTCCGAGTTCATTTAAACTTTTCCCAGGGATGACGAGATTGGTTATCGTGTGGTTTTCTTCGACGTCCATTGTTACCGTTCTTCTTGCAAGACGATGACTATCCGTCGCCACACATTTTAGAGTTTTGTTTTCAAATACCCAGTTTGCTCCAGTTAGGATGGGGCGATTTTCAGATGTCGAAACAGCGTAAACCGTCTGGCGGATAATCTGTTTTAAAAGATCTTTACGGATCGATAGGGTATTTTCCTCTCTTAATACCGGTAGGCGTGGATATTCATCGGCATCCATCCCGTTTAAATTAAACTCGGAATGACCGGATTGAATGCGAGTCATCAGGCGCGAATCAACTTCAATGGTTACGGTATCATCCGGAAGCTTTTTAACAATATCCGCAAAATAGCGAGCTTGTAGGACAATGCTCCCGGGTTTTATGATTTGAATATTTTCAATGCCATTTTCCTCAGTGGGAATAAACGCTTGAATAGTAATGTCTGAATCGCTACCCGTAAGCGTCAATCCGCCGGAAGTCGCTGTAATTTTTATACCTGTAAGAATGGATATCGTTGTTTTCGATGAAACGGCTCTCATGACGTCATTTGTGCATGCCACCAACTTGTCTTTGGCCACAATGACTTTCATGGCTAAACCTTCTTCGACCGCCATCGAGTGGATTGCGTCAGCCAAGATTATTCCTCCTGAGATACTTATTTTTTATAAAAAAAGAATAGAAGTAATAGTAATAGGCACTGTGAGTTTGTGTATAAATCGTTTGAGTTCAGAAAATCTCAATTATCCACATGTGCATAAGTTGTGCATAAATGCCATGTTTACGGCAGACTTTTAAAACAGGCTGTGGATTAAACGGATGACTTTAATTGATTGGTAATCTCTTTAATGCTTTGTTGCAGAGTCATGTCGGTTTGCAGCATTTTAGAGATTTTTTCATGGGCATGAATGACTGTCGTGTGATCACGTCCGCCGAATTCCTCACCAATTTTCGGAAGGGAGAAATCCGTTAATTCCCGAGATAAATACATAGCAATTTGTCGCGGAAAAGCAATCGATTTCGTGCGTTTTTTCGCTGAAAAGTCTTCTAGTTTCAGATGATAATGTTCTCCGACTGCCTTTTGAATATCTTTGATCGTGATGGTTTTCGGTTTGGACGAAGGGATGATATCTTTGAGTGCTTCCGCAGCTAAGTCGACATTTATATCTTGATTGATTAATGAGGAGTAAGCGACAACGCGGATTAAAGCACCTTCCAACTCACGGATGTTCGTGTCGATTTGGTTGGCGATATATAACATCACTTCGTTTGGCATGTCCAAACCTTCTGCCCGTGCTTTTTTCTTTAGAATGGCGATTCGCGTTTCTAAGTCTGGGGGGGTAATATCCGTAATGAGCCCCCATTCAAAGCGCGAGCGCAGCCGATCCTCCAAAGTGGGGATTTCTTTAGGCGGTCGATCACTCGAGATAATGATTTGCTTCATATCCTCGTGCAAGGCATTAAAGGTATGAAAAAATTCTTCTTGAGTGGATTCTTTTCCAGCTAAAAATTGAATATCATCAATTAGTAACACATCGACGTTACGATATTTATCCCGGAAATGGTCGGCCTTATTGTCTCGAATCGCATTGATAAATTCATTCGTGAACTTTTCAGATGATAAGTAGACGACTTTTGCATTTGGATTATGTTCAAGAACATAATGGCCAATCGCATGCATTAAATGGGTTTTCCCGAGCCCAACGCCACCATATATAAATAATGGATTATAAGCCTTTGCCGGGGCTTCAGCCACCGCCAGGCTCGCTGCGTGAGCAAAGCGATTTCCTGCACCGATGACGAAAGTATCAAAGGTATATTTTGGATTTAACATGTTTTTCTTTGGGTCTTTGGTGTTTTTATCCATGGATTGCACCGATGTTCTTTTGGTGCTCTGAGGTGTATGAAAGCGGCTTTCATCAAAGTCGTCTGTTCCTTTTTGTGGAATAATAAAATTAACGTTGATTTCAGACCCTGTTAAATCCGTTAAAATTTCTAAGATGAGTTCGGTGTAATGGTTTTCCAGCCAATCCCTTGCAAATTCATTAGGAGCAGCGACAACAAGCGTATGATCCTTATATGAATGAGCGGATGTGGCTTTTAACCAAGTTTCATAGCTGGGTTTGCTTACTTTTTTTTTCAATGAAGCAAGGACTTCATTCCATAGCTGATGAATATCGTTCAAAGGTTTCCCCCCTTTATTGTGCACCAAAAATTTTATTCACATGGGCATTCGACTCTATTCGCGCTATCCCATCACTTATCGACATTTTTTACACCCTTGTGGATAAGGGTATAAACAGGCCGTGTAAAAATGTCCACAAAAATATCCACAAGCTGTGGAAAAGAGCAAGCGTTCTATGAATTGGAAACAATAATGGTAAACATATCATAACAAAAGAAAACCAGACAATCAATGGATTTAACCCATTTATCCACAAAGTATTAAAAGTACGTAAAGTAGGTTTTAAACAGGGTGTGAATATGTGAAAAAAATGTCGATGGTTTGAGAGTAAAGAAAAACACCATTAAAGAATTATCCACATGTGGATAAACACGCCGACCAACCCGTTATCCAAGCATGGTGTCAATAAAAGTTCACGAAAAGATACTGTTTTTATTTTTGGGGATTAAGTTATACTGGAGAAGATAGCCTTTAACGATTGACCCAAAAATGGATCGATACGGGAGACCCGTGTCAACTCAAATAAAAATGTTACCGAAGATATATAGCTAACTCATATAAGAATGTTACTTAATAGTGGTTAAGCTGATATCATTGAGTGGTGGATCCCTTCCCCCTCGGGGGAAGGGATGGAATATTTTAACATGTTATTGTTTCACCGTTTTTTCCAATTTTTGAATCGGCCCAATAGCGATGAGGTTACTGATTGTACGATGGAGCTCGAGTGGGTTGATATAGGCTTGAATATCCAGTAGCTGTTGCTTCGTATCGTTGGAAAGAACGCCCGATTCGATGAGACGCTGTAAGGGAGTTCGAGCTTCATCATAACGTTTTCTGAGCTTCTTTCCCCGGCGCTCCTTGGCTATGACTTTGCGCATGGGCAAAATGAGATTGGCGTCAAGATCTACATGCTCGTACACATCGTTTAACCATTCTACTTCTTCCGATGTGTCGTAACGTTCATAGCCAACGAAATCGCGGACATATTGCCTGTTTTTCTGCTCAGCGTGGGCATTGTCATTTTTCTTATAAGGGCGGCTTCGGGTAAATTGGAGTTCCTCTGATTGACAAAATTTAACGAGATGACTATTTAGAAACTCACTGCCATTATCCGAATGCAGTCCCCAAGGGCGAAAGGGCCATTCTTCTAAAAGGTATTGAATAGCCCCGACCACCACGGCTTGACCGCGGCCAAGGACGGCTCGTCGCCGACTGTAGCCTGTTACAATATCAACAACCGTTAGCGTATAGGCGAAATGCCCGTGGGAATTTCCACCGTTATGTTCCACAAGGTCGATTTCTAAGGCGCCGGGTTTTTGTTCATCCCAATCGTACCGCTCAACGGGAACGGCGCTTAACGGCCCGGAGGACGGCTTTGGACGCGGCATTCGCCGTTTGGCTTTGGGCGTTTCCATTCGCTCAAGATAACGCCCTAGTGTCGCTCGACTTATTTGCCCCAATTGATCTAGGATCGTGGGCGTGAGGACTAATTCCCCATGCCTTTGAAGGCTTTGGGCTGTCGCAACGAGTACGGGGTGTAACCGCTCTGCACAGGGATAATCTAATGCTTCCCAGGCAAGCTGTATCGTTGGAATCGCCTCCTTGTAATAGAGCGGTTTTTGCCGATGCTTAGACTTAGGTTTTTTCGGTTCGGTACGATTGAATTCGCGGATCACATGTTTACGATGGTATCCAAGTGTACGGACCGTTTCGTCGATTATTTGACTTTTTTCCTGGCGAGATAGCACCTTGGCGTAACGGCGGCGTTGGACATCCAAATACTCTTGGCGGCTAGAATACGACATATTCATACACATCCCCTCGGTAACATTTCGATGTGAGTGAGCCGTATTCCTTTGAGTAACATTTTACATGAGTGATTGGTATGTGTAAAATATTTCTCGAAGCAAAATGATGGAAAAAAATAGAGAAGGCACTCTAACATAAATGTATGCCACCAAGCAAATACATTTGAAGAGAGGCCTTCTCATGGAAAACATTATACCAAAAATATACCAATTGTTAAATGAAACTCGCGATTTTATTTCGTTTGAAGAACAGCTTAAACGGCTGATGTACAGCACATTTGCCGACGTGATGGGCATTGTCTTTGGTCAACTCGATGAAGCCATTGTGAATGAAAAAAGAAAAGAAGGATGGAAAAGAGAACGTAAAGATAAAAAGACGTTGACGTTTACTTTTGG
>NZ_AUMM01000041.1 GCF_000430685.1 Tuberibacillus calidus DSM 17572 | reverse complement strand
AAAATCCATGAAAAAATCGCCAACGTGCGTCATGATTACTTGCACAAGATTTCCACCTATCTCGTCAAAAACCACGACATCATAGGCATGGAATCGTTGCAAGTCAAGAACATGGTAAAGAATCATCACTTAGCGAAGTCCATTCACGATGCGAGTTGGAGCAAATTCAAAGACCTGATCACGTATAAAACCGAATGGTATGGCAAACAAAAAGTGGAGGTTGACGCTTATTTTCCAAGCAGCCAGCTCTGCGCCAATTGTGGTTATCATAACAAGAGGGTAAAAGATCTGGCCGTTCGTGAATGGACATGCCCTAATTGTAAAAGCATCCATGACCGTGATATCAATGCGGCGATTAACATAAAAAATGAAGCTCTACGCTTAGTCAATGGAACCGTGGGGACCACGGGGATCGCCTACTAAATTAGGGTTCGTTGGAACCCTCTACGTAGGAATCTCCCACTTCAAATTTTCGTTAGAAAATTAAGTGGGGGTAGTTCAAGAGTTGGTATAACCCGTAGGCCGCTGAACCAACAATCAACGCCGCCCCCGACGTGAACAAAGGTTCCATATCCATCGCTCCTCGGTAAAAGCTTTAAAATCCTTTGATAGCAGTTTATGTCGGAGCAGAATGTCCTAACGAAATTTATTTGAGAGGGAGCTTAATATGTTTCTTATTTTGGCGAGTCAGTTAGAAAGAGTTGGGTTTCTCATTGCCATGCTGTTTTTCTTATTAAGACTCCCGAAACTCCGCCAATTTATGCAGTTTCGCGGCGAACGCCGAAATCTTTGGATATTTATTCTTCTGTTCAGCTTTTTTGCGGTGTTGGGCACTTATTCAGGGGTCCGCGTCACGGGGGATGGGTATTCCCCCCAACCGTGGACAACCCATATTTCAGGTTTTGATGCCATCTCGACGAATCGAACGATTGGGGTCGTCATCGCTGGTTTATTTGGCGGGGTGAGAGCCGGATTGATGGTCGGGATCATTGCCGGCATTCATCGTTATTCCTTAGGGGGATTTGTCAACGTTGCGTGTATGGTCGCCCCAATATTAGAGGGGATTTTTGCCGGGCTTATGAAATCGTCCTTGAAAAGAAGGTTCCGCCATCTTTCTTCTGTGCAATTATCTTTTTTAGTAGGATTTGTGGCGGAGTCTTTACAGATGGGATTGATTTTACTTTTGGCCCGCCCTTTTG
The DNA here is from genome assembly GCF_000430685.1 of Tuberibacillus calidus DSM 17572. Classification (GTDB taxonomy): domain Bacteria; phylum Bacillota; class Bacilli; order Bacillales; family Sporolactobacillaceae; genus Tuberibacillus; species Tuberibacillus calidus. Next base: position 27,807 of record NZ_AUMM01000041.1, on the reverse strand, counting down.
ATGAAGCGCTTAGACTTGTCTCGTTAATCGCTTTACCGCAAATTCTCTCAAATAGCTTGGGTGTTGCCGCTTTTTTCGCGATGCTCATCCAAGTGGAACGGGAAGAGGAACGCATTGGGGCACACCATGCAGGCCAGGCCTTGCAAATCGCTGAAATGACGTTATCCTATTGGCGCGAACCTCTCCCGAAAGCCGTTGCCAAAATCGGACAAGCCCTGATTCAAGGGACAGAAGCCATTGGGGTCACTTTTCTGAAGGATGGACAAATCCTTTTTAAGGATGGAAAAACCACATTCCATAAGCTGGACTTACCGATCAAATACCGCAAGAAATTAATAGGGTATTTTCGCCTGTTTTATGAAAGTGATTTAGACAAGAAAGCTTTTAAAAACACGACGATTTTAAGAGGATTAAGCCAATTGTTTTCCCAGCAATATGCCCTAGCAGAGGCGGAAAGGCAAAAACATTTGGTAACGCGAGCCGAAATTAAAGCTTTACAAGCCCAGATGGACCCGCATTTTCTTTTTAACGCATTAAATACGATCAAATCACTCATCCGGACGTCGCCGGAAGAGGCGAGAAAAATGATTACAAAGCTTGGTAAGTACCTTAGAAAAAATATGCAAAATATCAATAAAGATTTGATTACCATTAGAGAAGAATTGGAACATGTTCAATTTTATCTGGACTTCGTAAAAGTAAGAATGGGTGACAGACTTCAAGTGGAATGGAAGATTGATGAGAAATATCTTGACTATTCGCTTCCCCCCTTGACCATTCAACCTTTGGTGGAAAACGCGATCGTTCACGGTTTTAAAAATATTAATCGCAAAGGTCTTCTCATTATCTCAATAGGTGAAACGGATAAAGGTTTGCTCATCAAGGTTTGTGATAACGGCGCAGGTATGGAACGGAATCTGGTTGACGAAAATAAAGAAGAGCATATGGGATTCGCATTGTCCAATATCCAGGAGCGCCTGATCTATCACTATGGGGAAAAAGTGGGCTTATCCTTTGAGACACAAAAGGGTAAGGGAACCACGGTATCTTTTATCCGGCCAATATAAAGATAGAGGTGGTCAACATGGCTTTTAGAGTATTAATAGTCGACGATGAACAACCCGCACGCGAGGAATTGGCTTATATGCTTGGGGAGATTCCGGATAAATACTTTGGGGGAGACAAAAATGGTATGGTCACAGACGTTAAGTATAGAGGTACAAAAAAATAGATCAGTTATAACCAAGTGACTTGTTATATGATAAAAAAGGGAGTTTCCAGTTTTTTAAGAATAATCGCCAAGGAGAGAAGGGATCCAATGATGAAAGTTTCGTTGTTTGTCACTTGCCTGTGTGAAATGTTTTATGCCGATGTGGCGAAGGATGTGGTGGAAGTTTTAGAAAGGCTTGGCTGCGAAGTGGATTTTCCGACCGGGCAGGTTTGCTGCGGGCAGCCGGCCTATAACAGCGGTTACCGGAAGGATGCCATCAAAGCGGCAAAACAAATGATTAAAGCTTTTGAAGGGGCAGACTACGTTGTCAGTCCGTCTGGGTCGTGTGCAGCGATGTTTAAAGAATACCCGGCAATATTTGCCGCTGAACCGGTCATGAAAGAGAAAGCCAGACAATTAGCGGCTAAGACGTATGAATTCACACAGTTCATAGTGGATGTTCTTAAAGTCGAAGATGTTGGTGCGAGTTTTCCGGTGAAGGCAACCTATCACACGTCATGCCATATGACACGATTGCTCGGTGTCACCGAAGCGCCTTTTAAACTATTAAAGCACGTTCGTGGTCTTGAACTTGTACCTCTTTCGAACAGTTATGATTGCTGTGGGTTTGGTGGTACTTTTTCGGTGAAGATGGTCCCGATTTCAGAACAAATGGCCGATGAGAAAATACGCCATATCGAGGAGACGGAAGCGGAAGTCTTGATCGGTGCCGATAATGGGTGTTTGATGCATATCGGTGGCAGACTGAATCGATTAGGAAAGCCCATCCGCGTCATGCATATCGCACAAGTGTTAAATCACCGCGGTGAAGGGGGCGAACCATATGTCGATGAAGATCGGAAATCAACCGTTCTTTGAACGCGTGGAGAAAAACCTTAAAGATCCGTATATGCGCCAGGCGATGGCCTCCGTCCAAGACCGATTGCGCGGCCGTAAATTGTCTGCTACGGTGAATGATGAATCGTTGGTCGATTGGGAAATGTGGCGGAACACAGGCGAAGAAATCCGCACCCACACGCTGAATCATTTGGATGTCTATTTGGAACAGTTAAGCGACAATTTCGCGGCGCGAGGTGGGCATGTCTTTTTCGCGGAAACGGCTGAGGAGGCAAGGCTTTATATACAAGAGCTCGTGAAAAAGAAAAAAGCAAAAAATGTCGTCAAGGCCAAATCCATGGTCACTGAGGAGATCGGCCTAAATGAGGCGCTGGAGGATATCGGCTGCCAAGTGCTGGAAACCGATTTGGCAGAATATATTTTGCAAGTCGATGACCACGACCGCCCGTCACATATTGTCGTTCCAGCGCTACATAAAAACCGGGAACAGATCCGTGATATCTTTCATGAAAAAATGGGATATACCAAAACGGAAAAACCGGAAGAACTAACGGCTTTTGCCCGCGAACAATTGCGCAATAGTTTTTTAGAAGCGGAAGTCGGCATTACGGGTTGTAATTTTGCCGTTGCCGAATCGGGTTCCATTGTGCTAGTGACAAATGAAGGGAATGCGAACATGGTCACCACCATTCCCGACACCGTTATAACCGTGATGGGAATGGAACGGATCGTCCCTTCTTGGGAAGAATTAGACATCCTCGTCACATTATTATGTCGGAGCGCCATCGGACAAAAGCTAACCACGTATATAACGGGATTTTCGCCAGAATTAGAAGAAGACAGCTTAGATAGTCCAAAAGATTATCATCTCGTCATTGTCGATAACGGCAGGTCCAATGCCCTGGGGACGGAATTTCAACCGGTTCTTCATTGCATCCGCTGCGCTGCTTGCGTTAACGTCTGTCCGGTTTACCGACATATTGGTGGCCACTCCTATGGCTCCATTTATCAAGGACCGATCGGCGCGGTATTGTCTCCTATTCTCGGAGGCTATGAAACATATGGGGAGTTACCGTATGCTTCAAGCCTTTGCGGTGCTTGTACGGAGACGTGCCCAGTAAAAATCCCGCTTCATGAACTACTCATCCGGCACCGGGAGCGTTATGTCAACGGGGTCGGACATCCGAAAACGGGTGAAAAAATGATGATGGGCCTATTTGGCATTGGCGCTAGCACACCGACATTATTTCAAATGGCGACGAAAATGGCGCCTTGGATGCTCGGGCCATTCGCCGAAGACGGCCGCGTGACAAAAGGCCCAGGGCCCTTGAAACCGTGGACGGAGATCCGTGACCTTCCCGCCCCCAGCAAAGATAACTTTAGAAAATGGTTTAAACAACATAAGAACTCTAACAGTGAGGGAGGTGCGGACTCATGAAACAGGGTGTGATTCAGAATCGGGAGCGATTTTTAAATCACTTGGCGGAAAAACTCGGCCGGGGGAGAAAAACAGCCGTTGAAAAACCGGAGTGGACTTACCAACCCCAAAGAGAAATTTTCAAAAGGTGGTCGAAGGAGGAATTACTCAACCTTTTTATAAAATCGGCAAAAGCGAACCACTCCGAAGTGTATGAAACAACCGCGGAAGAGCTTCCGGGCCAGCTGGTGAAAACATTTGAAAACTTCGGCGGCGGACCGATTGTCGCCAGTAAAGACGCGCGTTTTGCCGAATTTGGCTTGGAAAGCGTCTTGTCCGAATATGGCGTTTCCTTTTGGGATATCCAAAAAGGAAGCAGGCAAATGGATTCAGCCGCTGCGGCAAACATCGGCCTTTCTTTCAGTGATATCACCTTGGCGGAATCGGGGACGGCCGTATTTTTCAATGATAAACACAAAGCGCGATCCATCAATTTATTGCCCGTGTCCTCTATCATCATCGTCCCGAAAAACACGCTCGTCCCTCGCATCACCCAGGCTTGCGACTTCATCAACCAACGCGTCCAGAGTGGTGAGCCCATCGAAAGCTATATCAACATGGTTTCCGGACCGAGCAACAGCGCCGATATTGAGATGAACCTAGTCGTCGGCGTCCACGGACCGATCAAAGTCTGCTTTATCGTGGTGATTGATAAATAGAGCGGTATCATAAAAAGCAACCAGAGTTGACTCCTTCGGTGAAAGGACAACTCTGGTTATTTTAAGGGATTTTAATGGGTTTCAACAATCGTTCTTTTGAAAGGATAGCCGGCTTGGGTGAGGCCTTCGATGTCAGCGGTGATGTTGTAAATCGCATCTGGGTCATCTAGGATAATGTCATGTTTGGATCTGGATTTTACGATGGCATTGAGCGCTTCGGTAACAGTCGCGCTTTTTTCTTTAACTATTCTGTATGTGACTTTTAATGATTGGAGATCAATGCTGCTTTCATTCGCGCTAAATTGGCATGTGAACTGCTTCGCTTTCTCTTTCTCATGAGCGACCACACTCATATTTTTCCAAAAAGTGAGATGAGCATCGGAAAGAAAATGACTGACAAGCAAGTAGGCATCTTTTTGATCGGCATTGACGTGTAATGTCCAGGTGCCAGGTTCTGGGTGGTTTAATTCCAATCCGTGGTGGATAGCTCCCTTGAAAATGCCGATCGTCGTTTTTTCACTTGCTGCTTCGGCATTGATCTGCCTTCCGTCCGGAGATATCCAGTAAATGGCGCTTAATTGATCGGTCGTTAGAACATCAAGGCGGAGCCGCTTCACATGATCTTCGACGGTAACAGAGATCGGATTGTCACCGGGCGACAGGGGACCGCCGTGGATCCAATGACTGACTTCCGACGACTCGCCGGATGCCTTTTCATGGTATTTTTTGACGGTAAGCGGCATATTGGCTGTTTCGGCTATAATCGGTTCAAAATATGGGAAAGTAATGCCTGTGCGTATTTTGAAGTGGTCCCAAGCGCCAATTGCAATCTCATGGCCGTAAGGGAGACGACTGCTTGCGACTGTTACAACGCCATCGCTTTCACCGTATTGGCTCAAATAAAGGCCGCCAAACCATGTGGAGGAAAACCATCTTCCCCAGTCATGACCGCCCATTGTGTCGAAACGGTTATAATAAGCTTCTTGCCGCCTGTCGGTCGCTTGTCGGAAGCTTTCCATATAAGCGGTTTGCATGGAATAGGTGCCGTCACCTTGTTTGCCGAGAAGTTTAGCTAGCCACCCTGCCCAAGCACTATACGCCAAGTCCGCTAACTGTGACCCGTGGTGCGGAGTGGATAACGTGATGACATTTGTGACATATGGCCATGCGCCGTAGTAAACGAGAGCGGTTTGGGCATCGACGCCGCCTTTGCTGTGGGCGATGATCGCAAGCGGACGATTCCCGAAGTAACGGTGAATGTCCTTTATTTTATCAGCCAGGAGGCGGCCGTTATCCCACATGTCCGCTGAAGTTCCGCTGGCGTCATAAAGTTGCAAAAAGGCCGTCTGATAACCGTGTTGAAGAGCTGTTTCATACATATCGTTGTCTTCCCACCACATTTGCGCCGTGCTGTTCAGCCCTTGGACAAACAATAGGATCGGAGCACCCGGTTTAGGATTTGACGGTGGTTGGCCGATATACCATTCGCCCGGCGTTTCGGTATGGCCATTACCTCCACTTCCCATCGGATGAACAGCGCGCGGTGTCAGAAGCGGTGCGGGCTGTTTTTTTGTTGAGCGTACTTTAGAAAACGTCCGGTTGAACGGGGATAGTCCAAAAATAAACATGAGGATCAACACCATTGAAAAGGTTTTTTTATCATCATAATCCCTTCGAAGGCTTGCTTCAATAATTCAGAAGGCCATTTTAGCAAGAATATTTCGGTAATATTAAAAATAGTACGTTTTTCATAAGCTCTGTTTTGTCATGACATGGTGGCTATGTCTAACTCGTGACAAGTGGACAAATCATGCAAACGAAGTTGGATTTTTTTCAGAAAAAACTCTTGAATCAAGGCGGAAAACAAAAGATAATAGGACTTAAATTTGGTTGGAAAATAAAGAGGAGATAACAGGTGCAATGAAGGTAGCAAAGTTTGGGGGAACATCACTCGCATCGGCAGAACAGATTAGAAAGGTCTTTCGAATTGTCACCTCCGACCCTAAGCGGAAAATAATTGTCGTCTCCGCACCGGGGAAGCGGTATGCGAAAGATACGAAAATTACCGATCTGCTGATTGCCTGTGGCCGGGCGATTTTGGGTCATGAAGAGGCCACTTTTTGGCTTGAGCAAATTCTTGATCGGTATTCTGAGATTGCCAATGAACTTGGCCTCGGCAATGAAATCATCATGGACATTCGAGAGAACTTATATCGTCTCGTGAACAACCGTAAAAACGATCCGCTATTGTTTATGGAAGCATTAAAAGCGAGCGGTGAAGACTTTCACGCCCGTTTAATCGCCCGCTATTTCCAAAAGGAGGGCGTCGAGGCGAGTTATGTTCATCCAGCTGAAGCGGGGCTTTTATTAACTGGTGCACCGGGAAATGCCAAAGTATTGCCGGAATCCTATGGCCTTCTCCGCCGGCTTAGAGACCGGTCGGGCCTGATCATCTTTCCCGGATTTTTTGGCTCCACAAAAAACGGTGATATATTAACGTTTTCGCGAAGCGGCTCCGACATCACCGGGGCGATACTTGCCGTCGGGGTTCAAGCTGAGCTCTATGAAAATTTTACCGACGTTGATGCGGTCTATTCCGTCAATCCCGCCTTAATTCCGCATCCAAAAAAAATTAAAGAGATCACTTTCCGCGAAATGCGGGAATTATCTTATGCCGGTTTTTCGGTCATCCATGATGAGGCGTTAATCCCGGCATTTCGGGCGGGAATTCCCGTTCACATTCGCAATACAAATCACCCAGAAGCACCTGGTACAAAAATCGTCAAAACGCGCCAAAATACCAATGGCCCCGTCATTGGCATCGCAAGTGATTCTGGGTTTTGCAGCCTTTTTGTCAGTAAATACTTGATGAACCGAGAGCTTGGTTTTGGCCGCCGCCTTTTGCAAATTCTAGAAGATTATCAGATTTCTTTTGAACACATACCATCGGGTATCGATGAGCTGACCGTGATACTCCGTGAACATCAATTAACTGAGGCGGTCAAAAAGGACTTGATTGAGCGAATCGAAAAAGACCTTCACCCTGATTCCGTGGCTATTGAACAACATCTTTCATTAATCATGATGGTCGGTGAAGGCATGCGACAAACGGTCGGTACAGCCGCTCGCGCAGCGAAGGCGCTGTCTCTTTCCAATATCAATATTGAAATGATCAATCAAGGCTCTTCAGAGGTCAGCATGATGTTCGGCGTCAAGGAAGCGGTTGAGGCTGAAGCCGTCCGTGCGCTTTATCACGAGTTTTTCGAAACAGCCCATGTCGGCACCACAAAGAATCTTTAAAAAATGATTGTAGCGCTAAAGCTCCATTGTCATAGAAAAATATAGAACCATCTCAAGCGTTCCCTTGAAACCGATGAAATCGGTCACTCGGCGTGGGGCGCTTTTTTCTTTTATCATATTAGGACAAGTCAGTATCATACACGGCGAATTTGCAGGCTTTAAATAGGCCGGTGTTTCCGGATAAGGTTAAAGCGTGAACGCGGGGTTGTGCAGTTCCGCATTTTTCCGTTGTTCTCCGGATAAAAAGGGCGTCCATCAGTGATCGTTAAAAATCCGTCGTTTTACCCAGGAAATAAGGTAGGGCTTCTGTATCGAACTTTAAGTATTTTTTAAAAATATATTAAATTTATAACCCGCCTTTTTCGGTGTGTTACTTTAAAAGCGATGATCGATGACAATGGAGGTGTTAGCGCGTGAAGTTTAGTAAACTCGTAAAATTATTGTTGGCCTTCATTCTCGTTGTCCCGTTTCCGGCTTTTATTTATGATGCGGGTCAAAAGGCCAACGCAGAGACGGCTCTAGACCCACCGCCGTTTATTCCTCACCACGGGACACTAAAAGGAAAAGTGTTGTTTGATAATACCCATGGTGAAACGGCAGGAGCGGCGGATTGGGTCATTGATGGGGCTTTTTCAGATTTTGCCCAGGCGATTGCCGACCAAGGCTATGATGTTACGGAATTGCGCCAAACGACACCCATTACGTATGACGATTTGAAAGACTATGATGTGTTTGTACTCGGCGAATCGAATATTCCCTTTAAAAAATCAGAACAAGATGCCATGTTGGAATATGTACAAAATGGCGGAAGCATCTTTTTTATTGGTGATCACTATAATTCCGACCGCAACCTTAATCGTTGGGATTCCGGAGAAGTCTTTAATGGATTCCGCCGCGGAGCTTGGGATGATCCTACAAAAGGAATGACGGCCGAGGAGGCCAATTCCCAGGCGATGCAAGGTGTCGAGAGTTCTGATTGGCTAGGCGAAAATTTCGGTGTCCGTTTCCGCACGAATGCTTTAGGGGATATCACAAGCGGTGAGACCGTTGTTTCTCCAGATCAATCTTTCGGCATCACTCAAGGGGTCTCGACGGTCGAAATGCATGCCGGGTCCACCCTCGCGATATTGGACCCCAAAAAAGCGAAAGGTTTGATTTATTTGCCGGAAAATCCACCGGCATGGGGTCCTGCGGTAGATCAAGGTGTGTACAATAATGGCGGGATTGATGAAGGGGCTTTTGCTGCTATCACCAAAGTTGGCAAGGGAAAAGCCGCCTTTTTAGGAGACTCTTCTCCAGTTGAAGATTCAACGCCAAAATATTTACGTGAAGATACTGGAAAAGCCAAAGTAACATATGATGGCTTTTCATCGGAAGGCGATGACAGCACCTTTTTAATCAATACCATTTTGTGGTTGGCTCATCATGAAGATTATACCAGCTTTGATCAAGTGCCTGGATTGCAATTAAGTGAGCCGACACCACTTTATGATTGGGAACAACCACAAAACACGACGGAACCGCAACATGAGCCTTGGGCTGACCCACCAGCTGGTTATAAATGGTATGATCCATCGACATTTGCCCCCGGATCCTACGGTTCCGATCAAGAAGTAGCCACCAACCCGGTTTATTCTTTCGTCCATCAAGAAACGTTGCCAAACCAAGAGCCGTTTCAAATCCGGTTAAGTGTCACGAATCTCATGCCAGGCCAGACGTTGGATCATTTGAAAATAGGCATATATCAAAATGGCGGTACGCAAATCGCTAAGTTTAAAGATGCGAATGGCCAGTGGATGACGAATTACGGGTATTCGCCTGAGTTTTCTGTTACAGCTGATGCCACTGGCAACGCCCATATCGATTTGGATGTCCAAATCAACCCGTCCTATGTTGGCACGGCGAATCTAAGACTGAAGGTAGACGGTGACAACGCCCTTACAGAAAGCGTCCGGATCGAAAACGTGCCAGCAGAACCGCTGCCCCCGTACGAAGTCCCGGTCCCTGATTTGTCAAAAATTGCCGAGGCGCGCAATGCTGCTGATGGGACAACCGTCACTGTAGAGGGCATCATTACAACGCCGCCCGGAGTCTGGGGGGCAAAAGGCTTTTATCTTCAAGATTCTACCGGCGGCATTTATGTGTATCAATCGGATTCGACTTATTCGGAAGGGCAAAAGGTAAAACTCTCCGCGGTGAAATCGACGTATAACGGTGAAGTAGAACTGACCAATATCATCAAATCGACGGATGAAGGCCGAGCGCCTGTTCCGGATCCGAAGATTGTGTCAAAGGTGGACGAGACCAATCAAGGCGAGCTTTTAACGTTGCAACATGTAACAGTTAAAAACATCGGCACACCGGATAAATACGGCACCTTTGAGTTTGATGCGGTAAACGGCGAGACGACGAATCGTGTCCGCGTGGATAGTCGTTCGGGTATGGACTACAACAGCTTTACATCCCGTTATGCTGAGGGTTCGGTATTAGACATTACCGGCATCGGCTCGGTTTTTAAAGGAACGTATCAATTGAAGCCTCGATCTGCTTCTGACTTTTCACTCGCAGAGATCGGTGACCATCCCGTTCATGTACAGTTACTTGGGATCAACGATTTGCACGGTAAAATCGATCAGCATTATGCGGATTTGGATGTCAATGGCGACGGACAGCCGGATGGCACATTTGGCGGCGCCGATTATTTGGCGTCTTATTTGAGACAAAAGGCTTCCGAAGAAACGAACACCTTGCTCGTCGGGGTCGGTGACTTAATCGGTGGTAGTTCCCCGGTTTCCGCCCTATTCCAAGATGAACCGACTGTCGAAATTTTAAATGCCATGGGCATGGATGTGGCTGTACCAGGAAATCATGAATTCGACGAAGGGTTAACGGAATTATTGCGGATGGTAAATGGCGGCGACTATCCTGGCGATGATGTCAACCGTCCATACAATGGTATGGATTTTCCGATGATTGCTGCCAACATTGTTTATAAAGATACAGGGGAAACGGTGTTTAAACCTTATGAAGTAAAAACGTTCGCGGGACAAAAAATTGCTTTTATCGGTGTCGATACGCCGGCGACAGCTGGAATGGTCATGCCCGATGGGATTAAAGACATTGCCTTTATCGATCCGGTCCAAGCGATTAACCGAGCGGTTGACGGGCTCCATAAAGAAGGCATACATGCGATCGTTGTTATAGCCCACTCCCCCGCTCATCAAGAGGAGTCTGGAAACATTACAGACGAAGCGGCTGAAATCGCTAAAAAAGTCGATGATGATGTCGATGTCATTTTTGCCGGTCACAATCATGAGGTTGCCAATGGTGTTGTTGATGGAAAATTGGTCATAGAGGCGAGTGAATACGGTAAAGCGTTCAGTGATGTCGATTTAACCATAGACCCTGAGACCTCTGACATTGTCGAAAAAAGCGGTCAGGTTGTTTGGGTGAATGATGGTCAAGCGCAACCGGATGAGACAGTGAGTCAAATTCTTACTAAATATGAAGACTTAGTTCAAGACAAGCTCAATGAAGTCATTGGAACGGCTGCGATCGATATGAATGGGGGCTATGCCGAAAAAGGGGCCATCGGCGACAATGCGCTCGGCAACTTGATTGCTGATGGGATGCGCCATGCGATGCACAGCGACTTTGCTTTAATGAACGGCGGTGGCATCCGCGATAATCTGGAAAAAGGCGAAATAACTTGGAATGACTTGTTTAATATTCAACCGTTCGGAAATACGCTGGTGAAGTTGGAAGTGACGGGTGCGGATTTGAAAGAGATCTTGAGACGGCAGTTGAGCGCTCAATACGGCCCGGATTATAGCATCAGCGGTTTTAAATATACTTGGACGGTGAAAAACGGAACACCTGAGATCGTCGATGTCACGCTTCCCAATGGTGAAAAATTGAAAGAGGATAAAACCTATACCGTAACGGTCAACAATTTTATGGCCCAAGCCACAGCGTATAAATATCGTATTATTGGCGAAAGAGGGAAAAATCCGGTTCAAGGGCCGGAGGATATTGACGCGACGGTTGCTTTTGTAAAAAGTTTCAAAAAACCAATTGCTTATAAAGCGGAAGGGCGAATCTCAGAAATATATACGATTACTCCGGACGTCACTGTTTCCAAAGGTACGGCCAATGTGACGGTAACCGATGAGGCGATTGCAGGAAATGTGGATCATTCGGTTTTAGTTCTAGATATTGAGCCGTTGAAAAATAAGACATACCGCGTTTTATTTACGGCTAGCCAAGTCAAAGCACTCATTGACCAAAATGTGCCCATCGTCATCAAAAAGGCGAATGGCTCCATCACCCTGCCAATCGAAAACTTTACGAAAGACAAACCAGCCGAGCTGTTCGTAAAAGAAAGGAAACTCTTGCAAAATAAATGGGCACTGATCAACGCCTTCACCATTAAACTGAAACAAGGAAATACAGAATTGAAACGACTGCGCGTACCTGCTGTGCTTTCCTTTTCAGTTGGTGCGGACAAAGGCATCCCTCCCAAATATTTTGGTGTTTATCTTAAGCAAAAAGGCAAACGCTGGCAATCCCTTTGCGGCCGCTACACCGACCAACACATTACCGTCCAAACCACCCACTTCGGCACCTTCGTCATATGGGGGGTCAGACCCCGTTGATGTCAATAAATGGAATGGATGTAGATCTAACAGACTATGTTTCCTTTCATACTTTAGTGTAATGAGGGACAGTCCCCCTATAAAAAAAGGAGAGGTGTAACGTATGAAAATCGCCGCAACCCCAAGCGGGATGCGGCTTCTTTTACGCTTTAAAGGAGTGGGGGACAGACCCCCCATTAAAAAGATTTTATCATGACTTTAATTTCTTCGCCGGCCATGGCGGCTTCAAAGCCACTCCGCCATTCTTCAAGGGGAACGATTTTTGTGACCATTTTTTCAACATCTATTTTTTGATCTTCTAATAGTTTAAGGGCGATGGTCCATGAGCTGGGTTTTTGTGAACGGGAACCGACATAAGTTATTTCTCGTTGAATAATGGATTCTTGGTCCAGCGGGTTCATTTTATTAGCGAACAGGCCGACCTGAACAAGTGTGCCTTTTTTCTTAATTAAGGGTAAACCTTGATTTAAAGCGGGGACTGCACCGGAACATTCAAAGACTTTATCGACACCATAGTAGTTTGTATGTGTTAAAACAATTTCTTCTAGATTTTCCGTCACAGTATCGACGACAACATCAGCACCTAACGATTTTGCCAGTTCTAAACGATGTCGATCCTTCGTAATACCCGCCATGATGGCAAAGGCTCCTTGGGCTTTGACAACTTGTAGAAGCAATAAACCGATTGGTCCCGGGCCGAAGATGAGCACTTTATCATCCTTCGTTACTGTGGTTTTTTCTAGTGCAGCATGGACTGTACAGGCGAGCGGTTCTGTTAAAGCGGCAGCTTTCAAACTAATTTTATCGGGAAGGACGTGGACACTTTCTTCTCTGGAGATGACATATTCAGCCATGCTGCCGTTTACCTGTGTTCCGATTCCTTCGCGGTTAGGGCAAAGATTATAATCTTTCTCCAAACAATAATCGCATGTACCGCACGTCGTAAATGTGGTTTCACTCGTTACCCGGTCACCGACCTTAACATTTTTGACGTTTGGCCCCACTTCGACGACGATTCCGGAAAACTCATGCCCAAGCACAACCGGTACTCTTGGATTGCCATATTCGCCTTTAAAAGTATGAATATCGGAACCGCAAATTCCGGTGTAGGCAACTTTGATCTTTACTTGATCATCTGAAACAACCGGTTCAGGGATATCCCTTAACTCCATATTGTCATAGCCTTTTTCATATTTCATGACGGATTTCATTAATTGCTCACTCCTCGATGTTCGGTTTGATCATCACTTTGTTGTAATCTTCTTCACGGTTAACCATCAGGTTGAACGCTTTTTGTGTGTCTTCCAACTTAAAGCGGTGAGAAATGAGTTCTTTGAGTTTGATTTTTCCCTGTTTGACAAACTCCACTGTATTTGTCCATTCCTTTCCAGGAAATGGCGCGGAATAAGAGTTCCAGAAGCCTTTCAAGGTTAATTCCCTTCGAAAAATGTTTTCAAAGGCTCTTTCCCTTAATAACACGTCCTGATAAGCAATTCCAAGGTAACCGACTTTACCGTGTTTACGGGTGATGAGTAGGCACTGTTCTTGTGTAATTTTAGAACCGGCGCATTCCAAAGCGATGTCAACACCGCGGCCGTTGGTATATTCTTTTATTTTTTCTTCAAGATCTTCTTTAAGTGAGTGAATCGTTTTCGAGGCTCCAAATAAACGGGCATCTTCTAACTTTTTGTCTGATATATCGATTGCGATGATTTCTTTCACCCCATTGAGCTTTAGCCATTGAAGCGCCAAAATACCGATTGTACCAACCCCAAAAATGGCAACGGTATCTCCGAGTTGTGGGTGAATATTTAACACACCATGTAAGGCGACTGCTGAAGGCTCAATCATGGCTGCATCTTCAAAATCCATATCACCAATGGGCAGAACATTGTTTGCATTGATATTGACATATTCGGCGAATGCGCCGAAGGATTTTGAGCCGATCATCCCGTGATCCTCACATAAGGAAAATTCGCCCTTTAAACAATACTCGCATGAATAACAAGGGATAAAAGGAATACCAGCGACACGCTCGCCTAATTTTACGTTTGTAACATTGTCCCCAACTTCGACGACATACCCTGAAAATTCATGACCCATGATAGCCGGAAGCGGATACTTCCATTTGGTGACCATTTTGTGCGTATCAGATCCACAAATGCCTGCGGCCATCACCTTGATCCTTACTTCATCCGGACGGCATGGGCGAAGCTCGATGTCTTCATAAACGATGTGATTTTCCGAATGTAATACAGCTGCTTTCATTGGGATCCTCCTTAATCAAAACATGAAAAATTTAGGGTGTTGCTACCTTGTAAAGAAGGCGGCAACACCATCTTCGTTATTTATTGAAAGAGACTATTTGCAATTTGAGAGAATTTAAGGATAAGCCAGTTGAATAAGTTACCGCCCATATCCAAGCTTGAAATCTGTGTTGCACCTTTTGGCATGTGGAATTGGGCGCCTTGAATCATTTGCGTATGAACCTCCGCGAAGTTCGTAGCCATGTAAAGGGACAATGCGACCATAACAATCCCTGCAATGAGTGAGTGAATGATATTTCCTTTACGTGAACCAACGACGAACGCGATGTAGAAAGGAATCGTCGCCAAGTCACCGAATGGAAGAACCCGGTTACCTGGGAGAATAACGGCTAAGAACAACGTAATGGGAACGAGCAATAACGCAGTAGCCATAACAGCCGGATGGCCTACAGCTAGAGCAGCGTCAAGGCCGATATGAAGCTCACGGCCTTTGAAACGGCTTTGCAGGAAAGTGCGGGCTGATTCCGAAATCGGAATAAGACCTTCCATCAAAATTTTTACCATCCTCGGCATGAGCAACATGACCGCTGCCATAGCGACACCAAGTTTTAAAACGCCGCCGAGATCGTAACCGGCTAATAAACCTATAATTATACCTAGAATAAGTCCCATCATCATCGGTTCCCCGAAGATGCCAAAGCGTTTTTGAATGGTGTCTGGATCAGCGTTTAATTTTTTGATTCCAGGAATCTTGGCGACTAACCAACCTACCAGAATACCGATTGGTGCAAAGGCGGCAGTTGAACCCGTTGGTAGAGAGATGCCTTCAAGACCATAAAATTTTTGTACCATTGGTGCGGTTCTATCAGCGACAAATAAAGTCATAAGTTCGAAAATAATCGCACAAAGGATAGCAAACCACCAACTGCCGGTAACAATGTAACCGGTTGCACCTGCGGATATGAAATGCCAGTAGTTCCAAATATCAATATCAAGTGTTTTGGTGACTTTTAATAAAATCAAAATCAAGTTAAAGATTAAACATACAGGTATCAAAATAGCGGCGACGGGTGATGCCCAAGATAAAGCCGCGGCTCCGGGCCATCCTACATCGATGACTGAAAGATGAAAGCCGAAACGTTGAATCATTTGTTGTGCAGCTGGACCTAAGTTATCAGTGAGTACGCCAATAACAAGGTTTATTCCAACAAAACCAATACCGATCGTAATCCCTGATCGAAAGGCTTTTTTGAAACCTGTTTTAAAAATCAAGCCAATGATGATAATGGCAATTGGCAAAACAACAGTTGGCCCTAAATTAAGGACGTACTGGACAGCATCTAATAGTTTGTTCATGTTTTGCTCCCCCCTAAATTTTGTAAAATCGGGTTATTTAAGGTGATCAATAATTTTTTGATCAAGCGCTTCCATATTAATACCGGTAATATAAGCAGTGACAATGACGGCTGGAATCTTATATTGGGTCGGCAAGATCGTCGTAGAGACGATGAGGTCAGCATCGTCTTGGCGATTAGCGACTTCGGCAATTTTGCATTGAATGACCTCGGCCTCAATGCCATTTTCTTTTAAAAGATTTTCGACACGGTTACAGACGACGGTAGAAGTCGCGATCCCCGCACCACAAGCAACTAATATTTTTTTCATGGTTTTCACTCCCATTTTTTAATAGTTTTTTATTTCAAGTGATCAATAATTTTTTGATCAAGCGCTTCCATATTAATGCCGGTAATATAAGCAGTGGCAATGACGGCTGGAATCTTATATTGGGTCGGCAAGATCGTCGTAGAGACGATGAGGTCGGCATCGTCTTGGCGATTAGCGACTTCGGCAATTTTGCACTGAATGACCTCGGCCTCAATGCCATTTTCTTTTAAAAGATTTTCGACACGGTTACAGACGACGGTAGAAGTCGCAATCCCCGCACCACAGGCAACGAGTACTTTTTTCATGTATTAAAACCTCCTTAATTTTTAGCTTCTATTTTTTTTTAAAATCTCTTGAACTTCTATTGGCGTTTGAGCTTTTAGTAATTGTTCAATTTTACTTTTGTCTTGAATGAGGGTCATGATCTCTTGCAACATCTTTAACTGACTGTGAGGTTCGTTTAGCCCGAGCATTAAAATCATGTTCACCTCGGTTTGTTTTGATTTGTCCTCCATTAGGTGAAACGACACGGGCTTTTCTAGCGTGGCTACAGCAATGAAAGGATTAATGATAAATTCCGGGTCAGTATGCGGTATGGCAACGCTATATTCTCCCATCGAAAGCCCTGTAGGAAAAACCGCTTCACGTTCCTTCAGCTTTTGCAAGTAGTCCTTTTTGACATAACCCCTTTGGTAAGCTTCGATAAAAAGGGTTTCGAATAACTGATCCTGATTGTCAACAGTTAAGTTCACTTTAATTAGGTCTTCTCTAATAAATTCATATAAACTCATCCAAATCTTCACTCCAGACCAGTTCTAGAATAAGCGGCAATCATTTCAACGATCTTGTCCCGGTGTTCGGCTTGTATGATTTTTTGCACATCTTGCTCTGAATCGGATAGTTTCATTAATTGCATCAATGCATGGATGTGTGTTTTCTTGTCTACGGCTGCTATGACAACAATCAGATGGACTTTATGAATTTCTTCAAAAACAAGCCCTTCTTTGATAACTAATAAACTCATCCCAACTCGGTTTACACCATCTTCGGGTGCAGCGTGGGGGATAGCGATGCGGTTTCTTAAGACGACATAAGGCGATAATTCCTTAAATTGGCGCTTCATTGACTCAACGTAATTTTTTGTTATGGCTCCCTCGCGCACAAGCGGTTCGGATGCTATATCAATGGCTTCTTGTAAGTCCTTGACATGATCACGAATCATGATGTGTTCCGGCGTAAGAAAATCTGAAAGCTGATAGGACGCCTTTGCTTTTTCATCAGTCTTTTGCGGTACCCCTGTGACGATGTAATCTTCCAGCGCGCGAACTAGGGCAGTTTTATCTTCCACTTTTGCATATTTTTCAACAATGTTGGCGATATGTTCAGCGCTAATCATTGAGGAATGAAACCCGAAAATCTCTTTCATCACCCTATGGCGGAGAAGCATCTTTTCATAGTCCGTGATAAAACGCTCAACGATAAAAAGACGTTTATCCGTTTGTAATGGAACAGGGGAAAAAACGATATCAAATTCCTTTAGCGACCGTTGAAATTCACGAATGGATAGTGGTTGATAGAAATGAAACTCCGGAAATAGGTCCCTAAGTGTTTGATCCATCAGTTCTGAGATTGAAACACCATTTGGACAAACAACCACTGCTTTTTTCTTCATGTTGATAGTCTCGCCGCTGCTTAATAAATGGCCGCCCAATATAATCGTAAGAAACATTAATTCGCTTTCGGGGATTTCGCAACCAATGTAATCTTCCAGGGGTTTGATTGACTCCTTAAGGATAAATTCCACTGCCTTATATTGATCACTCACTCGATCGATTAAAGCATAATCGGTCGTTAAGTTGTACTTTATCCGATAATAGGCAGATTTCATATGGAGGATGATTCTTTTGATGAGATCCTCTTTCTCCTTTAGCGTGACGCATGCTTTCTTTTCGAACAGATTCAAGCACATCTTTATGGATTCAGCCATTTCCGACATTTTTTTGTCGGTTAAGTGTTCTGAAGAAAATATCTTTGAGGCAAGGAGCTGTAATGTAATAAATAGACGTTCCTCTTTTGGAATGTTTTTGATATCTCGAATAAGAATCTCCGCAGCCACATACTCTTTTGTATCGGAAAGTTCCTCGTAATCGATATGATAAAGGTTTTTGATGACTTTACCTTTTTTAATCCTTCTTAATAAAATGGCAATGACGTAAGGTAAGAGCTCCATTCTTTCATCGATGAAGGTCAGATGCAACCGCTCTTCAATTTCCTCCATTTGCTTTCGAAGTTTAATGATTTCAATTTCCGGTAAATCGATGAGCTTGTGTATGAATGTGCGACCATTGAACATATTTAGGATTGACTGAATGAGGTCAACTAATAGTCGTCTTATATTCCATTCATCACCACCGATGTCATAACCGTTTGACCGTGAATAAACGATTTCCAATTGATAGGCACTTAAAATGCTTTGGATATATTTTAGATCCCTTAAAATAGTATTTTTGCTGACATCTAAAGCAGAGGTAAAATGGACGAGCGATAATTCGCTTTCACTGCTTAGAACCATTAACAAAATTAGGTTAGCTCTTTCTCTTTCGGAAGGTATATAAGTGCTTTGCGCTTTATCAGGTCGCCCGGCATATAGATCGATAAGTATGGAACTAACGATAAATTTTCCGCTGTTTGTCCTTTTGATAGGCGGTAAATGATTTTCTTCGAGCCAGCTGTTTATTTTTTTTAAGCTGTAGCTGACTTGCCTTCTGGTTAAATGAAATTTTTCTTCAATCCGGGCGCTGGAAATATAGGGGTTATTAATAACCTCTTTTAATAAGGCGTTGCTCCTTTCGTCCAAATACATTGTTGCATCCCCCTTGACTTCATTGTAACCGCAAACAACGCATTTAGAATGCGCTTTCATAACCAATTGTTGCACCAAAATTGTTCAACATGGTGATTTAGTACATATAATACCCCGATTTTATCATGCTTCATGTGGAATACTCTTTAAAATTATCACTCAGCTACTGGTTGTTAAGTCTCCCAAAGTTAGAAAGTGATGTGGGTATGCACTGTAGAAAGTACCATGACAAATCTTCATTTATTGAGGAACAAAATGTTGAAGAGGTAACAAGAAAAACGGTTGTGGCAATCCCGACACCTACTTGTGCTTTATTTGTTTATTATAGCATTATTTCCTAATAAGTGGAGGCCGTGGGAAGAACATTCCCACGGCTGCCTTTTATCTTTAAAGTCGTCTTATTCTTAATTGGTCCATTTTTCTTGGAAGGTTGTGATCGGCTCATATTCTTTTTCAAGCGTTCTGGCAATCCGTATATAGATCGGAATCAAATCTTCGTAAATCGCAGCGTTGTCCTTTATCGGTTTATGGGAATGCGTAAAGCCTACCCAATCTGAAACAATGGAAAAATCTTTGATATCCCCGAGCGCATACATGCCGAGAATGACGGCTCCGAGGCAGGAGCTTTCAAAACTTTCCGGGATAATGACTTCCTGGTTAAAAATATCAGCCATCATTTGCCGCCACAGTTCTGATCGGCTGAATCCGCCAGTGGCTTTAATTTGCTTCGGCATGCCGATGATTTCTTGAAGGGTCAGCGTAACCATGTAGAGATTCAGCATGACGCCTTCCATGACCGCGCGGATCAAGTGCTCTTTTTTATGATGCAGCCCCAGCCCGAAAAACGACCCCCGGGCATGAGCATTCCAAAGCGGGGCGCGTTCTCCTGCTAAATAGGGGTGGAAGAGCAGGCCTTCCGCTCCAGGGCGAACACGAGCCGCCATGTCCGATAAAATGTCATAAGGATCCTTGCCAAGCCTTTTGGCAGTGCTCACCACACCGTCAGCGAGCTCATCCCTCGCCCAACGAAAAACGACGCCGCCATTATTAACCGGTCCGCCAATCACCCAATGGTCTTCGGTTAAGGCATAGCAAAAGATGCGTCCTTTCGGATCGGTTGCTGGTTTGGAGGTGACAGTTCGAATCGCTCCGCTTGTCCCAATGGTGACGGCGATAACCCCGGGGCTAATGGCATCGACACCAAGGTTGGACAGCACGCCGTCACTGGCCCCAACGACAAAAGGCGTGTCCTTAGATAAGCCAAGCTGCACCGCTAAATCCTCACGCAGACCGCTTAAAGAAAAGGTTGTGGGAACCGGTTCTGAAAGCTGCTCGGGTTGAATGCCTGCCACAGCCAACGCTTCTTGATCCCAACTTAATGCTTTCAGATTGAAAAGTCCTGTTGCAGAGGCGATGGAATAGTCGACGACGTAGCGGCCGAAGAATTGATAAAAAACGTACTCTTTAATACCAATAAATTTATGAGCCTTTTGAAAAATGTCTGGCTGGTCATGGCGAAGCCACGTGATTTTCGCAAGAGGTGACATCGGGTGGATCGGTGTGCCCGTCCGTCGGTAAATATCCAGTCCATTGAAGTCCCTTTTTATGCGATCGGACCATCCGGCGGCGCGGCTGTCTGCCCAGGTGATGCAGCGGGTCAATGGACGGCCATTAGCATCGACGGCAATGACACTGTGCATCGCCGAACTAAACGCAACCAAGCGAATGGAGTCGGGCAGGACATTGGCCTTTGAAACAACGCCCGAAATGACCTCAAGCACGGCACGAAAAATTTCGTCAGGGTCTTGTTCCGCAATCACGGGTGTCGGACTGTGAAGCGGGTATTCCTTATGGTGTATCGCGAGGACTGACCCCTTTTCATTGAAAAGGACGGCTTTGGTACTTGTCGTCCCGATATCAATTCCTAGGTAAACTTTTTGTGTCATGGATGTTTTATCTCCTTTGTTGTACTAAGGAAGGCAGTAAATAGGATGCGTCATTTTTACAGGGAAAACCGTAGTTCCCGCCATCATTTATTGTCATCGTCACGAAAAGGCGTTTTTCATGGGAGCAAAAGATGGGTGATGTCAGCCATCTTTTAACTGGAAATGCTGTTTGGCATATGTCCATACCCATTGTACAACAAAAACCGCTGCACCGCATATTTCGCACTTAGTACGGTAGCGACTCGAAAACCATTAGTGGCTCGCCATTTGAAAAACGCTTGATCCACTTTGGGGCGAGTTGTGATGCCAGCCCATTAAAAGTCATGACTTGAGGCTTCCTCAGCAAAACGGAGTTGGAGAAATATGGCTATTAGATCCTCTTAAAAACGAAAAGGCTGAACTCAAAGTCATCCTTTGAATCAGCCTTTTTTGAACCAGTCCTATAATTTTTTCATTCCAAACTGTGAAGCATTAGGTTTAAACCGTGAACCTGCTTAATCTGCAACCAACCACGGGTTGGGAATCCTAATGAGTCCCTTGTTTGAGCATGGCGGTCATTCAGTAAATGCTTCTGTAAGCGGCGGCACGATTTGTTTTTTACGAGAAACAACGCCTTTAAGGAGAATCGTGCCGTTTTCCAATTTTCCATTAAACGCTTTTTCCACTTTGCTCGTTTCTTTTCCTAGGGCCAAACCGGTGGAGTCGTTTTGGAGAATATCGGTAATGACGAAGAAAAAGAGATCAAGGCCTTTTTCATCGATGGTCCGATTTATCGCTGCTTCAATATCCGCCCGCCGTTTTAACACATCGTTCACATCGACCGTATTGACTTGAGCAATCATCACTTTGTGTGAACCCATGCCGAATTCTTTGGCATCGAGGGAAATGAGTTCTTCAGCGCTTTTATCATCCAAATTGGCCCCGGCCTTCAGCATGTCCAGCCCGTAGCTTTCAGCATCCACTCCGGCAATTTCGGCCAATTCGCGGGCAGCTTGGACATCCTCTTCCGTGCAAGTTGGGGATTTGAATAAAAGCGAATCCGAAATGATCGCTGACAACATCAAACCGGCAATATTTTTGGGAATGGCTACCCCATTTTCCTTATACAATTTTTTTAATATGGTCGCCGTACAGCCAACCGGCTCTGCCCGATAATATAACGGATCAGCCGTTTCAAAATTTGCAATGCGATGGTGATCAATGACTTCTAAGATTTTTACTTGATCAATATCATCCGCACTTTGCTGGCGTTCATTATGGTCAACCAAAATAACCGCTTTCGCCTCAGCGGCAACGCTCTCAACCAGACGGGGGGCTTCGATTTGGAAGGTTTCCAAAGCAAACCGGGTTTCGCCATTAATGTCTCCAAGGCGAACGGCTTCGACATTTTGCCCCAGTTCTTTTTTTAAATGCGCATAACTGATCGCTGAACAGATCGTATCGGTATCTGGATTTTTATGGCCGAAAATAAGTACTTTATCCATTTTCATCTTCCCTTATGTATAGTTTTTTCTTGGATATAGTATAAATTTTAAGTTTTAAGCTTTCAAGAGGCACGATTTTTCCAACAACCTTTTACCATAGTTTTCTAAAAAACAGGTAGAGATTTGTCGTAAACCATAGTACAATAAAACGAGGGGAGAATATACACTTTGGGGGCAATGTATGTGAAGCATAAAAGAAAATCAAAAGCCAAACGCATCCTATTGATTGTCGGCATCATTTTTGCGATCCTTATCCTTGGTACCGGAGGGTTTGCTTATTACGTTTACCATTCCATTCATAAAACGGCCGACAAGGTGTACAAGCCATTAAAAAATGACAAAAATAAAGATTTGCCGTTAAAAAAACAAACGGCCCCGTCCATTAATATTTTACTTTTGGGCGTTGATGAGCGGCCCCATGATAAAGGCCGTTCGGATACAATGATTGTCGCAACCCTCAATCCTAAGACGCAAAAAATGTTAATGACGAGCATTCCACGTGATACAAGAGTTCAAATTCCGGGGCGCAATGGACATTCGAAAATCAATGCTGCTTATGCCTATGGCAACGAGGAATTAGCCGTTGAAACGGTAGAAAAAATTTTTAACATCGATATCTCTTATTATGTCAAAGTGAATAT
The DNA here is from genome assembly GCF_000430685.1 of Tuberibacillus calidus DSM 17572. Lineage (GTDB taxonomy): Bacteria > Bacillota > Bacilli > Bacillales > Sporolactobacillaceae > Tuberibacillus > Tuberibacillus calidus. The sequence continues at coordinate 4,782 of NZ_AUMM01000041.1, read as the reverse complement.
GGAAGGGCTGAGGGACCTTGTTGACGCTGTCGGCGGGGTAACGGTTAACAATGACATTACATGGGCTGATGAAGGTTTTTACAAAAAAGGTTATGTTTATAAAAAAGGCGAGATTTTCCTTGATGGGCCGAAAGCAATTGGTTATGTGCGCATGCGCCATAAAGACCCTCGTGGCGATTTCGGACGGAATTTAAGGCAGCGCCAAGTCATCGAGGCCGTTCTCGAAAAAGGCATGCATTTGTCGTCTGTTACTAACATGCAGCGTATTTTGAATGTGTTGGGTGATAATGTCTCGACAAACCTTTCGTTCGATGACATGAAGCGGTTGGTCACAGACTATCGAGGTGCGGCTAATCATATTACCGATTATGAAACGAAAGGCACGCCGAAATACATGGACGGAGTAAGCTGGGTCATTGTTGAAGATCAAGAGTTCCAGCATGTCCACGATTTGATTGTCAATTTCGCTAATGAAAAATAAAAATGACAAAAAGACTTGCCGGGTGGCAGGTCTTTTTTGTCAACTTTTCCATTTTATCAAGATTGCATATCAGTTTTAAGAGTTCCGAGCTTGAAAATAATATGCAATTCTGGATTGCGTATCAAATTGCCGGCTGTTGAGGCGAAAAATGATATGCTTTTTTATGTTTATTTTTCAAGAAAAGCATAAAGGGAACTAGATGTTTGACTCGCTGAAAAAGGCTTGGTAAGGCCAAATTTTCTTTAGTTGCGCTGAGTTTTTTTATCTATGATCGACCTTTTTCTTTGTCCCTTTTTCTAAAAACTCAAAAATGCATATTGATTTTGTCAATGATTCATGCGTATAATAGCCTTGTAGAAAGATTTCGAATTATCTAAAAGGAGGAAAAATATGTCAGACCAAGGGAAATTTAAAAAGAAGTTAACGCTTCTTGACCTCACCTTCCTTGGTTGCGGATCGATCATCGGCTCTGGATGGCTATACGGAGCGATGAACGCTGCCAAAATTGCTGGCGTCCTCGCTTGGATTCCGTGGATTATCGGAGCCGTTATCTTTTTGCTCATCGGTCTCGTCTATGCCGAATTAACCTCGGCGTTACCAAGAAGTGGGGGATTCCTGCGTTACCCTGACTACTCACACGGCACACTCGTCGGCTATTTAATTGGCTTTGCGTCGCTCCTTGGTTATACGAGCGTTATTGGTGTCGAAGTTATTGCCGTCCGTGAGTATGCCACTTATTATTGGCCGGCACTTACGAACAGTGATGGTGGGCCGACCGCACTTGGATTTATTGTTCAATCCGCACTTGTTGTTATTTTCTTCTTAATCAATTATTGGAGCGTAAACTTCTTTGGGAAAACGAACACCATTGTGACGTTCTTCAAATTCGTTGTGCCGCTGTTAATTGTCATCATGTTGCTCCTTAATATGGATGTGAGCAATTTCAGCGCAACAGGGGCTGACCCTGGCGGCATTCATGGGGTCTTCCAATCCGTCGTCGCCGCGGGGATTGCTTTCGCTTTCTTAGGCTTCCGGCAATCGGTGGACTTTGCCGCTGAAGCGAGAAATCCGCAGCGCGATACGGCATGGGCAATTATTATTTCTATTTTCCTTTGCCTTGGACTCTATGTTCTGTTGCAATTTGCCTTCTTGGGGGCGGTACCGGGCGATGTCCTCGCCAAAGGTTGGGCGAGCATTAATTGGGAGTCGCCATGGGCAGAACTCGCTAAAACACTCGGTATTATCTGGCTGGCAAACTTGGTTCTCGTGGATGCTGCGATTTCCCCGGCTGCAACCGGTAACATTTTCCTATCCGGTACAGCACGCGTAATGTTTGCTTGGGCGAAAAACGGTTATTTCTACTCCATTTTCGCTAAGGTGGATAAGCGCACCGGCTTGCCGCGTGCTTCTTTGTGGCTCGCATTGATCATGGGTATTGCTTGGACGATTCCGGCAAACTTCCAAACTTGGGCCGGCCTTGTCGGGGCGGTAACAACTGCGTTCGTTCTGACATATATGACTGGTCCGGTTTCAGCAGAAGCCTTAAGAAATCGCGCGCCTGAACTGCCGCGGCCGTTTAAACTGCGTGGCTTGAGATGGATTTCGCCGCTCGCCTTTATTGCTGCAACGTTGTTAATTCTTTGGAGCGGTTGGAGCGTCATCAGCTTGCTGGTTATTCTCCTTGTCGCTTCGCTCGTCTTTTACTTTGCTTTTGTTGATAAAGATGAAACGTTACGCAAGAATCTGAAAGAAGATTTTAAAGCATCCATTTGGTTGTTTGGTTACTATGCCTTCATGTTGATTATGACCTACTTCAGCACATTCGGCCCTGGAAAAGCGATCCCAGGTCCGTGGGACAGCATTCTGACAGGCGTGCTTTCCTTAGTCTTCTATTACTGGGGCGTCCATTCCGCCTTGAAGGTACCGCGCATTACGGAAGACGAAGAGCTGGAGTTGGACATGGATAAACCTGTGGCATAATTCACTGAAAAAACGGGCATGCCTTTAGGGTATGCTCGTTTTTTTGTACTGGTAAGAAAGTCTATCATTTAACAGGCAAGCATAAAGATAACTAAGGCACAGCTTCTTGCCAAGGAGTTGGCAGAGCAGGTTAACTTTATTCCTCACCTGGCCGCGGTATCCTTTGTGATTTTGATAAGAGAAAAAACCGAAAAAAGGAGATTTTTTGCATGGACATTCAGCAACTATTGGGCGTCAAACCGATAAAAGATGTTCGCTCGGTGCTGTGCGTTCAGCCACACCCGGATGATAACGAAGTGGGCATGGGAGGGACCGTAAAATATTTGTCCGAACGCGGGGCGCGGGTTATTTTTGTTACGGTGACGGACGGGCGATATGGGGCATCGGACCCGCGCGTCAGTCCTGAGCGGTTAATCCAAATTCGCCAGAACGAAAAAATGGCCGCCGGAAAACTGCTCGGGGTTCACCATCACTATGACTTAGGGTTTGAGGATAACGGGGACTATTCGGAAAGAGAAGTCACCGAAGCGTTGGTTTCGATTATAAGAGAGGAAAAACCGGAACTGGTTACAACTGTTGATCCTTGGATGCCTTATGAAGCGCATCCCGATCATTATAAAGTGGGACGGGCCGTTGCTGCCAGTGTGCTCGCTTCCGGTAACATTAGTTTTCCAAGCTTAGGTCGACCATATATGGTGCCGCAAGTGGCTTTTTACTCAACCAGCTTTCCCAACGCCTTTGTCGATGTGACCGACTACTGGGAGGTTAAAATGCAAGCGATCCTCGCCCACAAGAGCCAATTCGACCATCCAGAATGGCCCCTGCTCTCGCAATATTTTACCTATCAGGCAGCAAAATGGAAGCAAATGGATCCACAGCAGCCATCAGACTCCACCGAACACCAAAGCCCGCGTTTGGCTGAGGCTTTTAAAGTGCTTTCAACGCGCCAACTCCATTTCTTCCCGGATGCGATAAATAGCTAAGGCAGGACATTTAAGTTTTTTGTTCAATCAAGATGACGATGCCACGTTGGATAGCTATTTAGGTGGTTATTTCAAATGGCTAACCTAAGTAAGGGTTAACGGTGGAGGCTGAAACGTCATGTCTAATGGCGGTCACATTCTGCGCGCTAATTTTTATAAAGTGAGGCCATTTTATGAGTGAACCAAACAAAGGACTCAATGCCATAAAAGAACCGGTTGCCGTTCCTTTGAAAAAGAAACTGGCATATTCCGCGCATACCTTAGGGGTCATTATGCTTTGGCAGGCATTTAACACCGTTGCGGTCTATTTTTATGTCACCGAGTTGAAAGTGCCAGGGGTGCCGATCTCCGTTGTCATGATTATTTATGGCATAGTCAACGCCTTTTTGAATCTCATCGCGGGTTATGTCAGTGACCGCACCCGCACGCGCTTTGGACGGCGCATTCCGTATATTGCTTTATCGGCTTTGCCGTTTTGCCTTTCTTTTTATTTGCTCTTTTCACCACCAGCGATAGGTGAGACCGGACTCCTGATCTATTTTATTATTTTTACGTTTCTTTTCGATCTGTTTTTTACCTTTACAGCACTAAACGCCGGAGCTTTGTACCCTGAAATGTATACGGAAGAACGCGATCGCGCTTTTGTTTCAGCCATCCAGCAGGTATTCAGCATTGTCGGCATGATCGCCGGTGTCGCGTTGTCCAAATCTTTAGGGATGGCGCTTGGTTGGCATACAATGGCTTTTATTTTTGCGGGAATCGGCTTGATTTCCCTCTATACAGCGCTTTACGGTTGTTTTGAAAATCAGGAGCACCAAAGCGAGCCGTTCCGCTTCAAGGAAGCTTTAAAGGCGACTTTTAAAAATCACTTGTTTGTGTTTTATGTTGCTGCAAGCTTTCTGATTCAATTTACGACAACGCTGTTTATGTCCGTTTCATCCTTTTATCACAGCAAAGCCAGAAGACTCCACCCTCAAGCAAAGCTAGGGCGGAGATGAATGGCTTTTTTTGTTTTCAAATGCAAACAAATGTTCTATAATAGAAGTATCAAATACATTGTTAGGAGGTGTTTTGCCATGAAACAATACAAGGCTTTTCGTTTTCGCATTTACCCAAACCAAATGCAAAAAACGTTGATAAGGAAAACCTTTGGTTGCAACCGCTTTGTCTACAACCATTTTTTACATTTGTGGCAAAACACCTACAACCAAACCCAAAAAGGTTTGTCCTACCACCAATGTGCCATCCAATTGCCAAAGTTAAAAAAGCAATACCAATGGCTGAAAGAAGTGGATAGCATTTCTTTGCAATCATCCCTGCGGGATTTGGCCGATGCTT